>JBGCFC010000266.1:0-6166 GCA_045106715.1 Sandaracinaceae bacterium
CTCGTCCCCGGCCTGCTCGGCAGCCCCACTGCGTTCCGGCGTCGGTTCGCCGAGCCCATCGAGCGCGGCCAGGACGCCGAGCGACGCGACGCGCTGAGGGAGCTGGTGTCTCCGTTCCTTCTCCGGCGGACAAAAAAGCAGGTTCTCTCCGAGCTGCCCAGCCGGACGGAGGTGACGCGCTCGGTGGAGCTGACGGCCGACGAGATGGCGCGCTACGAGGCGGAGCGTCGCGCGGCGCTGGCCGCGGTCGCGCAGCAGCCGACGGACGGGAAGGGACGCTTCACCATTCTCGCCGCGCTGACGCGCCTTCGGCGCTTGGCCTGCCACCCCGCGCTGGTCGACCCGGACGCGCCGTCGCGTTCCTCCAAGCTGTCGGCCGCGCTGTCGATGATCGAGTCCCTTCGCGAGGAGGGCCGTCGAGCGCTCGTGTTCAGCCAGTTCACCGGACACCTGCACATCGTCCGGCGTGCGCTCGTCGCCCGCGGCATCGATCCCCTCTACCTCGATGGCGGCACGCCAGCCAAGGAGCGCGCCTCGCTCGTCGAGCGGTTCCAGGAGGGCAACGATCCCGTCTTCCTGATCTCGCTCAAGGCGGGCGGCACGGGGCTGAACCTGACGGCCGCGGACACCGTGATCCACCTCGACCCCTGGTGGAACCCGGCAGCAGAAGACCAGGCGTCGGACCGCGCGCACCGCATCGGGCAGACGCGGCCGGTCACCGTCGTGCGCCTGATCGCGCAAGGGACCATCGAGGACAAGGTCCTGGCGCTCCATCGTGAGAAGCGCGAGCTCGCCGAGAGCTTGCTCTCCGGCGCCGAGACCCACGCGCGCCTCGACACGGACGCGCTGATCGGGCTCTTGGAGCGGGGCCCGGATTGAGCTCGCTACGGGTGGTGATGATCGGCGGGACCGGTGCCGTGGGAGGGCACGCGATTCGGACGCTGCTCTCGATGCCCGCGCTGGATCGTCTGACGCTGCTGGGCCGACGCGAGGTCGAAGGCCTCGGGGACCCGAGGGTGACGCAGCACGTCGTCGATGTGCTCGACGCCACCACCTACCGAACGCACCTCGACGGTCACGATGCGGCGCTCTCCACCCTGGGCGTAGGCGAACCCTCCAAGGTCTCCCGTGAGCGATTTGTTCAGATCGATCGCGACGCACCCCTCGCGTTCGGACAGGCGTGCCGAGAGGCGGGCGTGACGCGTTTCGGCTCCCTCGGTTCGGTCGGTTCGAGTCCGACGTCGGCCTCGTTCTTTCTGCGCTGCAAAGGCGAACTCGAGGCCGGTCTCGAGGCGCTGGAGTTCGCTCAGCTGAGCTTGTTTCGGCCTTCGATGATCCTGACGCCCACGAATCGGTACGGGGTGAGCCAGGCGATCACCCTCGCGGTGTGGCCGCACCTACAGCCGCTCCTGCTCGGGGGCCTGCGGCGTTACCGCGGCATCCGCGTGGAGGACCTCGGCGCCGCGATGGCGAAGCAGCTCTTGCAGCCTGCACGAGGGACCGAACGACTCGAGTGGGATGCGATCGACGCGCTCGCGAGTTCGTGAGCCCATGCCGGATGCCCGCGATGTGGCCCTCGCGGCTGAAATGCGCCGTCGAGGCTGTCTCTACTCGGAGGGTCTCCGTGCTTACGAGCGGTAGCGGCGCTCGAGCGGAGGCGCTGGTTTTCCGGTGATGGGGACGTCTAGCCCCGTCCGAGCGTGAGGTGGAACGTCGCGCCGCCTCCGTCGGTCTCGGCCAGCTCGACCTCGCCCCGGTGCGCCGCCGCGACGCTCGCGACGATGGCGAGGCCGAGGCCGGTGCCGTTCCGGTCGGCGTCGGTGGTGAAGAAGCGCTCGAAGATCTTGCTGCGGTGCGCCTCGGGCACGCCTTCGCCGTGGTCGGCGATGGAGACCCGCAGCTTGGACCCGTCGCCGGACAGCCGCACGGTGAGGTCCACGGCCGCGCCGTCCGGGGAGAAGCGGAGCGCGTTCTCCACCAGGTTGAGCAGCGCCCGCTCGAGGTCTTCTTCGCGGCCCCGCCACCTTCGCGTTTCGGTCTGCCAGTCCACCACCACGGGGGACTCTGCGGTGTGGGTTCGGTCGACGACGCGCCCCACCATGGCGCCGAGGTCGAACTCCTCCATTGGAGCCACGCTGCTGTCGATGCGGCTCAGCTCGAGCAGGCGGTTCACCAGGCGATCGAGCCGCTCGGCGTCCAGCTCGATGTTCTCGAGGAAACGTGCGCGCGCCACCGGGTCGTCGGCCGCGCCTTCGCGCAGCAGCTCGGCGGCGCCGCGAATCGAGGTGAGCGGGCTCTTGAGCTCATGACCGACGTCCGCCGCGAACTCGCTGATGTACTGCATGCGTCCGTCGAGGCGCGTGGTCATCGTCCTGAACGCCTCGCCCAGATCGCGGATCTCCCCTGAGCCCCCGACGGGGACCTCCACGCCCCGATCCCCGCGTGTGATGCGGCGGGCCGCTTTGGCCAGCCGGGACAGCGGCCGGCTGATGCTCCACGCCAGGATGAGGGTGAGCAGGAGGGTCAAGGCCATCGCCTGCACCAGCACCTCGATGAGCCCCGTCCGGATCTTGTAGAGCTCCTCCAAGACCGGGGTCGTGGAGCGCGTCACGTAGATCACCCCCGCGACGTCCCCATCGATGCGCACCGGGTCCGTGACGAACAGGAACACCGACGGGCCGCGCTCCCGGATCCGCGTGTAGGCGTCGGGGTGCCCGGCCAGCGCGCTTTGCACCTCGCGCCGGTCGTGCACGTCGGGCCAGCGCGCTTGAGACGGACTGGACCATGACGACGCACGGACGTCGGCCGCGCTCTCGTAGGCGCTGCCCGGGAGGATGGTCGGCGATGGCAGCTCGGGGCCTTCGGGTGGACCTTCGGCGTGGGAGTCGACCATCGGCTGGCCGGCTTCGTCGAGTACGCGGATGCGGGTGCGGGTGTTGCGGGCGGCTCCGATCAGAATGTCGGCCGTCGTCGGATCGGCCATGGGGCGGCCGGCGCGCAGCCCCGCCTCCACGGTCTCGCGGACGAGCGCCGCTTGGTTTCGCATGTCGCGCTGAAGCGACGAGAGCAGCTGCTGCTCGTAGATGCGAGCGAACTCCAGGCCGGCCACCGGCACGATGACGACGACCAGGTTCACGATCAACAGCCGCACTCGGATGCGCCCGAGCTGCTCGAGGATCTTCACCGTGATCGTCGTCGCCTGAGCCGACCGCGCGCGGCCGTCAGGCGCCCGCCTTGTATCCGACGCCGTGCACGGTCGCGATCGGGTCGTCGCCGCCGACGGCGCGGAACTTCGCGCGAATGCGGCGGACGTGGGTGTCGATGGTGCGCTCGGTGACGAGGTTGTCGTAGCTGTACGCGCGCTGCATGAGCTGTCCCCGGCTGAGCACGATGCCGGGCCGCTCGAGCAATGCGGCCAGGAGACCAAACTCGGTGGGCGTCAGCGTCAGCGGGTGGCTTCCCCAGTGGACCTCGTGGCGCTCGGGGTCGAGGGTGATGTTGCCGTGCACGAGCTTCTTGCGCTCCTCCGGCTCGGCGCTGTCCCCGACCCGCCGCAGCACGGCCTTGACGCGCGCGACCAATTCACGCGGGGAGAACGGTTTGGTGAGGTAGTCGTCGCCGCCGAGCTCGAGGCCCAGCACACGGTCGATCTCGTCGTTTCGCGCGCTCAGGAACAGAATCGGCACCTTGGACGAAGCCCGGATCCGCCGGCACAGCTCGAGCCCGTCCATGCCCGGCAGCATGACGTCGAGCACGAGGAGGTCGAAGTCGCCAGCCTCCGCCGCGCGCAGCGCTTCGGCTCCGTCGTCCACCGGCGTCACCCGGAAGCCCTCGCGCTCCAGCGCGTACTGCACCACCTCACGGATGCGCGCTTCATCGTCTACGACCAGGATGTGTCGGCTCACGTTCCCTCAGGGGTGTGGGGCGGGGGTGTCCGCGGGCGTCTCCGCGGGGGGCGGCATGTCGATGTTCATCACGTCGGCGAGGCCCTCCACGTGCGCCCACAACTCGGTGACGATACCACCCACCCCTTCGGGGGACGATCCCGCGTAGCGCGCCAGGACGAGCTGGCTGCGGAGCGCGCCGACCACCTCACCGAGCTCCTCCAGGGCGCGCTCACTCCGGTCGCGCATCGCCTGGATACGGGCGACGTTGTTGCGATGCAGGACCGCCGTCTCCAGCGCGCGGCGGCTGCCTCCGGATCGGCTCAGTTCGCTTACCCGTCGCTCCGCCGAGGTCAGGTCGAAGCCCGGCCCCTCCAACACTTCGTCGAGCTCGTCGATGCGCTGGACAACCAGGTTGATCTCCGCGCGCAGCCGTCGGACTGCGTCGTCCGGCAGGAGGATTGACCAAGCGCTTCCACGGCAGGCCTGAACGGCTTGCGTCAGCTGCTCCTCGATGCGCGCCACTCGCCCAACGGCAGAGCCGCGTCGCGGCGCGTCGTCGACGAGCGCCACCGGCGCCCAGATGGGCCAGAGCGGCAAGGCGAGGGCGGCCGACGCCGGACGGCCGGTCCGCCGGTAGACGACCGCCGCGCAGCCCGCGCCGACGATCAGGTACAGGACGGCGAGATCGACCAGGCTCATCGCCACGTCCCCTGGGCTTCCGAGTGCAGATCTGCGCAGACGGATCCCGGCGGCCAGCCTCCAGGTGGGGTGTGGTTCGCGCGGCAGCCGTAGGGGTCCCGAACGGCGTGGCTTACGGCCCGGCTGCTGTGTTCGGTCCGGTCGTAGATCCCCACGGCGGAGCGCGCGGAGCGGGCGATGGCGTCGGCGACGCCCCCTTCGAAGCCGCGTACGAACGGCACCTCCTCGGACTGCGGTCGTACAAGATAAGGGCGCAGCACCCAGCTCGTCTGGGAGCCCGCGGCGAGGAACACGAAGGCGAATGCGAGGGCGGTGGCGATGCGGTGCTTGCCGGTGCCGAGGCCACGAAGCAGCACGCCGAGCGCCGACAGTCCGGCGACGCCGTACGCCAAGACCGACGCCAAGGCGGCGGCGTGGTAGCCGAGCCCGAGGTCGAGCGCGAGCCACAACATCGGCGCGGTGGCAAGCAGCACCAGCGCCGCGCGCCCGGCGGCGCTGAGGGTCAACGCGACGACCGCGCGGAGCGGCCATGCGCGGCCCAACGAGGCGGCGACCGCGTGGAACGCAGGGACCGACAGAACCAACGCACCCAAGAGCGCGAGCGGCATCTTGATGGCCCCATAGCCGATCTGAACGCCGCCGCGGAACGAGCCCACCACACCGCCGAAGACGGCGGCCCCGACGGTCACCGCGGCGAGCGACGCGATGACGAGCGGCGTGAGGCGGTCCTCCTCGATGCAGCGGCGTGCGACCTCGCCGGGGTTTCGAAGCAGCAGGCTGATCGGGTTCGATCGGTCGCCGGATTCAACACGCATCACGCACCTCCCAAGAGCGGGAGCAGGGCCCCCCAAACACGCCACGCCAGGAGCGCGGCGAAGAAGACGAAGCCCAGCTGGGCGAAGCCTGCGACCGTCCGAGTCGCGCTGTCGGCGTCCCGGAGCGCCTCCGACAGGGTGCTGGCGAGGTGTCGCAGTCCGAGGGCCCCGCCGACGCAGAGACCGAGCCCGCCAGCGATGGCCGCGCCCTCCGACGAGCTGCTCGTCACAACGAAGAGCGCCGCGAGCGGCGAGAGCCCCGCGAGCACGATCCCCGCCGACGCGATGCCGCGCGCTGCTGCGCTTCCAGCGCGGCGTAGGGACAGCGGCGCGTTGAACAAGGCCAACACGATGTACAGCGCGGGCAGCCCGAGCAGCGTCACGGCAAGCAGCGCGCTCGGCACCCCGACGGCGTGCAGCACGAGGTCCAGGCCTCCCTCCCGGGCGCCGAGCGCCACGCCGTACACCATCGAGAGCCCGGCCCCGGCGGCCGCTCGGCGGGCCAGGCCCTTCCAGTCGTGCGTGTCGCGCAGCAGCGTGCCGGCTGCGCTCGGGCGGATGCGTCGTTCGGACGGCACGTCGACGGCAGGACCCGGTTCGACGGTGGTCTCAGGGCGGGCTTCCCCAGCGGGCGTTTCGTCGCCGGGCGTTGCGTCGCTGGGCAGTGCGTCGTCGGGCAGTGCGTCGCTGGGCAGTGCGTCGTCGGGCAGTGCGTCGTCGGGCAGTGCGTCGTCGGGCAGTGCGTCGTCGGGCAGTGCGTCGTCG
>JBGCFC010000267.1:0-10836 GCA_045106715.1 Sandaracinaceae bacterium
GCGCAACCCCCGTCACCGTGCGCAACGTCCAGGACGCGCGCGGTGTAGACGCGGGCCGCATGCACGCGTGCGCCGTCACCGAGCGCGGCGCGGTGTTCTGCTGGGGGAGCAACGACTGGGGCCAGCTCGGCACGTCCAACCGGCGAAACCCGTCGGGCAACCTGGCCGCTCGCGTCGTCGGGCTTCGCGGCGCGGTCGGGGTCACGACCGGCTCGGACCACAGCTGCGCGATCACCTCCCGCGGACAGGTCCAGTGCTGGGGCAAGAACGACGTCGGCCAACTCGGCGACGGAACGCGAGAGCTCCGCAGCCGGCCCACCCGGGCCCAGGGCCTGACGGCGACGTCCGTCGCGGCCGGCGGTCACTCGACGTGCGCGGTCCGTGCCGATGGCGTGGTGGCATGCTGGGGCGACCTCACCGGCACCGAGCGGCCCGTTGCGATCGACGGCTTCCACGCACCCGCCGTCGACGTCGCAGTGGGAGACGAGTCGGCCTGCGCGCGACTCTCGGACGGACGCGTGGTCTGCTGGGGCAGCGGCGCCCACGGGACCCTCGGGCCGAGCACCATGGCCGCCTCGGACATCCCGGTCCCCGTCGACGGCCTGCCACCGGCCGTGTCGATCCGCATGGGCGCGACCCGCGCGTGCGCGGTGGACGCGCAGGGGCTCACCTGGTGCTGGGGGAGCCGACAGGCCCTGGCGCAGGACAGCGCCAACCCCAACCGCCAGGCGGGTCTGGGTCTTGTTCTGGACACCGTGGCCAACCGGGACGCGACATGCAGCGCACTGCAGTCGGGCGGCGTGTGCTGCTGGGGCGTGAACCGGAGCGGCCTGCTCGGAGTCGGATTCCAGCCGTTCGCCTCACCGGCGCGTGAGGTCGAGTGGCCGATCCCGATGCAGTGGTGAGACGCGTTCAGCGCAGCAGCCAGCTCCAGCTCGCTCTCACGCGGTCGCGCGCGTCGGGCACCTCGAGGACCTCTCCGTGCGCCACGATGACGCGGTCGAACTCCCAGGTGAGCGCGGTCTCGACACACTCCGCGAGGGCCGCGCGGTCCTTGACCAAAAGCCGCTCCAGCCGCGAAGGCCCGAACCGCTTCCACGCGCCCATCATCTTCCAGCCGCTCCGGGCGATCCAGCTCGGGTCCTCGTGCGTGTTGTGCATGAGGTCGGTGTCGATGAGCGTCCGCGACGGACGGTGCAAGAACCAGGTCTCGTCGAGGAATGGCAGGCCCTGCATCGGGAGCTGCCCGACGGCGTCCGCGTACACCGAGGGCGCCTCTGCCGTGTGTTCCGCTGCCTCCGCCAGATCGGGGCGCTTCTTCCTGAGCGACGTCGGCACATGCAACGACGCGTCCGGATAGGCCGCGCGCCAGCCGTCGATGAACATGTGGTGAAACTGGTTAGGCGCCGCGATGGCGCGCACTTCGCCGAGTGCATCGACCTGCCTCCGGAGGGCATCGTCGATCGCGCCGGGCGAGACGACCAGCAGCCCGCCGTCGCCGAGCTCCGCCAGCGTCGTCGTCGCGGACATGGGCACGCCAAAGAAGTTCAGTGACGACTGGGTGGTCCAGAGGCCGTTCGTGATCTTGGTCAGCGGCATGCCCGGGGGGGTGGGTCCATCGCCGCCCAGAGTAAAGCGAGGGCGGGTGCCGGCTTCGGATATGCTGAAGCGAATGTCGATCCCTGACCCACTCACCGCGTATCGCGCCATCCTCGAGGAGGCGGGCGACATCGTGCTGGTGTCAGATTGGTCGACGGCGCGGTTCGTCGACGCCAACCCAGCGGCGATTCAGAGACTCGGCTACAGCCTCGACGAGCTCACCTCCATGACCGGCGGCGACCTGAGCCAGTTCCCGCGGGACGAACACCGTCGCTTCAGCGAAGAGCTCATCGAACGCGGCCACACGCACGCACGCGCCATCCCGGTGCGGTGCCGCGACGGGCGGCTCGTCACGATGGACCTCTGGGTGCAGCGCTTCGAGACCGACGCGGGATCGTTCCACGTCACCGTGCTGCGTGACCCTGCGCGCGCGCCGCCCGTGCGCTCGGAGTTCGAACTCGACGTCGCGCGCATCCGGCAGTCCGAGGCGTTCTACCGAGGGGTCGTGACGTGCACGGAAGACGCGGTCGTGATCACCGACATGGAGACAGGTGAGACGGTCGAAGCGAACCCCGCCGCCTGCTCGATGTTCGGGTACTCCACGGTGCGTTGGCAGACGCTCGAGCGCTCCGCGATCTACACCCACCCGGACACCCTCGAAGGCGTCAACCGGCAGCTCACCGAGTACGGGCGGGCGCCTCGGGTGGAGACCGCGCTTCGTCGGGCAAATGGCGAGTCGTTCGTCGCCGATACGATGCACAACGTCTTCGAGAGCGCGGGCCGGTCGTTGATCGTGATGGTCGCGCGCGACGTCACCGAGCGGCGTCGCCAACGGGAGCGGTTCGAGCGCGCCCAGCGACTCGCGGCGGTGGGCGAAGTGGCCGCGGGGGTCGCGCACGAGATCAACAACCCGGCGGCATTCGCGATGCTCAATTGCCGCGTGATCCACGAGCAGATCGGAACCGGACGAGTGGGTCGCGATCCGGAAGCGACGCGCGTCGTCGAAGAGGCGCTGGCCGACACGCAGGAAGGCCTCGCGCGGATCGCGTCGGTTGCGCGCGACCTCCGGCAGTTCTGGCGTGTCGACGAGCGCGAGGTCGTGGAGCTGGACGTCAACGACGTGGTGCGGAACACGCTGAGCCGACTCAACAACGAGCTGCGCCACCGCGCGCGCGTGGAGCTGTCGCTCGAACGCAGCGTGCCTCGGGTCGCCATGCAGCGCGGCAAGCTCGAACAGGTCCTGACCAACCTGCTGCTGAACGCGGCGCAGGCGATCGTGGAGGGACACGCGGAGGCCAATCTCGTGCGCGTGGAAACCCACGCCCAGGAGGACGGAATCGTCATCTCCGTGTCGGACACCGGCCACGGCATGGACGAATCGACGTTGGCCCGCGTGTTCGAGCCGTTTTTCAGCACAAAACCCGCCGACCAAGGGGCCGGGCTCGGGCTCGCGTTGACGGCCGAGATCCTCGCCGCGCACGGCGGTCAGATCGACGCGGCGAGCAACGTCGGAGAGGGCACCCGTTTCGATGTGCGGCTCCCCTTGGACACGGGCATGACGCCGCGGCCCGGCTCGACCCCGCCGGTGCTTCCGGCGGGCAAACGCATCCTGGTCATCGACGACGACCCCGGAATGGTGCGCGCCTACCGACGCATGCTGCGCAACCGCGCCGCGGTCGTGGTGGAGAGCGGAGGCGAGGCCCTCGCGCTCCTGGAGGAGGACCCCGAGTTCGACGTGATCGTCTGCGACCTGATGATGCCCGATGTCGATGGGCCCGCCGTCCACCGAGCGCTCGCGGAACGCGCCCCGCACTTGGCCGCACGCATGGTGTTCTGCACGGGCGGCGCCTTCACACCCAGAATGCGTGCGTTCGTGGCGGCGATCGACAACGAGGTCTTGGACAAGCCTCTGCGACCGGCCGACCTCGACCGCTTGTTCGACGGCGGGGGCGAGCCTGAAGCGGAATGAGCGCGAGGTCCGCGCGCGTTGGCTCGCGGTGAAACGCTGCACCCGCGACCTCTCCCTCGTGTGGAGCCTGGTCCTGGTGGCACTCTGTTTGGGCTCGCTCGTGGGGCTGTGTGAAGGCGCCCGGTACGCGCTCGGCTACATCCTGGGCACCGGCCTTTACTGACGCGGGCTCCCGGGGTAGCCCGTCCTCGTGCCTCCCGATGCTGCGCCGATCCCCGTTACGGTCCTCACGGGCTTCTTGGGCGCGGGGAAGTCGACGCTGCTCGAGTGCTGGCTCGCCGGCATGACGGACAACGTCGCGGTGATCGTCAACGAGCTCGGAGAGGTGGGGTTGGACGGAGACCGGCTCTCCGCCCGGGTGGCACGGCTGCGTGAGATCGCCGGCGCCTGCATCTGCTGCCAGGGGGCGCCCGCCCTGGCGCGGGCGTTCTCCGAGCTCGCGGCAATGAAGCCCGATCGCATCCTGGTCGAGACCTCCGGTGCCGCCTCCCCCGCCGGAGTCGTCTCCGCGCTCCGCCGCATCGATGCCCCGCTCCGCCTCGACGGGGTGATCACCGTGGTGGACGGCAGCCGGCTCGCGCGCGTCTTCCGCTTCGACCTCGCCAAAGAGCAGTTGGCCTTCGCCGACGTCGTCGTCGTCTCCCACACCGACATCGCGGCGCCTTCGTCCGAGGATCAGCAGGCGCTGGAGGCGCTCGCCCCCGCGGCCCTCATCGTGGACGCGGCAAAGGGGCGTGTCGGCCAGGCCACGTCGTTGGCCGAGCTGCTCGACCGACGCCCGCGCGTACCCCGAATCCTGCCCCGCGCCCGCCCACACAGTCCGATCGATGCGGTATCGCTGACGCACGACGGTGAACTCGACGAGGACGCGTTCGGCGGCTTCATGGAAGACGTGCTCGGCGCGATGGGCCCGCGCATACTGCGCCTCAAGGGCGTCGTTGCCATCGAGGGAGTGCCGGGCCGGCTCGTGCTCTCAGGCGTCGGGGACGGGGTCGAGGTGGAGTTCGAAGACGACGCGGATCGGCGAGAGACCCGCCTCGTCGTGCTCGGCTTGAGCCTCGACGAGCGTGTCCTTCGGGACGGCTTTCAGGCCTGTGTGTCGTCGAGCGCGCGCTGACGGATCGCGGCCACCACCACCTCGAGCGCCGCCAACAGCTGCCCTCCCCGCCCCGGCGCCGCCGGCGTCGGCGGGGTCAGCCCGAGGCGCTGAACCACGTCCGTCAGCGAGCCGGGCTTGCCGTCTCCGTTGCGGAGGAACTGGCAGCCGAAGTGGTGCTTCGCGCTCAGCAACGGTTGCTCGAGACCCAGTCCCCGGAGCGCCTCAGTGGGCCGCACCGACCACGAGACCAAGGTGTCAGACGGCTGGATCAGCGTTCGGAGACGTGCCGACAACTCGGACAAGGAGAGTCTGTCCATGCCGACCGCGGCCGGCACGCGCATGTTGTCGTAGCGCTCACGACTGGCCGGCAGCGGGCTCTCCACCAACGCATCGAGCAGCAGTCCCTGGCTGGGCCGCGTCGCGGTGAACCGGAGAATGAAGCGGTCCTCCTGCCCACGTGGCTGGTGCAGCTCCACGTAGAGGAGGACCAGCTTCGCCGGGTCTCCCGTCAGAGCGGGCGGCGCGGGTTTGCGCGGGCGTCGTTTGGCGCGATGGCGCGGCGATGGCGGGTGCTGCTTGCGCACCTCGAGCTGGTCCTCGTTAAGGGCGTCAAACGCGTCGATCAATCCACCCAGCCCGCGGGTTTCGGGCTCGAGCACCTCGAGCGCCCGCACGATCGCCTCGAGCGTCGAAATGGCCTCGGGCGACGGCTCGCTCCGCAGCCGGTAACGGCTCGGCGGGCCCGGCGGCAGGGTCACCGCGGCGCGGCCCGCGAGCGCAGGGTGGTGGCGACGTAACTGGGAGGCGAGCGCCCACGTCCCGTCCACCACGATCAGCCGCCGAGGGCGTTCTTCGACGGGCATCTCGGAAAGCACGGGCGCGCCCGGGTCGGGAAAGAGGATGGCCGCGTCATCGGGCAGCGACAGCGGATCGTTCTCGTCGCGCACCACATCGAGCGTCATGTTCGACAAGCCGAGACGCGCGATGCGCACTGTGCCGAAAGGGTGCCGATGCTCGTTGCGATGCTGAACGATGTGTACGGGCGTGCGGTTGTCGACCCGGGCGATGCGCTCGCACAGACAGAGCCGCTTCACCTTGTCGCAGGTGTAGCAATGCGCGCGGGCGCTCACGTCAGCGAGGGCAGTCATGCGCGGGAAGCCTGAAGGGACATCCGAGCCCCGTCGAGAGCTTGCCGCCGCTACGGCGCGTGGCCACTCCCACAGCTGTCGCAGGCGACGAGGTTCAGCGTGGACATGCTCTCGTCGCCGGCGGAGGTCTTCTGGTAGGCCTCGGCTGCTTGCGCCCGCTCGGGATCCCCATCCAGCGGCTCCG
Source organism: Sandaracinaceae bacterium (assembly GCA_045106715.1). GTDB lineage: Bacteria > Myxococcota_A > Polyangia > Polyangiales > Sandaracinaceae. The sequence goes on from JBGCFC010000267.1 coordinate 6,000, forward strand.
GCTCTTGCTGAATCATCTCGGCCCGCATGCGTGCGATCTTCGCCTGGGCCTGCGCCGCCACTTTCCGATCCTGTCCGGAGGGCGACGCCGGCGCCAACGCGGCGCGCACGACCTGCTCGAGCTTGCTGATGCTGGCGGTTGGGTCGCCGCTGTCGACGCTGGTGTCGATGGCGACCTCCCCGCCGACGGCGTAGCGCTTGCCATCGGGACCCGTCTCGTACTCGTAGCTGGGCGCGCCCGCGTGGCTCCCTCCCGCGGCCGCGTGCGCTTGCTCGTGTGCACGCACCTCTTTGTCCCGCGCCTGCAGCCGTTGGACCTCGCGCTGGTCCTCGGGAGTGAGTTCCTGGGCAGCCTCGTTGGCACCCACCCGCTTGGGGTCGGCGACCGGGCTACGTCCGGGCTCCGACTCGACGGACCCGGGTTCGGGCACCGCCTGCGGATCGCTGGGAGGGGTCTTTTGAGGCGCCTGCACGGGGCGAGCGAGGGAGCGGGCGAGGGAACCGATCATGGATGGAGAGTACGAACGGATCGGTCGATCCCTTGAGCCCCTATCTCGGTACGCCGAGATTGAGGTCCTCGATGTGCACGCTACTCGGCGCAGGGAGCGCACGTCCCCGTCGAGCGCTGCTGGCCGCAGGCGTCGCCCTCGCCGGGGCAGCACCGGCACGCAAACGAACTGCAGTCCGCGAATCCGTCCCCGTCGTTGTCCATGCCATCGGCGCACGTCACCGCGTTGCCGTCGCAGACCCCTTGCGCCTGTGAACGCTGGCAGCTGCGGTCGTCGCAGTCGGTGAAACCGTCGCCGTCGTTGTCGATGCCGTCATCGCAGTCGGCGGCCGAGGCCTCGACGACCGTCCCGGGGCACTGCCCCCACAGCTCACACTGCCGGTCCGGGGTCCCGGGTGTGCAGTCGACAAAGTCGCCGAAGGTGGACGAGCTCGAGTGGCTGTTGTTGTCGATCCCGTCGGCGCAGTTCGAGACCTCGTCGGTCGCCTCGTTGCAGCTGGGCACCGTGCCCTGACAGGAGAAGTCGGCGCAGTCACGGAATCCATCGCCGTCGTCGTCGAGTCCGTTGCCGCACTCCGCGGCGCCGGCTTCCTGGTGGCTGGGCAGCGCCAAGCACCCGGGCGTGTCCCAACAGTCGCGATCCTCACAGTCTGCGAAACCGTCGAGGTCATCGTCCCCCGGTGTGGTGCAGTCCTCGGTGCACACCGTCACGAACGGGTGGCCGTGGCAGGAGTCGTCGGCGCAATCGGTGAGGCCATCCCGGTCGTCGTCGATGCCATTGCCGCAGGTCGCGTCCGAGTTCTCGGGGGGCGGAGGCGGCCCCGCGTCCGGTCCTCCATCGACGGGCGGCGTGCCTGAGTCCGTGCCGCTGTCGATCGGGGTGCCGCTGTCTCGCCCCCCGTCCATGGCAGGACGGCCCGAATCGATGCGAGGGCCCGAGTCCGTGCCTCCGCGGGTGTCATCGCAGCCCATCAGGCAAAGGGACAAGGCAGTCAGAAGGACCAACGCGCGCGTAAGCTGAGTCATCCGGTCGACGATACCGCCCCCTCGCCGGTTCCCAAAGCCTGCGCACGATGCGTGGCAGCCCGGCCGCGCGCCCGCCTGCTAGGGTCCGGTCATGCTGGAGCTGACCGCCCTCCCGATCGACGCGGACGCGTACGGCGCCTTCGGGCGTGTCATCCAAGCCGGCGAGTCGCCCGCGCGTGCCTGCAATCACGGCACCGCGGCCGCGTGGGACGGTTTGGCGGAGATCACCTCACTCCGACCGAACGCGAGCGTGGGCACCTCGCTGTTCCGCTGCACGGGCCTCGAGACCGACACGCTCTCGGTGCGCTGGCTCGAGCGCCACGTGCATTCTACGCAGCTCTTCGCGCCCCTCGCCGGAGGCCGCTATCTCCTCGTCGTCGCGCGAGGTGGAGATGCGCCGGACCTCTCGACACTGAAGGCGTTTGTCGTCGAGGGCGCGACCGCGATCACGTACCACCCGGGAGTCTGGCACCACCCGATGGTGGCGTTGGACCGCTCGATCGACTTCCTCAATGTGCTGGCGACGGACGGTACCGACGCAGACTGCGACGAGGTCACGTTCGACCCGCCGTGCGCGCGCGTTCACCAACTTTCGAGGTGAGGGCGCAGATCCAGCTCGAACGTCCAAGCGGAGCGCGGTTGCGTGGCCAAGAAGTGAGCCGCGTCCGCGATGTGGTCAGGGTCGATCGTGTTGATTTCCTCGCCCGTGGGAGCGCCCACGCGCCCATCCAGGATCATCAGGCTGACGTGCACCCCTTTTGGCGACAGGTGTCGGGCCATCGCCTGCGCGAGGCTTCGCTGCGCGGCCTTGGCGGGGGCGAACGCGGTGGTGAACGGCTTTCCCCTCAGCGACGCGGTGGCGCCTACGACGACGATGGCCCCCTCCCCGCGCTCCACCATCGGACCGATGACCGCTTGAGAGGTCTGAAACAGGCCGAGGGCGTTGACCCGAAAGGCCTGCTCGAAGTCGGAGGCGGAGAGTTCCTCGATGTTGCCCCACACACCGGAGCCGGCGTTGAACACGAGCGTGTGAACGGGACCGAGGTCCTCCACCACCTGCTTGAACGCAGCCTCGACCGACTCTCCGTCGGCGACGTCGCACGCGTACGCCTTGGCGCCCTCCCCCATCTCCTCCGCCAGCGACGCCGACAGCTGCGTCGAGCGCGACAGCATCGCGACACGGTAGCCAGCGCGATGAAACCGGCGAGCCAGCGACGCGCCGTTCTTGGGGCCGATTCCGCAGACCACACACACTCGGTTTTCCATCCGGCCATCCTGGGGCACGTGCACGGCCGATGGCACCCCCCTTTCGGGCGGGCGGCGTGAGGGACACGTGGTAGGGACCCCTGACGAGATGCTCGACTGGATCCGGGCCCACACGGGGGCGTCACACGCGCGGCGGGGCGAGCGCCTGCAGTCGCTTTGGTCGGGGTACGGCGAGATCGTGCGTGTGCATCTCGAAGGCGCGGCGGCCGACTGCGTGATCCTCAAGCGCGTGGCGCCCCCTCAGGACGCGATGCACCCGCGCGGCTGGAGCTCGGACCGCTCCCACGAACGAAAGCTCCGGAGCTATGAAGTCGAGGCCGCGTTCTACCGGAAGTACGCGGCTCGCTCGGCCGCGCGGGTCCCTCGCTGCCTCGCCACGGAGGCACACGACAACGGCTGGTGGTTCCTGCTCGAGGACCTGGACGACGCGGGGTTCGCGGGGAGGCGGCGCAACGTCGACGATGTGGAACTCGGGCGCTGTGTCGACTGGCTTGCGGACTTCCACGCCGGCTTCCTCGGGACCGCCGCCGACCCCCTCTGGCCGATCGGAACGTACTGGCACCTCGAGACGCGGCCCGATGAGCTGGCGGCCATGCCCGACGGGCCGCTGAGGGACGCGGCCGCGGCCCTCGACGCAGCCCTCTCCCGCGCACGCCACCAAACCCTCGTTCACGGCGACGCCAAGCTCGCGAACTTCTGCTTCGCGGACGACGCGGTCGCAGCCGTCGACTTCCAGTACACGGGGCGCGGGTGCGGGATGAAGGACGTCGCGTATCTGCTCAGCTGCCTGCCCGAGCATCGGTGCGCGGCGAGCGCCGATGCGGTCCTCGACCGGTATTTCGCGCGTCTCCGCCGATCGTTGCCCTCCACGACCGACGCCGACGCGCTAGAGACCGAGTGGCGTGCGCTCTACCCGGTCGCGTGGGCCGACTTCGAGCGGTTTCTCTGTGGCTGGGCCCCCAGCCACCCGAAGCGGCATGGATACGCCGCCCGGCTGACGGAGCGCGCGCTCGAGAGCCTGATGTAGGGCCGCGCCGCACGTCTTGTTCATGCAGGGATCCACGATTTGTGCATGATGGAGCCATGCTTCGACTCCGCATCTCCTTCGTGCTCTTCACCGCCGTGATGCTGTCCTGCGATCCGGCTCCGATGACCACGCCCTGCTCGGGCGACAGCGAGTGCGAGGACGGGGAGTCCTGCCGGGACGGGGTGTGCATGGCGGGGGTCGACGGCGGGCAGCCTCCCGATGCGGGCGACGTGACACCGGACGGGGGTGGGCCCGTGTGCACGGCCTCGCGTGCATGTGGAGAGGATTGCTGCGAGTCCACAGAAACCTGCTCCAGTGACACCCGCTGCTGCGTGACCGCCGATCTGTGCGGCGGCGTCTGCTGCGACGGCGATTCACGGGTCTGCGTGGCGGACGAGTGTGTTCTCGATTGTGGCGCGGCGGCGGCGTGCGGCGAAGGCGCGGAGGCCATCTGCTGTGGAGAGACGGAGGTGTGCTTGCTCGGCAGCTGCACCGAGCCGGGCGCCACGTGCGAGGGCGCCTTCGACTGCGCCGCGGGAGAGTACTGTGACCCCAGCGTCGGCCGGTGCCTGCCGCGGGCGACCGGCGCCGAGGAGTGCGAATACCGACCGATGACCGGCGAGTTCGAGCTCGAGGAGGAGTGGCACTGGAGCGGTGATGTTGACGTTCTACCCGACCACAACCAGGTGATGAGCGCGCCGATGGTCGCCAACCTCAACGACGACAACGGCGATGGGCGGATCGACGAAAACGACATCCCCGATGTCGTGTTCAACACGTTCCACCGCGCCAACCCGCTGCGTGAGGTCATCGCCGGTACCGACCCCCCGCGCACCGACTCGACATACAGCATCGATGGCGTGCTGCGGGCGATCAGCGGCGCGGACGGCAGCCGCCTCTGGCCGACCGCCGACCCTGGCTACCGAACGCAGCCCGCGTTGGAGGTCGCCATCGCCGATGTGCGCCCCGACTCTCCGGGCCCCGAGATCATCGGCTGCAGCTACCCGCCGC
>JBGCFC010000268.1:0-25517 GCA_045106715.1 Sandaracinaceae bacterium
TTGATCGCCCGGCTGGGTTGATCGCCGGGCGGGGTTGATCGCCGGGCTGGGGTGATCGCCGGGCTGGGTTGATCGCCGGGCTGGGTTGATCGCCGGGCTTTGCTGATTGCTGCGACCGGAGTCGAGCGGCCTGGCACGCCGCGTGAGCGTCAGTCCATCTGTCCCTGAACGCGCAAGTGTGCTCTCGGTGGCGCTTCAGTGCCCGTCCGTTCATTCTGCGGAGCATGCGAGCTGGCTCCATCGCGGTGCTTCTGTCGGCGCTCCTTGTCGCGCTTCAGGCGTGTGGAGTGGCCGACGCGCCTGAAAGTGCGACGAGCGAGCCTTCGCCGATCGAGCGATCGGACCCGGCGTCGTCCGATACCCCCCCCGCTCCAGCAGATCTGGACGAGTGGTCGTACCGCCTGTACGACGCGGGCGAGCCTACCTCGGTGTGGCTACCGGTCACCCATCCCGACGACGTGCTTCAGAACGGCTTCGGCTACCTGACGGTCGACGAACACGTCGTGTGGCTGAACTACCAGCACCGTGAGCGGGTGGAGGTGCTGCGGCCGCCCATCTCGTTGCACGTGACCTCGGAAGAACTCTGTGGCGCCGCCGGGGCGGAGATGCGCGGCTGGGGGGCCGAGCCGTACGCCATCGAGTTTCACGACGAGTTTGACGAGGTGGGTCTTCAGTGCCTTCGAGGCTTGTCGCCGCGGTACATCTACGCGCGCTGGGCAGACTGCGACGCGCTTGTCGACAACGACCTTCTGCCGACGGGGCTTCACGGACTGACCGTGGCTGGCTGCTCCGACGCGTCTCTGCGCGCGATCGCCCGGCTCCCGCACCTCGAGATGTTGGCGCTCGGGGATCCGATCACGGACGCCCGCCTGGCGATTCTCGCGAACGCGGCCAGTCTCACGTGGGTCTCGCTTCATGCCAGACGTGGGGTCACGACGTCTCTTCAAGGGCTGTCGGCCCTGAACGTGCGCGCGCTGCTTCTGAGCGGACGTCGCGAGCCGACCGCCGAAGACATCGAGGCGATCGCGTCCATGCCGGAGCTTCGCGAACTCTCGCTCGCGCTCTCGTCGGTTCGCATGGATCAGCCGCACACGGCGTGGCGTTTCCCGCGGCGTCTCGAGCGTCTGGAGCTGAGTCGCGCGGACCCGGACACCTTCGCCGCGGCCTGCGCGTTGCCTTCGTTGCGTTCGCTGTCGATCGACCGAGCGGAGGGGGTCGAGGACATTCAATGCCTGGGCCGGCAGAGCGAGCTGGAGACGCTCCGGGTGATGGTGCCCGTCAGCGACGCGGACATCACCGCGATCGGCACCCTCAGCCGTTTGCGTGACCTGTTCATCATCGTCGACGAGCGCGTCGACCTTGGCCCTCTTCGGAATCTGCGCTCGCTACGCGCCCTCCGCCTCGCAGGCCAGGGAGTGCGCAGTCGCGACATGGAGACCCTGGCGGTGCTGTCCGGCCTTCGCACGCTTTGGCTTCAAGACACGCGGGTCACTCACCTCAGGTCGTTGGTGGCCCTGCGTCAGCTCCACCGCCTGATCATGCAGGGCCGCCCCCCCATGCGGTTGGGGATGTCGCCGTCCGCGGTGGCCGACCTGACGCGCATGCGCGCGCTTCGTGAGGTCTCTCTGCCTGCCTTGGACGAGGCGTCACGGGACCGCCTGCGTGAGGCGCGGCCCGAAGTGCTCGTCTGGTGACCGGCGACGCCCCCGCACTCAGCTCTCGGCGGCTTCGCGGAGCCGCTCGCCGAGTCGGCAGAACGCACGGTGTTCGGTCGCGGTGCGCGCCGCCCGCTGCATGGCGCGCGGGTCCCCGACGAGCACGACGAGCTTCTTCGCGCGTGTGACGGCCGTGTAGAGCAGAGACCGCACCAGCAGCACGTGATGCGCGTTGTGCAGCACCAGCACGACGGCGGGGAACTCGCTTCCTTGGGACTTGTGGATCGTCGACGCGTACGCGAGCGTCAGCGCGTCGAGGTCGTCGGCCTTGTACGACCGGAGCCCGGTGTCGAACTGCACGTAGGTGACGCCGTCTTCGATGCGCTGGATCCAGCCGATGTCCCCGTTGAAGACCTCGCGCTCGTAGTCGTTGCGGAGCTGCATGACCTTGTCGCCAGGACGGAACCCGGCTTTCGAGCGACCGGGATTCAGCGCGGCCTGGAGCTCTTCGTTGAGCCGGTTCACGCCGAGCGGGCCACGCCGCATCGGGATCAGGACCTGCACGTCGCGCTTGGCGTCGAGACCGTAGGCCTTCGGGATCCGCGCCAGCGCCTCACGCACACGGTCGAGCACGGCGTCCGGCTCGCGGGCGCGCACGATGAACAGGTCGCCCGTGCCCTTCTTCCCGCGCGGGCTCGGCTCGGGGAGCCGCCCCTGCAGGATGGCGTGCGCGCCTCGGACGATAGCGCTCTCCTGGGCCTGGCGGAACACCCGATCGAGCCGGACGACGTTGGCCGCGCCGCTCGCGATGATCTCGCGCAGCACCTGTCCGGCACCCACGGGAGGGAGCTGGTCGACGTCGCCCACCATGACCAACGACGCGTGCGGGGGCACGGCCTCGAGCAGCGCTTGGCCAAGCGTCAGATCGAGCATCGAGGCCTCGTCCACCAGCAGAAGATCGGTCTCCAGCGGTTCGCCGGCGTTGCGGCCGAAGCTCCCCGTCTGAGGGTTCCACTCCAGCAGCCGGTGGATGGTCTTGGCTTCCTCTCCGCTGGCCTCGCTCAGACGCTTGGCGGCGCGGCCGGTCGGGGCGCAGAGGGTGACTCGGAGCTCCAGGGCGCGGTGGGCGTCGACGATGGCCTCGACGGTGGTGGTCTTCCCGGTGCCGGGGCCGCCGGTCAGCACGAGCAGGCCGCTGGTGAGCGAGGCCCGAACCGCGTCGCCCTGTTGCTCGGAGAGATGGTCCGGTACCTCCGCGTCCCGCGCCGCTTGCAGTCGGCCGGCGCGCGGGCGTGCGAGCGCAGCCAGGCGGTCGGCGGCGACCTCCTCAGCCCGGTGGAGCGGCGGGGCGTAGACGCGGTCCTGCTCGACGATCAGCATCTCGCGGGCGGCGAGCGTCTCGACTGCCTCGAGCGCGTTCTCCGGGGGGACGTCGAGCTTGATGACCCGGCGCTCGATCTCGCTCACCGGGAGATACACGTGGCCTTCGTCCGCGGCCTTGGCCACGAGGTGCAGAACGGCCCCGGCGGAGCGCCGTGGGTCGTCGGGGGTGATGCCGGCCGCGCGTCCAATGCGGTCGGCGGTCAGGAAGCCGACGCCGCGCACTTCCTCGGCAGCGAGGTAGGGGTCCTCCCGCAAGACGACCACGGTGCGCGGCCCATACTTGCGAAGCAGCTTGCGACTCAGCGCGGGCCCGATCCCCAACGAGTGCAGAAACGAGAGGTTCTCGGCGTCGGCGCGCCGACTTCGCACGGCGTCTCGGATCGACTCGGCGCGCTTCTTCCCGATGCCGGGGACCTCGCGGAGCTTCGCGCTCTGCTCGGAGATGATGTCGAGCGCCCGGTTTCCGAAACGCTTGACGAGCCGCTCGGCGAGCGCCGGCCCGACCCCGGGGATGAGGCCCGAGCCGAGAAAACGACGCAGGCCCGCCTCGCTCGAAGGCAACACCGGGGTCCACCCCGCCGCGCGAAAGCGCCGACCGAACTTGGGGTGCTCCTCCCAGCGTCCACGGAAACGCGCGTCCTCGCCGACCGACAGGCCCCCGACGTCACCGACGATGCCGACGGCTTCGTCGGCGGCCTCTCGCTGCACGGTGAGCACGGCGAAGCGGCCGTCCGCGCTCTGGTAGCGCACGTCCCGGACGGTGCCCTGCACGACGGCGTCGTCTCGGGTGCGCGCCGAAAACGGGAGCGCCTCGGTCACGGGGCCCGGCCAGGGGTGCAGTCGGACACGACGAAGGCATCGCTCCGAGGCGCGCCCTCATCCGCCCGCTGGAGGCAGCGCCCCTCTCCGGTCGCCACCGCCGGTGCGTAGGCCAGGCGACGCATGAGCGGGTCTCGGAGGTACACGGCCTCGCCGGCGTTGCTGAGGCCGCCCGAGGCGAGCGAGCGACCGACGCGCACGAGCGCGACGCCGGGGGGCACCGGCGTGTCCTCGGCGTCCTCCGGATCGAAGTCGTCGCCCACGAGCAGCGCCCGCGCGCCGGGCGCCAGCGGGGCGGCGCCCATGACGACGTCGCCCAGCGCGTCCGGGCGGTCCGAGATCGAGATGCCGTTGAGGTCGAGAGGCACGTCGCCGAAGTTTAGTACCTCGATGAGTTCCTGGGCGGGTTCACGTCCGTGCGGGTCTGCGCGGACCTCCGTGAGCGTCAGCGCCATCAGAGGAGGCGTGGTCGAAAGCGGCAGGACCCGCGCTTGGCTGTGCCCACCGAGGCCCACCCATCGCAGGGTGGCCTCGAGGGCCTCGTCCGGCGCGAGGCCCTCGATTCGCAGGCTCACCTCGCCCCGTGGGGCCACCGTCCGATCGTGCTGACCGCCCGCCTCGAGGAAGGCGCGCACCGGTTCGGCGGCGCGAAGCCGAAGCGAGATGCGGTCTTCGCCGCGGAGCACGCACACACCCTCAATGGCGATCTCGTCGAGCGCACAGGGGGTCTGTAGGAGCGGCGGCGCTTCGAAGGAGGGCAAGGCTGAGACCTCGAACACCGCCCGAAACGGGGCCGGAGCGGCGCCCGTTCCGTCGACGAGTTCAGGGCCGAGTGTGAGCGTGACGGGGCCGAGCGGCATGGCGGCCATCGGCCGCGCCGCCAGGCAGAAGCCGTCCGGCCACCCGAATGCACGGCAGTCCGTGGGAGCGGTCGTGGTGGCGACCTCGCCCGCGGACCCGAAGACGAGCAGCTCCCCTCCGACGGGGGCGTCGAACCGGATCAGGAGCGCGTCCATCGAGGCGGGGACGGACGCGGCGCCGTCGGGCGGCCAGGAGGCGAGCACGTCCGCCCCTGCGCGCGGCGCATCGCTCACGACCAACATCTCGACCCAGCTCTCGGGGAACCTCCGACCGTCTTCGGTGCGCGCGCGCCCGAGCAGCGCCACCGTCAGCACGTCACCGGCCGTCAGGCGCGCGAGCGCCAGCGAAACGCCATCCTCGACGCGTTGACGCTGCACGGGCAGCGCGAGGGCTTGATTGGCCTGACGGAGCGGGACCTCGTCGAGATCGTCCCGGAGTTCGTCGTCGGGCGGCCCGCGCAACACCACCCAGTCCTCCAGGTCCTCGACGCCGACGGTGGTGCGCGCGATCAGCGTCACCGTCCGCGGCACCCCGGAGAGAGGCCAGGCTTCCCCCCGCGCATCGAACGCGCGAACGTCGACCACCGCGGCCGCCGGCGGTCCTGCGTCCGGACCGGGTGGCGCGGCGTCGGGGACCGGTGGGGGCACATCGAGGCACGCGACGAGCAAGAGGGACAGAGCGCACAGACCAGCGGGGCGAGGCATGACGGCTCATCGGGTCCACGTCCGCCTGGGTTTCGGCTCGGGGCGGCAGAGGTGCCGGAAGCTCGTTATCTTGGATGCAGCGTGTCTGCTTACTTCGAACGGCCGGTGTGCGCGGCCTGACCCTCGGGCGCGCCGACCGGGTCGGCCTCAGCTCCCCTGTCCTCGTCCTGAACAAGGGTTATCAGCCGGTGCGGATCACCGATGCGCGCCAGGGCTTCTCTCTGCTCTACATGGACCGGGCGCGCGCGCTCGACGCGGCGTACGAGCCGCACGACTTCGCCGAGTGGATCGCCCGACGTCCGTGCGACGCCGAGGAGCGGATCGGCACCGCGCGGGGCGCCATCTCCGTGCCGCGTGTGCTCTTGCTCCGCCACTACAGCCGCGTCCCCAAGGCGCCGCTTCGCTTGTCGCGTCGCCACGTCTATCTGCGCGACGGCCACGCCTGCCAGTACTGCGGCATCGAGCCTGGGGAGAAGGGGCTCAACCTCGATCACGTGAAGCCGCGCTCCAAGGGCGGGCGCTCCACGTGGGAGAATCTCGTGACGTCGTGCCGTCCGTGCAACCTGGCCAAGGGGCACGACAGCGTCGCAGAGGCAGGCATGACGCTGAAGAAGCGCCCCGTCCGCCCGAGCTGGAGCATGGCGCTATCGCTCGCGTCGCAGTCGCGCCGGTTCGTCGAGTGGGAGCCGTTCTTGGCCGCCGTGGGCTGAGGCCTGCGGTTTGCGACCCGGGCGGTGCGCTGATACGCGTTGCGGCCGCATGTCCGACACGGAGCAGATGCCGTCGGAGGAGGTCCTTCTTTTCCGGGAGCCCGGGGAAGACGAAGACGAGCCGCCGACGAACCCGGACCTCAACGTCCGCCCGCTGCGCGTGCTGTCCGTCAGCGGGGCGAAGGGAGGGGTCGGCAAGAGCATGCTGGCATCCAACCTCGCTGTGTATCTGGCCTCGATCGGTCGCCGGGTGGTGTTGGTCGACGCGGATGTCGGGGGCGCGAACCTGCACACGATGGTCGGCGTGGAGCGGCCGCACCGCATCACGTGGAGCGAGGCCGACGGGCTCGACGAGCCGGACGAGGCCGAGGGGCCGGTGTTCCTCGACACCGCCGTGCCCAACCTGCGCCTTCACCACGCAGGGCTCGATGAGCCGGCCCGTGGCGAGAAACGCCGGACGCGTCGGGCCAAGCTCGAAGCCAAGGTGCGCTCCCTGGACGCCGACTATGTGGTGGTGGACTTGGGCGCGGGCACGTCGTCGACCCTGCTCGACTTCCACCTCGCCTCGGAGCTGTCTGTCTTTGTCACGCTCCCAGAGCCGACCGCGGTCGAGAACACCTACCGGTTCTTGCGCTACGCGTTCGTGCGGTTCTTGCGCCGGCACGTCAAGGACGACGAGACCCGTCGCGCGCTCGCCCGACAGCTCAACGAGATGGGCGGCGCGCCGCCGCCGCTGGATCTGTGGCGGCGCCTCGAAGACGAGGGGCACCCGCTCGCAGACCCGGTGCGGGAGTGGATGGAGAGCTTCTCGCCCGCCGTGGTGCTCAACCAGACGCGGCTCCGCGCCGACCTCGAGTTGGGCGAGGCCATCCGCTCGGCCGCCCGCCGCCGTCTCGGCGTGCACGTCGATTACCTCGGCCACATCGACTACGACGACACCGTCTGGAGTTGCGTTCGAAACCGCCGCCTCCTGCTGGTCGAGAGCCCGGGCAGCAAGTCCGCCAAGACCATCGAGAAGATCGCCCGACGGCTCGTCTCCGGGAAGTCCGGTGCGCGCCGCGCACCCGAGCGAAGCGTGCCGCCGGAGAGCCACCACGATTTGCTGGAGGTGGAGCGCGGCGCCACCGACGAAGAGGTGCGCCGGGCGTACAAGCGTGCGCGTGAGGTGTACGCCAAGGACGCGATGTGCTGTTACGGCTTGTTCGCGCCGGGCGAGATCGAGGCCGTGCGCACCCGGCTCGAGGAGGCCTTCGACGTTCTGCTCGACCCCGCGCGTCGGCGTCCGTACGAGCTGAGCGTGTTCCCGATGGAGGACGAGGAGGAGGAGCTCGAGCCGGCGGAGGTGTTGCGCCGGATCAGTCACCTGCCGCCGCCGCCGATCGTCACGCCGGACACGGACTTCAGCGGTCCGCTGCTGCGTCAGGTCCGGGAGTCCAAGGGGGTGGAGCTGCGCGCGATCAGCCAGAAGACCAAGGTGGGGCTCGCGTACCTCGAGGCCATCGAAGAGGACGACTACCCGGCGCTGCCCGCGCCCGTGTACGTGCGCGGCTTCGTGACGGAGCTCGCGAAGTTCCTCGAACTGGACGCGCCCCACGTGAGCCGCACGTACGTCAAGCGCTACCGCCGCTACCTCGACGAGCGAGGTGGCGCGTGATCGTGCTGGCGTCGGCGTCCCCGCGGCGCCGTGAGCTGCTCGAGACGTTGCGCATCGACTTCGAGGTCGACCCGAGCGGCGCCGAGGAGCGCGTGCTCGATGGGGAGTCGCCGGTCGAGACCGCGGTGCGGCTCGCATCCCTCAAGGCGGTCGACGTCGCCTCTCGTCGCGACGGCTGGGTGCTCGGCGCCGACACGGTCGTGGTCGTGGAGGGGGAGGCGCTCGGAAAGCCGGACGACGACGCGCATGCGCTCGCCATGCTGCGACGGCTCGCCGGCGGCTGGCATGCGGTGGTCACGGCGGTCGCTCTCGCGCGGTCGGCCGCCTTGGTGGAGGCGATGTCGGTGGAGACCCGGGTGCACGCGCTGCCCCAGGACGACGCCTCGCTCCTCCGCTATGTCGCCACTGGGGAGGGGCGGGACAAGGCGGGCGCCTACGGCATTCAGGGCATCGCAGCGGGTTTCGTCGACCGCATCGAGGGCTCGTGGAGCAACGTCGTGGGGCTGCCCTCGGCCGAGACCGTGGCGCTGCTCCGCCGCCATGGCGCCATCGAGGCCTGGCCGTGAGCCGCGTCGCCGAAGGGCTTGCCGAGGTCGAGGCGCGCATCGTGGCGGCGTGTCGGGCGGCGGGCCGTGAGCGGGACGAGGTGACGCTCGTGGCGGTGTCCAAACGTCACTCCTCGAGCACCATCCGGGAGGCGCACGCGCTGGGGCACCGTGCGTTTGGAGAGAACTACGCGCAGGAGCTGGCCGAGAAGGCCGACGCGCTTCGCGCACTCGAAGGCCTCGACTGGCACTTCATCGGGCACCTCCAGCGCAACAAGGCGAGGCTCGCGGTCGGCGCGCACGCGACGGTAGAGACGCTCGACTCGGTGCGGATCGTCGAGGCGCTCGACAAGCGCGCCGCACGCGACGGGGTATCGCTCGACGTGTTTGTGCAGGTCGACGTGGCAGGGGAGGCGCAGAAGGCCGGATGCACGCCGCAGGAGCTGGGGCCCGTGATCGCGGCGGCGCGCGCCGCCGAGGCGCTGACGTTATGCGGCTTGATGACCATCCCCCCCCTTGGGCGCGCTCCTGAGGAGAGCCGGCCGCATTTTCGGCGCTTGCGAGAGCTGGCGACGGAGCACGGATTGACACAGCTCTCGATGGGCATGAGCGCCGATCTCGAGGTGGCCATCGAGGAGGGCAGCACGCTCGTGCGGGTCGGCACGGCCATCTTCGGTCCGCGACCGAGCTGAGCCGCGACTACGTCGGCATCTCGAAGTTGATCCCGGCGCGCTTGAGGGTCTCGCTGAACCCGCGCTTGTCGCTCGCCTTCATGTACGCCTCGAGCGGTTCGACCAGTCCCTCCTTCACATGATGAAGGAGGTGCTCGTTCAGCGTCTGCATGCCCTGCGCCTTGCCGGTCTGCATGGTGCTGACGAGCTGGTAGGTCTTGCCCTCACGGATGAGGTTGGACACGGCGCTGTTGGCGATGAGCACCTCGTACGCCGCGACCCGGCCCCCGCCCTTCCGCTTGCAGAGTACCTGGGCGATGACGCCCTTGAGGGACTCGGAGAGCATCGTGCGGATCTGCGCCTGCCGGTCCGGCGGGAACTGGTCGATGATGCGGTCCACCGTCGAGGGCGCCGTCGTGGTGTGCAGCGTGCCGAAGACGAGGTGGCCGGTCTCGGCGGTCTCGATGGCGATCGCGATGGTCTCGAGGTCGCGCATCTCACCGACGAGCACGATGTCCGGGTCCTCACGGAGCGCCGCGCGGAGCGCCTTCTTGAAGCCCTGCGTGTGCGTGCCCACCTCGCGCTGGTTCACCAGACAGCGCTTGTTCTTGTGCACGAACTCGATCGGATCCTCGATCGTGATGATGTGATCGGGCCGCTGCTGGTTGATGACGTCGATGAGCGTCGCCAACGTGGTCGACTTGCCGCTGCCCGTCGGACCGGTGACCAGCACGAGGCCCTTCGTCAGGTAGCAGAGGTCCAGCACCTGCTTGGGCAGGCCGAGCTGGTCGGGCGTCATGATGTCGAACGGGATCTGCCGGAAGACCGCGCCCACGCCGCGACGGTCCCGGAAGTAGTTGGCGCGGAAGCGGGCCAAGCCCTCGATGGTGTGCGCGAAGTCGGTGTCGCTCGTCTCCTCGAACTCCTTTCGATTCCGCTCCGGCAGGATGGCGTGGAGGATCTCGGACAGCTCGTCTTCCTCAAACGGGCCCCGCTCCTCGAGCGGCTGCATCTCACCGTGCACGCGGACCATCGGCACCACGCCGGTGCACAGGTGAAGGTCCGACGCGTCGATCTCGATCATCAGACGCAGCATGCGTTCGATGCGCGCCGCCTCGCCGCTCGACCCGCCCGTCTCGAACGACGCGCGCGGCGCGGGGCGGGATGCCGGGGGCTTCTCAGACTTGGGCGCCGCCGCGGCATTGGCGACCCCTCCGACGAGACCGACGGCCGCGGGGCGACGCAATGGGCTCCTGCCTCCGGCGGAGGCGGGCGAGATCGTGACCTTCCAGTCGTCCCGGCCCGGGGCCTCGACCTCGACCGTCACCGTGAGCTGATCGCCGGCGTGGTCGAAGCTGCAGCTCCGCGTCGTGCGCAGCGCCTCGACCGCGTCGGGCGGGGCGATCTCCTTGACCAACGCGGCGACCTGGTTGTGGTCGATGGGGTTATTCGAGGTGCGCTCGCCGCTCGGGAACTGAAAGGCGACGGGCTTGCCGGAGGTGATCACGACCCCGGTGGCGCTGTGCCGGACGAGGTGCTGGACGTAGAAATCGACGCGCTTCACGCTGGCAGGGTACCCCGAACGCTCCCGCCGACGGCTCACAAACCGGCCGTGCTACAACGCAGGCGTGCGTCACCTGGAGGGGAAGGACCGCCGGCTCACGGGGCTATGGGTGCTGCTCGGCGCGGTCCTGTTGGGCCTCGGCGTTTGGTATTTGCGGCGGGTCCTCTCGCCCATCTTTTTCGCGTTCCTGATCGCGTACTTCCTCGACCCGCTCGTCGATCGCTTCGAGGAGCGCCGGGTCCCGCGCGCGCTCGGTATCGTCATCCTGCTCGTGCTCGTGCTGGGCGGCATGGCGCTCTTCGTCGTGGCGCTGTTGCCCAGCGTGGTGAGGGAGGTGGTCGGCTTCGCCCAGGAACTCCCCTCGCGATTGGAAGGCGTGGGTCAAGCGATCGAGCCCCTGCTCAGAGAGTACGGCGTCGAGGTGCCGCATTCACTGAGCGACCTCTGGACGCTCGTCGAAAGCGCGAACCCGGAGGAGGGCGGCGCCGCGCCGAGCGAGATCGCCGGCCAGGCCGCCTCGGTGCTCGGCACCGTCGGGGAGTTCGTCCTGGGCGGCACCGCGTCGATGGTTTCCGTCGTTGGAAGCGCGCTGCTCATCCCGGTGATCGCGTTCTATCTGCTGCACGACTTCGACCCGATGGTGGCCGGCATCCGCGACCTCGTGCCGCGCCGCTACCGCCCGTTTGTCGTGGACGTTGCGCGTGAGGTCGACGAGGTGCTGGGCCAGTTCGTTCGCGGCCAGCTCCTGGTCATGCTCGCGCTCGGCGTCCTGTATTCGGTCGCGTACTCCCTGGTCGGCATCCGCCTCGCCATCCCGATCGGCATCGTGGCCGGTCTGCTCTCGTTCATCCCCTACGTCGGGGGCGCGTCGGCGCTGATCCTCGCGCTGCTGATGTGTGCGCTCAGCTGGGATGGGTGGTGGCAGGTGGGGGGCGTGGTCGGGGTCTACACGGTGATTCAGGTGCTCGAAGGGTTCGTGATTACGCCCCGGATCGTCGGCGACAAGGTTGGACTGCCCGCCATCTGGGTTCTCATCGCGCTGATGGTTGGCGGCGAACTGTTCGGCTTCCTGGGCGTGCTCCTATCGGTGCCGGCGGCCGCGGTGGTGAAGATCTTCGTGATGCGTGGGCTCGCCTATTACCGGAAGAGCAAGCTGTTCCTCGATGGAGGGGATTCGGGACGGCTCGCGCCCTGGCTGCGCGAAGAGGGGCTGCCGGACGACCCGGATGTGGCGGCGGCGAAGGCGCAGGCCGACGAGGAGTCGGATGAGCGCGCGGAAGGGTTCGCCGATGCGGAGGACACCGACGACGCGGAGCACGAAGAGCACGCAAAGCCCGACGCGGACAAGACGCCCCCGGCGGTCTGGGCGCGTGCGCCCCAGGTCGCCGCTCCGGAATCGTCTGCGCCCGTGGTCGTTGAGTCGCCCGGGAGCCAAGAATCGCTCGTCCCGGACGACGCGGAGGAATGAGATGAACGCGGACAACCAGCAGGTTCAGGTCAGCGCGAGGGTGCTCTACGAGGGCAAAGACCCAAACCTTCAGGGGGTCGCGAGCGCCGTGCAGGAGGCGTTCGGCGCGCCGCCCGAGCCCGCGGATGACGACCGCTCGGGTCCCATCGCACTTCCGCTGGGCGCCGCTCCGCCGCCGGGACTGGATGAAGCGAGCGTCGTGGTGTCGCTCGACCCCGAGTCGGACTCGATGGCCCACGAGGCGGGGGTCGCCACGCGGGTGGTCCTGTTCCCGTCGTTCGACACGGCGTGGAGCGGACCGCTCGACGCTGACCTCGTGCTCGTCGCGCACGACGGCATGATCCCGGATG
Source organism: Sandaracinaceae bacterium (assembly GCA_045106715.1). Lineage (GTDB taxonomy): Bacteria > Myxococcota_A > Polyangia > Polyangiales > Sandaracinaceae. The sequence goes on from JBGCFC010000268.1 coordinate 12,385, forward strand.
TGGTCTCCCACGGGGCGGCGCGCAAACGGGTGCACACCGTCGGGCCCGTCGCCCCGATCGGGTGGGGGCCGGCGGAGGACCGCCTCGCCTTGCTCGAGGCCCGGCAGCTCGCCGGCCCCGTGGTGGTCGTGCGCGCCGCCGCGCTGCTCGAAGGCGATCTGGCGCCGTCGCTCGTCCAGCTCTCGCTCGTCCGGGGAGCGGGCACATGGCTCTTCGACGTGGGCTCGGACGCCTCGCTGGCGGCCGAGCTGCGGCGCCGTGTGCCCGGGCATGGCCTTCGCGCGCGCATGTTCGCCGACGGACCGGAGGCACAGGCGGCGTACCGGGCGGCTGACGTCGTGCTCGGACGGATCGCCGGGCCCGAGGTGCTCCGCGCGCTCGCCGTCGGCGCCAGCGTGGCCACCGTCGCGCCACGCAGTTCCCAGGCGCGGCTCGCTCACCGCCTGGAGTCGGAGGGCTTGGCACAGATCGCGGACGCGGCGGCCACCCTCGCCGTCACGCTCGACGCGTCACTCTCGGAGACGCGCATGGCGGCGGGCCGCGCGGCGTCGCTGGCCGCGGCCGCGCCGGAGGGGGCCACGCGGGTGGTGCGCACCGTGAGCGAGGCCCTCGCCGGGCGGCTCGGTGACGCCCCCCCGACGGGACTGCCCGTCGGGCTCGAACCCCTCGACGCGGGGGAGGAGCCCGCCGTGTCGCCGCCCGTTCCCGAGCAGGACGACCTCGACAAGCAGGTCGATGACGAACTCGCCGCGCTGCGCGCGAAGTTGGGGCTGTAGGCGAGCCATGTCGCTGGTCCTGTCGGAGATCTGGGTCCACCCGGTGAAGTCGTTCGCCGGGCACCGCGTCGAGCAAGCCGAAGTGGACGACCGCGGCCTCGCCCTCGACCGCCGCTTCATGGTGGTCGACGAATCGGGCCGCTTCCTGACGCAGCGAGAACACCCCGAAATGGCGCGGTTCTCTGCGCGCTGGGAGGACGGGGCCCTCCAACTCGCTCACGAGGAGGAGGCGCTCACGCTCGCCCCGACCGAGGCCGGCCCACGACGCCCGGTCACGGTCTGGGACGACGAGGTCGAAGCGGTCGACCAGGGAGACGACGTCGCGACCTGGCTCCGCGATCGGCTCGAGCAGTCGGTCCGGCTCGTGTTCATGCCCGCCTCTTCACGCCGGGCCGCCGACCCTCGCTACGCGCGCGCCGGCGACCTCAACTCGTTCGCCGATGGGTTCCCGTTTCTGCTCCTGGGTCAGGCGTCCCTCGACGACTTCCGTGGGCGCGTCGAAGCGGACGTCGACGCCCGTCGCTTCCGGCCCAACCTGGTCGTCTCCGGCGCCGCCCCCTACGCGGAGGACGGTTGGGCCGCGTTGCGCATCGGTGCGCTCCGCTTCGAAGCCCCGGTCGGCTGCTCACGCTGCGTGATGGTCGACGTCGACCCGGACCGGGGGGTCTCGGACAAGGCCGTGCTCAAGACGCTGTCGGGCTACCGAACGCGGGATCGTCGCGTCTGGCTCGGGGTGAACCTGGTGCACGACGCGCCAGGTGCGCTCCGGGTGGGTGACGCCATCGACGTCGTCGAGGCGTGAGAGCCAGCCTGCTGGAATGGGCGGGCTTCGCTGCTATGTTCGCCCGCCGATGAGCAGTGAGATCGAGCCCGTTCGCGACGCCGACGTCCGCCGCGCCCTCGACGCGGTCGCCGCCGTGGAGGACCCTGATGCCGCGCGCGCGCTGGGCGCATTCGCGTTCGATCTGGTGTCTCGGCAGGCAGAGGGGCAGACGTTCTTCTCCGGGGAGAAGTACATCAAGAAGCGGCTCGAGCAGCACGGCGTGGACCGGGCGAGCGGCGCCACCGATGCCGGCCACCTGGTCGAAATCGCCGAGCGCGGCGCGCAGGACCCGCGCGAGCGCGCGCTGGTGGCGGCGTTTGCGGTTCGCGGTCTCGGAGACGCGCTCGCGGGGGAGGGCGCCGAAGCGAAGGTGTTCCGGTTCGTGCGCCACCTCGACTGGCTCGAGCTCGCCACCCCCTACTCGATCTCTCCGTTCCTCGACCCGCTGCTGGGCGACGCGGCCGGCGCCGTCTGGAAGGAGCTGGCCCAGGCGGTCGTCGATGACGCGGCGTCCAAGGACGGCGGGCGGCCCGAGGTCCGGGCCAAGAACGCGGCTCGGCTCACTGCACTCGCGGAGTCGGACGCTTCGACCGCCGCCGACGCGCTGCGGAGCGTCGTTCGCTCTTCGGCCATGGACGAGGCGACGCGGCTCATGGCCAGCACACTCGCGGGCGACGGAGCCGGGGAGTCGACGGTCGTCAGCCCGCGTGTGTCCGGCTCGGTCGGCCGGGTGCCGCGGACGCGCGGGCTCGAGGTGCTGCGCTGGGTCTCCGGCTGGGCGTTGCTCAGCTGGCTGTTGCGCGGCCTGGCGTTCCTGGTCGGCGTGCGTCGTCGGGCTGAGCTCCGGCTCGGCGCGTCCGAGCTCGAGGTACACACGACTTGGTCGCTCCTCGGGCGCACCGTCCGTCAAGGCACGGCGCGCTGGAAGCGGGACGCGCTGTCGGGAGCCGGGCGCGAGGTTCGCTACCCCGCGCTGCACCTGCTCGTCGGCGCCGTGACGCTGAGCTTCGGCGTGCTGCTCGGCGGCCTCGTGTTCTTCGATGGGGTGCGGAGCGGCGAGCTGGTCCTCTTGATGCTCGCCGCCGGCCTCGTGCTGGGCGGCGCGGCGCTGGATCTGGCGCTCGACGTCTTTGTGCCGGGGTCCCGGGGGCGCGTCTCGATGGACGTGGTGCTCGCCGACGCGGCGTCCATCCGGCTCACCCGCGTCCCGCTCGACGAAGCCGACCGCTTCCTGCGCGCGCTGAAGACCCGCTGACGCGCCCATGATCGAGCAGCTACGCCAGGGCCGCTGGATCCTGTTGGCCGCGGTGGTGCTCATCGGCGGCGGCCTTCTCTTCTCGCAGCTGCAGCGGGACGCGCTTCCAGAACACCCGCTCGGCCTGGCGCCCGAAGGCGCGGAGATCATCGCAAGCCTGGACGTCGCGGCGGTGCTGAGCTCCCACCTGTTCGACGTGCTGCTCGAGGAGGACACCGACGGCGACGTGCGACGGGTCGAAGAGACCTGCGGCTACGACCCGCTCCAGGAGGTCGATCGGGCGCTCGTCTTCTCGATGGGCACGGACCGACCGTTCGAGCAGCTCGGGTTCGTGGCCCGCGGAGAGCTCGCCCGCGGGCGCGCCCATCGGCAGCGCCTGGTGGAGTGTGTGCGCAGCGTGCTCTCGGGGCGGGGCGGCGGCGTCTCCTCCACCGAGGTCGAGGGCCTCTCCGCGGTCGCGTCCGTGCGGGGCGACTCGGTGGCCACGTTCTTCGGCGAGGACGCCGTCCTGGGAGGCGACCGCGCGCTGGTGGCCCAGACGGTCCGCGTCGCGCGGGGGCAGGCCGCCTCCGCGGTGACGGACTCGGATCTGCGGGCGGTGTTCGACCGGCTTCGCGCGAGCGATCTCGTTGTCGTGGGGCGGCTGCCAGACGCGTGGCTTCCGGCGATGATGCAGATGGCGTCAGGGCTGGATCCATCGGTGGGGGCGCTCCTGACCGTGCGCACACTGGGTCTCGGCGCGCGTCTTCAGGGAGGGGTCGAGCTCAGGCTGGTGCTTCGCTCGACTGACGCCGACGCGGGTGCGATCGCAGACGTGGTCACTGCGCAGGGGGCCGAAGTGCTCCGCGATCTCAGGGTGCGCCTGAGCGTCGTGGGCACCGTGCTCCGCGCGATGCAGGTCGAGCGCGCCGGGCCGGACGTCGTGATTCAGGTGCGCGCCACCGATGACCAGGTCGACGCGCTGCGCGAACTCTGGACCGAGCTCGGCGCCGAAGGGACCGAGCCGCTTACTCCGTGAACTCGACCTCGACCACGTCCGTCGGGGGAGTGGCAGCGGGGATCGGCGCGGGATCCGGCGCGGCGCGGCGCGGTTCGCGACCGCTGGCTTCCAGCATCGTGATGACAAGCGAGATCACGACGCCCAGGGCGATGAGCAGCCATGTTCGGCGGGTCTTGGGGACGCGCGTGCGCACACACGAGGTATAGCGCGCAGGTCCATTCTCGCATCGTCGGCGACGCAGGTGAATCGAGCCGGCTCATGCACGTCTCTGTCTGCGTACGAAGGTTCCTGACTCCTCCACCACGATTCGAAGAGTCCCCGAGCCCCCGGTTGCCCAGCGACTGGGGGCTCACCTATGGGGCCGCGCGTGCGCCGATGTCTGCTACATGAGCGGCATGCCGTGGATGGAGATGAAGCTTCGCAACGCGAAGGTCCTGGTGCGCTGCAGCGACGGCGGGCAGCCGCTCGCCGAGAAGGGGCGGGTGGAGATCCGCTACAAGCCGAAGGACGGGCGCGCGTACCACGCTTCGCTCGGCAACCTGGTGCCGATTCCGGGCGGGCAGACGTTCCCCGATGCGCACTGCGCGGAGGCCAAGGCGTCGCCGGCGGGAGGCGGGAAATCGGGCGCCAAGAAGAAGAGCAAGAAGGCGAAGTCGCCGCCCCCGCCGCATGAAGAGGGCGCGCTCATCGTCTATGCCGACGGGGCGTGCAGCGGCAACCCGGGGCCGGCGGGTCTCGGTGTGGTGGTGCTCGACGGGGACCGTCGCCACGAGCTGACCGAGTACCTCGGGCAGGGGACAAACAACATCGCCGAGCTCACGGCGCTTCTTCGCGCCGCGCAGTTTCTTCGGGAGCGCAGCGAGCCGGTGCGCATCTACACGGACAGCCAGTACAGCATCAACATGCTGACCAAGGGCTGGAAGGCGAAGAAGAACGCCGAGCTGATCGCAGAGACCAAGGACGCGATGGCCGCGCTCGACGATGTCGCGCTCTACTATGTCCCCGGACACGCCGGCGTGGAGCTCAACGAGTGCGCCGACGAGTTGGCGACGCGGGCGGTGGCCAACCGTGCATCGCCGGGCTGGGTCGAGGTCACGGGTCCAGCGTGATCGCGCGGGAGTCGACGTCGACGGCCATCTTGGTCTTCGGGGACGCGACCGGCGCGCGCGAGCGCCGCTCCGCCAATCCACTCGCGTAGGCGTCCCACCAGTTGCGCGCGCTGCGCTGTGTCCAGCGGCCGACGTGGCACTGCTCGACCGCGCGCCGGAGCGCGACCATGTCGGCGGGGCGCGCGGCGGGGTCCTTCTCCAGGCAGCGCATGATGAGGGATTCGAGCGGCTCGCACACGGACTCCCCCAGGCGGGAGGGCGGCGGCTCGGGTTCCGTGTGCAGGTGGTGGCCGAGCACCTCGATGACGGATTCGCCCGAGAAGACGTGCTCGCCGGTGAGCAGGAAGTAGGCGACGGCGCCGAGCGCATAGAGGTCGCTCCGCGGGCTTGCGGCGTTGGAGGCCTTGAGGATCTCGGGCGCCATGTAGAGCGGGGTCCCGCTGATCGTGCCGTCGCGGCTCACCGCGGTGTCTTTGGCGGCGGCGACCTCTTTGACGAGCCCAAAATCCACCACTTTGGCGACGTCCAGCTCACCGCCCTGTCGGCACAGCACGATGTTGGCCGGCTTGATGTCGCGGTGGATGAGGCCGACGGCGTGGGCTTCGCTCAGGGCGCCTGCGACCTGCTCGAGGATGCGCGCGACGCGCTCCGGGGGTTGCGGACCGTCGATCGCGACGACTTCATCGAGCGTGGCGCCGTCGAGCAGCTCCATGGCGTAATAGAAGACCCCGTCGGCGGTGCGCCCGTAGTCGAAGATCGTGACGGTGTTGGGGTGGGTGAGCTGGGCGGTCAGCCGAACCTCGCGCTCGAACCGGGTCAGCGCCTCGTGCCCCGCGCGGTCCGGCGGCAGCAGTTTGATGGCGGTCGGCCTTCGCAGCATCAGATGAGATGCGCGGTAGACCATGCCCATCCCGCCCTCGCCGATGAGGCTCTCGAGGGTGTACTGACCGAGCCGCTGGGCCTCCCGGACCTCCTCGCGCAGCCCGTAGATGACGTGGCTGACCGCCGCGCAGATCAGGACAGTGAAGGCCCACTGCATCACGCCGCCAAGCGCGAGCAGCGCAGGCGAGAGCAGGTAGCTCTCGTGCGGCCCGTGCCCGGCCATGTAGGCGATGACCCCGAGCGGCGCGCCGACGAGGCTCGTCAGGATGGCCGTGTGGCGGGCGCGGGTCGGTACCAGCGCTGCGCGCACGATCATCACGTACGTCAGCACGAAGCTGGCTCCGACGAGTGGCAGCGTCACGGCGAAGAACGCAAACACGGCGCTCTCGGGGTCTTCGGCCATGCGATGCAGGGGCGGCGCGTCGATCACCTCGGTGGTCAGCTGGTAGGCGATGCCTTCGTAGCTGAACGCGGTGGTCAACAGCCCCAGCGCCTCGGCGACGCGCACCTGACGGGGCGTGCGCGGGGTTCGGAACAGGAACGCCGTCACGCTGACGAGCGCCACGCCGGAGAGCAGCTGCGCCGGGATGGTCGCGAGAGGAAGGCGCATGGCGCCCAGCAGCCCCGTCGCGACCATGACCGCCCGGACCGCCGCGGTGGCGAAGTTCACCATGCCGAAGACGAGGCAGAGCCGCGCGACGCGGTGCTGGACCAGGCTGATTTCGCCGCCTTCGGTGGTGACCTGGCGCGTCACGGAGCCAGTCGTTCGCGGAAGCGCTTCGCGGCGCGCTCGAGCGTCACGAACTGATAGCCCGCGTCGCGCAAGGTCGAGAGGGCACTGCGCAGCGCGGCGGCCTTCTCGTTCGCGGTGCGGCGGAGGTCCGGCTGGTGGGGACGGAGAAACCGGAGCCCATCCTCGTCGGCGTCGGCCAGATCAATGCCGTGCAGCTCGAGGTTCACGAGCGGTCGCCCGAGCACGGAGCGCGTGAGCCAGCGCGCGCCGCGCTCGCCACTCAGAACGACGGACGTGCCGATGTACGGGAGACGCGGCCCCCGCGACACGCCGATGGGCAGCTCCATGAGCCCGGTTCCACGACGCCAGTAGGGGCGGCCGATGCGATAGGGGTCGGCCGGCGCCGACAAGACGCGCGGATCGTCGACGACGCTGTGGCTGCGGCGTCCTGCGAGCCGGATGGAGCCGATGGCCGCAACCTTGGCGCCGTAGTACGCGGGGCACGGGAAGACGCTCGAGTCGTAGCTCACACCGCGCGCCGCGAGCACGTCGAAGACCGCCTCGTTGATCGTGTAGCCGGGGGCGCGAAATCCCGTGGGCGCGACGCCGGTCGCGCGCTCGATGGCGTCGATGCCGCCGCCCACCTCGCGATCGCTCTCGTCCCGCGTGAGCCGGGTCAGGTCGTATCGGTGCGACAGCGAGTGGTTGCCGATCTCGTGGCCGTCCTCGACCAGCGTGCGGAGCCGCGACCCGTTGTCGTCGTCGAGGTCCGTTCCGATCGCGAAGAACGTCGCCGGCACGCCTTCGTCTTCGAACAGGGCGCGAAGCCGCGGTAGAGCACGACGGTAGATGGCGTGGGCGGCGTCTTCGGTGGGCGGCTCGAGCCCGTGGATGGCCGCGTAACAGCCCACCTCGTCGAGGTCGACGCTGACGGCGGCGAGCTTCACGCCGTCCGTCAGCCCTGGATGCGAATCGCGATGAAGAGCTTGGTGAGGTTCTTCATCACGTTCGGGACGCGTCGGAAGAGGTGGATCGAGGGGGCGCGCTTTTCCAGCACGCGGATCGGAATCTCGACGCTGCGGATGCCGCCGCGCTGGGCGCGGATGACAAACTCGCTGGCGAAGAGATCCTTGTCGACGAGGCACGAGCGCGCGACGTCGATGAGCGGGGCGCGCCGGAAGGCTTTGAGCCCGTGCGTGTCGGTGCCGCGGAAGCCGAGCGAGACACGCAACATCCCGTTGATCACCTGTGTGGCGAAGCGCCGGACGGCCGGGCGCTCGTCGCTGGCACCGCGCATCGCCTTGCTGCCGACGACGAGGTCCGCCTCGTTCGTCTCGAGGAGCGCCATGGCCCGCTCGTAGAAATCGGTGTCGCAGAGATCGATCTCGTCGCAGATGACGAACTCGCCGTTCGCCTCGAGGATGCCGCGCTTCAGCGCCGCACCGTAGTTCGGCTCCCCGTAACTGAACGTGCGTACCTCAGGGAACCGCTCCTCGAGTGCCTTGGCGATCTCCACGGTCCGGTCACGAGACCCGTTTTCCGCGAGCAGCAGCTCATAGGGCCAGTCCAGTTGCTGGAGGCGGTCGACGAGATCGACCACCGCCGCGTTCAGGATCGCCTCCTCGTTGTACACGGGAATGACGATGGAGACGCGGGGCACGGGCGTCGGATCCTCACCGCTCGACATCGGCGCGACTCTTGTTCACGCATCGGACCGCGTCAAGCGCGCGGCAGCGGACGAGCGGGACGACCATCGGGGCAGCACCCCGGCCGGCACGTGTCGGGGCGGGCGGGAAGACGGCCAACGGTGGGTCGTTCCGCACGCCCCGAGACCCTCTCCTCGACGAGATCGCGGAGGGCTTCGACGTACGCGGGGTGCACGTTTGCGGCCGGCGCCCGCGCGAAGGTCAGCCCGCACTCCTCGGCGATGCCGCGAGCCTCGGTGTCGAGATCCCACACCACCTCCATGTGATCGGCGACGAAGCCGATGGGCGCCACGAGCACGGCGCTCCCCGGACGGGCTTCGGCGAGGCCGCGGATGGCGTCGCCCACATCGGGCTCGAGCCACGGCACCCGCGGCGGGCCGCTGCGGCTTTGGTAGACGATCTGGGTTCGGGAGAGCGAGAGCGCCTCGGTGCACAGGCGGGCGACTTCCTCGAGCTGCTCCACGTAGTCGCACGCCGCGGCCATGCCGTTCGGGATGCTGTGTGCGCTGAAGAGAACGGTGGCCTCGCTCGCGTCTTCGCCGAGCATGTTCAGCCCCTCCCGCACGCGGTCGATGCAGGTCTCCACGAAGCCGGGGTGGTTGAAGTACGTGCGGACGCGGTCGATCACGGGCGCCCCGGGCACCGCCTCGCGCGCGCGCTCGATGTCGCGCCAGTACGCGCGGCAGCCGGACCAGGAGCTGTACGCCGAGGTCACCACACAGAGCACCCGTTTGCGTCCGTCGTCTCGCATCTTCTTGACGGTGTCCTCCAGGAGCGGGTGCCAGAAGCGGTTGCCCCAGTAAACGGGGAGCGCCGGCCCTTTCTCCGCGAGCGCCGACTCTAGCGAGGCGATGAGCTCGCGGACACGCGCGTTGATCGGGCTGACGCCGCCCATCGTCAGGTAGTGCTTCGAGACGCCGACCAGGCGTTCGCGTGGGACCGGGCGGCCGGCGACCACGCGCTCGAGGAAGGGCATGACCTCGTCCGGGCCCTCAGGGCCGCCGAAGGAGAGCAAGAGGATGGCGTCGTATTCGGTGCTCACGGCGCGAGCGTAGAGTCAGCCCGGCGGCGGCGCGAGCTCACACGCGCAGACCGTCGCGTGCGCGTCGGTCAACTGCACGAGGCCCTCGAAGCATGCGGGCACCGCGGCGGTGTGGCCCGGACCGAGTTCCGCGCCGCCGACCGTGGCGCGGCCCGCCAGCACCGTGAGCGCCCGCAGCTGGCCCCCGAACGGGAGCGGGAGCGACCCCGAGCCGCTGACGCGGGCGGTCGAGAGCGGAGTCGATGCGTGTGGCGCCCGCAGCACCTCAACGCGGGCCTCGGCCATCCGGGGAGGGCCGGCGCGATGGCGGATGCGGTCGAGCAGCGACTCGCCTCGGGGCAGATCCCAGCGGGTCACCGAGAGCGCGCGCTCGAGGTCCAGCCGCCGGGGCTCACCTCCCGCATCCGGCTGTCCCGCGGCGTCGTATCGCCGGTTCCAGTCCCAGTAGCGGTAGGTCGTCCCGGTGCGCTCGGGCTGAACGCGTTGCGGCTCGACAAGAAACACCCCCGGCCCGATCGCGTGGGGAGTCCCCGCCTCGATGACCACGTAGTCCCCGGGGAGGACGCGCACGAAGTGCATGAGCGCCGAGACGTCCTCACCCCCGGTCACGGCGCCGCGCACGCGCGCCTCGTCCACCCCCTCGGACCAGCCCAGATAAATGCCTGCGTCCGGATCCGCGTCGACCACGTACCAGGCCTCGGGCTTGCCCGACTCGGTGGCTCCAAGCGCGGGGTCTCGGTCGGTGGGGTGGATCTGTACGGACAGGGCTTCGGCCGCGTCCAACAGCTTCACAAGCAGTGGTGTGCCGTTCACGTCCGAGCGTCCCAGCCACGCCTGCCGGTCCGAGTCGATCAGCGCCGCGAGCGGCTGCCCGTCCACGCTGTGGCTCGGGAAGGACGGCTCGACCGAGAACTCCCAAGACTCACCCACCAAAGGCCCGGGCGGGAGGCCTTTGAGTGGACGGATCCGACGGCCGCCCCACGGGGTCCGCGCGGGCGGCGTCAGCGTGTCGGAACGCAGCCGCGTCGGGTGCGCGCCGCTTTTTTGGGGAGAGGTCATCCTACATGTAGGTTCGCGGGTGGAGGCACCATGCGATTTCAGGGCAAAGACCGGCGCGTACACAAGGTTTTCGTGACTCGGAACACGGAATACCACGTGAAGAAGGACCTGTGCGTTGCGGTCAAGGACCGGCGCTCGGGCGAGTGGCTGCGCGTGCATCTCGCGCTCCGCAACCGCGTGCACGGCGGCATTCGTTTCAGCCGCAGCGGCGGCATCTTGCCCAACCCCGGCTTCCCGAAGGTCGGCGAGTCGCTCTTCTTTCACTCGGCCGGCCGCGACCTCGTCACGAGCCCTGTTCTGAGCGTCGAGCGCCCCGTGCGCGACATCGTGACCAAGTACCCGCGGTAGCCCACGCCCCGCCGTGCGTTTGGCGCGGCCCGCAGCGTGGCTCCCGCGCGAACCGGGATGGCGGAAGTTCCTCGCCGGTTCGCAGCCAGCAGGCCCGTGTTTGGGGTGACGCGATGACGAAGGCGGGTTATAGGCGTCTGCCGTGCCGGACGCTGAGCGCAAGACGATTCGGGTCGTGGGCGCGGTCATCGAGCTCGATGGCCGCTACCTCATCACCCAACGGAGGCCCAACGCGGTCCTTCCCCTGCTCTGGGAGTTCCCCGGGGGGCGGGTCGAGGACTCCGAGACCGACGACGGCGCGCTGGTGCGCGAGATCGCCGAGCGGCTCGGGGTGTCGGTCGAGGTCAACCAGCCGTGGATCTGCTTCCGGACCCACCCGTACGAGCTGTACACGGTGGACCTGTACCTCTACGAGTGCAGGCTGCTCGACGAGAATCTCCAGAAGCTCGCGGTCCACGACTACCGCTGGGTGACGAGCGAGGAGTTCGACGACTACCCGTTCACCCCGGTGGACGAGGCTTCGATGAACAAGTTGCTGGGGGAAGAAGCGTGACGCGCGTACGGATCGTCATGATCCTCTCGATGTTGGGCTGGGTCGGAGGCTGCGGCGCCGAGACGGAGCCGAGTGGGCATCTGGAGCCCGCGCTGGCCGCCCCGCTCGAGGGCACGTCGCAGCCGGTAGCGGCGGCCGAAGACGAACCCGAGACGGAAGCGGCCGAGGGAGACGAGGCGGGGACGTACGGCGAGGCGCCGGATTCCGAGATGCCGCTGACGCCTCTCGCGGCCATCCTGGCCGAGCCGGCTGCGTTTCGCGATCAGGTCGTGCGCACCGAAGGGCAGATCGCCCAGGTGTGCCAGCGCATGGGCTGTTGGATGGAGTTGCGGGAAGGCGAGGACGGTCCCGCCGTTCGTGTCCCGATGGCGGGTCACGGGTTCTTTCTCCCGCGGACGGCGTCCGGGCGACAGGCGATGATGCAGGGGCGGGTCGCGATGCGCGAGTTGACCCCGGCCGCGCGCGCCCACCTCGAGAGCGAGGGCGCGGAGGAGACGCACTCCGCGCTTTCGATCGCGGCCACCGGCGTCGTCATCAATTGAGCGAGGGCGGCCAGCGCTGCGAGACCTGCGGGACCCACGTCTCCGAAGGCGCGGCGAAGTGCCCCGGCTGCGGCCGCGTCTTTGGTGAGCAGAATCGCTGCCCGCACTGCCACGCCGTCGCAGGGGTCCTCAAGCGCGGCCCGGCCACCGTGTGTGCGGCCTGCGGCAAGGCGCGCACGGGGGTCCTGATCGGACGGGCGGGGCGCGAAGTCGATGGACCGACCCGTGCGATGATGAGCCGCGCCAGCGGCCGTGGGAAGCGAGCCTTCGGGATCCTGTCGCTCAGCGCGGGCGTGCTGGCTGCGGTCGGGGCGGCGGTCTTGTTTCCCGGCTCCCTCGGCATCGGGCTCGCCATCGCGGCGGGCGTGATCGGCGCAGGAGTGGGCGGACTGTCGATCCGCGGCGGCGCACGGTCCATGCAGGAGGCCGACGAGCAAGAGCGGCGTACACTGGAGCGCCAACTCCTGGCCCTGGCGGCGGAAGAGGGCGGGCGCCTCACGGCGGCCCATGCGGCGGAGGTGCTCTCGCTCGAGGTGGACGCCGCGGACGACGCGCTGACCGCCATGGTGGGTGACGGCTCGCGCGTGGACGTGGATGTGAGTGACGAGGGGGAGATCGAGTACGTGTTCTCTCGGCTCGTCGCCAAGGCGGCGAGCAGGGTGCGGGTGGAGCCCGTCACGGAGGACGCGGAGGACACCCGCCTCGCGGAGGTCGAGGCCGGCGAGGCATCGAGTGAGGCCCGGCGTGAGCGCCGCGGGAAATGAGTCGCGAGGACGCCCGCCGCCAGGCATCATGATGCCGGCGCCCCCGATGGCGCGCTGACCATGGCGGACGAGCCCAAGGAAGAGCCCGAGGAGCGGGAGGCGGCGAAAGCCAAGCCCCGCCGCAAGCGCTCGTCCCGACGTCGACAGCCGACGCTCGTCGGGTTTGCGCTCGCGGGCAAAGACGACGACTCGACCGGTGCGAAACCCCGTCGGCCCAACGCGCCCATCGCCCCGCCCAGCGGGCTTGGTCCACGTCGCACACCGCCCAAGCCGCCGCCGCTCGCCCCCAAGCCGGCCGCGCCTTCCACGAGCGCGAAGCCAGCAAGAGGTGCGGTGGGTCGGCCCAAGCCGCCAGGCGTGAAGCTGCCGAGGCGCTCGGCGGGGAAGCCCCTCGGAGCCAAGTCGCCCCGCAAGCCGGTCGGAGCGAAGCCGGTCGGCGGGAAGCCGGTCGGCGGGAAGCCGGTCGGCGGGAAGCCGGTCGGCGGGAAGCCGGTCGGCGGGAAGCCGGTCGGCGGGAAGCCGGTCGGCGGGAAGCCGGTCG
>JBGCFC010000269.1:0-14992 GCA_045106715.1 Sandaracinaceae bacterium
CCCAGGCCGCCTGTCGCTCCTCCAACATCCTCAGGGATCTCGTCGTCACGCCATGCGGCCAGGACGGCAATTCGCAGGCCCGATCCATCGACGTCGGTTCTTCAACGGCCAGTTAGGGCTTTGGGGGCTTGGGCGCTTTCGGCTGCAGAGCCGCTTCGGATACGGTGACGCCGTCGCCGTCCGCTTCGGCCCACTCAAGCACCCCGGCCGGGCACCGCACCGCGGCTTCGAGGTCGGCGTGGAACCCGGCGAGCGCCGCCTTCATCGTGGCCGACGTGCTCAGCGAGAGGCGCTCGAGCATGCGTCCTGCGGAGCCTCCCTGTTCGGTCTTGGCCTTGTTCACACCCGAGATGAACTCGGCGACGTAGGCCCACGCTCCCGCATCGGCGGAGTCCACGTGATCGAACTCCGCTTCGCTCGGCCAGGGCGCGCGGTGGATGGAGGGCTGGCCGGTCTCCGCCGCGAAGATCCAGCTCCAGACCTCCTCGGTGATGTACGGCAGGAAGGGCGCGAAGAGCCGGAGGAGCACGTTGAGCCCGAGTCGCAGCGTTGCGACGGCGGAGCCCTGGCCGGCCTCGTCACCGAAGTCACCGCGCGCGCGCGCCTTCACCAGCTCGAGGTACGTGTCGGTGAAGTGGGACCAGAAGAACTGCTCGGTCACCATCAGCGCCTTCGCGAACTCGAACTCGTCGAACGCGGCCTGGGCCTCCTTCACGAGCGCGCGCAGCTGCGCGACGAACACACGGTCGGGTTCTGCGGCGATCGGGTGTCGGGCGGCTTCTTGGCTGAGCACGAATTTACCGGCGTTGAAGAGCTTGGTGACCAGCCGCTTGCCGATCTTGAAGACCTTCTCGTCGAACACCGTGTCAGTGCCGAGCCGGGCTGAGCCCGCCCAGTAGCGGAGCGCGTCGGCGGAGTAGACCTCCATCAACCCCATGGGGGAGCCCTTCGCGTTGCCCGCGCTCTTGCCCATCTTCTTGCGGTCGTCGGCGACCACCCAGCCGCTGATCACGACGTTGCTCCACGGGACCGAGGACTCGTGGAGGTGCGCCTTGGCGATCGTGTAGAACGCCCACGTCCGGATGATCTCGTGGCTCTGCGGGCGAATGTCGGCGGGAAACAGGCGGCGGTGGCGGTCTTCGTCGAGGCGCCAGTGAGAGCCGATCTCCGGGGTGAGCGAGCTCGTGAACCAGGTGTCGAAGACGTCGGGCTCCCCCGTGAAGCCGCCCGGCTGGTTGCGCTGGCTCTCTTCGAAGCCAGGCGCGGTGTCGCTCATCGGGTCGACGGGCAGCGAGGCCGCGTCCGCGAGGATGGGCGCGTCGAAGTTTGGCTCTCCCTCGGCGTCGAGCGGATACCAGACGGGAAACGAGACGCCGAAGTACCGCTGGCGGCTGATGCACCAGTCGAGGCCGAGGTTCTCCGTCCAGATGCGGAAGCGCTCCTTCATGAACGACGGGTGCCAGCCGATCTGATCGCCGCGGTCGAGCAGCTCCCGCTTCTTGTCCATCAGGCGCACGAACCACTGCCGCGTGCTGACGAACTCGAGCGGTCGGTCGCCCTTTTCGTAGTATTTCACGGCCTGGTCGGTGGGCTTCGGCTCCCCCTGCAGCGGCGCGTCGTCGCCCGCGGACCGGCCCTCCGGCTCCCGCAGCAACTCGACGATGCGCTTTCGCGCCGTCACGACCTTCTTGCCCACGAGCTCCGCGTAGTAGCGGTTGGCCATCTCCGGGTTCTTGGAGTGCCACTCCTCCTCGCCGAAGGTCAGCGGCACCAGGCGCCCGTCCCGGCCGATCACCTGGCGCAGCAGGAGCTTCTGCTCGCGCCACCAGATGACGTCGGTCTGGTCACCGAAGGTGCAGACCATGAGGATGCCCGTGCCCTTTTCTGGGTCGGCCAGCTCGCTTGGGAAGATCGGCACCGGCGCGTGAAAGAGCGGGGTGATCGCCGACTTGCCGAACAGGTCTTTGAATCGCTCGTCGTCCGGGTGGGCCGTCACGCCGACGCAGGCGGGCAGCAGCTCGGGCCGTGTCGTCGAGATCACGAACGAACGGTCCTCGCCTTCGACCCCGAATCGGAGGTCGTGAAAGGCGCCCTTCTTCGGCTTGTCGACGACCTCCGCTTGCGCGACCGCGGTCTGGAAGTCGACGTCCCACATCGTCGGGGCCTCATGGCTGTAGAGGTGCCCCTTCTCGTGCAGATCCAGGAACGAGAGCTGCGCGAGGTGGCGCGACTTCTCGTCGATGGTGGCGTACTCCTGGGCCCAGTCGACACTCAACCCGAGCCGGCGCCAGAGCCGCATGAACGCCTCTTCGTCGCGCTTGGTGACCTCCTGGCACAGCTCGATGAAGTTCCGGCGCGAGACGACGAGCGGGCGGCGCTTCTTGGCCTCCTTCTTGTCGACCGGCCCCTCGAGCGTCAGCCCCGGCTCGTACGGCACCGTCGCGTCGCAGCGCACGTGGAAGTAGTTCTGGACGCGGCGCTCCGTGGGCAGGCCGTTGTCGTCCCAGCCCATCGGATAGAAGATGTTGAGCCCGGACATGCGCCGCTGCCGCACCAGGATGTCGGTGTGCGTGTAGCTGAACACGTGACCGACGTGCAGCGCGCCCGACACCGTGGGCGGGGGCGTATCCACGACAAAGGACTCCTCGCGCGAGCGCGAAGGGTCGTACCGGTGAACTCCGTTCTCCTCCCAAGACGCGTCCCACCGCTCCTCGGCGGCGTTGGAGTCGAAGTGCTTGGGAAGCTCGGAGAAGACGATGGTGTCGAAGCGGGCGTCACTCATGGGAGCGAGTGCATAGCCCGAACTGGCGACGCCATCTACCGCGGAGCCGGGGTTTCTGCGACCGAACTGAACGCGGCGCGGTCGCGCGGAGCCCTCACTCGGTGAGGCGCTTGATCTCTTCCTTGATCAGCACCTCGGCGAGGTCCGGGACGACCTCCCACACGACCTGCTCGATGACCTCGCGGCTGAGCGCGAGCACCCCCTCCACCTGTTCGGTGGTGAGGCCGAGATCGGAGAGCTTGCCGGCCATCTCGCTGCCCGACGCGGTGGCCGCGGCGGCACGACCCGGAGAGGACCCAGCCTTGCTCGAAGCAGCGGTTTTCCCGGCGCCGGTGGGCGCACGGCCCGGAAGAGCAGGGGGCTTCTTTGCCGCTGGCGCCGCGGGGCGCTTGGGCACGGGACGGGCGGGTGCCTTGGCCGCGGGCTTGGCGGGCACAGGGCGCTTGGGCGGGCTGGGGTCGTCGTCCGCCAGCTCCAGCGCGGGACGTCCCCCGGCCGCGCCGAAAGCCACCGTGCTGCGGGGCGAGGGCGTTGGCGCGGTGCCGCGCGGCCGTCCGACTCCGGGACGCGCGGGGCGCGCGGGAACCGGCTTGGCGGGGGCGGCCTTGGCGGCGGGAGCGCCGGTCTCGGTCGCCGCCGAGCGCGGCTTGGCCAAGACATCCTTGACCTTGTCGATCATGGCCTGGCTGTCGTACGGCTTCACGATGAAGTCATCGACGCCGGCGCCCGCCGCGCGCTGCGCGTCGAACTCCAGGTGCTGCGAGGACATCACCATGACCGCCACCTGCGAGGTCGCTGCGCTGGATTTCAACGCGCGTGCGACTTCGTAGCCGTCGGTGTCCATGGACAGGTCCGCGATCACGAGATCCGGCGGGCTCTTGGAGGCGCGTTCCACCGCGGCCTCCCCGCTGTCGACGGTCTCGAGCTCGACTGCCTCGCCCGCAAAGGTCATCTCCAGGACCTTGCGCATCGTTGCGCTGTCATCCGCCGCCAGGATCTTCACCGCCACTCGCTCCTCCTCAACCGGCCTGCCGCGTGGCGCCGTGACGGTTGGATACGCGAAGGGGGGAGGGCGGGTCAAGAAGTGCGCACGTTGACACTGGCCATCGGCCAACGCAGAACGGCGCTCGCCGTGGAATCCCGCACTGCCCCTCCCGTTCCCTACCGCATGATGGTCGAGCCGCTGCCGGAGGGCCCGCTCGACCTCGACGCCTTCGTACCGGGCGAGGGGCCGCTGGAGCTGGACATCGGTTTTGGACGCGGGCGCTCGTTGCTCGTTCGCGCCGAGGCCCAGCCGACGCACCGGGTGCTCGGCGTCGAGTGCAAGGCGAAGTGGGCCTACAAGGTCGAGGAGAAGCGCGCGCGGCTCGGCCTCGACAACGCCAAGGCGCTGTGCGCCGACGTACGGGACATCTTGAAGCGCGGGGGGCCCGACGGTTGCCTGACCCGTGCGTTCGTGCACTTCCCCGACCCGTGGTGGAAGCAGCGGCACCAGAAACGCATGGTCGTCACCGATACGCTGCTGGACGCGCTTGCCCGCCTGCTCGCGGTGGGTGGCGAGCTGTTCGTGCAGACCGACGTCGAGGACCGTGGGCATGACTACCACGCGGTGATCGCGGCCCATCCGGGGTTCGTGCCCGCGGGTGACGGCGACGGATACTGGCTCGCTGAGAACCCGTTCGAAGGGCGCTCCAACCGAGAGATGCGTGCTGAGGAAGATGGCCTTCCGGTTTTTCGGATGCTCGCGCGACGTGTCGTGAGCGATCCTGCCGTCGGTGGCTGACCCCGCTCGCAGCACTCGAAGGATCGTCAACGGCCCGGTCGTCTGCGCGGCCGGCGTGGCGCTCGCCGCTGGGCTCGTGGCGCTCTGGGCGGGGCGCGTCGACGCGGAGCTCGACCGGCCTCGTGACCTGCACGGCGCGCCGCACGCGACGAGCGCGGCCTGCCAGCGCTGCCACCCGGGTGCCTACGAGAGCTGGTCCGAGACGTTCCATCGCACGATGACGCAGGAGGCCACGGAGTCCGCGGTGCTGGGGGACTTCAACGCGCAGACCTTCTCGTACGGCGGCATCGAGGCGCGCATGCGGCGCGGCGAAGCGGGCGCCTTCGAGATGGTGTTGACGGGCCCCGAGGGCGAGCTCGCGCGCTTCACGGTGGAACGCACGGTGGGCTCGCACCACATCCAGCAGTACCTCGCTCGTGACGGAGACGTGTATGTACGCCTGCCCATGGCGTGGCAGGTGGAGGAGGGGCGCTGGTTCCACATGAACGGTGCGTTTCTGACCCCCGACCCCGATCCGCCACCAGACGGAGCACGGATCACCAGCACGGACTACATGCGGCACGTCGTGCGCTGGAACGACAACTGCGTGTTCTGTCACAACGTCGCGGCCAACCCCGGCGCGCGAGGGGACGCGTTCGAGACCGAGGTCGCCGAGCTGGGGGTCGCCTGTGAGGCGTGCCACGGTCCGGCGGAGGAGCACGCGCGAGTCAACACCGATCCGGTGCGGCGGTACACGCTTCATCTCGATGCGGAGCGCGCGGACCCGACGATCGTGCATCCCGCGCGGCTGCAACCGGAACGGAGCGCGGAGCTTTGCGGTCGATGCCACGGCCAACGGATCACGGACGATGTGGGGGCGTTTCTTCGCGACGGGGACCCCTACGTGCCGGGTGAGCGCCTGTCGCGCTACAGCCGGCCTCTGACACGCGAGACGACGCTCAACGGAGAGGAAGGGGTGTTCGCGGCTCGCTTCTGGCCGGACGGAACGCCGCGGCTGACGGCGTATGAATTCCAGGGACTCCTCCAGAGCCCGTGCACCGATCTGACGTGCACGGACTGCCACGGGATGCACGAGGGCAGCCCCGCCGGACAGATGCGCCCCGCGATGGAGGGCGATCGCCAGTGCGTCGCGTGCCACGCGGACGACGGACACGACGGACATCGCCGCACCGCGTGTATCGACTGCCACATGCCCGAGGTCGTCTATGGGCTCGTCGGGGCGCGCCGGAGTCACCGAATCGAGCTGCCGCGGCCGGATGTTGAAGCACGCCCCGACGCGTGCTCACTCTGCCACGCCGATCGCAGCCCGCGCTGGATCGCGGCTGGCTATGGGCGTCTCTATGGTGAACCGGTCGCAGGCGAGGACGGGGCGCCGCAGGCCCGGGTCGATGCGATCGCCGGGGACCCCGTGATGCGGGCGGTGAGCATGGAAGCGCTCGGGCGGCTCGACGGCCTGCGCTCCGAGACGGCCCGTCGCGAGCGTACGGGGATCGTGCTCGATGCCATGGATCGCGATCGGTATCCCGCGGTGCGACGGATCGCGTGGCGGAGTCTCCGAGCGCTCATGCCGGACGCCTCGGACGATTGGGATGGCTATGTGCCGACGGCGGACGTCGGGCGACGGAGGGCCTGGACCGAGGCCGTGCGGAGGCGCTTGGGATCACGGGTGATCCTCCCCCCGGACGGCTGGGTCACCACGCTGCGCGCGCGGGCGGCCGAGGTCGATATCGACATCGGGGAGTGACCCAGTCTCGCTCGAGCGTCTTCAAAGGAATGCGTCTACGCGACGCCGAGGTCTTCGAGGGTCGACTCGACCTTCTTCAGCTCGGCCAGGCCGATTCGCCGCATGATCGCGCGCGCCTCCCGCAGCCGGTCCTTGGCGCTGTCCATGTCACCGCGCTCGATGAGGTGGAAGCCGAGTTGTGCGAGGGAGCGTGACGCTTCGAGCTCGTTGCCGATGTCGCGGAAGGTGTCGATCGACGCGAGGCAGCTCTCCTCGGCGCGACGGGACACCTCGCCCTTGTCATCGAAGAGCGTTTGCGCGCGCAGCTGACCGATGGCCCGGTGCGCGAGCCCGATGGCCTCGAGGCTCCCGTACTCCTCGGCGAGCGCGAGGGCGCGCATCAGCACCGGCTCGGCGTCGTCGGCGCCCATGCGGAGCGCGTTGAGGCCGAGGTTGCGCTCGACCTCCGCCATCGCGCGCCGGTTCCGAAGGCTGTGCGCCAGCTCGCGCGCCTCGACGAGCAGCTCCTGCGCCGACTCCGCCTGGCCGGATGTGCGAAGGACCTCTCCGAGGTTGTTCAGCAGGAACGTCTGCGTGTGCCGGTCGCCCATCTTGCGGGCCTCTTGCAGCGCGGCGCGCCAGCACCCCTCGGCGCGCTCCGGGTCGCCGCGGTCGAACGCCACCGCCCCGAGCGCGTTGTACACCTGCATGACACCCGCGCGGTCCCCGATGGTCTCCCGGATCTCTCTCGCGCTCTCGAACAAGCGCTCGGCGCGCTCGATGTCACCGCGGGCGTACTCGATCGTGCCGAGGGTCATCAACGAGACCGACTCGCCGCGCACGTCGGCGTGGCTACGGCGGATCTCCAACGCCTCGGACGCGGCCGCGAACGCGGTGTCGATGTCGCCGCGCAGCCGCGCCACCTGAGCGAGGTCGTCCAAGCTGCTCGCCACACCACGCAGGTCGCCGGCGGCTCGAAAGAGCTGCAGCCCGCGCTCCAGCACGGCCAAGGCCTGGCCATCTTCGCCGCGCTGGCGGTGGATGCGTCCGAGTCGGTTCAACGCCGCGCCGCCCTTGTTTCGCGCCGCGATGCGCCACGACATCTCCAGCATCTCGATGAAGACCGTGCGGGCCTCGTCGTATCGACCGAGCGTCGTGAGCAGCGAGCCGTACACGTGCAGCGCGTCGATGCGCCGGGCCACGTCGGTCGGCTCGATGAGCTCGAGCGCCTTCTCGGCATGGCGGGTGGCGGCCTGGGTGTGCAGACGCTGCTGCTCGGCGTGCGCCGCCTCGAGGTAAGCGCGGCCCGCGCGCGCGGCGAGACCGGCCTTCTCGAGGTGAGGGGCGGCGAGCGCGGCCATGCCCTGCCGGCTGACCTCGATGACGATGCTCAGCCAGTGCGCGACCGTTTCGTGGCGCTGGGTCCGGAGCTCTGCGGCCTGCTCGTCGTACAGCAGCTCACGGGTGTCGGAGTGCAGGAAGCGGTATTCGATGGTGCCCGCGATGTCGGCGTGCTCGCCACGCTCGACGAAACCCTTCTGCTCGAGCCGGCCGAGGGCGAGCGCGAGGGCGGCCTCGTCCTCGTCATCAGGCCAGATCGTGACCGGATCGGTGGAATCGCCGGGCGCGCCCCGCTCCCCGCGCATCATCGCGAGAAGGCAGCGATCGGTGAACACTTCACCCACCACGCTCGCGCGCTCCACGGTGGCCAACTCCAGCGGGTCGAGCCGCGCGATGCGGCCCCGGACGGCGTCCTCCATCTTGACCGGCAGCGTGCCCTCGGACAGCCGCGCGACGTCCGCGACGAGCGCGCCGTCGACCTTGAGGAAGAGCTTCGCCTCCACGAGCGCGAACAGCAGCTCGCGCACCGCGCTGGGGTTGCCTTTCGAGCGGTGGGTTAACGCGTCGACCAGCGGCTCGGGCGCGTCGAAGAGGTTGGGGAGCAGCGACTGGATGAACGCGGCGACCTCGGGCTCGCTGAGCGGCGCGATCGGGCCGACCGCCTTGCCCCCTGGGGCCTCCACCGAGCCAGCGCGCTCGAGCACTGGAACGTCGCCGGCGACCACGACCGCGATCGGACCGCGGGCGAGCAGCGCGGCCTCGACGAGTTCCCAGCCGTCCTCTTCGGCGCCGTGCATGTTGTCGAGGAGAATGAGAAGGGGCTGAACGCGTGCGTCCCCTTCGAGGAAGTCCGTGAGCGCGCCTGCCGCGCGCTGGCGCAGCTCCTCGGGGTCCTCGTCAGCGCGAAGAAACTGGCTCTTGGGGAAGGGCACACCTGCCAGGTGGCCGAGCAGCTGGGTCGTCTCGCCGATGGCGATCTCGTCCGCGCTGCCCAAGGCCTCGGCGACGACCTCGGCCATCTTCTCGCGCACCACGCTCGGCGAGGACGCGGGCGTGACCCCGAAGCGCTCCAGCAACAGCCGGCCGAACGGCGCGTAGTAGCCGTCCGAACCCTGCGGGCGGCACGCGCCGTAAAAGACACGCACCTGGTCGTCCATCCGCGCGGCGACCTCGGAAGCGTGAAACAGCAGGCGGGTCTTGCCCGAGCCGCGCTCGCCCTCGAGCACCACGAGCGTCGGTTCCTTCGACACGAACGCCATCTCCAGGCCGGTGTGAATGGCCTGCTGCGCGGCGGATTGCCCGACGACGGGGGGCTCGATGACCTCTTCGGCGGCTGGATACTCGCTGTCTGGGCTGGGCGACGGCGGCGGCGCCTCAGCGACGAACTTGGGCGGCACCTGGTCGACCACCGTGTGCTCGCTCGACCCCGAGAGGTACGTGCGACCCGTCATCGACTTCACGGTGCCGAGCGGCCGGCCACATCGACTGCATGCACGCCAGGCGCGTGGGTTCTCGAAGCTGCATGAGGCGCAGGTCTGAGCCGCGGGGTTCATGCTCTCGCTTGTCCCAAGCGAGCGGCTTCTTTGCAAGCGGAGGGCGCGAGTGCGCGTGGGGCGAGGTCGCCGTGGTCAGCGGCTGGCGATCTGCTGGCAGCGCCGGGCCGTGTCCTCGCGAAGCACCTCCTGCCTGGCTTCGAGCACGGCAGGATCCATCTCGGCGGGGCTGGCCAGAACCGTGGCGCGTGCGTCGCCCCGCGCCTGGAAGAACATCGAGGGATCGCCCGTGATGTCGTACAGCTCGTCGCCCGACTCCAACAGGGCGCAGTTCCGGGCGCGGATCCAGCTGAGGATCTGAGGGACGGCATCGACGCTCCATGCATGCGTGTCGTGCATCAGCACGATGCCGCCCCGCTCGCCGTTCTCGCGCTCCCGGCGCTCGAGCACCCGTCGGAAGATGCGCGCCACTTCGTCGGCCTCACGGACCTGAAAGTCGCCGGTGCCGATGTTCCAGTGCATCTGGGTGTGTCCTGCGCGTGACAGCAGGGCGTCCACACGGGGGGAGTGGGCGCCGCCAGGCGGACGGACCAGCCAGGTGCGTTCACCGAGCACACGCTCGAAGATGGCGTCGGCCGCCGCGACCTGGTTCAGGACCTCTTCGTCGTTCAGCAGCGGCAGCTGTGGGTGCTCGAGGGTGTGGTTCCCGATGATGTGGCCTCGGGCCACGATGTCCCGTGCGATGGCCTGGTTCTCGAGCGTCCAGCGGCCCTGACCGTCCATGCGGCTCGCAGTCAGGAAGAAGACCGCTTTGACGCCGTTCTCGTCGAGGATGTCCAGGAGCCGAGGCGTGTTGCGCGCGTCGGGCCCGTCGTCGAAGGAGAACAACAGAACGCGGTGCGGGGTGCCGCCTGTGATGATCCGACCCTCCTGCATGGTCTCTGCGAAGGGGCGCAGCGGCACCATCGGGATGTCCTCGACCGCCGGCAGCACCGCGGGCTCCTCCCAGCTCGGAGGCGGGGCGGTCGCGGCGAGCGTGACGGCTTGCGTCTCGTACGGCGCGGCCTCGAGCGCCGCGACCGGTTGATCCACCCGCGGCAAAGGAGCGGCCGGAGCAGTCGCGGCGGCCATCGTTGCGCCGCCGGCGATGGCACCAGCGCAGAGCAAGACCTGGCCAGCGCGGCGGGCCCAGCGGCGGATTGGGGACGGAGAACGCATCGTGCCCGAAGGCTACGCGCATGTAGGTGGATGGGCGACTTTTGCGCACATGTCTCATCACCCGCCGGCGACAAGCCTCCGGCGCGATCACATGCTGGGTGAAAAGCGCAGCGGCTGGTTGAACGTCACCGGCCCGCCGGGCGGGGGGAACTCCCAGCGCTCCGCGTAGTTGGCGATGCACTCCCGCAGCTCGCGGCCCTGCAGCCCGCTGACCCGTACGCGGGAGACATCCCCGAGCGAGCCGATGGTGACCCGAAGGGTGCCCTGCTGGCTCTCGGTGTTCTCTCGAAGCGAGCGCCGCCAGCATTGCTGGAAGCTCCGCTGGCCGCGCGCGACCACGCTGGCGATCACGTGAGGCTCGAGGTGGCCCGCCCGCATGCGCGGGGGTGCGGTCACCCGGATTTCGCCCTCGTCCACCATCGCGGAGCCACCGACCGCGTCGAACGTGTGCTCGAAGGAGGCACCGGCGAGCGTCCAGCCCGTGACCCGGTGCGAGCCGTTTCGCACGCGGAGCTGGACCGGGCCGGGGTGGTTGACCTCGACGCCGTCGAGCGACCAACGGACCAGCTCGGGATGGGACAGCGTCACCACGGTCGCCTCGGAAGGCTCAAGGGCGGCACCCAGCCCACGCACCGTGCGAACACCCACGGGCCCGAGTGAACCTGCGGGCCCGGAAGACCACCGCTCCGGCGCCTCCAGCCGCGCGACTTCGTTCCCGTCACGGTGAATCGCCAGTCGCCCCGCGTGCGCGCCGACGGTCAGCTCCCCGTCCACGTACGAGGTCACGAACTGAACCGGGCCGCGGGCTCGGACCTCGTAGCGGCCCGCCAAGACCACAAACGCCGAGTCGTGTCGCCAGCCCTCCACCAGGCGGTCGTCCGACTCGACCGTGCTGTCGAGCCGGCCTTCGACGAGCGCGAGCCGAACACCCTCGACGTCGGCGCGCGCGAGTTCCACGACCGTGCGGGCCTCGTCGGCCGAGCCCCCACGCGGAGCGCCCACGACGAAACCGAGCCCCTCGTCCAGCCGAACGTGCGCCTCGCCCTCCACGTGAAGACGGTCGCCCTCGCGCAGGGATTGGCCGGCGCCGAGCGGTGCCTCATCGCTCGCTCTTCGCACCACGCCCGCGGCCATCGTGAGCTGCGGCGTCAGCTCGGCGGCCTCCACGGGCGCGGGCACCGCGATCGGCCGCGGCGCGGGCGTGGGCGCGGTCTCTGCGATCTCGGCCGTGGGCGTCAGCGTGCCGCTGAAGAAGAGCCCGATCGCGGCCGCCATGGCAAGCGCGCCGACCGCCCAAGGCAACCACGCGCTCTTGGGTTCCTGCTTCTTCGCGATTTCCTGGCTGACCCGCTTCGCCTCGCGAGCGAGCGTGAGTTCCATGCGAGCGAAGTCGACCGCAGGGACCTCCGTCTCGTTCACATCGTCGACCATCCGGTCGTACAACTGGATGGCCAGCAGCTCTTGCTGACACACATCACAGCCGTCCAGGTGCGCCTCGATGCGCCGCACGCCCGCGTCCGAGAGGAGTCCCTCGGCGTAGGCAAGAAGTGCGGCGGTCTTGGCGCGGTGCTGTGTCACGGGGTGGCTCCGTCTTCCGACTTCACGGCCTTGGGGCGGCCCGGCAGGACGTCCATGAGTTGTTCGACGACGCCGGAGAGGCTCTCGTCGGCAGCCAGCGCGGCGTACAGATCCTTGCGGGCGTAGAAGAGCCGCGTGCGCACCGTCAGGACAGGGATCTCGAGGGTCGCGGCGATCTCCTTGGCGGCCACCCCCTCGAGGTCGTGGAGCACCAGGACCTCGCGCTTCTTTTCGCTCAGCCCATCGAGCAGACGGTAGAGCGCACGCACCCGGCGGGACTTCTCGAGCTGCGCGTCGGGGCCTTGCTGCGGGGCATTGTCGCGCGGGCCTTCCGGCACCTCGACGTCTGCGAACCGGGGCCTCGAGCGACCGCGCCGCAGATGCATGCGCGTGACGTTGGTGGCCAGGCGATAGAGCCACGTGCGGAACTTCGCGTCGCCGCGGAACGACGGCAGCGATCGATACACGTTGAGGAAGACGTCCTGCACCACGTCTTCGACGTCCGGCGAGGGGCCGATCATGCGGAACACGATCCGAGCCACGTCATTGCGGTGACGCGCGAACAGCGATTGGAACGCCGTGGTGTCTCCGGCCTGCGCGCGGCTGATCAGCGATGCGTCGGGATCCATCGTGCGTGGGCCCCTCCGAGCCGTTGACGTCGTGTCGGTCCGTGCTGGGGCAACGCGCCCAGCAGCGGGGAGGGGAGGAACGAGCGATAGAGAAGATACCATGCAGTCACGTGCCCTTCGTTCCTGAGCACCGTTGCGGTCAGGAACGGGGGCATTCACGTGCAAGGCGATGGAACGCCATCGCGGCGGGGATCACTGCGTCGGACGGTTCAGCACGTTCACCACGTCTTGGAAGATGAGGACGGCGACGAGACCCACGACGATGACCACCATGCCGCGAGGCTCGGCGGCGCGGGATCGGGGGTCAAAAAAAGTGCAAAAAGCGGACACCCACTCCCGGCACCCGGTTCCTCCCCCATTCGGATTGAAGTCCTCTTGCAAGCGGGCGTCCGTGGGCTCTCGCATTTCGCGGGTGGAGCGGCGTCGGGCCTGGAAATTGGCTTCCACGGGCACAGGGACGCCGGTCGCGATCGCGGAGACCTCGAGTGGGAACGGGCCTCGTATCGGCCACGGGTGTCTGTTTGCCCTCCAGCCTTGCCGGGGTCCCCCGTGTCCAGTACACCCGGCCGACCAGCCAGGAGGCGTCGGGTGATCGAGGTTGAGAACCTCACGAAGCGGTACGGGAGCCACGAAGCGGTCCGAGGGCTGACATTCGAGGTGCCGAACGGGCAAATCTGCGGGTTCCTGGGGCCGAACGGCGCCGGGAAGAGCACTACGTTGCGCATGCTGACCGGGTTCCTGACGCCCACGGGTGGGAGCGTGAAGGTGGGCGGCATCGACGCGCTCGCCGAGCCGATCGCCGCGCGAAGGCACATCGGCTACATGCCCGAGGCGTGTCCGCTCTACCCCGAGATGCGCGTGACGGAGTACCTGCGTTACCGCGCGGCGCTCAAGGAAGTCCCTCGGGCGCAGGTCGCGGGGCGGGTCGAGGCCGCGCTCGAGCAGGCCAACGTCACCGACGTTCGCGATCGGATCATCGGGCAGCTCTCGAAGGGCTACCGGCAGCGCGTGGGGCTGGCCGATGCGCTCGTGGCCGACCCTCCGCTACTCGTGCTGGACGAGCCCACCGCCGGCCTGGACCCGAACCAGATCCGCCAGGTCCGTGAGCTCATCACCGAGCTGGCCAAGAACAAAACGGTGCTGCTGAGCACACACATCCTCCCGGAGGTCGAGGCGATCTGCGATCGCGTGCTGATCATCCACAAGGGGAAGATGGTCTCGGAAGGCGAGCCTGGGAGCCTGCAGGCCGACCTGGTCCGGCGGGAACTCATCCGGCTCGAGGGCCGCGGCACCGTTGGGGCGTGGAAAAAGGCGCTCCAGTCGGTCCCGGGCGTGCGCGTCTCCAAGGTCACGACAAAGGGCTCGGGGCTCGTAAAGGCGAAGCTCGAGGCCGACCACCCCGACGCGGTCGAGGCTGTCTTTGCGGTGGTGGTGCAGGCGGGGCTCGTGCTGCGTGAGCTTCGTCGCGAGGAGGCGTCGCTCGAAGACGTGTTCCGTGACCTCACCACGAGCGAGGCCGAGGCCGACACACCGAGCGAAGCCCCGCCGGCGCGCGAGGAGGAGGAATGATGCGGTCCCTTCGCGCCGTGTGGACGGTCCTCAAACGTGAGGTCTACGCGTTCTTCGTCTCGCCGATGGCCTACGTGCTGCTCACGGCGTGGCTGCTGTGGTGCGGGCTGGGCTTCTGGATGCTCAGCTACTTCGGCGCCCAGCAGGGCGGCGCGGGCACCGACACCCCGCTGACCTCGTTCTTCGGGCAGACGACTCTGTTCTATCTGCCCATGCTCGTCTTCGTCCCGCTCGTGACGATGCGCCTGCTCGCGGAGGAAAAGAGCCGCGGCACGATCGAGCTGCTGCTCACGGCGCCGGTCTCCAAGGTCTCGGTCGTGGTGGGGAAGTACCTGGCCTCGCTCGTGATCTGGTCCGCGATGTGGCTGCCGACGCTGCTCTATGTGTGGCTCGCGAGCCGGTACGGGGGGGTGGACGCCGGCGCGACGCTCGCCAGCTACGTCGGTGTGCTCGGCATCGGGGTTTACTACATGGCGATCGGGCTCTTCATGAGCTCGCTCGTCCGGAGCCAGATTGTCGCCGCGATCCTGACGTTCCTCGCGCTGGGCACGCTCTTCATGCTGGGGCTCGCCCAGTACGTGCTCGGCGACGAGTACCGGGAGCTGTTCGCCTACGTCAGCATCTGGGGACACATGGAGTCGTTCTCGCGAGGGGTGATCGACAGCCGCTACCTCGTGTTCAACGGCAGCCTCGGTGTGCTCGGGCTGGTGCTCACCGTCTTGGTCATGCGCGGCGCCGTCAGCGCCCGCGACCTGACCCAGATCCTCCGCCGACCGAACTCCGAGATGCGCGCCCGCGGGCTCGGCGTGCTCAACGTGGTCCTCGTGCTCGCGCTGGCGGCGCCGGTGAACTCCCTGAACTTCCGCCACTATGAGC
>JBGCFC010000027.1:0-21834 GCA_045106715.1 Sandaracinaceae bacterium
TGGTCGGCCGAGACGCAGGAACACGAAACACGGCTCCGACCCGCCTGTCTGAACACAGAGCGCCTTCGGGGCGCCGTTGAGGCTCGCTACGCGCCGGGCCGTGCAGCGGTGCGTCTGATGAGCGAGCGCGGTGGCCGTGGACACTCGCTTCAGGCTTGGATCGAGGTCTTGAGCTCTGCCGCGACAACGCCGCCGACGGGATTGCTGTCGTAGCCCACCGCGGAGAGGCTAGATCTACCTCGGCTCGTCCGAAGCTCGTCCGAGTACGTCGGACAGATTGTTACGAGGTCCCCCGAAGAACGCGGTCCCCAAGTCACCAGGCACTCAGCGGGCCGAGGTCATGCGCCTCGAACCCCGCCTTTTTGAGCACCCTCGCGGCGCGCGCGGAGCGCACGCCCGATGCGCAGTACACGACGACGGGGCGCGTCTCATCAAGCTCGACGAGGCGCGCGGTGAGCGACCCGATGGGAAGGTTCTTCGAACCCGGCAGCGCGCCGGCGGCGACCTCACGCTCCGTGCGCACGTCGAGCAAGAGAGCCCCCTCCTGCACCAGCCGGTGAGCCTCCGCCGAAGGCACGCGACTTCGGTAGGCCAAGACCATGCGAAGGATGAGAAACGCGCAGACGGCGACGACGACGGCGGTGAGAAGGTCTTGGGCCACGGGAGGCAGCCTACCCGCGGCTCAGTCGAGAACGAACTTCGGGGCGCTGGCGTCGTGGCGCCCGTACTGTGCTTCGGTGGCCACTGGGGCAGCCAGCCAACCGACCCCACCTGGCAAGGAGCCATCGTCATTGTGCCCCGATCGCGGCTCGCCGGACGTTGGAACACGGCTTGCGTCAGTCTTCGGTCACACGGAGGCCCGATGCGTACGTTCGTCACCACTCTGCTCGTCATGTTCGCCCTCGCCGGATGCGCGGCCGATAACTTCGATACCGGCTCCGACCTCGCGCCAGGCACCGTCGCCAGCGCCAAGGCCGACGGCGCCTTCGGCTCCGAGGAGCTCGAGCTGGGCCGGACGGCGCGCGGGTCGACCGGCGGCGACGGCCTCGTGCTCTACGCGATCGACCTCGAGGAGGCGTCCGAGATCCAGGTGACCATCACGCGCACCGGCGGGGACCTCCGCCCCTCCGCATACCTCTACCGCGGGACGGAGATGTTCCTGGCGCCCGACTCGTACGATGCAGGCGCCGACGAGGTCACGCTCAACTACGTCATCGCGGCCAGCGGCGAGCATCACGTCGTGGTCAAGGCCTACCGCGGCGAAGGCGCGGGCGACTTCGAGCTCTCCGTGACCTGCATTGGCGGCATGTGTGCGGGCATCCCGGCCGACCCGATCGTGGCGCAGGGCCTGTGCATCGAAACGGCCGCCCGATGCGCCATCGACACCCTGCCCCGCTTCAACGGCGCGGTCGGTGCGGTCCGCGCGAGCAGCATCTTCAACGGCTGCCTCGAAGACGCAGGCGCGCACTGCGCCGACGCGTGCGACGGTGAGGGCGAAGCGGTCTGCGATACGATCATCGCCGAGCTCCCCGGCTTCGCCGACCAGAGCGCGGAGTGCATGGGCGTCATGACGAGCTGCCTCTCCAGCTGCTCCGAGTTCGACGGCTACTACACGGCCTACGACATCACCGACACCGCGGCCTCCGCGTGCTGGACTGGGTACAACGGCAATTGCC
Organism: Sandaracinaceae bacterium; assembly: GCA_045106715.1. Classification (GTDB taxonomy): domain Bacteria; phylum Myxococcota_A; class Polyangia; order Polyangiales; family Sandaracinaceae. The sequence continues at coordinate 1,677 of JBGCFC010000027.1, forward strand.
TCGAGCTCGTGGCCGGCCACGCCTCTTGTGGTGGCGACGAGTACACGCTCGGCTCCGTCGGCGAATGCCGCGCGACCTGTGGCGCCACCGAGGGCGCCTTCGACGAGGGCCCATGGGACGGCTGCATGGAGACGTGCGAAGAGCTCCTGGACGAGGTCGACGACTTCATCCGTGAGGTCGCCGACGACGCCGGAGAGTACTTCCGCCCGGACGGGGTCGCGGCGCTCGCGCCGACCACGATGGACGCCCTGCCTTCAGACGTACGCCGCGCGGCCGGGCTCTGGATCTCGGACTGGAACGAAGACGCGAACGCGGCGGGCCGCACGGACACCGCGGACCTCTCCGAAGAGGCGCCGTACACGATCACCCGCGACGGCGAGGTCGTCGGGTACGCCGTTGGTGTCTGGTACATGATCGATGACAGCCGCTTCGACGGTGGCGGCACGACGCTCTACTACAACCTCGAGGGCGAGCTGGTCCTCGACGTGGAGTGGTGGGGCTGAGACTCCAAGTAGCGGGCGTGTTCAGTACGCTCGCGGTGGGTCCGGTCGAGGTCCACGCCCTCCCCTGGGACAGCCCGTTCGTCGCCTCGGAGGGCGCCGACATCAACGCGCTCCGCGCTGCGTTCGTCAGCGAGGACCCGTCCCGTCTCAATGTCTTCTTCGTTCAGGACTTCCTCGAGGAGGGCACGCTCGGCTTCGCCGCGGGCATCCCAGGGCCGAACGGGCTTCAGGGGACCGCTGCGAGCGGCGTGGTGATTTCGCTCGACAGCCACCTCGACGCCGACGGAGAGCTCGATCTCGACACGATGGGCGAGACCATCGCGCACGAGATCGGCCATCAGCTGGGCCTGTTCCACACGACGGAGGAGGACGGTGAAGGCCACGACGCGCTCGAGGGCACGCCCGAGTGTGGCGCCGAGTTCGACGACGACGCCGACGGCTCCCTGACGGCCGAGGAGTGCGTCGGCCAGGGCGCACGGAACGTGATGTTCTGGACGTCGGGAGACGTTCGGCAGACCGAGATGAGCGCGGACCAAACCGAGGTGATCGCCTCATCGGTGGTGGTGCAATGAAGCGGGTCGTTCTATCCAGGGTGCTGGCATCGCTGTTCGCGCTGGCGTTGAGCGCGTGCGCGAGCCAGTCCGCGCCGCCCGTCGGTGCCTCCCTCGAGGAGCCCGCCGACATCCCCGCCTCGGTCAGCGCCATCGAGTCGCTTCTGTCGGCCCGCCACGCCGACGACCTGCCCACGGAGACGACGCTCTCAGGCCACGATCAGCCCGCCGCGGCGCTCCGCCACATCGCGACGCACCACCGACGGATGGTCGTGCGCGGGCGCGCGCTGGCTTCGCTCCGCCACTACCGGGACGACGAGACCCGCACACTTCTGATCGGGACCCTCTCCGACGCGAGCGCCCACCCCACGCTCCGCGCCGCGGCCGCCCGGGGAACGGCGAGCCTCTCCCTCGACGCCGACCTTCGTGCTGCTCTCGAGGCCGCGGGTCGAACCGACGATCCCCGGATCGCCGGCGCCGTGCAGGCACGCTTGGGCACGGTGCCCTCGATCGAAGCCCCGGCCAACAGCGGCGCGCTGCGCGAGTAATGGCACGCGCCGCCGGGGTCCAATGAAGCTCGCCGCCCGCCTCGCGGTGGCGCTCGTCGCGGCTTTGCACGTGGGCTTCTTCGCCCTCGAGTCTGTCCTCTGGCAGACCGCCTCGGTCCGCCAGGCGCTCAGGATGAGCGTCGAGCAGGCCTCGAGCACGGCAGTCCTGGCGCTCAATCAAGGCGCGTACAACCTGGCCTTCGCCATCGGGTTGGCGGTGTCCCTCGTTCACCCGTCGACGGACGCCGCCCGCCTGCTCACACGCTTCGTGCTGTGCTCCATCGTGGCGCTCTCCGTCGTCGGCGCCGTGACCGGAGGCGCCGGGATCTTCCTCATACAAGGCGTGCCCGCGCTCATCGCGCTCGCGCTCAGCGAGCGCGCTGCCCGCTCATCGTGAGGCCGGTCAAAACGCCGGTCGGTACGCCGCCTTGTCGAGCGCGTAGCGGATCTGCTCGACGTCCAAGCTCACGCGTTTCGGTCGGATCGACGCGTCCTTCGTCTCCATCCATCGCGCCGCGGCCTCCACCCGACCGAGCACATGGTGCGGGAACGGCTGACGCGCGAGCTGGTTGATCGTCGTCGTGACCGCCCGTGCCGCCGCCGCCCGAAAGCCCTCCCCCTCGAAGACGAGAGCCGAGCAGGAGACCGACGGCGCCACCCCGCGAAAGACCCGGACCAGTTCGTCGCGCACGGGCCCGCTCACCATGTCCGCGCCGGACTCCACGATGGTGAGGAACGCGATCTTGCCTGGCATGCGCTCCGCAAGCCGATGGGAGATCGCGTGGAGTTCCCGCACCGCGTCGAACGTCGTCTCACGGCGCCAGAGGCAGAACATCACCGTCTCGCTCGTGGCGATGACGTGTCGATGGTCGATGGATTCGATCTTCACCACTCGTCTCCTGTGACCGGCTCGGGTACGGACAACGGCGGGCGAAGCCGCACGTTGAGCCCCTGCTGCAACGAACGCGTGCCAGAACGCCCCGTGTCACTCCCTCGTGATCACGAAGGCCGCCCTCCCTGGAGGCATCGCTCACGGGGTGGGCTGGCATGTCGCTTGCTGTGACCGGAGGCAACGAAAGGAAGCCTCCGATGCCGCTCGATGTCCACACCCGCAGAGTCCTCACGACTGCGTTCCTCTTTCCGCTGGTGCTCACTGCGTGTGCAATGGAGGAGGGGGTCTCCACTCAACCACTGACGGGCAACCTCCTGCCCGATCCGGGCTTTGAATCGGGCCGGCTCGAGTGGTCCAACTGGCAGGGCATGACCGTCGTCAACGACGGGAGCGCGCGAAGCGGGTCATGGGCGGGCCGCGTGACCCGCGCCGCCACGGACACCTTCGCGGGTGGGGACATCATCGTGTCCGAGCTGTCCCCCTCCGCGACCTACGTCGTTCAGGCGCATGGAAGGGCGGTGGGGCACGGCGAGATCCAGGTCAAGTTCTTGGACGCGGGCTGGAACGAGGTGGGGGCGCCGGTCGTCGCGACCGCGTTCGACTCCGCGTACGGCAGCCGGTCGTTCAGGGTCACGCTGCCCGAGAACGCGACTCGGATTCAGGTCGTTGCCTTGATGCACTCGACCGGACACCTCGACCTGGACGATCTCTACGTCGGTTTGGACGGACCTCAGGCGCCATGCGGAGACGACCTACACGAACCGACCGGACCGGCTGAGCCGCCGACGACCGGCGAGCCACCGGTCGTGGAGCCGACTGAGCCGCCCCCGTCGGCGTCCGCCGTCAACTCGGTCGACACGATCATCGACGACATGACGCAGCCCGCGTCGGCCCGCGCACGTGACAACAACGAAGCCTCCGTGATCTTCAGCGGCAACTACGAGCAGGCACAGCGCCTGTCGCCGACCTACGCGCACTCCATCAACAACATCACGTCCTGGTGTTGGGCCTTCGCCGCCGACGGGCACCCGAGCGACGCCGCCACGGCCGTGCAGGTGAGGCACCACGAGGTCTATGCGCTTCGCCGCTCCACGGGCCGTTGGGAGTGGGTTGCGGGTGGCCGGCCGTCCGGTTGGCGGGGCAACCTGCGTGCCGCGACATACGAGCTGCAGGACGAAGAGGTCATCGACGCCGACGTCGTTCAGGTCCGCCCCGGCGCGGAACCTCGGACCGACCTTCGCTCCTACGAGCTGTGGACACCGGGGGCGGCAGATCAGATCGACTTCTGGTGGGACGTGCAGGCCGTCTTCGCGACCTGTCAGATGCGCGTCGTCCCGGTCGGCGACGGTTCGTCCGAAGTCGCGCGCGCTCGATACGCTGGACAGGTCGGCTTCGATCTGTGGCGTCGCCCTCTGCCCTTCCAGCCCGGTGTGAGTCAGTTCTGGGGGCCCAACGGCCGCATGAAGCCGATCACCGACGCATGGCAGTCCTTCAACACCATCTCGCTTCGCCCTGGCAACCCGGAGTTCAGCAAGCTCCCAGGAGAGCTCGGCTTCGGGCCCGCATGGACGGTCACCAACCCCTACCTCGACCCGCCTCACGTCCTCACCCCCGCGGAGCTGCGCGCCAACCCGCCGCCGCTTCGCTGAGGAAAGAAACGGCGGGGATCGGCGCCTCTTCGGGGGCGTCCGTTCACCCCCCACACCGCGCTCGCTGGGCGGCCCTCAGTCGCGAAACCGAAAGCGGAAGTCGCACCGCGCGCCGCCGTTCGCGAGCGTCTCGGTTCGAACGAGTCGAAGCGGCGATTCAGGACGCTCGAAGAAGACGGCGTCGGCTTCGCAAAAGAGAGGCGCGAGGGAAGGTCGACCGAGCGCAGCGCACAACTGCACGAAGCGACACGCGCCCACATCGAATGAGAAGTGACGGGGCCCCGCGTCGAGCGCGGAGGTGTCTGCGTTGAAGAAGCGCGCCACGACCGCGTTGGCGTAGCGGGCTCGGTCCGCGTTCGACGCAGCGACCCAAGTCTCGGTCGCCGGCATCGGCACGTTGGCTTCGATGAACCGCGAACCTGTCTCGGCGATCACGTCCCGGAGCACCTCTCGCCTCTCCGGCGCCCGAAGCCCCGAGACGGACCGCAGCGCGTCGTCGAGCCGCACCGCGGCCCGGAGCTGATGACGCACGAGCTGCTCACGTCGCGGCCCCCAACCCGTGCGAGGGAGGTCGGCGAGCGGGTCTCGCAAGAGACGGGTGGCGTAGTGACCGAGGGCCTGCGCCGCTTGACGCACGGAGAGGTGCCGCCACAGCACCGTCAACGCGGCCGGCACCCCATGCGCGAGGTCGAAGCGCACGAGGTCTCCGTACGTGGGCGGACGAGGCGTGGGGAGTTGCGCGGGCGCGGCGCTCGATCGCGGAGGGTCGGCCATTCAACCCCCACCCGGCCGGCGAGCAGCGGCTGAGAGCCGCAAGGCGTCTTTTTGGCTCAACTCGAGCACCTGCGCGTGCCTTCCACCGCGGCGCTGTTCACTCCCAATACCGACGAAGCAGCCATGGCTCGAGCTCTCGATCCGCAGTCCTTCGGAGCGGCTGCCCGTATCGCCTGCGTGGTCCCCGGCGACGCCGCCCCCGATGGGCCCCTCATTGCGACGGTCCACCCCCCCACCCGGCCGCGCGACGCTGATGATGGCGACGCTGGGGCAGACCCTGCGAAGGCTCATCCACCAACTGTACCGTGGTTCTGCGCCACGATCTGAGTCACGCGCCCAGAACGCGTCCGTAGGTTTCCAGAAGATTCTGGACTCGAGGGTCCACAATCTCTAGAGTGCACGCGTGGCCCGGCCGAGAGAGTTCGACGAAGAAGAGGTGCTCAACAAAGCCATGGAGGTGTTCTGGCTTCGTGGGTACCGCGCCACCACGCCGCAGGCGCTGGTCGAGGCGACCGGGCTCTCGAAGAGCAGTCTCTACGCCACCTTCGAGAGCAAGAACCGCCTCTTCCTCGCGGTGCTTCGACGCTATGCTGAGCTCCACCTCCAGCACATCCGCTTGGTGCTCTCGAACGAGAGCCTTCGCGCGGGACTGGAGCAGCTCTACGAGATGCTCGTGACGAACTCCACGTCCGGCCGAACCTGCCTGCTGTGTTCGACGAGCATCGAGGCGCCTCGCGACGACAGGACCATCGCGGACCTGATCGCACGCACGCAGGAGCGCACCGAAGACGTCCTGCACGAGCGGCTCGTCCGGGCGCAGAAGGAAGGCGAGCTGTCCCCGGAGCGAGACGCGCGCGGCTTGGCGCGCATGATCATCAGCACGAACACCGGCCTCATGGTGCTCGCGCGCAGCAACCCCGATCCCGACTGGGTGCGGCCGATCGCCAAAGAGATGCTCCGCACCCTCCTCTGATTTTTTTTCGCCAATTACGGACCCGTAGGTCCATAACCATCGGAGACTGAATGACTCGCCCGAAGACCATCCTAGTGACCGGCTCGAACTCGGGCCTCGGCCTCGAAACCGCACGACAGCTCGCCGAACGCCCGGAGTGGCAACGCATCGTGCTCGGCGCTCGCAGTGAGGACAAAGCGCGAGGCGCGCGCGACACGCTCGTGGCGGCCACCGGGAGATCCAAGGAGGACTTCGAATACCTCATCGTCGACCTCAATCAGCCCGCGTCGGTGGACGCTGCGCTCGACGACGCCGACGCCCGCGATCTGCATCTCGACGCGGTGGTGATGAACGCGGGTGGCGTTGTCGCGGCGAACGCCGAAGGCATTCCGAAAGCCGAGTCTGGACTCTCGCAACTGTTCGCAATGAACGTCGGCGGTCATGCCCGCTTGGTCGAGGGCCTGCTCGCGGCGAATCGAGTACGGCGCGGCGCCACCCTGGTTTTCGCCGCCAGCGAGGTGAGTCGCGGGATTCGCATCGGGGGCAAGAAGGCCCCGGTTCTCCCGAAGAGCTACCCGAGCCTCGATGAGGCCATCGGAGCCGTGGCGAGGGGCGAGCACGTTTCGACCAACATCGACGACACGTACGAGTACGGCCTGGTGAAGCTGCTGGGGATCGCGTGGATGAGCGAGCTCGCGCAACGCCCGGGCGAGAAGGTGCGCGCGCTTTCCATTAGCCCGGGCGCCACCACCGGCACCGCAGGCGCCAAGGGGCTGCCGTTGCTGTTGGCATTCTTCATGACCTGGATCGCCATGCCGCTGATGCGGCTCTTTGGCCAAGCTCACACGGTCGAGTCGGGAGCCGCTCGCTACATTCGCGGTCTCGAAGACCCCTCGCTGGTCAACGGAGGATTCTACGCGAGCGCGGACGGAGGCACGTCGGGGCGGCTGGTCCTGCAATCGAGCGCGGACCAGCCGCTGCTTTCCGACGACGAGTTCGTCGCCGCGGTCGCGAGGCTGGTGCAGGGCATCGCGCGAGAGCCCCAGGCAAACACCTCGGCGGCCCTCGCTGGTGCGCAGGCGCAAGCGAGGGCGAGCGCGTGAGCGAGCCGAGCAAGCCTCAGAAGGTCCTCTATTGGGTGCTCACTGTCTTCCTCGTGGCCGGGGAAGCCGCATCGGGCGTGGCTAACCTCTTGCACGCCGAGGCGGCGGTCGGGGTGCTCACCGCGCTCGGATATCCGATCTACCTCCTGCTGATTCTGGGACCGCTCAAGCTCGCGGGCGGAGTCGTGCTGGTCGTGCCCGGGGTGCCCCGACTCAAAGAGTGGGCGTACGCCGGCTTCGCTTTCGTCTTTATCGGCGGCGCCGCCTCGCAGGTGTTCAGCGCACGCGCCGCGCTCGACATCGCATCGCCGATCGTGACGCTCGCCGTGCTCGCGGGCTCCTACGCCGCGCGGCCGGAGGGTCGACGTCTCTAGTGTTAGTTAGCGCGCAGCCCAGGGATGAAGTCGTCGGCCGGAGGCGGAGCATTGGCGCGTAGCCGGTCGACGGAATAGATGGCGGAGAACATCGCCAGCGGTACTCGAACGGTTCGTGCGCCACGAGCGCGGTCTCGGCCAGTGCGCCCATCGCTTCGCTGTCGGCCTCCACCGGACCGAACAGCGCCGCACGCATCGACGGATTGCAGAGGAAGACTCTGAAGTTGCGCTCACGCCGCATTCGCCGCGCGGTCTGGTCGACCCGGCGCACCCGGACGATGAGGAACGCCGCTTCCAGGTATTCGAGGTAGCGGCTGATCGTGGCTCTTGCGCTTGAGCGCCGCCCCCGCCGACCCGCTCGCTGCGAAGCGCGTCTTCGGGTGCCGGTCGACCAAGACCTTGAGGTGCCGCTCCCCGTCAGGAAGGTACTGAATCTCGTCGAAGACGACCAGGTGGGGCGCCCGGGCGTCGTGCGGACACACTTCTTCGAACAGCGCGCGCAGGTCCTCCAACGTCAGCCCGGCGTACGTGGGCGCATCGACGCTCGCGAAGAGGACCGGTCCCGTCTTGGGTAGCCTCGTGAATCAGCTGGCGGAGCATCGTCGTTTTGCCAACCCGACGTGCGCCGAGCAGGACGATGGCGCGTTGGACGTCGGTGCCGGGCGAGCTTCGCGAGAGGCTGGTACTCGCGGCGAGGCCAGCCCGCGCTGGGGTCGGCCGGTTGGCCGGACCACCAGGGTTGTCGAGGGCCAGCCTGCGGGCGATCGCCGTTCGTTCGATCTGCAGCACCTCGGCAAGTAAGCTACATCCGCATGGCTTAATACGCCACGCTTCAGATTCACGTGTCTTGTCGGTGGGTTAGGGCCGGCCGATAGTGAGTGCCCACGTCCTGGGGCCTTTGGAACGGGCGCGCAACGACAGCCACCCGCCGCTCCCCGAACGCGGACCTGGGCCTCCTCGCGCCGCGGATTCGTGCCCCTCCCCGGCTCCGGGTGACGGAACGACAAAACCCCCGAGAATCTCAGGGGTTTCGTCGATGGGTCATGAAGGACTCGAACCTTCAGCCAATGGATTAAGAGAGCAGCGGACCCCCTCTGGAACAGACGATTCTGTAGTGATTCCGTGGTCGCGGGAGGTCACAAACGGTCCACCAAATGGGCTTTCGGGACACGGTGTCCCGCTGGGACACGCGGCGCGCAAGGTCATCGAAGCGGTGCGCAGCGGGGATGACGCGACGCTGCGACGGGTGGCGCTCGACCTCGCCGAGTTGGTGGCCAACGCCCTCGCGACATCCGCCGAGGACGAGGAGGCTGTGTCGTGACCCAGCTCGCCCTCTTCGCGCCCCCGCTTCGCGCCCCCGACGTCTGGCTCACCGGCCGCGACGCGCGCGAGGTCTCGCCATACACGCATCTGATTCGCGACTCCGACGACCCAGAGCGCCAAGACTGCGCGGCGTCTCTCGGCGGCTCCACGCCGCTGCACAAGCGCGTGACGTTTGCCCGGCTCCGGAAGCGGCCGCGCGTCGAGCTCGAGGCGGAGATTCGCGAGCTACTCAAGCAGTCCGGCCCGCTCACGTTCAACGCCATTGCCGTCACCCTTTGGGGCAAGACGGCCGACATCGTCTGCGCGCTGTGGGCGCTCGTCGAGGCGGGCGAGATTGAGCACACGAACGCGGCGCCCATCCGTTTCCGAGTCGCAGAGTGCCACGTTGGGAAGCAGCGTCTCGATCTGTCCGACCCCGCTGAGCCCCGCGTTTCAGGGGTGAGCGCATCTGCACAGGGCACCGATCCGTGCCTCGGAGGGCCGATCCGTGAGCGGTAGCCGGGGTTCGAGCCGGGGTGTGCTCGACGCGAGGCTGGCCGGAGAGCGCAAACGCTTCCGAGACGCTTCCGAGCGCCTGCGCCATCTGCTGGAAGCGCTCGTCGACTCTGTCGCGGATAGGATGCCAAGCAGCGCGCAGCGGCAGGCAGTGACGACCACCGCGGTTGAGGTGAGCAACCGGGCCGCCCGCATCGACCTGCTGACCACACTGCTCGCCACCGAGCCCGACCCGGGAGCGTCGTCGTGAGCGGGCGCCGACAGCAGAGCGCGATGATGCGGCCTTCGTTTCCCTGGCACACGAGCCCCTGCGGCTGCGTGACGCTCGACCTCGGCCACCACGCGGCGGTGCTGCGGTGTGCTGAGCACGGGGGCGGGTCGGTTGTCGTCGACATGGCGGACGCCCCGGCATCCGCAGAGGGTGAGGTGAGCGATGGGTGAGCGGCACGAGCGGGCCGCGCGCGAGTGGCTGACGGACTGGGCGGGGGTCGCACGCGAGGACCGCGAGGAGTTCGACCGGGAGACGAACGAAGAGTTCATCGCGTCCCTCGGTCGGCTGCTTTAGCGGACCGAGACGTATGCCGGTCTGCGCGCCGCGCGAGACGTCCCGGAGATGCCCAGCGGCCCCGCCTACCTGCACCCGGACGGCCGGCTGTCGGTCTGCAAGGGCGGCGGGCTGCTGCACTACCGGGTGAGCGGGCTGGAGCCCGCAGACGAGGAGGCGACATGAGCACGAAGACCACACACACGGTGACCTGCAACGCAGACGGGTGCGACGCGAGTGTTCCCGTGGAGTACGACTTTGAGGTCCCGAGCGGCTGGGCCAACATCTGCGAGCTTCTGCTCGAAGACGGGGTGGACGCCGCGACCCGCACCGAAGCGGAATCACTGCTCGCGGCCGTCGAGCCCCGACTGGCCCGCCTCACGTTGCAGGTCTCGCCCTCCGACCCCCGGAGGCCACCGTGTTCGTCGAAGAACGTGCGATCCGCGTGGCGGCGTTCGGCACTGCGATGCCCTTCGACCCCGGCACGCACCGCGTTCGCGTCCTCCGCGACGAGAACAACTTCACACGGAGGACGTAACGCTGGCGGAAGGCGAGAGCCGCGTCGTCTCGCTCGCCATTGCCTCGCGACCCGTCGACGTGCGTTCGGTGCCTACGGCCCGGCAAACGGCGCTGGCCGCGCTGCCCTCGACGCAGCCCGCCTCGCTCGAGGAGGGAGACGATACGGCCCTCATCGTCGGGCTGACGTCCGGCGCCGCGATCGTCACGATCGTTGCCGTCGTCCTGATCGGCCTGGCCGCGGGCGACCGGACGAACTGCGGCGCGTGTGGCAACCGCTGCGCGGATCTGCCCAACGTGGTTGGCGGCCGGACGAGTTGTGCCGACGGGCGATGCGAGCTGGATGGTTGCCGCGGCAACTTCGCCAACTGCAACGGCGATGCCGCCGACGGATGCGAAGCCAACCTTCGCTCGGACCCGGCGAATTGCAACGCGTGCTTCCGGGACTGCATCGGCATCGGCGACATCGGTCCGAACGCCGTCCCGGGCTGCGACGACAGCGGGAACTGCTTTCTTCGCGAGTGCGAGCCAGGCTTCGCCGATTGCGACGATGACCGCAGCACCGGATGCGAGTGCGAGGGTCTCTGCGATCGGAAGACAACTGCGTTCCGGCCACGTGAGTCGAACGGCTCTGCCGGCGCGGACCGGTCTCGGTGCCGCCGCTCATCGCACAACTGCGCGGCGTTCCCGTCGCCATCCCGTTCGGTCCCTCCGGGAAACCTCCACGACCACGCCCGCCCCCCGCGTCGGGCCGTAGACCAGACTCACTTCGCAGTCCGGCGTCGCGCGGTAGCGCTCGACGGCTTCCCCGCTCTCCACGCCGCCCGACGGGTCGCCCACCAGTCCCAGTGCACGGCGGATGGCGGGCACGCCGGGGGTCTCCGGGAGCGTGGAGAGGCGTTCCGCCAGAACGCCCGGCGCGGCAAGACTCTCGCAAGGGGGAGCCGACGCGCGCGTGTCGTCCGATGCCCCGCCCGCCGCGGAGCCCGAAAGTGGAGCGCTGCAGCCGGCGACGCACAGCAGGAATAGACTGAGACGCATGCCCGCGGTGTACTCCGCGCGGGCCCCGGGCACTACCGGTCGCCGCGCTCCCCGAAGCGACTCTCCCACGCGTCGACGTCCTGCATCGACCCTTCGAAGGAACGAACGTCCATTCGGTCACGACTGCCCCAGAGGGTGCCGCCCAGAAATGTCATCCACGAGAGCGAACGCGCGAGCCCGCGCGCTGCACTGGCCTTCGCGAGAGACATCTCCAGCACCTTCGGGCGCGCCATGGATCCACGCCGCCACAGAGCAGATCCCGAACCACCGGTCGGCACGCGTCCCCGTTCGCAAGCCGTTCGCGCGCTCCCTCGATGAGCCGGCGCTGCTCGTCGTCATGCGCGATCGCGGGCGCTTCCGCCGGCATCCAGTGCACGTCCGGGTCGAAGGATCCCACACAGCGTTCGCAGCAGGGACGCTGCTGCAGCGAGTGCTCCCACGTGTTGGCGTAGCGTTCGGCCCCCGACGGGAGCGGCGTATGGCAGATGACGCAGCGCATTCGACGCGGGAACCCCCTCCGACCGAGAGTGTACGCGTCAGCGCGCAGGGCAGCCTCTCCGGCTCCGACTCCGCGTCTCTTCCTCCGCGAACGGGATCACCTCGGGCTGGGCCCGCTACCCGTCGCAGGGGCGCTGCGAAACGCAGTTGCTGCTGTCGGCGCACCGCAGCTCCGAGAGGTCCGGGCTCAGGCGGTAACGCGAGTCGAACGGGGAGTCGGTGCAATCCATCGCGCTTTGGCCGTCGGCGTCGATGGGTTTGTGCGCGCTCTCGCCGGCGAACTCGACCGCGCCGTCGTCGAGCACGGTCACGGGGCCGGCGGGCGCATGCGTGTTGACGCGGCCGCTCGAGAGGCGAGACACGATGTACGACGCGTTCAGCAGCTCTCCGTCTTCTGCCCGCACGCGGCCGATCACCGAGACCTTGGGTCCGCCACCGTTGATGGCGCCGGGCGCGTAGCTGCCCAGCCACCCGCCCCGTCCCTCGAGGGCGGTCCCGCCGCCGACCACCGTGTACACCACGTAGACGTTCGCGCCCCCGTCCCAGGTGATCGCTTCGGCGCGGCCGTCGGGTCCCTCGGTCTCGTGCTCGACGCACCAGACCTGCTCCCCGTTGTCGAACCGTGCGACGAGTGGGTTCTGGTTGTCCGCGCTCGCCTGGCGGTAGCCGACGTAGACGGTCGTCTCTTCATGGGTCACGTGCGGCAGGGGTGCAAAGGCCGACTCGTCGTCGTCGCAGTCCGCTCGAGCCGATCCGCTGACGTACGCGCTCCGCCATCCGTCGCCCGACGAGGGAGGCGGTCGGCCCGCATCGTCGGCAGACGCATCGGACGGAGGATCGCCGGCATCCGCGTGCCCGGCGTCTCGGGTCGTTGGTTCTTCACAACCCCACGTGGAGAGGGCGGCGACGGCCAGGAGCGGGACGAAGAACGCGAACCGAAGCGCGCGCGTGTGGTGGGCCAGGCATGGAACGGAGGATACGCCCTCACTCCGCGTGCGGGTCGCGGAGCAGTGCCGGAGGAATGTCTCCGTCGAGCGCGCGGAGGAACGCCACGACGTGCGCGATGCGGGCGTCGTCCCAGGTCTCGCCGAGCTGGTGGTGGGCCATGAGCCGGACCGCCTCCTCGAGCGTGGCGACGCTGCCGTCGTGGAAGTACGGAGCGGTCCGCCCAACATGGCGGAGGCTGGGGACAACAAACACGAGCCGGTCTCCCGTGTCGCCGGTGACCTCCATGCGGCCGAGGTCCGCGCTGCGTGACGCGGGCCACTCGACCTGGTCGCCGAGGCGCTCGAAGCGCTGCCCTCCCACCGCGGCTCCGTCGTGGCAGAACGCGCAGTTGGCCGAGAAGTCGTCGTATCCGGCGCGCTCCTCAGGGGTGAGGGCGTCGGTGTCGCCGGCCATGAAGCGGTCCACGCGACCGGGCCACGCGAGGCGGCGTTCGTAGGCGGCGAGCGCCCGGGTCAGATGGCTGACTTCGATGGGGCCGGTCTCCTCGGGGAACGCCAGGGTGAACGCTTGTCGGTACGCTTCGTCATCGCGAATCCAGGCCAGCAGAGCGCCCTCGTCGGCCGCCATCTCGTGCGGCGCGAAGAGCGGGCCGCGCGCCTGCGCCTCGAGGCTGGCGGCGCGCCCATCCCAGAACTGCGCGACCTTCAGCGAGGCGTTGAACACCGACGGAGCGTTCCGGGAGCCCGTCCGACCGCCCGCGCCGACCGACGTCGCGCGAGGCTCTGCCCCGCCGTGGTCCGGACGGTGGCAGGTGGCGCACGCGACATCCCCCGTGCCGGAGAGACGGGGGTCGAAGAAGAGCGCTTGCCCCAGGGCGACACGCGCCACGTCCACGCCGGCCGGTTCCGCGGGCGCCGGCAGCGGTTCGATGCCCCGGCAGCCGAGCGGCAACAGGAGGACGAGCAGGAGGAGGGAACGGGAGGTCGTCATGCCCTTCAGGTTGGGCCCGCGCAGGGGAGGCCGCCGGGACCGCAGAGGCCAAAGGACGGACTGTTCTGGCCAGCCTGGTCAGGCGGGTCCACCGCGGGGCGCGTGACCGGTCCAGCGCTTGTACGCACGTCGGAAGGCACGGTCGTCGGAGAAGCCGAGCAAAAGCGCGACTTCCGGCAATGAGAGCCGGTCCTCCTGGAGATAGCGCGCAGCGAACTCGTGCCGCACTTCGTCGAGCAGCCCGCGAAACGTCTCGCCTTCATCCGTCAAGCGCCGCCGGAGCGTACGAGACGAGATCACGAGCTGCTTGGCCACGCTCTCCAGGGTCGCCCCGGACGGCAGTGACCCCGCGATGGCGTGACGGACCGCCAGGGCGGTCGACGGCTTTTTCGGGAGCGAGGCGAGGGCCGCGTCGGCGTGGCGAACCAGCACGCGGTGCAGGGCCGGGTCTGCCTTGACGGTAGCTCGTCCCAGGTCCGCGTGGGCAACGAGCCAGCGCGCCCGCGGTCTCTCGAAGCGGGGCGTCACGCCGAAAAACGTCTCGTGCGCGCGGAGGTCGCGAGGGGCGCGGTGCCGGAACTCAACCGCGAGTGGGACGAGTTGAACGCCACTCGCCAGACGCGCGATCTGCACCTGCTGTGCGAGCACGCCTTCGGTCGCGGCCCGCGCGGCAAGCGGCAGAGGACCGCTCGGCGGCATGATCAGCCACACCCCGTCGGTGTCGCGTTCGCGAAGGGTCCCTCCGGCGTTGGTGTAGATGCGGGAGTAGCGCTCCAGCACGTCCGCCACCCCGGCCAGGTCCGGCGCGGAGAGGGCTGCGTAGCCGGCGACGTCGAACGCCTCGAGGGTCACGCTGCGGCCGACGTCGATGGGGAAGCCAGGGTCCTGCAGGAGGCTCATGGCGGCGCGCCAGACGGCGAAATGCCGTGCCAGCGAGACCCAGGCCTGGGTGTCTCCGGAGACGGGCGCCACGCCGGCCTCACGGAAGAGGACCGCAGGCGCGATGCCGCGTGCTTCGACGGCGCGCACGACCAGGAGCGTGGCGGCGGCCCGGATGCGGAAGTCCTTCATGAGACCTGCGGGTAGACTACAAATGTCAGGGGGAAGCTCCCAGCGCGACGCACGATTCCTGTGCGACCAGGCTCGCGCATGGCTCTCGTCCATCGTGCCATCGAGGTGCCCGACCGCCGTCAAGCACCTCGCCGCCGGCGTTGGCGGCACCGTCCGTTCCGCCAACGCTGGTGCACCCCGTCGGAGCACCAACACGTGGGGTGAGGGAGTTGGAGCCGGTCGCCGGGAGATCCCTGGCGGGCTCAACCGTGAATTCCCGAGAGGAGCTGCGGGATGCCGAAGTCGGGGCTCAAGTCGTTCGCGCGTTGGCCGATGAAAGAGTCATGAAGAGTTCTTCCGACCGAGCGGGTGGTGCGTGGCTCGTTGCGGTCATGCTGCTGGTCGCGTCGCCCGCTCAGGCTCAGGAGACGTTGCTCTTCTCCGTCGAGGGGGCATTTGCCGTAAGTCCCGTCGACCCCCAGAGAGCTTGGTTTGGGCCAGGCGGGAACGTCGGGGCGCGGTTCCATGCCGCGCTCTCCGACGCGCTCCTCCTGGGCGTGGGCGTCGATGCAATCGTGCTCACGGACGGTGACCCCCCCGGGGTTGAGGGTGCCGGTGACCCTGGCGCCACGGGAATCTTCAGCCTCGAGGGCTCGCTTCGAGTCCGGCCGCTGCCCTTTGTCGACGCTGGGGCGGCGCGGGGGACCGGGCTCTTCCTCGACCTTGGAGTCGGTGCGGCTCTGACCGGTGAGCTCCTGCGCCCTACGGCTTCTCTGACGGCCGGCTGGGGGTTCGCGGCCGGCGACGTGGACATCGGTCCGTTCGCGCGGTGGCGAACGGTGTTCGAGCTGGACAATCAGCTGGA
This sequence comes from Sandaracinaceae bacterium, assembly GCA_045106715.1. Classification (GTDB taxonomy): domain Bacteria; phylum Myxococcota_A; class Polyangia; order Polyangiales; family Sandaracinaceae. The sequence continues at coordinate 17,293 of JBGCFC010000027.1, forward strand.
GTCGAGTCCGGCACACGTGCTGTCCATTGGTGTTGCGCTGACCTTCCTGGACGCGCGTGACGCGGCGGCCCCTGCGCCCTCTGCGCCTCTGGTCCGCGCCCCCTCGCCGTCTGACCGCGACTGGGACGGCCTCGTCGACGCGAGTGATGGCTGCCCTGACGAGCCCGAGGACGTGGACAGCTTCCAAGACGACGACGGCTGTCCTGATCTGGACAACGACGGCGATGGGTTCCCCGATTTCACAGACGGCTGCCCGATGCAGCCGGAAGACGAGGACGGCTACTACGACGAGGATGGCTGTCCCGACCCGGACAACGACAGCGACGGAATCGCAGACGATGCGGACCACTGTCCTCTCGAGGCCGAGCGCGTCAACGGGATCGACGACGAAGATGGCTGCCCGGACTACGGGCTCGTCGAACTGATTCACGATCACGTCATTCTCGAAGAGAGCGTGCTCTTCGAGTTTGGCGCCTCGACGTTGCGTGCCGAGGCCCTGCCTTCCCTCCAGGCCCTCGCGGAGCTGGTGCATCAGCACCCGGAGTGGAGTCGCGTTCGCGTCGAAGGCCACGCCTGCGCGCAGGGGGACCATGCGGTCAACCAGCGGTTGAGCGAGGCGCGGGCGGAGCACGTCCGGGCCGCCTTGGTGGAAGCGGGCATCGCTCCCGACATGATCGACGCGATGGGTCATGGCGAGGAGTCGCCACGCGGTTGGGGCGACACCGAAGACATTCACGCGCTCAACCGGCGCGTCGAGTTCGTCGTCGTGGAGCGGCGAGAGGTCCACACGGTCCACTCTCCTGCACGAGAAGGCGGATCGACCGTGGAAGTGCGCAGGGTCCTCCGGACCGGAGAGGAGCAGGGGCAATGAGACGCGCGCTCATAGCGATGGCCATGACCTTGGCGGGGTGCATGAGCCCCGCGGTTGGACTCGAGTGCGTGGACGGACTCACGTTATGCGACGGTTCGTGTGTTGACACCGCAAGCGACCCCGACCACTGCGGAAGCTGCGGCGTCGCCTGCTTCGACGCGGAGGAGTGCCTGGCGGGCCTCTGTCAGCGCAGCGACAGGACCGACGCGAGCGTGGCCGACGGGGGCGGCTCCGATGGGGGCGGCTCCGACGCGGGCGGTTCCGACGGGGGCACGGGCTGCGGTCTCGGGACCCTCCGCTGCGGGGACAGCTGTGTCGACGTGCGTTCCGAGTTGGGGCATTGCGGTGACTGCGATGCGCTCTGCGATGAGCTCTGCGTCGACGGCGAGTGCGTCGATGCGTGTGACGCACCGCGTGTCACGTGCGGTGAGCGCTGCGTGAGCACCGAATCCGACTGGCAGCATTGCGGCGGATGCGATCGACGCTGTCCTTCCCGTGTCTGCGATGGTGGGGAGTGCGTGCCATTCGTCGCGGGCCACGTGGTCTACATCGGACTCGACTACACCGTCGACCGATGGGAGACGCGCCGCCTCGCGGGCAACGCGGTGTTCCTCGCCGACGGCCCAAGCGTCAATGTCGTTGGCTTTCGGGGGCATGCGACGTCCCTCTCAGTAGACGGCATCCACGACGCCATCCAACAGCGCGCAGCGGAGCGAGGCGGAGCGTGGACACTGCGCCACGTAGCGCATGATCGGGTTTCACTGGAGCTCGACACGGCTGACGTTTTGGTGGTCTACCCGCAGACCGGGAGCGACGACGAGACGCTCGCCGCGCTGGGGAACGAGTGGGGCGTGGCGATGAACGCCTTCGTCCGACGCGGGGGTGTGATCGTCGTCTTCGACGGTCCGGCCGAGCACGCTGGGACGCAACAGATATTGCAGCGCGCCGGGCTCTTGGGCGGCTCCTCCGCGATGGCGATGTCGGGTCGGACGCTGGAGGTACTGACGCCTACCGCCTCCGTGGTCCTCGGCCTCCCGAGTTCGTATCTGGCCGACGACCGCACGGCCGGCGTTCTCGACATGGGAGCCGGCACAACGATAGGTGATGGCGTCGCCGCGACGGTTGTGCACAACGTCCTCTACCCCTCGGAGTGAAGACGACGGCGCTCTGGGCGCGTTCGGCGCCGCGATCCGTGCGAGGTACCCCAAGGTGAAGGGCAACCGCGCTCGGGGTGTTCGCGCCAGCAGAAACCCAGCACGAATCCGGATCCGCGCTACGAGGATGCTATGGCAGCTTGCGAAAGCGAACCCAGGTCACGACCACGGCGCCGATGAACAATCCTCCGTAGACGATCCACCCCAGTGGAACTTGGTAGAGAAACGGGGGAGAGAACGAGCTCGCTTCTCGGCCGGTGAGCTCTTCAACCTGAGCTCTCGACAGCGGGAGGTAGCGCTGATCGTCCACCTCGTCGTAGAGGACGAGCTCGGCTCCGCCCGTCCAGACGTCGAGGAAGAAGACCGAGAAGTACTCCGACTTGTATCCGAGGGACGGCGACTCCGCCCCCAGCTCCGCTTCGAAGGCAGGCGCGTTGCTGAGATCCAGACGCGCGACGTGCGAGATGGTCTCGCCAGCGCCGAAGAGCACGAGGCCGCGAAGAAGCCCGCCTGCGATCGCCACGATGACAAGAGCGCGAGTCACCCGCCGAGACCAACGCAGGCGCGCTGCTAAGTTCGAGACGTGGATCCCTTTGCGAGCCCCGCCCAGGAAAACGCGCCCGTCGGGCCTCCTTGCCCTCGGTGCGCGCAGCCCATGGATCCGCAGCTCGCGAGTTACGACGCGATGGGGACACTCCTCTGTCGGGGGTGCGCGGCTCAGCAAGCCGTCCATGCCAGCGATCGCGTAGTCGAGCGCCAGGATCCAGGCAGCGTGCGGAACCTCTACGGTGCCTCCGCAGGCACCGCGCTGTTTGGCGTGGCCACCTGCTGCCTGTCCGGCATGGGCCAGTTCTACTTCATCATCAGTCCCCTGGTCATGTTGGTTGCCGGCGTAACGCTCTTTCACGCGTACAACGCCGCAAAGATCCCGGAAGCACGTCGGCAGCTCGGCAACGGCTACTACCTGGTCCTGGGTCTGTGCGTCGTCGGCGGGCTGTTCGGCGCGTTGGGGACCGGGATCGGAGTGCTGGCAATGATCGGAGCGGGGCTCGCGCGCTGAGCGACGGTCGCACTAAAGCATACGCGGCTGGCGCCGTTCTCCGATCGCAGCTCCGACTCACGGAGGCGCTCCCCCAAAGCTCCCTGATGAACATCGAAAGCATCGACCATGAGCATGCCGTCGCGACGAGCGAGGCGCTGATGCTCTGCATCTGGCGAAAGGCCACAACGCACGAGGCGGTGCTCGAGCTGCACGGCGTCTCCACGGGGCTGGCGCGCCGCGCGCCGGGGAAGATCGGCTTCCTCACCGTCGTGGAGCCGACCGCGGACATGGTGAGCGGCCCGGTCCGCAGCGAGCTGGCCAAGATGTTTCGCGGGGTCGCGAACGCGGTCTCCTGCTCGGCGCTCGTGTTCGAAGGCGAGGGCTTTCAGGCCGCCGCGGCGCGCGCGGTCACGACCACGATCAACCAGCTCGCGCGCCAGCCGTTTCCTCATCGGGTGTTCGGCGACGTCCAGGCAGCGGTGCTCTGGATGGAGACCCATGACGGCCGGTTCCGTCCTCGCGATCTGCATCGGAACGTTGAGCAGATCCGCGATGCGCTCGACAACGCGGCTCGCGCCTCAGTTTCCTGACGCAGGGTCGCGGTTCGCCCGCTCCGTGAGCGCGAGTGCGATCATCGCTGGCACGCCCTGAATGACGAGGATGCCCGCGCCGCCGGTGACGGCACCCACCACCGACAGGGCGATGATCGCAACGAGCACGAACCGGGTCAGCAGTCGGGCGGCCACCGGTGAAGGATGGACGAGCGCCACGACCAGGCCGACCGCGAGCGCCAGGTTGTAGGCGCCCTGGTTCATGGCGAGCACCGCGGTGTCCGCCGCCTTCTCGGCGCTCATCTGAAACGCGTCCCGGACGGCGTCGGTCTGCCAGAACACGGCCTCGAGGGCGAAGAAGCTCGCGTGCAACACTGCGACGAGGGCCACGGCGATGCGGGACGCGAGCTTCATCGGTTCGCCGGAGTCCGCCGCCCGATCAATGGCCGCGGAGAGCTTCTTCGGAGGTCGGCTGGCGGACCGGGCTCTGGCCGACGGGGACCGGATTGGCGGCGTTCAGGCGGGCATCGACGGCGCGCGTGATGCGTGGGTCGTCGTTAGCCCGGACCTGCTCGAGGGCCGCGCGAAGGTCGGTGTCGAGGGTGAGCCCCGCCGAGCCCCGCGCCGCCGCCGCGACGAGGGTGGGATGCGCGTCCGGGTCGGTCAGGGTCTGGAGGAGCAGCGCCCGTGTCTCGGCGTCCCCGTAGTGGCGCAGCGACGACAGCGCCCGGCCCCGGACGACCATGCGGCGGTGGTGGGTCGCGATGTGACGCAAGGCGGCCGCGGGCTGATCGTGCTCGGAAAGCGTCTCCGCGTTCGGCAGGTCTTCCGCGTGGCGCGCAGAGAGCAGCGACTCGAGCGCAGCGATCGAGCGGCCGCCTTCCCGCGAGGGGGGCTCCGTCGGCGGTTCCGGGGCGGGCTGGG
>JBGCFC010000270.1:0-17803 GCA_045106715.1 Sandaracinaceae bacterium
GATCACGGACGGCGCGAAGAAGGCGGCTGGCGGGGCCAAGAAGGTCGCGGGTGCGGCCGTACGTGGGAGCGCGGCGTCCGTCGTGGGGTTTTGGCGCGGGTTCACCTATCCGTTCCGCGGAATGAAGCTGGTTTTCTTTCAGCACCCAGGCCTCGTCCGCTTCTGGATCGTGCCCATCCTCATTACGGTGCTGCTCCTGGGCGGCATCGGAGCGGGAGGGCTCTCGGCGTACCGAGGGCTCACCAACCTCATGTGGACCGAGTCAGCCGAGGTCGGCTCAGCGGACATCAAGACGTTCGAGGGCCGGGACGCCGACAAGCCCAAGGTCCCGCGCACCGAGGACAAGCGTCTCGACGAGGATGAGAGCTTCTGGACCGGGCCCGCGCACTACACGCACGTGGCGCTCGAGTTTCTGGTGTTGGCCCTGCTCTGGGGGCTGGGCCTGCTCGTGGTGGTCTTCCTGACCAACGTGATCGCGGCGCCGTTCAACGACTTCCTCAGCGAGGAGGTCGAGCGCATCAAGACGGGGAGCGAAGGCCCCAAGTTCTCTCTGAAGGTCATCCTGCGCGACACCGTGCGCACCGTCGGGCTCGAGGTGATCAAGATCGGCATCTACCTGATGGTGATGGTGCCGCTCTGGCTCCTGAGCCTGCTTCTGCCGGTGTTCGGGCAGATCCTCTACTCGGTGTTCGGCTTCTTCTTCACGGCGATGTACTTCGCCGTCGACTACATCGATTGGCCTGCGTCGCGGCGAAACCGCAGCATCACCTACCGCTTCGGCATGCTCACCGAGCATGCGTTGCCGATGCTTGGCTTCGGCACGGGCGTCTGGATGTTCCTGTTTATCCCGATCGTGAACCTCCTGTTCATGCCGGCGTGCGTCGCGGGCGGCACGCTGCTGTTCCTCGACCTCGAAGGCGAGTCCGCGGGCAAAACGGATGCGCTAGGGTCCTGAGAACGTGCGGCGGGTTCGATGCGACGGCTGAATCGTTCGACTCGCGCTGCGTCCTTATCGGCACCCCCGCGCTGACGCGTCTTGAGGGGCGTGAGGCCCGGCGATATGCTCCGGGCCGACGCCGGGGGACAGGACCGCCCAGCGCGCGTGAGCGTGCGGGATCCCGAACCGGCCGGAGGACGCAAATGAGTCGCAAATCAGTCATTACGCTCACGGTGCTCACCAGCTTGCTCTGTGTGCTGGTCGTCAGCGTCGAAGCGCAGCGGGGCCGTCGCGGTCGCCGCGGAGCCCGCCAGGCCACCGCACCGGCCGCCGCCCCCAACAGTGCGGCCATCGCGCGCTCGCTTGGTGATCTCCGATGGGGGATGGAGCCGCGTGCCGTACACCAGCACTTCTCGGAGGCCATCCAGGAGGACTACCGCGCGCGACTTTCGAAGGCGCCTGGCGCCATCGAAGAGGACCGGTTGCGCCGCGAACAGTCTGACGAGATCCGCCGCCTGCGCGAGAGCTACGTCCGGTTCACGGGCACGCGCACCGGGTGGGACCTGTCCTTCCTGCAGGGCGAGTTCACGCACGGCAACCAGGAGTCGATGCTGGTCCAGCGAGACGGCAACTCTCAGAACTTCTACTTCTTCATCAACGGTCGCCTCTGGAAGTGGTTCAAGGCCTTCGATGCCAGCGTGTTCGACGGCCAGACGTTCGAGCAGTTCGCTGCCGCCGTCCAGGGCCGGTTCGGCGAGGCGGCGGAGCGCAGCGGTCGGCTCACCGAGGGCGGCCCGCAGCAGCGCTGGCTCGAGTGGCAGGACTCCACGACGCGCCTGCGCGCCATCGACCAGACCCGGTTCTATGGCTTCTACTGCCTGGTCTTCGAGGATGTCGCGACCCTCAACCGGCTGGACTCGTTGCGCACCAACACGGTGAACGCGGGCAACAGCGGTAGCCATGCACTGGTCGAGTCGGTGCTCTTGCCCGAGGACGGCTCCACGGGCAGCGAGAACGGCAACCCGAACGCGGACGTGGTCGACCGAATCACGGGCAACATTCGACGCCGCCCCAGCCAAGCGGAGAGGGCGCGTGCAGCCGCGGCGGCCGAGGAGCGTCAGAACCGCGCATCGGGCAGCTCCACCCGAGGCAACTCCAGCCGAGGCAGTTCCAGCCGCGGATCCAGCGGCGGCGGTGGGCTCGACCTGTCCGACCTCTGAGCGCATTCGTCCGACCGACCGACGCCCGGGAGCCTCGTGTTCTCGGGCGTCGTTGCATTCGAGTGTCGCCAATCGGGTACGGGTGCTTTAGACTCACCGGCAGAGGGCAATCACGTTTTGGCGCGTTTTCGACTCCGATTTCTGCTGCAAGAGTTCGATCTGGTGGGCCCCGAGGTGGTGCTCGGCCGGAGCCCCGACTGCCACATCACCATCGAAGACCCGCTCATCTCCCGGCGGCACGCCAAGATCGTGTTGAAGGGGGAGGAAGCTTTCGTGATGGACCTCGGCAGCCGGAACGGCGTGAGGCTGAACGGGCGCCCCATCGGCGAGGACGAAATGCCTCTCACCGACGGGGACCGCGTTCGCATCGGGACCCAAGAGCTGCTCTTTAGTGTGGTGAAGCGACGGGACCGTACAGCCCGGCCGACCGGCTACATGCGGGTCTGCCACGCGTGCGGCACGCCGTATCCAGAGGGCAGCCCCTCGTGTCCACACTGCGGCGCGCCCGCGATGGACGAAGAGGACACGGTCAGCGGGATGATGATCGAGCCGCGCCGGAACTGGACGTTCCAGCTGCTCGGCGAGGTGATCGAGCGCGCGCTGTCCACGGGACGCGCGGCGGAGGCCGACCGGCTCATGCGTCGCGCTGCCAAGGAGGTCGACGATCGCCTGGCCGCCGGGGAGCGCCTCGACGCATCGCACCTGTCGATGATCTCCTCGTTTGCCGTCCGGCTGGCCAAGCTCGTGGGAGGCAGCGAGTGGGTGTCCTGGGCGCTCACGCTTCATCGACGCCAGGGCCGCATGCTCGCCGACGAGGTCATCGACCGGCTCGAAGAACTCGACCTGAGTGTGCTCGCCGAAGTCCCCGAGGCATTGGACGGCTACCTCACCTGGTACAAGTCCCATCCGCCGGCGGGCCCCAACCCCGACCTGGCGCGCTTGGCGCGCGTCGAGCGTCTCGTTCCGGCGCCCTAGACGATTCTTCGGAGACCCTGTACCCGGACACCGAGCCGGCGTAGCCGGGCTCACGATCACGTATTCGTGATCGTCCTCGTACCCACAACGCCGCTGGCTCGAACTCTGGAAGAGTGAGTTCGACCTCCACCGACGCGCCCCTCGACGCACGACTCAGCGTCACTCTAGGGCGACGGAGCATCCACGAGGGACGAGGGCACCCGTGAGAGAGGGCTCAGGCCCCGATCATGCGCTCGATGCCCTCGAGCCGCTGCAAGACAAAACGCTTGGCGGGAGTCAGCTGGTCCGCGCGCCCCTGCAGGTTCGCCAGGTAGTTGCGAAAGGCCGGGCCGCCCGGATATCGGACCTGTCGGACGATGTCGTGCAGCCGCGCGATGTGTTCGGCCTCGACCACCTCGTTGACCGCGTCGTGCAGCTGAAAGACGTAGTCGATCCAACGGCTCCGCTTGGTGCCCTCCGCGAGCTGCAGAGCGTAGTTGCTCGCCGCCAGACGCTTCTCCTCGTCCAGCTTGGCGCCCTGGCGGGTGGTCTCCAGAAGGTGCTCGAGGCGGCGACTCAGCATCCGCTCCGCCTCGTCGAAGCGCCCCATCGCGATGGCCTTGTCGGCGATGCGGTCGACCACCGAGCCCATGCGATGCACCGTCGGCTCGTCGGGAAAGGCTTCGGGCCTCATCACGGGCAGATCCAGCGTCATCCCCGCGAGTGTCGGCCGGTCATCGCGCCGCGGCGCCTCCATGGCCTGCTGCACACGAATCAGCAGCAGCTCCTGCGCGCCGATGACCACGCGATCCAGATGCTTGAGCCGAGCGCGGCCAGAGATGCTCTCCCCGTTGAGCTGCACACCGTTGCGGCTGCCGAGGTCCTCGAGCACCACCGCATCGGGGGAGACGTGGAAGGTCGCGTGCCGACGGGAGACCAACGCATCATCGAGCGACAGATGACAGCTCGAGCTGCGACCCACGACGAAGTCGCCAATCTGCATCTCGAGATCTGTCGACTGGTAGCGAAGCCGGAAGCGCGGCACAGGGGTAAATTACCATTCTTGAGGCGCGCATACCAGTGGCGTAGGGGCGCTTCAAACGACGAAAGGCACCCTCGAGGAGGGCGCCTAACGTGTTCGGAAAAGAGGACTCGACGCTACTCGGCGGCCGCTTCCCCACCGCCGCTGGCGGAGGCGCCGGCGTCGCTGAGCGCCTGGGCGATCCCCGTGATGATGCGGCCCTGAAGCTCCACCGTCTGGTCGGCGAGCTGCTTGAGCTGCGCGATTGTGCGGAGGTACTCGACGAAGGCACCGGACTGGTCCGCGAGCACGCCGCGGCTTCCGTCCCCGTCCACAGAGATGAGGTGCTCGGGCGCGTTGCCGATCTCGGCCTCGCCATCCCAGAGGCTCATCTGACGTCCGCGGTCGCCGCGGCGACCGTGCGCCACGATCTCGATTCCGTCGTCGGTCTCGTTGATCGAGAGGAAGGCGAGGCTGACCACGAGCTCGCCGCCCTCGATGCGACGCAGAACCGCGCCATACCGCGTGCTGGCGCTCTCGGCCGTCTCGGCCGCCGTGCGGTCCAGCTCGGCGCGCCTGGCCTCGGGGAGGGTGGTCGCGACGAGTGAGCGGAACTCGCTCCACAGCCGCTCGACGTTCATCAGGTATACGAACAAGTCGTTCGTGACGTTGGCGGGAAGCGCCTTGTAGTTCTTGCCCGCCATCGCCGACGCGTCGATCGGCTTCTCGAGCGAGCGCAGCGCCTCGATTGCGGCGTAGTCCACCGCGGGCGCCTCGCCGCCCTGGGGGTTGCCCGCGGCAGCCCGAACGGCGGCGTTCAGGTGCGTCTGCACCTGGTTGACCGTGCCGCTCGCGTCATCGACCTCGCCGTAGATGGACTGCGCATCGCGGACCGTCTGGTCGAAGATCTTGTTGTTTTCCCAGGTCGAGCCGCCGAGCGCCCCGATGCCGAGACCCGCCACGCCGACGACGAGCGCGACGAGGAGCAGCTTGAATCGCTGCGCCTTGCCGACCTCGGCGTCCTGCACCAGGCGGTCGTCGAACTCGAGGCGCACGACCTGCGGCCCCGCGGCCGCGGCCGGCGCCGCGGAGAAGGGATCGGCTGGGGCGGCTGGCGCCGCGGGCTCGGGAGCGCCGAACGGGGGCGCAACGACGCCTCCCCCGATGCCCGCGGGAGGCCCGGAGATCCCCGCCGGAGGCGGCGTGACGCCGGCCGGCGCGGCCACGCCAGCAGGTGGCGGGGTCACTCCCTTCGGCTTCCTCTTGGGCTTGGGTGCGTCGGCGACGGGCGGCGCGACTGCGTCGGCCGGCGCGTCAGCACCGATGGCGGGCGGTGGTACCGCTCCGGGGGGAGGAGCAGCGTCGCCGCCGCCCTTCGTCTTGGGGGTGATCGTACGCCCGAGCCGGGCTCGGAGATCCCTCTTCTTCTTCGGCTTTGCCATTCGTGGGGCCTCGGCAGTCGCGCGCTATGTGGTACCAGCGGAGGAGCCCCTGGTGGTTCGCGGACCCCCCGCATACCAGGCACACCCACACGCCTCGCCAGCGCGATTTTTGGACGCCGGAAGGTATCCGCGAGGACTCGATGCTGTCAACCCTGCCGTCATCGGCGAGGGCAGGAACCCGGCGCGCGCACGTCCGGAAGTCACACGCATCGGGTCTGCTACGCTCGCGCGCCATGGGTTCCTTGAAGGTCGAAGAGCGCCGCGTGGCCTCGTTTGATGGCACCGAGCTGGCCTGCCATGTGGTGGGTGAAGGGCGGCCGCTTCTGCTCGGAAACGGGCTCGGGGGCAGCTACAAGGCGTGGGCCCACCAGATCCACCACCTGCAGGATCGGTATCAGTTCATCTCGTGGGACTACCGGGGCCTGTACCGCTCGGGGCCGCCGGCCGATCCGGAAGCGCTTGCGGTGGGGGATCACGCACGTGACGCCCTGGCGGTGCTGGATGCGCTCGAGATCGATCGCGCCGGCGTGCTCGGTTGGTCGATGGGGGTGCAGGTCGCCCTCGAGATCTACGCTCTCGCACCCGCACGCGTAGCTGTGCTGGGCCTGATCAACGGCGTACCCGGCGCCCCCTGGGAGTCGGTCCTGGGCATTCCGAAGGTCGGGGCCGTCGTGCCGCACGTACTGGCGGCTGTCCGCTCGATGCCGAGGGTCACGCAAACCGTCACCGAGCGCGTGGTCGGCTGGTCGGGCACGGTCAACTGGGCCAAGCGCATCGGCCTCGCCAGCCAGACCCTCGACGAGGCCATCTGGGCCGACCTGGCAGCGTCGTTCGCAGGGCTCGACATGGCGCTCTACATGCGCGTGCTGGAGAAGCTCGGTGAACACGACGCGCGCCCCGGCCTTCGTGAGGTCGATGTCCCCGTCTTGGTGATCGCCGGCGGGCGTGACCTGTTTACGCCGAGGAGCGCGATGGAGAAGATGGTCCGCGACATCGACGGCGCCGAGCTGCTCGTCGTCCCCAAAGGCACGCACTACGTCGCGGTCGAGTACCCGACCGAGGTGAACGAGCGGCTCGAGCGTTTCTTCCAAGAGCGCGGCTATGCCTGAACACGCGGCATGGTGCGGAGCGCTGCTGTGCTGCCTCGGGGCGTTGGCGGGGTGCGGGGGTGAGGAGGGGCCGAGCCCATCGCTCCAGGAGGACATCCGGCAGCTCCGCCTGCTGTTGATCCAGGACCCGGCGCGCCAGCCGCTCGAGGAGGTCGAAGCGGTCGCTGAAGATCGTCCCGTCGAGGCCGGGCGGCGCCTGCGGAGCGGCGGAATCCCCGCGGCGCGGCAGCAGCTCGAGCGGGCCCAATCGCTTGAGGTCACCTCGCCGGAGGGCCGCCGTTGGCGACGCCGGCTCGAGCGGGCGTATCGGGATCGCATCGAGGCGCTGGAACACTACGCCGACGTGTTGGACGCCGCGTCGAGCGACACCGACGCCCTGCTCGAGGCCATCCGGGAGCAGGCGGCGGTCGAGCTCGAGGTGATGGCGATCGATGTCGACATGGAGGAGGTCGTCCCGACCGCGCCGCGTCGACCGGAGGGACTGCCCGAAGGCGCGGACGAACGTGAATCGCCTCTCGGCCCGCCCCCGCGTCGCTGACGAACGCGTCACGCTTGCGCCCGCGTGCCCGCCTCTGGGATCCTCCGCCGGTGATCGTCGTCCTCGACAACTACGACTCGTTCACCTGGAACCTCGTCCAATACCTCGCTCAGCAGGGCGCGTTGGTCGAGGTGATCCGGAACGACAAGATCGACCTCCCGGGCCTTCGCGCGCTCGGTCCAGAGGGCATCCTGCTGTCACCAGGGCCCGGCATGCCCAACGACGCCGGCATCACCCTCGAGGTGATCAACGCGCTCGGAGGGGTCGTGCCGTTGCTCGGTGTCTGCCTGGGGCACCAGTCCATCGGGCAGGCGTTCGGCGGCAAGGTCGTGCGCGCCGACCGCCTGATGCACGGTAGAACCTCCCCTGTTCTGCACGCGGAGGCGGGCGTCTTCGCGGGTCTTCCGAGCCCGTTCACGGCCACCCGCTACCACTCGCTCATCGTGGAGCGCGCGAGCTTGCCGGACTGCCTCGAGGTCACGGCGTGGACCGAGGAGGGGGAGATCATGGGGCTCCGGCACCGCGAACTCGAGATCGAAGGCGTGCAGTTCCATCCGGAGTCGTTCCTGACGGAACACGGCCACGCGCTGCTCGCGAACTTTCTCGGTCGCCTCCCTCACCACGGCCGGAGCGCCGCATGATCGCGGACGCCATCAAGCGCGTGGTCGCTGGCCGCACGCTCGACCGGGAGGCGATGGAGGGGGCCATGGAGGCGGTGCTGTCCGGCGACGCGTCCGGAGCGCAGATCGCGGCGCTTGCGGTGGCGCTTCGCATGCGCGGCGAGACCGCGGAGGAGCTGTGCGCGGCTGCCACCGTGCTGCGACGGCGGGCCTTGGGCGTACCGCAGGTGGGCCAGGTCCTCGACACGTGCGGGACGGGTGGGGATGGGGTGGGCACCTTCAACATCAGCACGACCGCGGCCATCGTGGTCGCCGCCGCGGGCGTGCCCGTGGCCAAACACGGCAACCGGGCGGTCTCGTCACGCTCGGGAAGCGCGGACGTGTTGGAGGCGCTCGGCGTGACGCTGCAGGAGGACCCCGCAGAGGTGGTGCGGGCGCTCGAACACCTCGGCCTGGGGTTCTTTTTTGCGCCCGCCTTCCATGGCGCCCTCCGCCACGCGGCGCCTGTCCGTCGCGAGCTGGGGCTGCGCACGTTCTTCAACCTCCTCGGGCCGCTCGCCAACCCCGCGCGCGCCTCCCACCAGCTGCTCGGTGTGTACGACCCCGCGCGCGTGACGCAGATCGCCGAGGTGCTCCACGAGCTGGGGGTGGAGGGCGCGTGGGTCGTGCACGGCGAAGGCGGCCTGGACGAGGTCTCCCCGTCGGGCCCGACGGAGGTCGCGATCCTCGCCAACGGGACCATCACGTCGCGCACGGTGACACCGGAGGACTTCGGCCTCGAGCCGGTCTCGCTGGCTTCGTTGGAGGGGGGCGACGCGCACGCCAACGCAAACATCACCCGCGCGGTGTTGGACGGCGCCCCCGGTGGCCCGCGCGCCGCGGTGGTGCTGAACGCCGCGGCCGGGTTGCTCGCGTTCGGCGCCGAGCGGGATCTCGGGGACGCCGCGCGCGCCGCCGAAGAGGCGATCGACAACGGGAATGCCAAGGCGCTCCTGCAGCGATGGGCGGCGTGGTGAGCGAGCCTCGAGGTGGGCGTCTCGGCCCGATCCTGACGCGCAAGGAGCATGAGAACGCCCGGCGGACGTCGCATCTGCGGCTGCATGATCCGAGCGCGGGTCCGCCGGCGACCGGACGTCGTGAGCAGGTGCATCGCGCGCTCGAGCGCAGCTCGGGCACCCCGGTCCGGGTGATCGCGGAGGTGAAGTTCCGGAGCCCCAGCGCGGGGGTGATCCACCCGTGGAGCCCAGGGGAGGCGGTGCGGGTCGCCGAAGGTTACGAAACGGCAGGTGCTGCGGCGGTCAGTGTGCTCGCCGATGGGCCGGGCTTCGGCGGCGGTGTGCTGACCGTGCGTCGGGTCAGCCAGCGTGTGTCCCGACCGGTGCTCTTCAAGGAGTTTGTGTTGTCCGGCATGCAGGTCGACCTCGCGCGATCCGTCGGGGCTTCCATGGTGTTGCTGCTCGTCCGCGCGCTCGCCCCGGACGTCCTGTGCGCGCTGGTTCAGCGCTGCCACGACCAGGGTGTGGAGCCCGTCGTGGAGGCGGCGAACACACGCGAGGTGGCCGTCGCGGCCGAGACCGGGGCGCGCGTCATCGGGGTCAACGCGCGCGACCTCTCCACGTTTCGGGTCGACCCGGAGGCCGCGGCCGTCGCGCTCTCGCGCATCCCGGAGGACCGGATCCGCGTCTACATGAGCGGGGTCGATCGGCCCGAAGACCTGGCTCGGGTCGCGGACCAGGGCGCCGACGCGGCGCTCGTCGGCACGGGACTGATGCGTCACGCCGATCCGGGAGCTCGCCTCGCGGTGCTGCTCAACCGGGCACCGCGCTGAAGGTCCGGCAAGAATTGCCGGACCCACGCGACGGCGAAGCCGGCGCCATGAACATCGTCAGTCTTCGAGTGTGCAATCGGACGCGCGGAGCGCGGCGCACACTCAAAGACTGAGCAACCGGTGCCGATTTCCTTGCCGCCGCGGCCCGGTTGAACGAAAACAACCCTCGTGCCGAACCGAACGAGAAAGACCGTGCTGGTCACGGGTGCTGCCGGGACTGTGGGCCACTACGCGATCTCGCTCGCCGAGGCCGCTGGCTTGCGGGTGCGGGCGACCGACCTGACCACCACCGGGGTCCAGCAGCCGGTGCGCGGCGAGGTCATCGCCTGCGACCTCCGTGATGCCTCTCGCATGCCCGAGCTGGTCGCGGGGTGCGACTACGTGATCCACACGGCCGCGTTGCTCGACGTCGGGGCGTCTGTTGACGCGCTCCGCACCGTCAACACCGAGGTCGTCGCCCAGCTTCACGAGGCGGCGTCGGCTGCGGGCGTCACGCGCTTCGTTCACATCTCGACCGCGATGGTCTACGCCGCGGGCCAGCCCGCGGGTGCGCTCGACGAGACCACGGAGACTTGGCCTCGCGGACCTCACAGCCAGAGCAAGCTCGCTGCGGAAGCGCGCTTGCGCAACGCGCCCGAAGGCAGCGCGTCCTGCACCATCCTGCGGGCGGCTCCGCTCTATGGCCGCCGTGGCCGTCACTTCGCGTCGGCGCTGCTCGCGGTCGGGCCCGTCATGCGCCTCTCCACGCCCGTGCTTCCACGACCCGCCGGCGGGCCCGTCGCGACCTTGGTGCACGCCGAGGACGTGGCCCGTGCCGCGGTGTTTGTGCTCGACCAAGACGAGGCTGCGGGCGAGACCTACAACGTGGCCGACGAAGACGCGCTCGCGCTCGGCGACCGCGTCTCTGAGACGCTTCAAGCCTACGGGCTTCCCATGGTCCCGACCGGTGAGCTGCCGCGGCCCGTGCTCGACCGCGTGGCCAAGCTGTTCGTGAAGCGAGGCGCCTACCAGGCGGCCGATCGCGCGGCGCTGATGGCGTGGCGGCTGGTCGTAGCGCGTCACGGACTCAAGTCGGCGCTGCGAGTGCGGCTCGACAAAGAGGCGCTCTCGCTGCTCTACGACGATCTCGTGCTCGACACGAAGAAGCTGCGCGCGCTCGGTTGGGAGCCGCGCTACCCGCGGTTCCGCGAGGGCTGGCAGCAGGTGCTACGCTGGTACCAGGCGGAGCGCTGGGTCCCTCGGTATGGTCGGTAGTCGAATCAAGAGTCTCGGGCGCGAAGCGCTCGCCGTGGCCCGGCAAGGCCAGCTCCTGCTCTCACGGCCCCGTTTCGCCGTCCCCCACGACGAGGCGCCGCGTGTGGTGGTCTTCGTGCACGGATTCGGGGCGGGCGGCGCGGTGTTTCGTCCCCTGCGCGAGCGCGTGGAGTCGGAGCTCGCCCTGCCCACGGTCGACTTCAGCTATCCGTCGTCGCACGGCTTCACGCGTGTCGCTGCCGGACTCGCCAAGCGCATTGAGCGGACCGCCCCGAGAGGCGCGGTGCTGGATGTGGTGGGGCATTCGCTCGGCGGGCTGGTGGCGCGCTGGTACATCCAGGAACTCGGTGGGGCGGAGCGCGTCGAAAGGCTCGTGACGTTGGCGACGCCTCACGCCGGAACACGCAGCGCTCGCATCGCGCCGGGCCCCCTTCGGCGTGCGCTCCTCCCCGGGAGCGACGTCGTGCGCCGTCTGGACAGCGGCAGGGCGCGGGCGGTGGGGGTGCGTCACACGGCGCTGGTGGCAGGAAGTGACCTGATGGTCACGCCGCCGGCGAGCGCGGCCGCGCTGCCCGATGCCGATGTGCGCTGGTTCGACGAGCTCGGCCACAACGCCATGCTCTTCGACCGCACCGTGCACGAAGCGGTGATCGAGCGGCTCCGGCATCCGTCGCCGTCCGCGGCTCAGAGCCCCGAGTAGGCGCCCAAGTCGGCGAACCCGCTGTCCGCGGTGGGGCGCAGGAAGTCGACGGAGTCGGGCTCGGTGCTCACGAACGTGAGCTCGCCGCTCCGCTGCCAGGAGTTGTCCGTCTCGGTCCCGGCGCCTCCGAACGCGGTTTCGTCCTCGGCCGAGATGCAGTTCGCCACGAGGGTGTCGGCTCCGCTGTAGTAGCCCCGGCTGTTCCTCCATGCGGTGTTGCGCTCGAAGCGCACCATCAGGCCGGAGTTCTGGTCGAAGCCGGCCGCGAGGTTGTCATGAGCGATGCAGTGTTCGACCGTGGTCCCGCGGCTGGGCGGGGCGCCGCCTGCTTTGAATCCCTGACCGTTGCCCGATCCGAGGCCGTTGCCGTACGTGCGCGTGAAGCCGACGTACCCGTCCTGGCTCCGCCACGTGTCCACGCCGTCGTCGGAGTTGTTGTAGACGAGGCAGTGCTCGACGCGGTTGCGCAGCCCGCTCGAGATGGAGATGCCGTCGGAGTTGCCGCCGTCCGCGAACGTCGGCGTGGTGAGCCCAACGCCGGAGTTGTCGTGCACGATGCAGTCTCGGATGACGTTGTCGTTGGACAGCGGAGTCTCGTACGACTCGTGAATGTGGATGCCCGACAAGAGGTTGTGGTGCACGTGCAGGCCTTCGAGCAGGTGCCCTGAGGAGCGCACGTTGAGCGCGGCGCGCGGCATGTTGCGCACCTCGAACCGACGCAGGACCACGGGGTCGCCCAGCACCCGGACGTAGTATTCGTCGTCAGCGCTACCGGTGCCTTCGAGGATCGCGTTCTCGTCCCCATAGCTCTCGAACACGGGCGCTCCGGGGCCGCGGCCGCGGAAGCTCAAGTTCGAGACGATGGCGTAGACGCCGCCGCGCATGAACACGACGTCGTCGCCTCCCGCTTGCTGCGTGGCGTACTGGAGGGAGCAGGGCGCGGCCTCCGTGCAGAGCTCCCCGTCCCCGTCCGGCGAGACGAACATGGTGCCCTCCGAGAGAGGCGTTGGCTCCACCGCGCGGGGCCCGATGACCGGCGTCGGGAGGGGGCCTGCGTCTCCCGTTCCTGAGTCCACGGAGCCAGCGTCCACGGAGCCAGCGTCCACGGAGCCCCCATCCACAGCGCCTGCGTCGTTCCGCCCCGCGTCCGCGGCCGCGGCGTCCGGTGCGCCCGCGTCGGCGGGGGTCTCGCCATCGCAGGCGGCCACGCCGATCGCGAGCAGTCCAAGCGCGAACAGGCGGAGTTCAAGCGATGAGGTGATCGAGGGACGCATGTCCCGAGTCTCCGGGGCCACCACGCGGACCGCAAGGACCGGAATCGGTCAGTGTCAGCCGGGCTGCGAGCTAGCCGGGCAGCGCTGCCGGCTCGAGAGCCGCCTCGGGTTCGGCGGGGATCTCCACGAGGAAGCGCGCGCCCCCCTCGTCCGGGCGCTCGACCCAGACCCGGCCCTCGTGGGCGTCGACGATCTGACGTACGAGGGCCAGTCCCAGCCCGACGCCGTGGTGACGGGTCGAGTAGAACAGATCGAAGACCTGGGCGAGCTCCTCCTCGTCGATGCCCGGGCCCTCGTCGGTGACCGACATTCGGGGCGCTCCGCCCGGCGCGGCGACCTCCACCGTCACGCGCCCTCCGGTGGGCGTGAACTGCTGTGCGTTCTTGACGAGGTTCCACAGCACCTGACGCAGCTGGGCGGGGTCTCCATGCACCCACACGGGCGCCTCGCTCACGCGGACGTGCGTCTCGACCTCGGAGCGTGCGCCGGCGACGCGACCGACATCCGACGCGAGGGCGGCAAGATCCACTCGACGGCGCTGGGGCTCTTTCGGCTTGCCCACGTCGAGCATCGTGCTCACGAGTTCGCCCAACCGGTCGACCTCCTGCAGCACCAGCGTCAGCAGGCGGCGGTCCTCCTCATCGAGCGCGGGTGCCTCAGCGACCATCTGAACGGAGCCCGAGATGGACCCGAGCGGATTCCGGATCTCGTGAGCGAGGCCCGCCGAAAGCCGCCCGAGAGCCGCCAGCCGCTCGGCACGATTGGCTTGCTCCCGAAGGGCCTGCCACTCCGTGAGGTCTTGAAACAGCACGAGCGTGCCGAGCACGCGGTCCCTTTCATCGCGGAGCGGAGAGCAGGAAAAACCGACGGGAAACGCGTCACCGTGGGCCCGGGTGCCCGTGCCTTCGCCCCGAGAGAGCAGGCCGTCGCCGATCGGCAGGTGCGCATCGACGGGCCTTCCCGCGAAGCTCTCGGGTGCACCATCCAGCAGGGTGGCTCCCGCCGGGTTGATGCGGGAGATGCGATGGTCGGTGTCGACGATCACGAGCCCCGAGCCGAGAGAGCGCAGGATGTCCTCGTTCAGTCGTGAAAGCTCCGCGGCGCTCGCCTCGGCAGCGCGAAGCTTGCCACCCGTGCGCCGCAAGCGCTCGGCCAGTCCACCGGCGAGCAAACCCACCATCACGAGCCCCACCAGGGTTCGCAGCAGGACCAACGCGAGCTCGCTGTCCGGCAAGGTGATCGGATCGGCGCCGGGGAGGGCGGGCAGCCAGCTCGAAGACAGCCCGAGCGCGGTGGTCAGATAGGCAACCAAAGAAGCCGCCGTCGCGATCTGGGCGCCCCTCGGACCGAGCGTGAGCGCCGCGGCCAGGATCACGACGCCGTAGAGGAAGCTGAACCCGCTCGCCGCACCCCCGAGTGTGTAGACGAGGCCCGTGATGACCATCAGATCCCAGCCCAGCTGGAGCGCTGCCCATCGTGCGGGGGAGCGCATCCTCGGGATCATCAGGCCCACGCCGAGCGACGTGGCGAAGGAGAGGGCGATCAGCGTGATGACCGCGTCTTCGGCGACGGCGCCCACCTCGCGCAGGCGAAGCACGACCAGCGCCCCGCCCAGCAGGACCGTGGTCACGGCCAGCCGCGCGCCGAGCAGCAACACCGGGTTCGCACGAAGCCGCCGAGCGGGCGTCGGGACCGGGGCCGCTTCGGCGTCGACCGCTTCGGCGTCGACCCGTTTCGCATCGGCCGCCGCGTCGTCGGCCGGCTCCGCGTCGGCCGCTTCTCCGTCCCCGTCCGAGGTCGAGAGCGCCGCGTCGCCCGCGACCTCCGGGTCGGTCATTCGCTCTGGATGTTGCCCGCGATCGAGAAGATCGGAAGGTACATCGCGATCAACATGAAGCCGACCATGCCGCCCATGACCACCAGCATGATGGGCTCGAGCAGGGAGGTCAGCGCGGCGACTGCGACGTCGACCTCTTCTTCATAGAAGTCGGCGATCTTGTTGAGCATCTGATCGAGCGCGCCCGTCTGCTCACCGACGCCGATCATCTGGACGACCATCGGCGGGAACACCTTGGTCTCGAAGAGGGGCTCGGCCATGGTCCGGCCTTCGCGAATCTTCTCGGACGTCTGGTTGATGGCCTTCTCGACGACCACATTGCCCGACGACTTCGAGACGATGGTCATCGCGTCGAGGATCGGCACGCCCGACGCGAGCAGGGTGCCCAACGTGCGCGTGAAGCGTGCGACCGCGATCTTGCGCATGACGGGCCCCAGGATGGGCACGGTTAGCGTTAGCCGGTGCCAGAAGGCCTTGCCGCCCTTCGTCCGGTAGCTGAACGTGATCGCGGTGATCGTGGCGACGGTGCCGAGGAAGATCCACAGAAGGTTCCCGACCACGAACGCGCTCATCCCGATCACGAACCGCGTGATGCCCGGCAGGGCGTCCTCGCCGCCGAAGTCCATGAACATCGCTTCGAACGCGGGGATGACCCACGTGAGGAGGATGAACAGCACCCCGATGGCGACCAGGGCGATGATGGCCGGGTAGACCATGGCGCCGCGGACCTGGCGCTTCAGCTTCACGCGCTTCTCGATGTAGATCGCGAGGCGCTGAAGAATCGTGTCCAGGATGCCGCCGAGCTCACCGGCGGCGACCAGGTTCACGTAGAGCACGTCGAACACCTTCGGGTGCTTGCCGAGGGCGTCTGAAAACGTGCCCCCCTGCTCCACGTAGTTCTTTACCTCCTTGAGGATCTTGTTGAACGCAGGGTTGTCGCCCTGGCTCGACAGGATCTCGAGGCACTGCACGAGCGGGAGCCCGGCGTCGATCATGGTCGCGAACTGGCGCGTGAAGACGACCAGCTCCTTCTCCGAGACCGGGGAGCCGAAGCTCGGGAGGTGGATCTCTTTGGGCTTCTTCTTGACCTTGACCGGGCTCAGCTGCTGCTGCTTCAGGCGGTTCTCGACGGCGTCGGCGCTCTCCGCCTCCATGACGCCCTTGCGCACCTCACCGGTGCGCGCCCGTGCCTCGTAGACGAACTCAGCCATCGAGATGTCCTCCGCGAGAGCTGTGCGCAGCGCGCCGCAGCGAGGCTCCTCGCGCAATGATTCCCACTGCGTTGATTCCCACTGTGGACATCAGCGGTCGATCGTACCGGTTCTTGGAGGGTTCGGTCAAAAATGCACTCTCAGCGGTCCGTCGGATGCCGGACCGAGCCGCTACGAACGCCGACGGCGCGCCTGGCTCCGCTCTTTCCACTGCCGGATCATCTCCTCGAGCTCCCGCGGATCGGCCGACCGCGCCAGGGCGTTGTCGAGGCTGATGATGCGCTGCGCAACCAAGGCCATGAGCGATTGGTTGAGCGTCTGCATGCCACTGCCCGACTGGCCGGTCTGCATCGCCGAGTAGAGCTGGTGGATCTTGTCCTCCCGGATGAGATTCCGAATCGCGGCGTTCGGGATCATCACCTCGAGCGCCAGCGCGCGCCCGGGCCCGTCCGAGCGCGCGATGAGGTTCTGGCTCAACACGCCTTGCAGGACGAAGGAGAGCTGCGAGCGGATCTGCGGCTGCTGGTGAGCGGGGAAGACGTCGATCACTCGGTTGATCGAGTTGATGGCGCCGTTGGTGTGCAGCGTCGCGAAGACGAGGTGACCCGTCTCCGAGATGGTCAGCGCGCTCTCGATCGTCTCGAGGTCCCGCATCTCGCCGACCAGGACCACATCTGGGTCTTGCCGCAGCACGTACTTCAGCGCGATCTTGAAGCTCTCGGTGTCCTCGCCGATCTCGCGCTGGTTGACCACGCACATCTTGTTCGAGTGCAGGTACTCGATGGGGTCTTCGATGGTCAGGATGTGGTTGCGGCGCTCGCGGTTGATCTTGTCGATGATCGCCGCGAGCGTGGTCGACTTGCCCGAGCCGGTCGGGCCGGTGACGAGGACGAGCCCGCGCGGCAGGTTGGCGAGCTGCTCGACGATGGGCGGCAGCCCGAGGTCCTCGAAGGTCATGACGTCGAACGGGATGGCCCGGAACGCGCCCGCCACCGCGCCGCGCTGCATGAAGATGTTCGCGCGGAATCGAGACAGGCCACGAACCCCGAATGACAGGTCGAGCTCGTTGTGTTTCTCGAAGCGGACCGTCTGCTCCTCGCTGAGTACCGTGTAGCAGAGCTCCTTGGTCTCGATCGGGTCGAGCGGCGGCGTCTTGAGGGGGACGAGCGATCCGTCGATGCGGAGCTGAGGGGCGGTCCCGGTGGTCACGTGCAGGTCGGACGCCCCGCGATCGATCATGACCTTGAGGAGCTGGTGAATCGTGAAGCGGGCGCGCCTGCCATCCATGCCGACAGTCTACCCGACGCGGCACCGCGCCCGATCAGATCTCGAGCTTTCCCCAGCGGCCTCGCCGCATCCACTCCTTCTTCCGATCGGAGCGCGAGACCAGGCGCGCCGCCGACCACGCGGTGAGGAAGGCGCCCTCGAGCCCGAGTCCCGGAGCGACCTGGCCATTGCAGATCAGCAGGCGCTTGATGGGCGCGCGGACGGGGAGGGCGCACACCCCGAGACCGCTGACGACGGGGTAGCCAAACACGGCTTGCATCGTCTGGGGCCCGCGCGCCCAGGGCGAGGGAGAGGGGCGTCCGAGGCCCGCCGCCAGGTCGTCCACGCCGCGGGCGTCATGGGGCGAATCGACGAGCTCGATGTGCGAGCGCAGGAAGGGAATGAGGTCTTCGAGGCCGTCCAACAGCCGCTCCCGGATGCTGCTCGTGTACTCGGGGACCTCCTCGATGTTCCGGCGCGGCAGCAACACCTCGACCGTCAGCAGCCGCCGACCGTCCTCCTCGGGACCGAGCTGGAGGCGCATGGCGTTGTCCGCGATCGGGGCCTTGAGGCGGTCACGTACGAAGAAGAC
>JBGCFC010000271.1:0-37844 GCA_045106715.1 Sandaracinaceae bacterium
CGTGTTTGCACCCGCGGTGACGACGATGCCGGTCGAGAGCACCCGGTCGCCCGTCGGGTAGTTCGCGGCCGGGCGCGCGATGCTGACCCACTCGTCCTGGGAGCTGTTTCGGTTGTAGCTCCGACGGTAGAGGAGGTCGTACGTGCCGGGCGGCACGCGCGCGTCGATCTGGTCGTCGATGAGGTTCCGGCTGCTGTCGTAGTCGACGTGGTCGAGGATGTGGCGCGCGCCCCCGTCCTGCGGGACGAGGTAGAGGTACGCCTCGCCGTAGTTGTACGCGTCGCTGTCGTTGGCCGGCAGCGCAGCACCGCCCAGCGTGATCGTGCCGGTGACGTCCGCGGCCGGGATGTCGACGCTCAAGACGTTCGGCCTCGCCGCGATCACGAGCCCAGGCGAGAGGATGCGGTCCCCCGTCGGGTAGTTGGCCGTCGGCCGCGCGAGGCTGACCCACTCGTCCTGCGACGTGTTGCGGTTGTAGCTCCGACGGTAGAGGAGGTCGTAGATCCCCGGGATCACGCGCGCGTCAATCTGGTCGTCGATCAGGTTCCGGCTGCTGTCGTAGTCGACGTGGTCGAGGATGTGGCGCGCGCCCCCGTCTTGCGGGACGAGGTAGAGGTACGCCTCGCCGTAGTTGTACGCGTCGCTGTCGTTGGCGGGGAGCGCGGCACCGCCCAGCGTGATGGTGCCGGTGACGTCCGCGCTCACGATGTCGACCGTCGACGACCATGGAATCGTCGTCGTGCACGCGGCATCTGGGCACGAAGCGACGGGGGTGCCCGCGCAGGCGCCGCCCTCAGTCAGGCAGACGTCACCGCTCGTGCATCGGATCGCATCGTCGCACGAGGCGCCGGCCCCGAGGACGATGAGCGGGAACGAGTCCATCCCTTCGTCACACGCGGCGTAGTAGCGACACGCGTGCGAGGGGCCGGGCGGCGACGGTGCTTCACCATCGAGGCAACCGTCGCTGTCCGCGCCCGAGCTCGAGGGAGAGCACGTCTCGACGCCGTTGCAGTAGGCCAGATCGTCGCATACGGAATCCGTCGGCACGTGCTCCTCCACGCCGTCGCTGCAGCTGTCCGCCGTGCAGGTGTAGCCATCGTCCGGCACGAGCGCGTCGTCATTGGTGTTCAGGCACCCGTCGATCGGGTGACAGGTGTCCGCCGTGCACGGGTTCGAGTCGGCGCAGTCCACAGGGGCGCCGCCGCCGCACGTCCCGCTCGTACAGATCTGACCGGAGGTGCACACGGTGTCCGAGCAGCTCGAGCCATCCGCCCGACCCGTGTGCACACAGCCTCCGGCTTCGAACGCATCGTCGGTGCACGGGTTCATGTCGTCGCAGACCGGCGTGTAGCACTCAGCCATGCCGAGGGTGTCCAAACGGCACGCCTGGCCCAGGGCCGCGCACGGGTCAGGCGTGCACGGGTCGGCCGTGCATCCGCCGACCCCGTCCTCGTGGTAGTCGGGGTCGCACGCGCACGTGGCCGCGCCTCCCACCGGACCGCTGCACGCCCCGCGGTTGGGCATGGTGCAGGGGTTCGGCGCGCAGGGATCGTCGGTGCAGGCGCCTGCTCCGTCGTCGTGATAGCCCGCCGCGCACGCTCCGCAGTCTTCATCGGCGTACCCCGCCGAGCAGGTGCATTCGGTGCGCCCGTCGACCACCGCGCAGCTGCCGCGCATCGAGCACGTGCCGGACTCGCAGACCTCGTCGGCGACGCAGATCATGCCTTCGAGATGGGCGCCCGCGTCACACGCGCACTGCGCGAGACCTGCAACGACCGTGCAGACCGTCTCGAGCGGACCGGTGCACGGGTTGGGAAGACAGACGTCGGTAGTGCAGCCCCCGGCCCCGTCGGAGTGGTAGCCCGCGAGCTCGTCGCAGCCTCCGCAGAACGGCTCGGCCCACCCGTCTTCGCAGGCACAGGAGATGCTCGGCCCCGAGTCCGTGCACGTGCCGTGGCCCCCGCAGCTCGTCGGCGAGCAGTCGGCGTCCGGTACGCAGCCGCCGTCCTCGTCGTGGGTCCCTGCGGGACACGCACAGGTAGCGACCTCGTCCACGACCTCACACCGGCTCCGCTCCCCTTCGCCGCATGGGTTCGGGTCACAAAGATCGTCGTCGCACCCTCCCGCGCCATCCGGCAGGAAGCCGCCGTCTCGGTCGCAGTCAGAGCAGAACTCCCCCTCGTATCCGCGCTCACACGCACAGTCGATGGCCGTGCCGTCGCTGGTGCAGGCGCCGTGCTCGTTGCAGCTGCCCGCCATGCACTCGACGTCGGGCACACACGCCCCATCCGCCTCGTGTGAGCCCGCCATGCAGCGGCACACGGCGGCGCCCTCTTCCACGGTGCACTCGCGTTCAGCGCCCTCGCAGGCGGCCTCCTCGCAAGGGTCCACCGCGCACCCGGGCGCGGTGGGGTCGGCCTCGCACGGATCCACGGGCTGCGCGTCCGGACGCCCCGCGTCATCGGCCCCCGCATCGAGGTTGGGCTCAGCGGGACCGGAACAGGCTCCTGCCAACAGCGTGAGGAGGACGATTCTTGAGCGCATCACGGGTTGTAGTACGGACGCGCCGCTGAGTCCTTCCTGAGGATCTCAGAAGTGGATCAGCGTCACAGCGTTCAGGTGGGCGGCAGTCCCCCCGAGTTCGCCGCCTAGCATCGAGCACCCCTGGCTGAGAAGCACGGGCCACGGCTTGCCCTCGCGTCTAATCGTAGATCCGTTCAACAAAGCCCACCCCGCCAGGCACCCGAATCGGGTGTGTGAAGAGCCACAGGTGATGGCCAACAACGACCATGGGCGCCTTGTCCGGACGCACCCAGCGTCGAGCCGTGGCCGCGATGTCCGCGGGCGTCAGCTCAGACACCCGGGAGTAAGTCTGCCCGAGCGCCTCGGGCGACTGTCGTGCAGCGAATGCCATGGCCAGCGCCGCCCCCAACCCGGTCGGGGTGTCGACCATCCGACGCAAGTCAGCGAGTTCCACGGTCCGCGCGAGGCTGAGTTCGTTGTCGCCGATCTGGGCGGGGTCCGAGAGCCGGGCTAGCTCCTCGACGATGGCCGCCGACGCGTCGCCAGCCGAGGAGAGCTGGACGGCCACCGAGATCTCGAGGAGGGCATGGTCGTCGTGGTCGACCACCCGGGAGACGACGCCATATGCATCACCGCGTTGTTCGCGGAGCGCGAGGTTGAGGCGGGAGCTGAAGAGGCCACCAGCGAGCCGCGCGAGAACTCGAAAGGCGGGGTGGTCCGGGTGATCGAGCGGTGGCCCGCGCTCGCTGAGCTGAATGTGCGCCGTGGGCCCGGCGCCGGTTCCATGCACGACGAGGCGGGTCTCGGGAGTAGGAAAGGAGGGAGCCGGAGCGCGCTCGGAGGCCTCCGCCGCGGGAGGCGGCTCAAGCTCGCCCAGCACGCTGCGCACGTGTGCTTCAACCTGCGACGCATCGATGTCCCCCACTACGATGAGCGCCGTCTCATGCGGCGCCAACAACGTCATCAGAGGCGTACGTACCACCGCTGGGTTGAGCGCAGCGACGCGGTTGGGGAGGAGCCGATCGCGGCGCACGCGCGGGTCCTCCGCACCGTAGAGGCGCATTCGCAGCTCCTCCTCGGGAGGTGGGTACCGCCGCCTCGCGGCGACGCGTGATGTAGGTGGCCCTCTCCACGAGTTCCTCTCGTGCGCGTACGATCGCGTCCTCCGCGGGCGCCCTCCCCTCCAAGACCGCGGCGTAGCGCGTTAGAACCCGCGGGAAGGCACCGGCGGTGACCCGTGAGGTCAGCACGAGACCGCGCTCGGTCATGCGCGCCCGGGCCAGCGATGAGTCTCCCGAGCGGTCCGAGACGCTGGAAGGGAGTTCCGCGGAGATCGCCTCTTCCAACAACGTGTTCAGCTCCCGCGACGTCCGGGACTCGAGGGCGTGACCACCCCGGCCCACCAACGCAGAGAACACGACCGGCGCGCCGGCCTGCTCGACCAGCTGAACCACGAGCCCATTGGTCAACGTCAGCGTCCGGACCCGAGGTAGCGCCAGCGAGCCGGGAGTGTCCGACGCCGGTGCGGGCCGTGGGATCTCTCCGACCAAGACACCCGAAGCGGGCGCCGGGAGCGGCGCACGTGTGGCCCCGCACCCGAGAAGCACGACGCCCACCCAACACAGCGAGAGGGCCCTCACCGTCCGCCTCCCACCGTGATGTCGGCCACGATCTCCCCCTCGGGCGGAGCCCCGGGGCGCCCGGACAAAGACACCACGATCCGATGATTGGCCGGCAGCAGCATTCGTACCGAGCGGCGGACTCCGTCGCGCGTGACCGCGCCGTACCGCGCCAGGTTGGACGCGAGGTCATAAACGCCGTTGGGCATACCGGGCAGCGTCTGGGAGTAGCGCCGGGCACGGGTCTGCGGGTCCTCCATGCGGAGCCGTTCGTTTTCCATCCAACTCTGCTCTGCCGCCGCGAACGAGGCCGCGTCCATCGGCTCGGCGCCCATCGACGCCAGCTCTTCGTCGAGCGCCTCGAGAGGGGCGGCGGTGCCGGAGCGCAGCGGCACCTGGATCGTGACCTGGAACGTCGACCCGAGAGGCCGGCTCCTCTGGCTGACCGACACCGACCGCGCGCGACCGGGCCGGACGAGCCGCGATTCGAGACGGTGTTCGAGTTCGTGTGCGACATAGTCCAGCTCGGCGTCCTCCGGTGCACCCCAGGCCGGTGAGGGCCAAATCACCACGAGTGCGTCGTTCGAGCGAGGCGCCTCCACCACCAAGCGGCGCTCCCCGCGGAGCACCACGCGCGGCGGAACGCTCCTCGCCGGAGGGGCGGCAATGGGCCCTCGTCGTAGCGGGCCGAAGTAGCGTTCGATCCAGCCGCGGGCCTGCTCGGGGTCGAATCCCCCCGAGAGCGCCAGCGTCAGCCGGTCCGGCATGTAGTGCCGCTGAAAGAACCAGCGTACGTTCTGCACTCCGATGGCGTGCACGTCTTCGCGGCGCTCACGCGCGCCCCCGTAGGGATGATCCGGCCGATAGAGCTGCGTTCGCACCAGCTCCCAGACGACCTGCCGACGCGCCGTCCGCAACTCGCGCTCGCGGTCGACCACCCTCCTTTGTGCCTCCAGCTCCGCCTGCGTCAGTCCGTCCACCCCGTGGGCGAAGCGCTCCGCTTCGAGCCAGATCGCACGCTCCAATCGCTCCCGCGGGACAACCTCGAAGTACGTGGTGGCGTCGTCGCTGGTCATCGCGTTCACGCCCGTCGCCCCCAACTCCTCCAGGTGGGTCATGGCGCCGCGCGGCAGCGCGTCCGTTCCCTGAAAAAGCAGGTGCTCGGTGAAGTGCGCAAGCCCGCTCCAACCGGCCGGTTGGTCGCGTCGGCCAGCGTCCACGCCGACCACGAGCGCCACCGTCCCTCGGCCAGGCAACGGGTCGAGCACCACGGAGAGCCCATTCGGCAGGGAGTAGCGGATCGCCGTCGGGTGGGTCGGCGCACGCCGCGGACGGGCCCGAGAGCCAAGCGGCGGCAACCAGGGCGCCCGTGAGCAGGACGATGAGTCTACGCATGCCCACTCACACTCGTTTGCCGACCTGAATGGGATCGGATTCGGGCGCCGAGCCTCCCTTCTCGCGGGAGAGTCGGGATTTGAATCCCAACCGGCTCGACGTATTGAGTGCCGGTGAGAGCAGCCCCTCCTCCCCATTGGCGGGCGACTCACGGCGCCCGTGAAACCGGACCGCACACCTCGTGATCCAGCCTCAGGAGGTCACGCTCGTGACTGCCCATCGCGCTTCGTCCCGAGCAGCGTGCCCCAAGCAGCGTGCCCCAAGCAGCGCGTGCTGAGCCCTCCCAGCACACCTGGCCGCGGTGAAGCCAGGGTCTAGGCCAGCGCAGCCGCCCGGCTTCCATCGAAGACCCGGGTCAGGGCGCCGCGCCCTCGGTCCCGCTCTACCGCAGCGGCCGGGAAGAATCGGCCATCGCACGTTCCGATTCTGCTTCCCCAGGCCCCGCCCATGCTTACGTTGCTCAGGTGAAGCTCAATCGATTCGCCAAGTTCATCGTCGGTGCCCTTACCGCATGGCCACCGCTCTATATGCTCTTGTTCATCGGCTTCATGGGTCTGAGCATGAACGGCAACGCGCAGGCCATGTTCGACTTCTTCCCTGTCGTGATGGTCCTGCACCTGTCGACCATGGCGATCCTCCTCGGACTCCTCGGTTTTTACACGCTGCACGCGGTGAAGAACGAATCGATGGAAATGACGCCACGGTTGCTCTGGGCGCTGATGTTCTTCGTGGGCGGCATCATCGCGATGCCCATCTACTTCCTCATGCAGGTCCTCCCCGATCGCGCACCACTGAAGAGCCCTGCGCCGCAGCCCGCCATCTTCTGAAGATGCTCGACGCCGTGTTCTTTGCTCGCCCCGTCGACGCCGTCGCCAAGGACCTCGTCGGCAAAGTCCTTCGGCGTCGAGTCGGCCCTCGCTGGCTGTCGGCCGCCATCGTCGAGACCGAGGCGTACGGGACCGATCGCGGCAGCCACGCATGGCTCGGCCGGACGCCGTCGCGCGAAGCGATGTGGGCTCCGCCAGGCACCGTCTACATGTACTTCAGCCGCGGCGCGGACTCGTTTAACATCAGCGCGAAGGGCGACGGGTGTGCGGTCCTGATCAAGGCGGCACGCCCGTTCGTCGACGCCACCTCCGGGCATGACGCGCTGGAGGTCATGCACCGACTCAACCCGGGGCGCAGCAAGCCGCGTCCCGATCACAGACTGCTCGCCGGCCAGACCCTGCTCACGCGTGCGCTCGATCTGCGTGTGCGCGAGTGGAACGGGCGCCCCTTCGAGCGAGACCGCTTCTTCGTCGACGACGTCGGCTACCGCCCCGAATCGATCGTGCGCTGCCGACGCGTCGGCATCCCCCCGGGCCGAGACGAGCACCTGATGCTTCGGTACGTCGACGAGGCGCACGCGCGCTCGGCCACCCGAAACCCGCTCCGAACACGCGCCTGGATCGAGGGGCAGGACTACCAGCGGCTGCCTCCCGGCGCCCCCCCGTGAGGGACACCGGCAGTCTTCGTCAACCTCCTTTGAACACGAGGACCGGACGCAATCGTCGCACGACGCGGACGAGGTCCCGCTGCGCGCGCATGACCCGGTCGATGTCCTTGTAGGCCGTCGGCGCTTCTTCCCGCAGCCGGTCTCGCAACCGGTGGTCGTAGAACACGCCCACGGTGTCGCGCGCGAGGCGCCTCCGAGAAATCCGCTGCCGAGCCTCCGTTCGGCTCATCGCTCTTCCCGCGCCGTGTGAGCTCGAGCAGAGCGAATCCGCATCCCCGCGCCCCCGCACGTGGAAGCTCGACGTGCCCATGGACCCTGGGACGATGCCTGGCTCCCCTTCCCTGGCGGCCTGGGCGCCCTTGCGGTGCACGAGGAGGGGTTCGCCCGCGTGGTGCTCTCGGGCGACGTGGTTGTGGTCCACGTCGATCCACGTCTCCTCGAGAGGCCGCGCTCCCACCGCGTCGGCGACGGCCGCGACCACCCGGTGCATGATGCGAGCCCGGTTCTCTACCGCGTACGCGCGCGCCCACGCGACATCCTGAAGGTACGACTGGCCGTCGGCGTCCGACGTGGATAGCCACGCCACACCGGTGTTCGTGTCTGGCCGTGCCCGACGGAGGTGGTGTTCACGGATGGCCTGCCCCATTCCCCGTGAGCCCGAGTGCACCATCGCCCAGAGACCGCCCGCCTCGTCCGCCTGAAGCTCCACGAAGTGGTTGCCCCGTCCGAGGGTTCCGAGCTGCATGCGTGCTTCGCGACGGCAGCGGCGGAGCGATAGCGACGACGAGAGGCGCTCCATCAGTCTCGCCGATGGCGACGGCGCGTCGC
Source organism: Sandaracinaceae bacterium (assembly GCA_045106715.1). Lineage (GTDB taxonomy): Bacteria > Myxococcota_A > Polyangia > Polyangiales > Sandaracinaceae. The sequence goes on from JBGCFC010000271.1 coordinate 7,861, forward strand.
GCGGACGGTGCCGGACGATCGGCACCGACCGGTAGAGCGCGGCCAGGACGGCGGCGGCGTCGTTCGGCGCTTCCAAGCGGGCGGCTTCGACGCCGAGCGAGACGGCACACATGCCGCACCCGATGTCGCCGCCGACGGCGTTCGGGAAGACCCTTGTGCGGGTCGCCGCCACCGTCCCGATGCACACATCGCGCGCGAGATGCACATCGGGCATGACAGCCATCCTGACGACATCGCCCGTCTTCTCGAGTCGCCGAAGCGCGCGCTCCACCTCCGGTGACAGCGGCTCCGCGAGCCACATGCGTCGCTTCACCATGCGACGTCCTCCTCGGCCCGTGAAACCACCACGAACGTCAGCGACGGCATCTTCTTTCGGTGGATGGCCTCGCCCACCTCACGCCGAAGATGACGCTCTCGGGCCTGTAGCTTCGTGCGCAGAGACAACAGGTCCGCGTCGGGTTCGGCCTGGACGTAGACGCGCAGCCGGCCGACATGCGGCGCGGGTTCAACACGCATCACCCACAGGCAAGCCATCGCGGGATCGTGGGCGTCCGCCAAGGCCAGACCGACGGCGTCGGCGACCTGCGCACAGAGTTGGGCGTCTTTTCGTTCGTTTCGTTCGCTCGCTCCTTCATTGAAATACAAGTTAGCCAGCGACCCGGCAGGTCGCGTCTTTCGCTTCGGCATCTGCACACACTCCACACACGTTGCTGCGTCACCGTCACCGCGAGGGACCGGTTGGACGCAGCCATTTCCGCCGAAGGACGAGGGTCCATGGCGCTTGCGGGCGACGACGTCGCACGCGGCGGGCAGGCCATTGATCTTCGGACGCCACGCAGGCGAGAACAACAGGCTGCTAAAGGTGGGTGGGCCTCACGCGAGGCGCACGGTTCCCTCGAGCACGTCGCGCGGGGCGGCGGCGAGAGGGGCGTTCAGTGCGCGGGCGTGAAGCCCGGAGTGTGAGCAAGAAGCAGCATGGCTCGTCTCCAGGCCACCAGGGTGGCGCGAACCGAGCGCATCGTCAAACGTTCCAGTCGGACGGACTCAGTTCCGGGTATTCCGGCGGCGCCGAACAAGGACCGCGGCCAGGCTCGAGGGCAAGCAACTGGCGACTTCGAGCGCGCCGGTCAGGTCGGAGGCGCGTAGGCGTCAGAGCGTCTCGCGCACGGCCCGGAGCACGTCCACGTAGCTGACGATGCCGCGAAGCGTACCGCCCTCGACCACCGGCACGGCGCCGATGCCTTCTTCGACGAACAGGTCGATCACCTCGACCATCTCGCTCACGGGGCTGACCGTGATGAGGTTCGACGACATCACGCTGCCGACGGTGTCGGTGAGCTTGGCGTTGAGCCGCTCGAGGCTCTCGATGTCCACGACCGTGCGGAGGCCGAGGCTTTGCAAATCGCGGTCGCTCAGCATGCCGACCAGCTGGCCCTCGCGGACGACCGGAAGGTGGCGGATCCCGTTCTCCTGCATGACCTCGAGGGCGGCGGCCAGGGGGGTGTCTTCACGCACCGTGACGACGTCCGCGGTCATGAGCTCTTGCGCGTTGGTGTCCATATCGAACGCCACGTACACACCGCCGCGCGTTGCGCGAGCGAAAAGTGGGCCGGCCGGTCAACGATCGATGCGCGGCGTACCTCGCCCGGGATCCCAGGGGGGATGCGCCAGCAGGCGCCGCCAGATGACACGCCACGTATCCCACTCGTGGCCGCCCTCGGCGAGGCCGTACCGCCTCGAAGGCAGATGGACTCCGACGAGGTCCGAGCCGCGCCGCATGCCGTCGCTCTCGCCCATCGCGATGAACAGCGGCGGCATCGAGTCGGGGTGAGTCGCGTAGCCCTGCATCCAGGCCCACATGGTGGCCTGCGGGGTTTCGGGGGCGTCCGAGGGATCCCACGCCGCGAGCCCTCCCGCCGCCTCGATCTGCGCGATCCAGGGCTCTTCCCCGAACCACGGCCCGAGCAACACGATGCCGTCGATGTCGTCCGGATGCGCGGCCGCCACCATCATCGCGCCCATGGCGCCCATCGAAGACCCGACCAGCCAGATGGCGTCGTAGCCGCGTCGCCGCGCCGGGGCGAGGATGTCCTCGTGCACACGCTGTGCGACGGTGCCGTGGCGGTAGTAGCCGAAGTGCGCGTCCGCTGAGACGATGTCGCAGCGGCGCGAGGCGCGCACCATGTCGTCGACGAAGCCGCGGTCGAGGTAGGTGTCCGGGACGTTGAGCATGCCGGGCATCATCACGACGACGCAGGAGCGGCGCTCCGTGCGATCCATGCGCACCTCGAGCGCAAGCATGGGCTCGTGCGTCGCGCGGAAGAAGTAGGCCCCGTATTGGCACCCGCTGCTCGCGAAGATCAGCAAGGCCACGACGAGCCGGGGCACGCTTCGGACAAGGGACACCGGTGGGAAGATGCCACAACCGGACGGAACGTCAGCCCCCGGGCTACGCCCCGTGCACGGCGATCGCGAGCGTCGCGAGATGGGCCGTGACCAGAGACCAGCCCGCCGTACAGAGCCGCTTCGGTCCGTTCTCGAGGGCGCTCCCAAGAGGTGCGCGCCGTCGCGAGCCGGCAAGTGCCGGCCGCGTCAGAGGCACAGCCCAGACTCGAGCCGCTTCAGCTCGAGCCGCGCGAGGCCGAGGTTTCCGAGGGCCTTCTCGATGGCGACGAACAGGAACATGCCGGGAGATTCGGCGAGCGGACGGATCAGGTGGATCTGGTCCTCGAGCGTGAAGAGCATGTCCTCGATGCCACCGCGGATCCCCATGGACGTCATCATCTCGGACTTGGCGCGCACCATCCGCGCGTGCCCCGCGGCCGCGATCTCGACATCGAATCCAGGGCCGCCTCCCGCGGTCCCGAGGGTCACCCCGGCACGCCAGTCGACGAGCGCCGCGCCGATGGCCCCCTCGACCCGCATGACGCTCGCGAGGCAGCGCGCGATGTCGACGTGCGCGGCGCTCTGGGGGGATGGAGCCGGCGAGACGGGCGGCAGGGGGAGTGGCACGAACGCCGGCCCAGACGCCGGCTCCGCGGGCGACGGCGTCACCGACTCCAACAACTCGTCTACGCGGTACAGCAGGTTGCTCGCGTAGCCGCGCTCCATCGCGCGCGCCGCCGCGGCCCTCGGAGCGCGGCACGTGAGAATGCGGTTCAGCTGGCCCGCGTTGTATTCGCGGAGATGGCGACGCATCTGCGCGCGGTCGATGGCGCCCCAGCCGATCAGCGTCTCGGCGAAGTTGCCCCCGTTCTTACGGCAGGCGGAGAACGCACGGCGAAGCGTGGGCCGGGAGACCTGCCCCTTCGACGCCAGCAGCTCGGTGAACGGTGTGCCGCCGACGCCAGAGCTGATCCAGGCGACGCGCCCTCGAACGGTGAAGATGCGGCCGCGACCCTCCGTGGATTCGAGCGCCACTTCACCAGAGTCGTAGCTCAGCCCTTCCTGAAGCGCGTTGGCGAAGAGGGCCGGGACGTGGTCCGCCCAGGCGGGGGAGGCGGTGCGGGATGTGCTGAGGCGGGGCATGCCTCGAGACATTGCAGAAGGCGCGCCAGCGCCCCAGAGAGCGCGGTCGGATGGGCCGAACGAAGCGGGTGTCCTGAACGGGGGCAGCTCGCGGGCGCCGCTGTTCGTTCGCGAGACACGTGGGGCAGAACGAGATCGAGAATCACGGCCGGCCTCGCTCGTGCGCCGCTCACTCCTTCTGCAGGACGACCACGCGTCCGGTGGGGCTGAGCACCGTCTCGACGTGCTTCGCGCGCGCACGCCGCAGCGTCTTTGCAGCGTCGGCCAACTCCTCGGGCGCGCGCTGCCCCTTGATCAAGAGAAGGCGCCCGCCGCGCTTCACGAACGGCGCCGTCAGCGGCACGAGTTGGCTCAGGCGCGCCACCGCTCGCGCCGTCGCGATGTCGAACCGCCCTGCCATCGAGCCGTGGAGTTGCTCGGCACGCTCCCCTTTCACGCGCACCCGCGACAGCCCGAGGCTCTCGCTGATCGCGCGCAGGAACCGCGCCTTCTTCTTGGTGGACTCGACCATCGTCACGTGCAGGTCCGGACGCGCAATGGCAATGGGAATGGCCGGCAGTCCCCCTCCCGAACCCACGTCGATGAGGTGCCCCCCGGACGCGACCCCCTCGAGCTGCGGCAAGAGCGTGAGGGAGTCCAGGATGTGCCGACTCCAGGCCGCCTCGGGCTCGCGTACGCTGGTGAGATTCATGCGGGTGTTCATCGCCAGCAGCCCGGCCAGATAGGCGCCGAGGCTCGAGAGCATGGCCTCGGACACGGGCGCGCCGACGGCGGCGAGGGCGTCCGTGAACCCGGGCGGCGGGGCCAACGGTTCGACCTCGGCGAGGTCCAGAGGAGCGCGTGTCTCGGCAGCCATGGCTGCGCACTGTAAGCGAGTTCGTTTCGACGTCACGTGCCTTGTCGGCGCGGACCCGCTCAGGTACCCATCGCCGTGGCCCACCCCGACGTTCCACGTGTGATCTCCGCGGTGCCTCGTCCGGGCTCGGCGTCGCAGGCCAAGCTCCGCGCCCTGCCGGTCGAAGCCTTGCTCGAAGTGCTCGGGGACCGGAAGTACCCGTGGTGGCGGCGCCGGCCGGCTGCGGAGGCGCTCCGCGGGCGGATCCAACGACGCGCATGAGCCGACGCTGCTCGCGAGGGTCTACGACTCCGAAGAGTCGAAGGAGGTCGCGCAGGCGTGCCTCACCGCGCTGACCGAAGCCTGGGGACCTCTCCGCCGAGCGAGAGCCTGCGTTGGTTGCGCGAACAGGCGAACCGACAGCTCGCCTACGGTGTCAACGACGCGGTGTTGCAGGCACGTGGACGGGTCGGTGATGTGTGCGCGGCGGAGGCGATCGCCGAGCAGGTGTTCAGCCCTTGGCGACACCGCCACCAGGCTGGCAAGGACGCGATGCAGGCGCTGGTGGACGCACGCGGGGTCGCCGCCGTCGCGGGTCAACTCGGCAAAGAGGCCGAGTCGTGGTCTGATCTGCTCGTCGTGGGTCGCCAGCCCGCGTCTCGTTTCGCCAGTCTGGTGATGGCGTCCGTGATGCCGGCAGAAGACTGCCTGGCCGCGCTGGCCGACGCGGATGTGGCCGTCGCGCACGCCGCTCACGAGCGGCTTGGGAACACAGACGCGGATGCCCTCTGGGCGTTCGCCGACACACATGGAGGCGTTGGCCCGCTGCGATGAGCCCCCGCCCCCGCTGACCGGCAGCGCCGCCGCCGCGTGCTGGGCCATGCTCGCCGCCGCCGGACCGACACCGTCGTACGAGGCACAGCTCGCGCTGCAAACGCGTTGGAACGCGGTGGGCCAACCGACCCTCGCGCACCCGGGTGTGCCCGAGGCGATACGCCTCGCGATCCTGCGAGAGTATCTCCCCGCCCAGCGGGACACCGACCCGCGGCTCCTGATCGAGGGGCTGCTGTTGCCCGATGCACCGAGAGATGAGGAGGAACGCCCGACCCACGCGTGGGCGGCGCACGCGGCGCTCGAACAGGCGGGCTTCTCACCGAGCGCACCGATCTCGGCGGGGCAGGAATACCAGCAAGGAGCGGGTACCTACCACGTCGTGCGGACAGCCCAGTTCTCAGTCACGGTCAGCGACCTCGGGCCGTGGCTGGACAGTGAAGAGGCCCCGAGCGAGGCGCTCGCCGCGCTGGCCGCCGCCGGGCTGGAGGCGCTCGACGCGGTCCTGCTAGGACGCACGGTCGAGGGCCTGCCGGTCTACTTCTTTGGGGAACGAAAGCCGCTCCCGGTGAGTGATCTGCTGTTCTACTGGCAGGACTGAGTTTTCGAATGTGCGCGCTTCGCGCATTTTTGCACATTCGAAAACTCACCGTTTTCTGGTGACGCTTCCGCGCCACGTCGAGGGGCGAGGCCCCTCCAGCTCCCCGTCTCCGATGGATCGACAGTCTTTGAGTACTCGCGCGTGCGGCCCCGCTTCGCGCATTCTTCCACATTCGAAAACTCACCATCTTCTGGTGGCGCTTCCGCGCCACGTCGAGGAGCGAGGCCCCTCGAGCTCCCCGTCTCCGATGGATCGGCAGTCTTTGAGCGACTGCAGGACCGAGCGACTGGCGGCGCTTGCCCCCCACGTCGAGGGGCGAGCCCTTACCGTCTTCGAGTACCGGCGCACCGCCTACCAGCGCACCGCCCAGAAGACGCGCGCGTGCCACGCGGCCTTCGCCATCTCATGGAGCCAGCGGTGCACTCCGAGGTCCAGGCGGGCGCGGCCCTCGGCGTCGGGCGCGTCGAGCGCCGCTTCACTCCCCGTGAGCAACGCGCGCCACGCGGCCCGAGAGCGAGCGTCGTAGTCCGGGTCGTCCGCTCCGGGCCATTCCCACACCAGGCGTCGAGGGTCGGCCAACATCAGCTCTTCACCGGCGCGGGTTGGGCGCGGAGCGACACCCCCGGGCTCGAAGCCGAAAGGGGGCACCAACACGCGCAGCGGGTTCGCGTTCCCGGCCGCTCGCCACTCCCGGACCCCGAGCCACCGCGCGACGGTCCGGTCGAGCGCCGCCGGTAGATCTCCCGCGCTCTCGTACGAGCCGCCCATTCCCCGGGGGGTCACCGCGGCCGGGTCCGACGCTTCGGCCCAGAACGCCTCGCCGAGCGGTCCGTCGCGCCACAGCCCACGCTCGGCCGCAAACGCGCGCACGGCGTTGTCCTCGTCGTCGGTCAGGCGAACGATGCCGAAATGCCAGCTCACGTCACTCTCCGGCGTAGTCGCAACCCTCGGGGCACGCCGAGGGCGGTACGATGCGCGACTCCCCCTCGAACACGCTCATCAGAAACGCGCTGATCTGTTGGCGCGCCGCGTCGCCCGCCGGGTTGTTGAGCGCGGCAAAGCCGTGGATGTCGAAGGGTCCCCCTGCCGGCGCGCGGAACTGGGTGATGCCGCTGCCCTCGACGACCTCCTCCGCCGTCGAGAGACCCGCGATCGGCTCGAACACCCCGCCGACCTGCGCCGCACCCGTGGCGATGGCCACCATCTCCGTGCCCGGGTTCGGGAGGATGTTGTCGCCCATGCTCTCTTGAATGAGGAACGACGTGGGAGCGCGCTCGAGCACGTCCGCCCAGCTGGTCCCGTCCGCCAGGTCCAGATTCGTCTGGGCGATCGACAGCGCGATGTTGAGATCGATGTCGTCCTGCCGCGGTATGCGGATGACCGGCAGAACGAGCCCGACCGTGTTCGAGTGCCACAGCCATTGGCTGAACGCGGCCGCCGGAACGTTGAGCACGGCATAGCGGACATCCTCGGCCGCCGACGCGTACGTCAGCCCGACGGCGCCCCCGAGCGAGCCACCCACCCACACGGGGGTCGACGTGTCCGGCCGTAGACCCGCCAACGGGTTGGGCTCGCCGCCGAGCGTGTCCGCGGAGAGCGCGTCGCCGAGGGCCCCGCTCACCGCCCGCTGGATCGCCGAGGCGTGCGCGACCGCCTCCATGAGGAACGACGTCGCGGTGAACGTTCCGTGCATGGGCTCCCGCAGGCCGGCGAAGGTGGTCAGCACCGAGGTGTCCGTCCAGCCGTAGATGCGCACACCGACCTTGGCGATCCCGAGCGCCGCGAGCTCCGCGTCGAACGCGTCATCGAGCTGGTTGCCGCCCGAGCCGTGGCCGTACATCACGAACCGGTAGTCCTCGCTGACCGCCGGCAGGAGCACGCGGAACGGCGCCTCGCCGCTGCCGAGCGCTCGCGGGAGTCCGTCCGGTCCCGCGTCGAACCCGCCGTCGTTCCGGAGAAAGGTCGGCACCCCCGTCAGCCGACCCACGACGATGGCGGCAATGTTGGGGTCGTCTGACGTCTCGACGGAGTCGATTGCGACCTGCACTTCCTCGGCGTCCACCGCGTCACGCGCGGCCTGCCGCATCGACTCGAGTGGGGCCCGGGTGAGTTCGGCGCTCCGCGTCGTGAACGTCCAGACGCGGCGCACGCGTTCGGGGCTCACGCCGACCTCCTCGAGCAAGGCGCGTGTCGGCGCGTGGTGGCCGACCAGGTCCGCTTCTGGCTGGGTCTCCGGGAGCGCGGCGCCCAGGGCGAGTTCGACCGTACGGGGCCGGACCGTAGGCGCGCCATCGGTGCGCTCGAGCGCGTCGGTCACCACCACCACGTAGTCCGCCGCGGGCTCGAGGATCTCCAACGGATCGGCGAGCAGAAGCGTCTGTCCATCTTCGAGGCTGAGGGTCTCGATCCGGAGCGGCACGGCGCGCCCGCGGTCCGGATGTCCCGGCTGAGATAGCAGGAGCTGAATGCCGCCGCGCAGCGTGCTCTCGTCGAGCGGCGCCTGGAACTGCGCCAGGAGGGGAGTCACCCGCGAGAAGCCGTCGGCCAGCGACAGCGACGAGGTGTCGTCACGCGGGTTGATGGCCTCGTTGCCCACCTGGACGCGAAGGCCCGTGGGCGTGCTCGGGTCCACGACGGTGAAGGTGTTCGACGGCCACGGGAGCAGGCATCGGTTGGGGTCGAGCTCGTCGCAGGCCGCGCTGAGCGGCGTGCGGTCCGCCGGCGCGCGATCGACTACGACCGGCTCGGGAGAGCAGGCGAGGATCGCGATCGACAACCCCAGCGACATGCGGACCGTTCGGTTCGAGCGAAACATCACCACGAGAAGGTAGCAGCCGCGTGGACCGGGCGGCGCCAAGCACGCGGGCGCATCGCCGCCGCGTGCGCGAACTCCCCCGCTGATCAGAACGGCGACGGCGGCGTGTCGCGGACGTCGATCACGAGGGTGTCGGCGATGCGGTCGTGCAGCGTCTTTCGTTCATCGCTAAACACCAGCGCGCCATCGACCAGCGCGAACAAGGGCCCCACGAACGGGATCGCCCCCAACGCGCCGGGGACCACGATGCGTGCGAACAGCAGCCGCGCCAGCGTTGCGCGGGCGCCGTCGGTTCGGACGATGCGCAGTCCGAGCAGGCGCTTGCCGATCGACTGCCCGTGGCGCGCCAGGAGCCAGAGGTTCACGCCTCCGACGATGAGCGTGAGCACCAACACGGCGAGCAGCCCGTACAGCATCAGCGGCGATGACCTGAGCGCGCGGGAGAGCCCCGCAACCAGGGTGAGCGGCACGACCCCCAATGCGCCGTCGAGCATCACCGCAGCCAGACGGCGCTGAGGGCTCGCGAGCGGTGCGTCGGCGTCGTCGATCACGGCAGCACCAAGCCGATGCGCTCGGTGCGCACCTCGTCGGCGCTCGACCAGTACAGCCCGACGGCCCGGCCGATGATGTTCTCGAACGGAATCTCGCCGATGTTGCGGCTGTCGTTGCTGCGGTCCCGATGGTCGCCGAGCACAAACACGTGCCCCGCACCCACCGTCACCGGCCCGAACCGATGGGGCGGCGTCAGCGAGGACACGGTCACAGACCAAACACGTGCCCCGACGGACTCGACAGCGGTGCGGTCGTCGCCGTGGGTCTGGTAGGGCTGTCGGGTGAGAGAGCGGCCGTTCACGTAGACCTCGTCGTCGCGGATCTCAATCTCGTCCCCGCCGACCGCGACGACGCGCTTGACGATGTCGATGCCGTCCATCGGCGAACGGATCACGAGTACCTCTCCGGGCGATGGCGAGCTCCACGACACAAGCGGCCCCTCCACCCCGGGCAGACGCAGGCCATACGCCCCCCGGTCGACGATGAAACGGTCGCCGTGCAGCAGGGTCGGCTGCATGGAGGGTCCGTCGGCCTCGTACGCTTCGACGCCAAACGCCTGCATGAGAAGGGCGTCGGTCGGCGCCACGACGAGCATCGCGGGGATCGCCAGAAGACCGATGGCCTTCCACGAGACGGGCGCCGCCCCGCGCTCCTTCGCTCCGTCGTCCGTCACTCGCGGAACGTAGCGTCTATCGCCTTCCGATCGAAGGCGCCCCCGCAGACCGCTACGGCTGCGGGCGCGGGGTGGCCTCGAAATACGAGCTGTCGGGCGGACCGGCCATCATGGGACCCAGCACCGCGAAGCTCTCGCGAAGCAGATCGGACGCCTGGTAGGTCTCGAACGCCTCTGGCGTGGCCCACTCTTCGTAGAGCATGAACCGCGTGGCGTTGTCCGGGTCACGGAACAGCTCATATCGCTCGCAGCCCGGCATGCGTCGGACCGCGATGGCCTCCTCGCGAAGGTGAGCGACGAACGCGTCGACCTGAGACTCCTGTACGTCGACGACCACGCGGATCACCATCATCTCGTTCTCCTGTTCGGTCAGGGTAGTGGCCGCCTGCTCCGAGGCGACGGGGGTGCTGCATGCGCTCAGGAGCAGCAGCGCTGCGAACCAACTGGGCTTGTTCATGTTGTCCTCATGACCAACTAGTAAACCACCTTTCCCATATCGTCAACCAGGTTGCCCACATTAGGCGGATGCACCAGAATGGGGCCATGGAAGACCCTCCGCTCTCCTCGTTCCGCCGCGGGCACATCGGCCGAGCGATGTTCCGCGCGCTCGCCGCGTTTCAATCGCGTTTCGCCGACGAAATCCGCGCGCGCGGCTTCGAGGACTTCCGTCACGCCGACGTGGAGATCATCGCCCGGCTCCCGGTGGAAGGCGGGGCTCGGATCACCGAGATCGCGGAGCGGTCTCCCATCAGCAAGCAGGCCGTCGGCAAGCTGGTGAAGGGTCTCGAAGCGCGGGGCTACGTGACCCGGCGTCCCGACCCGGAGGACGGGCGCGCGTCCCGCATCGTGCTCACCGATCGGGGCGTCGCGTTCCTCCGCGCAGGCATGGAGGTCGTGAGCCAGATCGAATCCGACTGGAGCGCACATCTGGGCGGCTCGAACTTCACCCGGTTGCGGCGCGGACTCCTGAATCTCAGCGACACGTTCGGCGACGCCGAGACACTCTGACCGTTTCCGGGAAACGTCAGCGCGACCAAGGCCCAAAGAGGTTGAGCAAGGCGGAAGAGGCCGAGGCCGAGGAGCCCCATCGCCGCGAGGATCGAGGTGCGCATGCAACAGGGTCGGAGCACAGGCCGGGACACGCAAGCCACCACCTCGGTGGCGAGCGGAACCGGTCGCAGTAGTCTGCGGCCATGAGCCGCGCCAAGGGATCGAACATGCACCACATGCGGACGTGGGTGATCCGCAATGGGGGCGACGCAGCGTGGGAGGCGGTCGTGACCGCGATGGCGCCGGAAGACGAAGCGGAGCTTCGCGCTCTCGTTCCCGTCGGGTGGTACTCACTCGCGCTCCAGCATCGACTGCTGGCGACCCTCGAACAGAACTTCGGCCCGTCCTCCGTGGAGCACATCGGCGCCTACGAAGCCGAGCAGGATCTGACGGTCGTACACCGGCTCTTCCTGCGTCTCGCCAACCCGGTGTTCGTCATGCAGAAGGCCCGCGACTACTGGGGTCGATTCTATACGAGCGGCGAGTGGACGGTGACCCCCGAGTCCCGGACGTCCGCGGTGGCCACGCTCGAGAACCTAGACCCCTGGGACGACCGGTTCGCGCGGTACCTCACCGCGTACGTGAGGCGCATGTGGCAACTCGTCGGGGCCAAGGACGTGGAGGTCTCGAGCCGCGTCGACCGGGGCACCCTGCACCTCCGCGGGCGGTGGCGCTGACCGGCCGCGAGGCGGAGCGCACATCGACCACAAAGGCTGGCTGCCCTCCGGCTTTGTGCTTTCCTTGCGGCGTGGCGACCCCTCTGAGCCCGTCCTCCGTTTCGAGGTGCGCGCGGTGATCCCTGCCGGACATGCGATTTTTGCGTGCGCGGTAGTCCTGATCGTGGGGCTCGTGTCGGGCTGGCTCGCGCGACGCGTGAAGCTCCCGGGCATGACGGGCCAGATCATCCTCGGCGCCATTCTCGGCCCGAGCCTGGTCGGGCTGCTCAGCGAAGAGGCCCTTCACGGCTTGACCCCGGTCACGGAGTTCGCCCTCAGTCTGATCGCGGTCGCCGTCGGCAACCACCTTCACATCGGACGCCTGCGACCGATGTTTGGTCCCCTCGCGGTGCTCCTGCTGCTGGAGGCGACGCTGACGCCGTTGCTGGTCTACGGCGCCGTGACGCTCGGGGGCGTCGAAGACTGGAGCCTCGGTCTCATGCTGGCCGCGATGGCGATCGCGACGGCGCCCGCGACGGTCGTCGCCATCGTCTCGGAGGCCCGGGCTCGAGGGCGCTTCGTCGAGAAGCTGATGGCCGCCGTCGCGCTGAACAACATCGCGTGCATCGTCTTGTTCGAGGTCGCACGAGCGCTCGCGCACGAGGGACGCACCGGCTGGGAAGGCGGCGTGATCCAGCTCGTCGCGGGCCCGCTGCTGCAGCTGGCGGAGCCGCTCGTGATCGGCGTCGCGGCGGGCACCATCCTCGTCTTCGCCACCCGCAACATCGCGCGCTCCGAGGCGCTGGCGTCGGTCTCGATCATCGCGATCCTGTTCACCGCCGGGCTCAGCGAGCTCATCGGGGTCTCGCCGCTCCTTTCGTGCCTTTTCTTGGGCGTCACGCTCGGCAACCTCACCCCGGACAAGGACGAGATCGGGCACCAGGTGTTCCGAGACTTCGAGGGCGCCATCTTCGCGCTGTTTTTCACCCTTGCCGGCATGGAGCTGAACTTCGCCCACCTCGCGCAGGCGGCGGTGTTGGCCGGTCTGTTCGTGGGCGCGCGCATCCTCGGCAAGACGGTGGCCGCGAGCTTGGCGATGACGGTGTGTCGAGCGGAGCCCGCGGCACGAAAGTACCTGGGTCTGGCGCTCATCCCGCAAGCCGGCGTCGCGGTCGGCCTCGTCCTCGTCGTCCAGGCGGACGAAGGCCTTTCGGACATCAGCCAGCTGTTCCTGGCCGTCGGCATCACCGCGGTCGCGATCGCCGAGGTCGTGGGGCCGCTGACGACACGCTTCGCGATCGCCCGCTCCGGCGACGCAGGGCGGGACCGCCCACCCATGATCGACTTCCTCGAGCCGCGGGACATCCTGACCGCGCTCGACATGCCGCTCAACGACGCGGTCAAGACGCTCACCGAGCACCTCTACGCGGTGCGCGAAGTCGGCATGGAACAAGACGCGTTTCTGCGCGAGGCCTTGGCCAACGACGGCCCCGAGAGCTACCTCGGCCATGGACTGATGGTGGCGCACGTGGCGCTGGCCGAGGGCGAGGCGCCGATCGGGGCCATGGGGCTGAGCGAATCCGGGTTCGCCGCGGCCGGCGTCTCGGAGTCTGTGCATTGCGTGTTGCTGCTCGGCATGCCCCCGAGTCAGCGCGAGCACCGAGGCGAGCTGACGGCCGCGTTCAGCCTGGCCATCGCGCGCGACCCGATCGTCGGCCAGGCCCTGTTCCGCTCCCGCGACAGCGAGCAGGCGTTCGAGCTGCTCCACCAAGAGGAAGCCGGCGACATCGACGACTACATCGGTCACTGAGTTTGACTGGGTGGCGCCACGCGCCACGTGGAGGGGCGCATGCTGCGCATCCGAAGAGTCGCGATGCTCGCTCGCGTGGTCCGTGCAGGTGCGGCGCGCTGCACGCGCCAGTTCAGCCGGGTGCTATAGGCCACCATGCTCGGCTTCCTGACTCGCACGTTGCCCCTCGCCGTCCGCGCCCGAATGAACGCCAACGGGGAGCTGGTCTCACGCCTCCATCGGCGCGTGCTGCCGCGTGAAGTCGACCTCAACCTGCACATGAACCAGGCCGTCTACGCGCAGGTGGCGGAACTCGGACGCACCGACTGGATGCTGCGCTCGACGTTCTGGCCGCACTTTCGCGACCAGGGCACCAAGCCGATGGTCGCCGACCAGCGGATCGAGTACCGCAAGGAGCTGCGCACGTTCACAGCGTACGAGGCGACGACCCGCGCAACCGGGATGGACGGGCGGCTCTTTGTGCTCGAGACGCACCTCCTGGTGGGCGAGCGGGTGCACGCCAAGATCACCGGGAGGCTGATCTTCATCGGCGACGACGGCGTGCTCTCGGCCGAGGCGAGCCGCGGGCTGTGTGAGCGGTTCGTCGTGGCGCCGCTGTCGGTACGCGACTGGAAGGTGGAAGCGCGGTGAACGAGTTCCTGTACTTCGACCACAACGCCACGACGCCGCTTCATCCGGAGGTCCGCGCCCAGATGATCGAGGCGATGGATGACGGATGGGGCAACCCGTCGAGCACACACGCCGTGGGGCGGCGCGCTCGCGCTATCGTCGACCGCGCGCGCGAAGAGGTGGCCCAGCTGATCGGCGCGCGCCCCGAAGAGATGACCTTCACCTCCGGCGGCACCGAGGCGAACAACCTCGCCGTGATCGGAGGCCTGGCAGCACGCGGCGGCACGCTGATCCTCTCTCCGGTCGAACACCCGGCGGTGGCCGCGCCCGCGTCGCAGATCGAGGAGGAAGGGCGTGGCGTCCGGCGTCTCGCCATGGGCCCGGATGGGCGCGTCGAAGTCCCGTCGCGGCTGCTCGGAGTGGGGCTGGTGAGCGTGATGCACGCCAACAATGAGACGGGCGTGCTGCAGCCGATCGAGGCCCTGTCGTCGCTCGCCCGCGGCGCCGGTGCGCTCATGCACACGGACGCTGCGCAAACGGTGGGCAAGGTGCCGGTGGATGTGGGCGTGCTGGGCGTGGATCTGCTTACGCTCGCGGGGCACAAGCTCTACGGGCCGAAGGGGGTCGGCGCGCTGTACATCCGGAACGGCGTCATGCTCCGGCCGGTGATCCGGGGCGCAGGGCACGAGCGCGGCCTTCGACCCGGCACCGAGAACGTGGTGGGCATCGCGGGACTCGGCGCCGCGTGTCGCGTGGCCCAAGCCGGGTTGGCGGAGCGGCGCGCGCGCGTGCAGTCGCTCCGCGATCAACTCGAGGCGCGCCTCACGGAGGCCGTGCACGGTCTCGTCGTGCACGGTCGAGATGCCCCCCGCCTGCCCAACACCGCCAGCGTCGCCTTCCCCGGAGTGCGCGGCCCTGCGCTGCTCGAGGCGCTGCCGTCTTTGGCCGCCTCGACGGGATCGGCCTGCCACGAGGGCGCCGTCACCCCATCGGGCGTGCTCACCGCCATGGGCGTCGACGAAGACACCGCGCTCGGCACGGTGCGGCTCTCGCTGGGGTCCGAGACGCGCGCGGCGCAGGTCGAAGACGCGGCCGAACGGCTCATCGGGGCATGGCGAGCCCTCCGCGCTCCATGAGGCTTCGCGGCTACGATCTCGCGCGGGCCTTCGCCATCCTCGGGATGATCGTGATCAACGTGCAGGTTTTCCTGCTCTCGAGGGAAGACCATGGCGTCATCGCGCCCTGGCTCGCGCATCTGCCGAGCGGGCACGCCAGCGGGCTGTTCGTCACGCTCGCCGGGGTCGGCATTGGGCTCATGGACGCAGGCGCAGACCGGCGCGCCGTGCGTTGGGTGCTGCTCCGGCGGAGCCTGTTTCTCTTCATCGGAGGCAACGCGCTGATCCTGGTCTGGCCCATCGACATCCTGCACTTCTACGCGTTCTACCTGTCGCTCACGGCGCTGCTGCTGTTGCCTGTTCCACACCGCGGACGCCTCCCCATCGCTGCGCTCGTCGCGCTGGCCGCACCGCTTCTGTTGTTGCTGTTTCCCGACGTCGAGCGCCCCCGCGAGGACGCTTACTGGACGCCGCTCGGCATGCTCCAGAACGTGGTTGGCTGGGGCATCCATCCCGTGCTGCCCTGGCTGGCGTTTGTCCCGGTGGGGCAGTGGATCGCGGAGTACGACTTCACCGACTGCGCCACGCGCACCCGTCTCATGACCTACGGCGCGGCGGCGGCCGTACTCGGACCGTTCGCCTCCATCGCGCTGGAGCTCGTGTTCGCCCACACTCCGTCTCTCTATGGCACGCGTTGGTTTGTTGGCGCGGGGTGGTCGCCGCACCCGCTCTACATCCTGACCGCCTCGGGTACATCGCTGTTCGCGATCGGTGCGGCGTTCTCGATCGAGGCGCGGTTCGGACGCATGCGACTGGTTCGTTGGCTGGTCGTAGCGGGCCAGCTGTCGCTCTCCGTCTACGTCTTTCACGCGCTCGTGGGCATCGGGTTGGGGCGATGGGTGTTCAACTGGTCCGACCGTCTCAGCCTGCCGCTCGCGATGCTCTGGGCGCTCGCCGTCTGCATGGCAGCCGTCGTCACGATGGTGCTCTTTCGGCGAGTTCTGCCGCGCGGCCCCCTCGAGCTCCTGATGCGTCTGTTCGGGGGGCGAACTCCCCCGCGCGACGCGATGCCGCCGCGACGCCGTCTCGACCGCATCGCCCCCGCGTGGATCGGAGCCGCGGCCCTCTTCGCCGGCGCCCTCCTGCTCGTACGCACGGCCGCGCCGCTCGACGATCCCGGCTGCCCGGGCGCGCGCGGCCTGGGGACGAGCGCGGTCGGCACCTTGTCCCTTCGGTGCACCGACCAAGTGCGTACGTTTACCCTCACGGAGGCGAGCGAGGTCACACTCGAGACCCACTCCGCGCTCGACCTCTACCTGGAGCTGCGTGACGCGTCCGGCGAAACCGTCGCGGAGAACGACGACGGGGGTGAGCGCCTGAACGCCAAGATCGTCCGGACGCTGGAGCCCGGCGACTACCGCGTGCGCGTGCGGCCGTTTCGAACCGCCCTCGGCAGCTTCGCGCTCACGCGACTGGACGGCCCTCCCCGAGCCCCCACCCCCGGATGCGCGGACACCTGCGAGAGCGCAAACGACGGGGAGTGCGACGACGGAGGCCCCGATTCGCTCTTCGACGTCTGCGCACTCGGGACGGACTGCGCCGACTGCGGCGTGCGCCCTCCTTCGCCCCAACCGTGATCCACGCGGTTTTTTTGAAGACACTCCCTGGTGTCTTGAGTACGCCATACGCCGTCCGATTCGCCGTCTCGGCATCGGAACAGGCCGCGGTCACGCTCACGTTGGAGGCCCATGAAGCATCTTCGAATCGCCCTGACTTTGCTCCTCCTCGCCGGCTGCGGCGCGGAGGCGACCACGCCGAGCCCAGCCCCCGCCCCTGAACCGGCGACCGCAGAACCGACGGAGCCGGCCAGCGACGAGCCCCCCGCGGCACCGAACGCTGCACCGTCGAGCCCCGAGCCCGCCACCGTGCGCCGCCTGCTGAACGAAGGCCGGGAGGCGCTGCACGGCGGCGATGCGGACACCGCCAACACGCGGTTCACCGCGCTGCTCGAGCTCGCGCCGGCCGCGCCCCGCTTCTGGTGTGAGGCCGGTTTCGTGAGCCTGCGTGCTGGCGACCGAACTACTGCCGCCCAGCGTCTCGACACAGGGCTCGGCATGTATGGCGCGCCGCCGGACATCGACGAGGCGCTGCGCGAGGCGCTCGCGATGTGCCTTTACAACCGGGGACGGGTCTACGAGGAGGAGCACGAATCCGAGATGGCCATTCGGATGTACGAGCAGTCGCTCACGCTGCGCGACCACCCGAGTGTCGTCGCCCACCGCGACGCGATGGTCCAAGAGCATCGGACCACGCCGGTCGACCCGAGCTACGTGCAGGGCATCCAGCGGAGCGAGGACCACGTCTTCATGACCACGGACCTCGCGCGCCTGACCCAGGCCTTGCCCGCGGCCATGCAGACCCATGACGGCCTTCCCGTGCGCGTGGAGAGCCGGGCGCAGATCGA
Source organism: Sandaracinaceae bacterium (assembly GCA_045106715.1). GTDB lineage: Bacteria > Myxococcota_A > Polyangia > Polyangiales > Sandaracinaceae. Next base: position 25,400 of record JBGCFC010000271.1, read on the forward strand.
CATCGAGGGTCGGCGCGCCGAGGTGTTCGAGATCGACGGCGCCGAGGAACCCTACTCCTCCCTCTCCCTCGCCGTGGCGCTGCCCGTGCGCGGTGGCTACCGCCTGCAGATGACGGAGCTGACCTGGTTCGACGCGGATGGCGACGAGAGCAGCGCCGCGGTCTCGAACGTCAGCGCGGCCATCGAGCACGGGCTGCTCAGGGTCGAAGCCGAGCTCCGCTCCGAGAGCTACGTCCAGGACTTGTTCGACCGCCCCGGTGGCGGCACCTGCTACCTGGAGGGATACGCTCGACCGCACGTCGAGCGCTTCACCCTGCTCTGCACGCTTGACGGCACGGGCCAGTGCGGGCGCATCCGGCGCTCGGCGGCGCACGAGGGCAGCGACAGCGAGTTCGACGTCAGCTGCGAAGACGAGGACGGCCACGCGGTCGACGATGCCCCGGCGCCGCCTCCCATGCGCGCCAGCGCCCTGCCCGCGTACGCTCTCGGCCTCGCGGTCGGGGCCGACGGCCGCATCACGCTCAGCCCGGAGTCCGGCACGCCCCCGAGCTACCTCGACTCTTGGTTCGAGGCGCCGTGGACACTCCGCCGATGGATCACCGAGGCGCCGGAGGCGGGGGTCGACTGGGCTCAGGTTCAGTTCGACGAGCCCGAACACCCCGACTGCGACACCGAAGACTGCGCGCCCGAAGAGTAAGGTGGGGCTAACCAACGTGGCACGTTCCATGCCGTGTCAGGGCCCATGCGACGCAACGCACTTCTGGTCCTCCTGGCTCTCGTCACCGCCTGCGCGTCCCCGGGCACCACTCCGGACGACCCCGGCGCGCTCGTGAGCCGCGTCCCCGCCGGCAAGGCCGACGACTACTACTCCAACGTCGCGGCGGAGTTCGAAGTGCGCGGCTCGCTTGCGGTCGACGTGGCCGCCGACGCCACCCCCGAGGAGCGGGAGCTGGCCGCGGCGGTGGTCTACTTGACCACGCGGCTGACCAAGAAGCTCGACGACTTCTTCTCCAACACGGACTACGGCGGCTTCGCGGCGATGGTGCGCAACCAGACGAGCGAGGCGGTCGAGTTGACCGAGGGCTCGCTCGATCCCGACGAGGCGACGCTACGCGCAGCCAACGAACTGAGCGAGGCGGAACTTCTTGCGGCGCTCGATGATCGCGCCGTCCCGGGCATCCTCGAAGCGCGGCCGTTCGTGACGCTCGAGGAGCTCGACGCCGTCCCCTACGTCGGTCCGTCGGCGATGAGCCAGCTGGAGGCCGCGGGTCAGGCGCGGTTCTCGGGCAGCGAGGGACTCGTCGTGCACTTCACAGTCGACGTGGCGGGCCCGGGTGAACTCCCGAGCCTGCTGGGGCGTGAGTTCGACCTGCAGATGCCGGCCGGCGCGACGAGCGATGCCTCGGGCTCGCTCTCGACGGTGCGCAACTTCGACCCGGCGACGTACAGCGGTGAGCTGGAGTCGGTGGCCTGCACGCTCGAGAACATCCCCGCTGCGCGCAACGGATTCCCCGCTTACGCCGCCTTCTTCGAGGACGGGGTTTTCGACATCACGCTGTTCCAGGGCCACGACTACAACGAATCGCGCGGCGACCTTTGGGAGACGTTCGAGCTGGTCTGGACGATGGAGTCCGAGGGCTTCTCCGACGATGAAATCGTCTACCTCGACGAGCCCGACGCAGTCGTTCGCGACGCCCTGAACTTCGTGCTCGGCGAGCAGGCCGAGCAGTACGCCGAGACGGTCGACCGCGTCTCGCGCCTGTCCCCCGAGAGTGGCCCGTACACCAAAACGCTGCTCGTCAACGGCGACACGGTCCGCGCCGAGGTGCGCATCTTCCACAGCGAGATGTTCCGGACCGATCGGCCTGGGCAGCGGCAGCGCGCCATCGACGAGATCGTGTCGCGCGATGTCTTCTTCTACAACGGCCACGCGGGCCCTTGGTACGGCTTCTACCTCGACGACGCAGGCGAAGCGGAGATCACCGAGACGGAGTTCGCGACGCTGCCGTTCACCAACCGCCAGCAGCTGGTCATCATGAACGGCTGCCAGACCTACTCGCAGTACGCCGACATGCTGTACGCGAACCCGGCCAAGAGCGAAGACAACCTGGACGTCATCACGACCGTGAACTTCTCGTACGGCCAGAGCAGCGACATGCTGCTCGGCGCGCTGACCAACACCGACACCCAGGGCGACCACGTAGCGTGGAGCTACGGCGACCTCATCCGGGCGTTCAACGAGAACACCGTCAACGAAGACAACCAGGTGTTCTACGGCGTCACCGGCATCGACGGGAACGACAAGATGCACCCCTACGCACGGCCCGACCTCGCCGGCCAGGCATGCAGCAGCGGCTGGGACTGCGGCAACGCGTACGGCAACGCGTGCGACGGAACCTGCGCGCCGCGCGCGCTCAGCGCCGAGGGCTGCCCGGAAGGCACGACATTCGCCTCGTTCGCCGAGGGCGACACCATCGAAGGCGGCGCCTGTTGGCGCTGAAGGTTCGGCAAGAGAAGCCTCGCGACGGCGAAACAGTCGAACACCAAGTTCTGACCCACTCGCGTCCTGAACCGCACCGTTGACCCGATTGGGGGGGCGCCGAGTACGCGCACCCGCCAGAGTGGCCGCCATGGAACGGTGGCAGTGGGGCGTTCTCGTCGGAGCCGGTGTCGTGTTGAGCTATCTCGGCGCGGGCTATCTGGCCGCTTGGAGACTCACTCGCCGCGCCGCTCCACGCGCGCCCGAGCCCGCCCCACCCGGCTACTCGCCCCTCGAACTGCATGCCCGCGACGGTGTGCAGCTCGGCGCCTGGTGGCGTCGCCCCGATGCGGCGAGGCGCACAGTCGTACTCGTGCACGGCAACGGCGCCTGCCGCGCCGAGATGACAGCGGTGGCCGAAGCCCTGGTGGACGGCGGGAACGCGGTCCTGCCCGTCACAGTGCGCGCGCACGGCGACTCGGAGGGTGAGCGAAACGACATCGGCTGGAGCGCGCGAATGGATGTGATCGCGGCGGCCGAGGAGGCTCGACGGCGTGCGCCCGACCTGCCCGTCGTCGTTTACGGCGTCTCGCTGGGTGCGGCCGCGACCGTGTTCGCGGGCCCCGAGCTTCCTTGGGTCCGCGCGTTCGTGTTGGTGGGCGTGTTCTCGGATCTCCGGCTCGCGGTGCGGCGCCGCACCAGGAAGTATCTCCCGTGGGGGCTCGAAGCGCTCGCGTACGGCGCGCTTCGTACGGGCGGCGCGCTCGCGCTCCCGGAACTGCCTCAGATCGCGCCGGCGCGCGCCGCCACCGAAATGCCGCCCGCGCCCGTGTTGCTCGTCGCGGGAGACGTCGACGACCGCGCTCCGGTGAGCGACAGCCGTCAGGTCGCGGCCTCGCTGCACGATGCCGACATCGTGGTCGTGCCGGGGGTCGATCACGAGGACCTGGACACGCTTCCCATTCGTCCGTCCTGGAACCGGGTGGAGGATTTCCTGGCTCGAGTTCGCTAGCGTCTGCGCATGACGGCTGACGCGTTGTTTTGGGAGCTCGCCGACGAGTTCATGCTGAAGGACCCCCGCGTGCACGAAGGCACCATCATGGGAGGGCGATGCCTCCGGGTGGGCACGGAGTTCCTCGGGCTCGTGGACTTCAAGGGCTCGGGCATGGTCGTGAAGCTGCCCAAGGATCGCGTCGCAGCGTTGATCGCCGAGGACGTCGGCCGCCCGTTCGCGCCTGCGGGGCGCGTCTTCAAAGAGTGGGTCGCCGTTCCCGAACGGAACCGCGAAACGTGGCAGGGGCTGTTGGAAGAGGGCATCGCGTTCGTCGGTGAGAACGTCGCGTAGTCGGGTTCAACTGGGGGGCTGGAGCGTGTCGTCGATTCGAGTGCGCGGGCATTGAAAGGGTAACGAGGACGTTCACGAATCCGTGCGCGTCTACGAGTACGGGGACGTTCACGAACTCGTGCCGTCTACGAGTACGGGGACGCGAGCCTGGCCTCGCGGGGCTAGCGCCGCCGCCGGCGCTGCTTGCGAGAGCGTCGCTTGGCCGCCATCCGGGCGTCCTTACGACGTTGGTCGACCTCCACGCGCGCGCGCAAAGTGCGACGCTTCGGCGTGATGCTCGGAGGCTCGACCGGCAAGGCGGGCGCCGATGTGCGCCTCATCGCGTAGAAGACGAATCCACACGTGAAGGCGACGGCCGCGATCACCACGACCACGACAGGCACGCCGAACGCCGCCATGCACGTCAACAACAGCACGCCGACCACTCCCGCGACCGCGAGGCGATCCGGCGTCCTGGGTTCTTCGCCCAGCCTTGCGCGAAGCGCGCCGAGCTCTTCCTCGAGCTCCCCCCGCGTGCGCTCGCCACGATCCCGCTCGCGGCGCACCCGCTTCAGCTCGTCGCGAAGTGCGTTGCGTTGCTCACGCAGGCCGGCGAGGTCCTCCGCCGCGCTCACGTCGTCGGATCGGGCCGCGGCGAGATCCGCTTCGAGTGACTCGATGCGGCGCAGCAAGGTCTCGCGATCGTCCCGGTAGCCGCTCACCCGCGCAGTCTAACGCCCCCGGCTTCAACGGAGAGCGGTGGCGAGCGCGAGCACGACGAGGCCCGCTCGCGCCGTCCAAGCCGCCGTTCGGATCCAGTTGGACTTCACGAGCCGCGCGACCACCGTGTCATCGAGCCCCTTCTCCAGATGGCGGTGGAGAGGGACCTGAACCAGCCCCGTCGACGCCCAGATCAGCACCAACAGCCCGAGGCCAGCGCATGCCGCCGCCGGGCTCCAGTGCGCGCTCCCCAGGAGCACGATGGCCGTCGCACTGACGAGCTCGAGCAGCATCGCGGGCATGACAATCCATGTGATGCGCCGAACATGGGCCGCCTCGTAGGCCTGAAACGCCGAGGGCCCGACCCGGGCGAACAGCGGGTAGTGCACCACTTGCACGAACCAGATCACCGCCGTCATGAACACCGTCACGACGGCATGCGTCAGCTCGACCGCGATCACGGCGCTGGCTGACACGCGGGACAGAGGTAGATCCGTCGTCCCGCGTGCTCCTCTTTTTGGATGCGCGCGCCGCAGAGACGGCACGGCAGACCCGCTCGCGCGAACACGTAGTGGCGATAGGCTCGCCGTCGCTCGCCGGCCTGCTTTGCCGCGCGGACACGCGCAGCGTCGGTGGTGATCCCCGCCGTTCGGTACGCGCGCCGAGTGATGAGGTTGGTGGCGCGCGCCAGCGCAGCGAGCGTCTCGGGGCTGAGGTCGACCGGACGCAGCGCCGGGTGCACCCCGCTGGTGAACAGAATCTCGGAGCGCAGGTAGTTGCCCAGCCCCGCGATGCAGGCTTGGTCGAGCAGGCTGCCGGCAAGCCGGCGCCGCCGGAACGCGGGGGACTGAAGTCGGTCGCGGATCACCTTGGCTGTGGTGGACCCGTCCAACGGGTTTGGCCCAAGTTTGGTGAGGTAGGGGTGCTGCCCCACGGTGTCGCGATCCAGGAGCGCGATGTCCGATGCGCTGTACAGGAACGCCGAGCCGACCGCCGTATGCACCGCGAAGCGAAGTTGACGTCCAGTCTTCGGCGGAGCCCCGCCCGTCCGTGTGATCCACTTCCCGTAGAGCTGGTTGTGGCTGTAGACCACGTGCTCGTCGTCGAACCACGTGAGCATGGCTTTGCCTTGCGCCTCGACGCGCGTGACGGTTCGACCGGTGAGCATAGGCCCGGCGGCACGGAGCACGGGAAACGCGAAGAACACCGCCTTCGCTTCCTCCCCGACCAGCACCGAGGCGACGCGATCGGCTGCACGTTGGATCTCGGGTCCCTCTGGCACGCCAGCAGGCTTGGGGTCGGCGACCGCCCGCGACCAGCGCTACCGCTGCACGATTCCAAACGCCGCACCGAACGGATCGTCGAGCGCGGCCACGCGACCCAGAACGCTGTCCACGGGACCGAGCACGGGACGCGCTCCTGCGTCGCACACCGAAACGAGCGCCGCGTCGAGGTCCAGCACGGGGAGGTAGAAGAGCCAGGGCGGGTGGGCGCCTTTTCCCACCGTCTCGACGATGCTGCCGTCCACGGAATGCGCGATGAACCGCAGGTAGCGCACCGGCCGGGTTCCGCGATCCTGCAACTCCCAGTCACGGTGCTCTCGGTAGAAGTCCCACGCGGCGTCGACGTCGGCGGCGTGCAGTTCGCATTTGGCGAACGCCCGTTCCGCGCCGCCATCGAGCGGCGCGAGCGCAACCGGGCTGCCGAACGGATCCTTGAGGGCGGCGACCCCATCGGCTCGTGTCGGACCGAGCGGCGTGGCGCCGGCCTCCATCCAGCGCAGTCGCGCCGCCGCGACGTCGTGCACGCCGAGGTGCCCGAGCCAGTGCGAAGGCGCGCCCCTCTCCTGGGCGCGGGCCGGCAACGGAACGATCGACAGCTTCGTGTCACCGGCCAGCGTTCGGTAGAAGGCGCGCGCCCCCTCCGGATCGGTCGTGCGGAGCTCGCAGCGCTGGAACACCATCGTCCGGAGCGTACGCCGGTCATCAGAAGAGCTCGACCCCCACGTGCAGGGTCGGCCAGCCTCGAACGCGTGCGCGGCCTCCCAACGCGCGGTCGAAGACGATGGGCATCGTCGCGATCTCCACGGGGTCGGGATCCGACGTCAACATCGTCTGGAACCCCGCTCCGACCAGTAGCGTGAAGCCGTCGAACAGGTGGATTCCGCCCAACACGCGCGCCTCGAACAGTCCGTCCACGGGGTCTTGATCGAGTCGGTCGTGGAAGAGCACATGCGCGCCCAGCTCGACGTCGAGGTGGAAGACCTCGAACGGTTGGGCTCGCACCCCGAGGCCGAAGCCGAGGCCGCCGGTCGGGCCGAGGAAGGGGTTCACGGTCGCCGTGAGCAAGGAGTAGGTCACCGGGCCGCGGTGCACGAAGCTCGTGCGCAGAAAGCCGTCGGAGCCGACCTCGGCCCGGAGATGGTTGTCGCCCTGCGTGTTGACGCTGAACAAACCGATGGAGGCGTCGGCACGCTCCGCCACGTTGAACAGGCCGAGCTGCACCCCGCGAACACGGCCCGCGATGTTAACGACCCCGAGCTGCGCGCCGTCGACTTCCCCAGCGACATTGACGACGCCGTGCTGGGTTCCGCGCGCGTCGCCCGCAATGTTGACCACCCCAAACTGGGCGCCTCGAAGCAGCCCCGCCGCGATGTTCACCGTTGCGAGCTGCGCCCCATACGCGCCACGCGCAGCGACGTTGAGCACTCCCGCGCTTTGAATGCCGTGGAGCTCGCCCGCGAGGCTGGTGACGCCCGCCGCCTGCACGCCGTGTACGTCACCCACCGACAGCGAGAGCACGCCGGAGAACTGCGCCCCGTGCACACTCGACTCGACCCCGGACGCCACGCCGCCGAGCTGCAGCCCGCGCACGCGATGGGCGTGGCTGTACACGCCGGATGCCTGAACGCCGCGCACCGCGCCGAGCCCGACGTCGATCACGCTCGATACGCCCACCCCGTCGATGCCGCCGTGCAACGCACCAAGCACGCCGAGCGAGACCGAGCGACGCTCCCTGGCGAGGTACACGGTCGAGTAGCCCAACCCAGGTACGAAGTCGCCACCGAAAAAGACCCAAGGGCGCTCCGGCTCGGGCTCGGGCTCGGGCTCGGCAACGGGCTCCGCGACGGGCTCCGCGACGGGCTCGGGTTCAGGCGTGGGTGTGGGACCGATCACCACGACCGGCGGCTCCGGAGCGGGCGGCGGGCGCTCGAGCATCGACAGAAGATCCCCGGACTCGTCGCGCACCAGGTTGGCCACGATCAGGCTCACCGTCACGGTGGTCCCGGCCCGGGTGCTGTCGGGCGCGGTCTCGCGCGTGAGTGGTGGCGCGCCGTCCCGCCGGACACGGAGGCGCACGCGGTCTTCACCCGTCAGCTCCACGATTACCCGGGCGGCGCCCTCGTCCCCGGGCCGGACGATCTCCACCCGCACGCCGAGGTCCTCCTCGAGCGCGGCTTGAAGCGCCGCGGGATCCACCGCGTCGGGCGCACGAACCAGCACCGAGACGGTGTCGTTGGACGAATCCGAGGTCTCCGGCGGGTCGGGCGCCTCGTCTCCGGCGGGCGCGACGAGCACGCCCTCAGGAGAGACGATGACCGTCGGGGGACCATCGGCCTTCGCCGACGCGCTTCCCATGAGGACGAGCATCAACGCGATCGAGACGCGCACGCTCACGGTGTCTCCGCGGTGTTCGTGAGCCTCGCGTCGAGCGCTTCGACCAGGCGCGAGGCCTCGGACTGCCGATATCCCCCGTGCTCTCCGTTCGCGAAGGGAGCAAGCGCCGCGCGCGCCGCGGCCAGGCGTCCAAGACGCACCAGAGTGGTGGCACGGTTGTAACGGGCTTCGAGCTCGTACCGTCCGCTCGGGTGAGCCGCCAGGAACACGTCCCACGCCGCCAGCGTCGCCGCTGGACGCGCGCCCGCGAAGTGCCGTCGGTGGGCCTCGGTGAACGCCACCGTCTCGGCGTTGGTCGCAGGCTCCGCCTGCGCGGCCGAGACCGGCTCAGAGACCGGCTCCGGGGTGGGAACGAGGGTCGGGGCCGGAGCGCGCACGCGGCGCGGCGCGGGAGGAGGAGCTGGCAAACGCGGCGCGACTGGGGCAGCTGGCTCGCTGGGCGTCGTCACGCTTGGAGCGGGAGTCGGCGGCGCGGTCGGCGACGCCGGCGGTTCAGGAACCGACGGTGGCGGCACCGAAGGTTCGGCGACCGGCACGGGCGGCGCGGGCTCCACCGCCAGCAGACCGACCTCGGCCATCCAGTGCGTCACCGCGCCTCGCGTGAACGCCCATGCGGACGGCGCGACCCACACGATGCCGAGGACCGCGGCCACCGCGAGCGCGTTGCGCGTGGCTCCCCAGCGTCGGGCCGGCGCGGGAGCAAGGCTGGACTGGACCCGCGCGAGGGTCCTTGCCTCGAGGGACGGCGACACCGGCGCGGTCGCCGCTCGGAGCGCCGCGACCGCCTCGTCGAGCTGCGCATCTCCGTTCGCCTCCTCAGCGGACGTCAGCAGGCGCGCGAGCGTCGCCTCCCCATCGTCCGCATCGGCTTCCTCCGCCCTGAGGGCCCCGATGGCCTCGTCGAGCAGGTCGTCGAGAGGATCGTCGCTCATCGCACGCCCTCCTTCTCGAGAAAGCTGCGGAGCTGCTTGCGAGCGTGGAAGAGCCGCGTCCGGACCGTGCCCGGCGGCACATCCAGAATGTCGGCCACCTCGGGGCTGGTGCGCTCCTCGACGGCGCACAGGATGAACACCTCGCGATGCTCCACCGACAGCGAGGCGATTCCGCGCGAGAGTGCCGCGGCCAGCTCTCGCCGTCGCGCGCTCAACTCCGGGGTGGGGACGGCGTTGTCGACTTCGCGTAGTTTCAAGCGCTCGACCGCGCGTCGCCCCCGCTCCGCTGAACGCAGCCGGCGTCGACACAGATTGACCGCGATGGACATCAGGAACGTCCCGAGGCTCGCATCGCCTCGGAAGCGCTTGAGCGCATCCGGCAGCGCCACGAACGCGTCGTGCACCACGTCCTCCGCCGCGGTCTCGTCCCGCAACATGCGGCGGGCGAAGGCGCGGACCTTGGCGTGATGGGTCCGGTAGACCGCCGCGATCGCGCGTGGATCCCGCGCGGCGAGCAGCTCGAGCTCCCGATCTGGATCGGTGGGAGGCACGGGGAATGAGACGACGTTGGACACGTTGGGCGAAGGCACGTAGCTCGGTGCCCGCACGGCGCCGAAGTGCTCACCACTTTATCGCCCCGGCTGCGTTTTTCTCGTTCGGTGACACGAGACGCACCCACACATGAACATACGTACAGCCCGCGAGGGAACGAACCGCACAGCCTGTTCGCTGCTACGGTGACGCGTGACCGACATCGACGCGTTGCTCGAGCACGCTCTCGTGGCGCTGTCCCGCCCAGAGACGCGGGTGACAGCGGGTTCCCCGTCGCAAGCACAGCGCGCCGTCGACAAGACGGACCTGCAACGAGCCCGATCTCCGCGCCACGCAGTGTCGGAGCTTGTGAAGCTCGTCCGAGAGTCCGGCGTACGCACCCACCATCGCCGTCACTTCGGCTGGATGAACGCCCCGGCGCATCCGGCCGCAACGGTGGCCGACTTGCTCGTCTCAGGGCTGAACCCACAGCTCGCAGCGCGCGCGATGAGCCCAGGCCCCGTGGCCGCCGAAGCGCGGTTGGTCGCGAGCATCGCAGAACGGCTCGGCTTCGGTTCCGAGATGTCGGGCCACTTCACCTCCGGCGGATCGGAGGCCAACGCGACGGCGCTGGTCTGCGCCCTCACGGCGAAGGTCCCCGGTTTCACGGAACGCGGCCTCGCAGGTGGGCCACGCCTCCGCGTCTACGCCTCGACGGAGGCGCACGACAGCCTCGAGAAGGCCGTTCGCGCACACGGGCTGGGAAACGAGGGGCTCGTCCGAGTGGCGGTGGACGACGCGCGCCAGATGGATCTCCGCGCGCTGGCGAGCGCGATCGAGCGGGACCGGAGCCGTGGCTGGCAGCCGGTGATGGTGGTGTCGACGGCGGGCACCACGAACGTGGGCGCGATCGATCCGTTGCGAGCCAGCGGCACGATCGCGCGGCGCGAAGGCCTGTGGCACCACGTCGACGCCGCCTGGGGTGGCCTGCTCGCCTTCACCGACCGCGCTGGTGCCCTCGAAGGACTGGGCGACGCCGACTCGGCCGCGTTCGATCCCCACAAGGCGCTGGGCGCGCCGATGGGCACCGGCATGGTGTTTGTGCGAGACGACGCACTCGACGAAGCCTTCTCCACACGGCCCGCATACGGACCCGATTCCCAGGCGCCCGATCCTTACAAGCGCTCGCTCATCTGGTCACGGCGCTTTGTGGGCGCGCGCCTCTGGCTGCCGCTTCTGCTCGACGGCTGGCCCGAGCTGGAACGAAGAGCCCAACGTCGGGTGGCCCTCGGAGCAGACCTCCGGCGGGCGGTCGAGGACGCCGGCTTCGCTCCGGTCGGGCCTGCGAGTGCGCTCCCCGTCGTGTGCTTCGTCGCGCCGAACCGGGACGATGCCCACCAGACGGGTGTCGCCCGCCGCATCGCGCAGAGCGGCGACGCCTGGATCGCCACGACACGGCTCGACGCTGCGGTCTGCCTGCGCGCCTGCATCTGCAGCGACGAGACCGACGCTTCGGACCTGGACCAGCTGAGCGCGCTCCTGGCCAAGCACCTCGACTGAGATGCCGCGAAGCCGGCAACCGTGGACGCTGACGTGACGGGGCCGCGCCCGCCGTGATGTACTGAACGCATGCGCGTTTCTTGCTGTCTGGCTTCTCTGGTCCTCCTCCTCGCTCTCGGATGCGCCGACAACCCGGGCCCGACGCTCGACGGTGGGTCCGACGCTGGCGACATCGACTCGGGCTCGGACGTGGACGCGGGCCCTCCTGACAGTGGCCCCGCCCCCGACGCGGGCCCTCCCCTGCCGGAGCGATGCAGCGACGAGAACATGTTCTTCGAGGACGAGTTCGGGCGCATGGCCTTCTGCATCTACGTGGCCGAAGACGGAGACGACGCGGCCGCAGGGACGCCGGATGCGCCTTTCGCGAGCATCTCGCGCGCGATTGAGGTCGCCATCGCGCAGTCGGTCGCCACCGGGCGTGTGCATGCCGTGGCCGTCTCACGGGGCAGCTATGACGAGCGCGTCGAGCTCGCGAGCGGCGTCTCGCTGTACGGCAAGTTCGACGCGGACGACAACTGGTCCCGCGCCGAGGGCAACGAGACCTCCCTCGAGAACGACATCGTCGTGGACGGGCGCATCGAAGGCCTCGTGGCCGACGGGATCGCCGCGCCCACCGTCGTCGAGGGATTCACCATCCGCGGCGGCACGGCGCCCGCCGACATGCGCGGCGTCGACGTGTACGGCGTCCGCGTCGCCGACTCGAACCCCACGGTCGCGGAGCTCGGAGGGCTGCTGTTGCGGGACCTCGTGGTCTCGTCGGGCAACGGGTCGACGGGAGAAGCAGGAGTGGCGGGCACGGTCGGTGACCCCGGCGTGATCGGCACCGACGGGGACCCGGGCGACAAGGACAACGGAGACCGCACGCCGGGCGGCCCGGGAGGCGTAGCGATCTGCGCGACCGTGACGACCGAATCGACCCGCGGCGGCGTGGGCGGCGAGGGCGGAGGCGACAACCTGCTCGGCTGCGGCAACACGCGCGATGACGCCCAGGTCGGCGGTGCGCCCGCCGCCCTGAGTTCGTGCGGCGGAGGCACCGCCGGGGAAGCCTGCGAGTGCGGCTTCGGCGGCGGCGGCGGCGTGGGCAACGCGTGCGCCACGGAACCCGCGACTGACGGCGCGGCGGCGGACGCGCCTGTGATACGCGGTGCGGTCGTCGAGCATCTCTTCGTGCCCCGGGACGGCCCCGGCAACGCGGCCGGCGAGCACGGCGTGGGTGGTTCCG
>JBGCFC010000272.1:0-11092 GCA_045106715.1 Sandaracinaceae bacterium
CTCTCCCGACCTCTTTGGCGCCTCCCCCCCGCCGGGCGGATGAGTGCCCCCTTCGGGGGCTTCCGCCCGCTCGCTCGCTGGGAGCTCGCTCGGCGGCTCGCTTTGCTCGCCTTGGTTGGTCCCCACGGCGCCTTTGGCGCCTCCCCCCCTTCGGGGGCTTCCGCCCGCTGGGAGCTCGCTGGGAGCTCGCTCGGCGGCTCTCCTTGGTCGGTCCCCCATGGCGCCTTTGGCGCCTCCCCCCCGCCGGGCGGATGAGTGCCCCCTTCGGGGGCTTCCGCCCGCTCGCTCGCAGGGGGCTCGCTCGGCGGCTCGCCTTGGGGGGCTTTGGGGGGCTTCCGCCCGCTTGCTCGCCGGGGGCTCGCTCGGCGGCTCGCTAGCTCGCTTGCTCGCCTTGGTGGCCGTCTACTTGGGGGTCGTCCGCCCCCCCCCGGCGCCTTTGGCGCCTTCCCCCGCTCGCTGGCGCTGCTCGGCGGCTTCTCCGAGCGGGCTCTGCTCTCGCGAAACCGCTCCGAGGAGGGTTTTCCGCGGCGACGCAAACCAGACGCTCTGTCTTCGCGCTCGTTCTCTTCGGACTCTTCCGCCCCTCGTCTCTCGGCGTTCCAGGCCGAAGCGCTCCACTTCTCCGGCGGTCTCCAAGAGACGGCTTGCGGAAACGCGCGCAACGGCGCCCGCGAGGTCCTACGCGTCGACGATCGAGAGCACCCAGTGCCCGCGGTCGGACTCCTTGTGGGAGACACGCAAGGTGATGCGATCGCCGACGCGGGTGATGACCTCGCCGCGCTCCGACACGAGGCACAGGTCGTCGTCGGCGAGGCGCAGCTTGGTCTCGAGGCTGCGCTGGAGGTCGCGTTTGTAGAGCTTCACGTCGATGGCGGGGTGGTCGAGGGACACGTAGACCTTCGCGTTCGTGAGGCCCATGACGGTGCCGTGCCGAACGGGCCGCGCGTCCTGCTTCATACGGCGGTCGACCTCGAACAGCTGGTCGAGAGCGAGCAGGTTGCCGAGTGCGGTCAGCCGCCGCTGGACGTTCTTGGACCGGTTGGCCGCTTCGATGACCTTGGCCCGTGTGGCCTCGTCGTCCTCGATGGACGCGGTGTCCCCGCCGATGAGCTCGACGAGCTCCTTGTGAAGGAAGATGCCGACGATCTCGCGCATGGGCGACGAGAAGCGCGCGTAGACGTCGGCGCCGACGCCATGGTGGCCCGCGGCCTCTTCCGAGAACGTCGAGCGCACGTTCATCATGATCGCCTGACGCTGGATCGCGGCGCTGACAGGGGAGTCGTGAGGGAGCTCGGCGAGGTAGCTGGCGAGGCTCACTTCGCCGCGGTCCCAGCGCCACGTGTCCGGGAGTTCGTGGATCTCGACGATCGCGCCGACCTGCTTCTGGAAGGACTGCACGCGCTCCTCGGGGGGCGACGGGTGCACGCGGTAGATGGCCTGCGTCTCTTCGCGACCGCCGCGGAGCAGCTCCGCGCCCTCGACGTTGCACAAGAGAGAGAGCTGCTCGTTGTACCGCTCGACGTCGTTTCGCAGCCCGGAGTACATCACGAACGATCGCGCGCCGGACAAGCCCACTTCGACGGTGCGCCGTCGGTGATGCACGACATCCCGCTGCACGGCTTCGGCGATGCGCCGCTGACCCACGATGCGGAGTGCGTCTAGGGAAGGGGCGTAGGCCGTGCCCTCGATCGGGTGCCCGTCGGGCTTGTCGTAGTAGGCCTGAACGCCGTCGTAGCTGAGCTTCTTGTGGCTCCGGATGCGCGCCCGGACGATCTCGGTCTTCGTGCAGCGACCGTGGGCGTCGAGGCGCATGTCGAACACCAGCGCCCGGCGCAGCACACCCTCGTTGAGCGAGACGATGCCTTCGCTCAGCGCCCGCGGCAGCATGGGTACCATCCAGCCTGGAAGATAGAAGCTCGAGCCTCGGGACAGCGCCTCCTCGAAGAGTGCGGTGCCGGGTCGAACGTAGTACGCCGCGTCGGCCAGCGCGTAGCGGACGCGGTGGCCTGAGCCGTCGCGCTCGACATGCAGGGCTTGGTCCAGGTCGCGCGAGTCCGCGTTGTCGATCGTGACGAACGGGACTCCCGTCAGGTCCGCGAGCGACGGGTCCTCAGTGCCCGCCGGGGCATCCGTCCCCGCGCGCAGCAGCGCCTCGACCTCCTCGTGCACCGCTGCTGGAAACAAAGGGTCCAGCGCGTGGTCGACCGCGATGCGCACCAAGGAGGCAAGCGCCGAACGGCGAGGCGCGATCTCGCGGACGGGGTGTGCCACACCCTCTCTCATCTCCACTTCGACGAACGAGCCCGCGCGGGCAGCGCCGTCGAAGCGCGCTGCAGGCTGGTCGGGATTCAGCGGGTCGCGCGCTCGGGGGCCCGCGATGATCTCGGCGACGAAGCGAGTGCGCATACACCGAGCCTACCAGTCACGAAGGCGACAGCTGGGGTAAGCTGAGCGCATGGCGCACGAGCAGATCTACGACGCGGACGGAACCTATCAGCTGGCGACCTTCGGCGCCGCGGAACCACTGCCCGAGGCCGCGGCACTCGCGGCGCTTCAATCCCTCATGCGGCAGGAGCCGGAGCGCAGCCGACTTCGGCTCGCGGCCTACCGTCTTCTCGGCCGCCCCAGCGCGTCCGACGACGAGCTGTTGTTTCAGCTCGCCGCGCTGGTCCGAGCGGGCCGACTGCAGGTGGGTCGTACCCTGCGTCCGCTCATCGGCGGGGCGACCTCGGGGGGAGGCGCAGGAGCATCGGATTCGGCCGGCGGCGACGTGGAGCCCTCAACCTCAGAGGAGCCGCAGATCCACCCCTGTGACTTCGAGACGCTGGTCATTAAGTGCAGCCACATGGGCTCGGACGACCGCTCCATGGCGGACGCGCGTTTCTGGAAGGAAGGCGCGGACGTCCTCAACAACCTGCCTCAGCCATCGGGCGGGCGTGCGTTTGTGCGCATGATCGAGGTGGTCGCGGGACACGACGACAAGGGCGCCGACTCCATCGACATCGGCCTCGAGGGCGGCCCTGGCTACACCTGCTCACGCACTCACCCGAAGATCACCGTGACGAGCAACACCGGTGAAAAGGAGGTGCACGAGGGACAGACCAGCGTCACCGTCAAGGCCAAGTGCCGCGAGCTCCCGATGCCGAGGAGCGCGCTCACCAACCCGCTCGAGATCATCCGCTACCACTTCTTCCCAAGCCAAGCGGTCAACGTCTACACCATCGACGCGGAGTCGTGCGGCAGGCTCGACACGGGCGCGTATGGCTTCGGGCGCACGAAGCAGAAGATCCGCGTCTATCCGAAGGACACCTACAAGCTCTCCCTGTCGATTCCGGCCTTCAAAAAGAAGACCTACGAGAAGTCCCGCGTCACCCATCCCGACGGCACGCTCGTCTCGAAGGAGGAGTATACGAAGGAGCTGCTTCTCAAGGGTGAGAAGGAGGTCAGCAGCCGGTCAGAGAGCCAGAAGGAGAGCGGCTACGAGTCGGAGGACACGTACTCCTATCAGACGCGTCAGGGCGGGCTCGAAGAGAAAACCAAGACGGTCACGGGCGGGGGCCAGAGCACGTCCCTCGACGACAAACCGCCGGTCGACGGCCCGCTGAGTCAGCTGGCGCCGGGCTTCGCGCTCACCCGCAACGGCACCGACATCAAGGGCACCGAGTCGCTCGGCGCGTTTGTCGATGGGCTCATCAAGCTCGAGCGCAACATCCAAGAGATCATGAACTTCGTTCGCGATTTTCAGCCGCAGGTCGGTTGGAAGTTCGTGTTCGAACTCGAGCTCTTCAAGGGGGACCTCGCCTACGAGTGGGGCTTCAAGGAGTGGAACGACCAGACGGTCTACGAGTGGTGGAAGTTCGACATCGGCATGACGCTGTTCGCGCTCAAGCTCGAGGTGAGCTTCGGCGCCGACTTCAAGGTCTGCGGGTTCGGGATCACGGCGGCGGTGTTCGGCAACGTGAGCGTCGAGGCCAAGGCGAGCGCGAGCAAGGAGGCGACGCCCGACGACTCGAAGCCCTGGGAGTTGGCGGTGGCGGGCGGACCGAAGGGCGAGCTCGGCATCCGCTCCGCGCTCGGCGCCGACTGGGTCAAGGCGGAGGGCAAGCTGACCGTCGGGCTCGACTTCGAGGCCAAGTGCGTGTGCAGCACGAAGGACCCGTTCCACATCGACTGGAAGCTCGACTTCGCGGGTGTGAAGGCGGTCGTCACGGGCAGCGTGAAGTGGGTCGGATCCATCGAGCGTGAGTGGACGCTCGTCGACCCCAAGAAGAACTGGCGCAAGGGCACCTTCCCCAGCGCCCGCTGAGCGTGGCGCGCCCCTGCTCCACCCTGCTAAAGAGCCCCATGCGAACGTGGCGGGTCTTGGTGTGTGTCGGTTGGTTGTGTGCGGTCGTCGGAGGCTGCGGCGGCGACGAGGCGTCCCCTGCCGAGAGCGAGGCGGACACCACCGGTGAGGAGGCCCTGAGTGGGGGGGCCCCAGATGGCCCCGAGGAGGGCCTGCCCGAGGGCTTTCCGCCGCCCGCAGCGGAGCGGGCGTCCATGACCGCCCAAGAGTGCCAAGCCGCGGGTGGCAGCCTCGTTGGAGACATCGGAAACGGGGCGATTCACCGCCCTGACTACCGGTGCCCGGACGGTCAGGTCCCGAGCGGCACCGTGCCCCTCGGGACCGAAGGCTCGGTCTGCTGCCCCGCGAGTCCGTGAGCCCACGCCCACGAACGTTGGACGCGCGTCAGCCGCCGTCGTTCAGCACGGTCGGGCCCGCATCGAAATCGAGTCCAGGGCCTTCGATACACGGCTGCGATGCGCTCGGACAGCCGTAGCAGGTTCCCGCCTCCAGCTCGCACGTGTACCCCTCGCAGCACGGCATCGTTGCTGAGCAGGACACGCTCCCCGGGCCTGGCCCGACGCAAGCGGGTCCGGGTTCGGGGCCGCCGGAGCCAGGCCCTTCGACACACGGTTGGTCCGCGCTTGGGCAGCCCACGCAGTATCCCTCGCTGCTGCACGAATACCCCTCGCAACACGGGACATCGTCGGAGCAGCTTGCGCGGTCGCCGGAGGAGGATGGGGAAACGCAATCGTTGCTGCAGCCAAACAAGCCAAGAGCGAGGGCAAAGGGAGCGATGACGTAGCGCATGCTCGCTTCAGACTAGCAGTGAAGGGGGGCCACGTCGCGATACTCGCGCCGCGCGATGGGCCCCACCCCGGTCCCACGCACGTTCAGGCGTCGACCAGCGCCATGCCTCCGATGAAGGCGCGCTTGCCCAGGGGGACCCCATTGCTGCGTAGGATCGCGTAGGCGTGTGAGATGTGGAAATAGAAGTTGGGCGTCGCAAACTCGATGGTGTAGCTCTGTGCGGTCACGGCCTTGCCCTCGGGTAGGAACGGCAGCTGAATCACACGATCCGCGGCTCCCGCGAAGTCGTCGTCGGTGAGCGCGTCCAGGAACGCGAGCGTCGAAGCGATCCGGGTGCGCGCTTCGTCGAGGGTCTTCTCTTCGTCGGGGTGCGAGGGGGCGTCCTTCCCGGTCAGGCGGGCGCCCGCGAACTTGGCCGTGTCGCAGCACGCCTGGATCTGCTGGACCAGCTGGTACTGATCGAAGACGAGCCGCGCCGAGAGGAGCGCGTCGGCATCGCTCGAACGGGCTTCGGCGAAGGCCGCGCCCTCCTCGAGCCAGGCGTCGAGCTGGCGGAGCAGTTTGGTCATCTGTCGAACGGTGGAAAGGTGCAGTTCAGCCATGAAGTCGCCTGTCGTGAGGGGATATGGGGGTGGAGCGCGATGCTCTAGGGCGGTCGCCCCCGGACCGGAAGCGGCAATCCTCGGGGAGCGTGAGAGGCGCAGACCAACATCGGGGTTGGCGTCGAGACGAATCCCGTGCTTCCGTCGAGCCAACCAGGAGAGACCCCGTGGCGGACGACGAGAAGAACGAGCGATCGGACGAGGACGAAGAGACCTCCGAGGACGAGGCGGAAGAGGCCGCTGAGGCCGAAGCCGCGGAGGAGCCTGAGGCGGCCGAGGCCGAGTCAGACGACGAGGCAGAAGAGGCCGCGCCGGTGAAGAAGAAGCGCCGGACGACGAAGAAAAAGACATCGACGAAGTCTTCCTCGTCGACCTCGAAGACCAGCTCCTCGAACACCGGCGCGATCAAAAAGAAGGGCGCCAAGAAGCGCCGCAAGGCCAAGGGCACGTCACGGCGCACCGACACGGCCGAGAGCAGCTCGCCGAAGGCACGCTCGAGCGCGTCCTCGCCCAGCAAGAAGCGGCGCAAAAAGAAGGCGCGGCCCGTGAAGAGCTCCGTTCCGGTGGCGGCCCGCGTCGACGACGAGGAGTACGCGATGACCGACGCGGCGACCATGCCGCTCGCGGCCCTGCTCGTCTTGGCGGTGGGCGTCGCGGTCTGGCTGCTGTTCGTTCGATGACGATGCGCTCCGGCGCTCGGGTGTTGGCGTGCGCCCTGGTCTTTGTCGCCGCGTGTGACCCGGACCCGGTCGTCGAACCTGATGCGTCCGTCCTGCGAGACGGCGGCGGGGTGCTCGACGGAGGGCGCGACGCTGGTTCCGCGGACGCTGGTTCCGCGGACGCCGGTTCGCTGGACGCCGGCCCCACCGACGCCGGACTGGACTGCCCGCGCGCGCCGGCCGCCGCCGACCGCGTGCGCTACGCCGTCATCCAGCGGCCGTTCGACGGGGGCTCCGCGAGCGACCGCTGGGAGGTCCTCTCCCTGGGCGCGGATGGAGCACTGTCTCGGACGGGGACGGTCTTCACGATGGGGCGCGCGTTCCAGGGCGTCGTCTCGTTCACGCCGGACGGCGAGGTGGGGATCATCGCGCAAGACGACGGCTCGCTGGGGGTCTTCACCCTCTCGGCCGACGGGGTCCCGACGGTGGTGCACGCGGCATTCGAGGGAGAGTTCTACGCGACCGGGACCGTGATGGATCCGGCCGGCGACGCGGTGTGGGTTCTGGACGCCCAGTTCCGCAACATCGGTGGCGGGCTGTACCGGGTTCCGATCGGATGCGATGGCACGCTCGGGGACGCCGTCCGGGTCGCGCCGGCGCAGCTGCCCTACGGAATGGGGTTCCTGGACGACGGCCGGGCGGTGGTCGCTGCCAAGGACATGCTCGACGTCGCGCTCAACGTGGGCGACACCCACCTCGTCGATCTGAGCACGCCCGCCGCCGTCGCGAGCGCGCGTGTGTTCGACCACGAGGACTGGATCGCCGGCAGCTTCGCGCTGAGTCACAACGGGCGACACGCCTTCATCGGGGACAACGGCCTCTTCTCGGACCCCAACCGCCTTGGCGTCGTCGCGGTGGGTGCCGATACGCTCACCGACGCGCAGCTCCTGACGGTCGTCGACGCAGTGGCCATCGTGCCGAGCCCGTTCGATGACGCGGTGCTCGTCGTCAGTGGGATCCCCAACGCGCTCCTCCGCTTTACCTACGACGCCGAGGCCGATCCTCCCCTCACGTTCGAAGGGCCGCTCACGTACACCGGCGGCACCCCGCTGCTGCCATCCAGCTCGGTGATGGTTGAGCGCGGCAGCCTCGAGGGGCTGGTGCTGGTCGGAGAAAACGTGGCCGTACGGCGCGTGCGATTCACCGGGGCCGGCGCGATCGAGGACCTCGGCCCCCTGTCGATTCCGGAGACCGTCGGCGCCATTGGCCTGCAACCCTAACTCAGCTCATTTGGCGCTGCCGTCGTCCCCGCGACGCCACATCCAAAGCGTCCACAAGCACGCGACGAACCCGCCGAGACCGAGCAGGTCGTATGACCACGACGGTTCGAAGAGCGCGGCGACCGCGGTCAGGCCCATGGCGATCGCGCCGCCGAGGAGCCGTCGGTCGATGACAAACGCCAACGTGCCGAACGCATAGCTGTAGTAGATGGCCGTGATCGCCACGCTGGTCATGACCGGGATGCCCATCGCTGCACACGCGGCCCAGTGCGCTTGCACGGTGACGACCGTGAGCAGCAGCCCACCGTAGAGCCGGCGGTTCACCCGGCTCTGGAAGAAGCGGTCGCGGCCGAGCCAGCCGACGGGGATGAGGACCGCGGTCACGAGCAGACCTTCGACGAGGAGCTCGGGATAGCCGACCCGATGCACCCCGCTTCGTGTGGCCCAGCCGAGCGCGAGGCTGATGCCGAGCCAGAACACGCTCGAGATGCCGAAGAGCCAACGTCGGGCGCCTCCGCCCAGTGCGAGGTCCAGCTCGCGACCGATCGATTCGAGTTGTCCAAGTCGCGTCTTCGACGCCTCGAGCTCCATGCGCAGCTGCATCAGCTCGCGTTCGCGGTTCGGTGGCCGCCGCGCCATCCGCGAGAGGAAGATCTCGGTGGCGTCCGCGCGCCGATGGGACAGCGCGTGAATCGCGCGGAGCTCGAGCAACCCCTCGGCCAAGCGGTCGAGCTTGGGATGCGCGGGCCACGCCACTCGGGCTTGGAGGAGCGCCTGCTCCAACTCGGCCAGCTGCGGCTCGATCTCGACGTCGCTGACCGGCTCGCCCCCGAGCCGCTCACGCAGCGTGTCGTGCAGCGTCGCGGCCACGCCGGCCAGGCGGTCGGCCAGTCGATGACGGAGGAAATCCTCGAGTGCTTCGCGCAGCGCGTCGACCGACTCGAACCGCGCATCCCGCTCACGGGCCGTCGCGCAGCGAACGATGCCCGCGAGCTCCTCGGGCACGCCGGGGAGCGCCTTGGGCTCAGACGTCCACGCGTTCATCAGCAGGTGCATCAGGTTGCCGCCGGAGTGCAGGGGCTCCCCCGTGAGGACCGTGTAGAGCATGCCCCCGAGCAGATAGACGTCGGTGCGCGGTCCGACACTGTCGCCGTCGGCGGCCACCAGCTCCGGCGCCATGTAACCCGGCGTGCCGGCCACCCCGGAGATCGCGCTCGCCGGCTGGATCCACCCCGGGGCGGCGTCGCCGAAGCCGACCGCCAGGCCCCAGTCGACGACATACACCTCGCCGAACTCGCCCAGCATCACGTTCTCGGGCTTGAGGTCGAGGTGCAGGATGCCGCGCTCGTGGGCGAACGCGATGGCGTGGCTCACGGCAATCACGACGCGAAGGTGCCGCTCGAGCGTCGCCGAGTGGCCGGTGTCGGCGTCTTCCAGCTCCTCGAGGAAGCTCCGGCCCTCCACGCGCTTCATGACCATGGCCGGCCCGCCCTCGTCGGTGGCCAGCGTGTGCACCGGCACGACGTTGGGGTGTTCCAGCGTGCCGCCGACCCACGCCTCTTTGAGCAGCGCGTTGCGGGAACGGGCGTCGCTCGGGTCGTGCACGGTCTTGACCGCGACTTCGCGCCGGAGTGAACCCTGCCGGGCGAGGCGCACAAGGCCCATCCCTCCCCGTCCGAGCGCTTCGCCCATCGTGAGCTGCTCAGGGGAGGTGGCCAGGGCGTCGGACGGCATGCCGCCGCTCGCGAGCATCGTGTCGTCGGTGAGCAGCTTGGTCCGGCTCGAGGCGTGCAGCGTGCCCGCGGTCCACTCGCCGATGTCGGCTTCGGTAACGCCCGCGTTGGCCCAGAGCGTCGCGAGCGTCTGCGACACCGCATCGGTGTTCGAGCCGCTCATCGGCGCCGCCTCGCGCGCGTGGGGACGGCGAACCCGACGTAGATCGCCGACATCCCGCCGAACAGACCGATGACCTCGTACGTGAAGTCCGGAAGCAGCACGACCGCGCCCACGGACACCAGCTGGAACACGGCCGCCGGGAGGAAGCGCGGATTGACCAGCATCGCAATCGCACCGAACGAGAGCAGATACGAGACGGGGGTCAGTGCGAGCGCGGCGCGGAACGGGACGTCCTGCAGCCAGCCGACGAGCCAGAGGCCCTGGAGGGCGAAGAAGCAGGCCATGCTCACGGTGAAGAGCGCGGCGTTCGCGCGGTTTCGATAGAGCTGCCGGCGCGTTGCGAGCGCAAACGGACCCAGCACCGCGACGGTCGCGATGCCGGTTAGCAGCATCTCGAAGTACCCCAGCTCCATGACGCCCATGCGCTCGGCTGCGCCCATAGCGAAGTTGACGAGGATGAAGGTCAGGCCGAGCGCGAGGCCGACCTGCCGCCGGAACCCCACGCCGAGTGTGATGTCCTCGTGAAAAGCCAGCTCCTCGAGCGAGCGTTCCCTCGCGGCTGCGCGCACGGCCGCCTCCCGTTGCTGCCGGACCGAGTCGACGAGGGCCTCCGGGGGAGTGGCCAGCTCACCGAGATAGGCGTCGGCGAGGTCCAGTCGAGCGCGTTCGACCGCCCAGCGGGCCATCGCTTCGTAGAGGGTCTCCTGCACCGTGGCGACGGGCGCCTCGCTGGCGTCGTCCTCCGTCTGGTGTTGGGTCCATGCTCGCGTCGCCTCCCGGAGCGCGAAGCGGCAGGCGCCGAACCGCTGCCATACCTCGACCTCGTCGGGCTCGGATGCGTCCAGCAGCGCGCGAAGCGGGGTGAGGGCGCGCTCGGCCTCCCGCGCCAGCTCGCGCGCCTGTCGCTGCCCGCGAAACCGGGTCAGCGCCTCGCGGAACGCGGTGACGCTCGGGAACCGTTCGTCCCGCTCGGCGGCCATGGCGCGGTGAAGCAGCGAGACGAGCGCCGGGTCCACCTCGTCGGCGTACGACTGGGGCTCGGAGCGATACGCCTTGTAGAGCTTCTGCACGGCGCTCTTGCCCGTGTGGGGCGGGCGACCCGTGACCGCCTCGTGCAGCATCGCGCCCAGCAGGTACACGTCCGTCCGCGTGTCGATGTTCACCGCCGCCCCCGAGGCGACCTCGGGCGGCATGTAGTCGGGAGTGCCAGCGATCGAGCGGAGCGTGGACGTCGTCGGGAGCCATTGCGGTGGGTCGTCGCCGAACCCCGCTGCGAGGCCCCAGTCCACGACGTAAACTTCGCCGTGTCCGCCCACCATGACGTTCTCGGGCTTGAGGTCGAGGTGCAAGATGCCGCGCGCGTGGGCGAGCTCCATCGCGCGACAGATGGACACCAACACGTCGAGGTCTGAGTCGAAGTCGGCGTCCGCGGCGTGTGTGTCTGGCGCCGACTCCCGCGCACGGCGCATGCGGCTCCGCCAGGTCTCGCCTTCGATGCGCTTCATCACGACGGCGGGCTCG
>JBGCFC010000273.1:0-5768 GCA_045106715.1 Sandaracinaceae bacterium
ACCGTGGCCGCGACTGCCGCCTGAACCGCGCGCAGAACGAGCGCATGGAACGTCTCGATGGCCTCGGTCGTCCCCTCCGAAACCACCACCGCGTCCTCGAGTCGACCGAGCCCCAGCTTGACGAGATCCGTCTCCACCACGTCCCCGATCGCCTCGAGGGAGTTGGCGACCTTCATCAGCGAGACCAGCGCACGCGCCGGTGGCCCGGAGAGGTTGTCGAGCCCGAGCTGTCTTAGGTAGTCGATGATCGCGCGGTGGAGGACATCGAGGTCTTCGTCCATTGCGGCAACCTGGTCGAGTTCCTCGCGTTCCCCGTTGAGCGCCGCCGGGATGATCGCCTCGACCATCCTCGCCGCCCGTCGGCCCAGCCGCCCGATCTCCAAGCGCGCACGTCCCAGCGCCACCGCGGGCGTCGAGAGCAGCTCCGCGTCGAGGTACTTCGGCTTCACGGCATCGGCGTCGTCGAGCGGCCGGTCGGGGACGAGGTACTCCGCCAGACGCGCGATCTGCCCCGTGAACCCGATGAAGAGCACCGTGTTGACGATGTTGAAGATCGTATGCGCGTTGGCGATCTGGCGTGGGGCCGCCGCGGCCAATGCCTCCTCGGTCGTGGCCGTCGCAGCTCTCCTCTTCGTCGCAGCCATCGACCGCCTCACGACGGACGGTGCCCGCTGCTTCGATGTCTCCCTCACAGCGCTCGACGCCACCTTCCTCGCAAGCGATTCGCCCTGAGCCACACGGGCCCTCGCACACGGCCCCGGGCGTGCACGATCCCGCGTCTCGCACAGCGGCGTCGGGAGTGGAGCCGTCACGGGTGCCCGCGTGCATCGAGCCTGCATCGGAGGCCTCGGCATCACGGACGGCAGCGTCGGGCATCGCTCCAGCGTCGGCCACCTCGGAGTCGCCGCAGCCCACCAGAACGAGAAGCTGGGAGTTCAAGACGACCACGGTGCACGGCTTCATCCCCCTAATGTAGCGCAGAGCGCCGAAGCGCCGAGATTGCCTCGGCGTGCATCGCTCTCATTCGGAGACGGTCCTCGACCGGGCTCCCCTGTTCCTCGAACCAGCTGAGCGCCGCGTCGAGCGAGGCGGTGACGTGGGTCGGCATGTCGTGGACGGCCAGGAGATTGAGCCCTGTCAAAACGGAGCGTTGGAACGCCATCGTAAAGCCGTCGCCTTCCACGATGAACGCGAAGCCGAACGCCCTCTCTGCGTGGTCTCGCAAGAAGTCGATGTACTGACGCCTCGCGGAGGCGTCCGGCGCCTTCGCCGTGGGCGCGAGATGAATCAGAACCGACGCCCGTGTGGGGTACCGGACCGCGGCCTTGCATTCCGCCGCCAGTCGATCCGCGAAGCTCTCCAAATGAGCGCCATCGAAGACCTGAACGACGAGGTGCGCCCCCCGTAGGATGGCGGATCCGGGGGTCACGAACCGGCTCTCCGTAGGTCCGCCGTTTCGTTCGCCGCTCGTCAACGCAGCTCCCCTCCCGCGCTCGGCTCTCGTCCACCGCGCCCTCGTAGACAACGGCAGCGGATCGAATTTCTCGAGGTCCGTGCCCAGGTCTACGGCAGATAGCTGGACGCGCTCAGGAACGCGGGATCGGGCGCCCAGAACCACATGAGTGCACCGTCCGCCATCTTCCGGCGGACCTCATCGGCGACCCGATCGTCGATGCTGGGGCAGCCCCAAGTCGGCTGTGTGTACCCCCACTCGTCGACGAACTCCTGACGGCTTCCCGTCCACGGGTGCATGACGATGTCCCGCATCCTCACGTTGTCGTTGATGCCGGGCTCGAGGCCATCGAGCCGATGCGACGGGCCGTAGTCTCCGACGTAGAGTTCCCCGGCTCGAAGAAGCCCGAGACTCGACTGGTGACTCTCCGGAACATTGGAGAACGTCACCGCAAGTCCCGGGTCGCTCGGGTCGGACGAGCCCATGCCGTGGGCCACGAACAGCGTCCAGAGGTGCTCACCCGTTGTGAAGTCGAAGATCCACTCCCGCGGCTGGGACGAGTGGAGGCTGAAGTCGACGATGGCGTACTCGAGGCGGTGGGTGTCTCCTCGCGCCCATGCCTCACCGAACACGTGGAGCGCACGCTCCGCGACGCTGCGCTCGACGCCCGCCGCCGCGAGGTCGTCCACGGTCGTCAGGCCGACGGTGAGCGTGTAGGCGCCGGAGAAGTCCTCCTCCTCTTCAACATACGAGTCGACCACCGCCCAGTAGCTCCCCGCGTCAACGTATCCGCCAGCGCGCCAGTGGCCGCGGGAGAGGCACGCCTCGGCCGCGTCGAGCAGGTGCACGTCGACATCGACGTCCTCGCCCAGCTCGCTCAGCGAGAGCGCGAGGAAACCCGCGTGGGGAACGTCCACCCGGTACCAGCGCTCCGGCCCGGACTCGTCGATGTCGGGTGCACATGCGTAGTTCGAGATCTCGGACCGCGTCGACGTCGCGGTGGAGTCGGTGTCGACAAACGGGAAGCTGCTCACACACGTGGCAAACGAGGGACATGAAGTCGGACCCGCGTCCGAGCCCGCGTCGGACCCGTCGCCCGTGCCCGCATCTGTCACTTCGGCATCGGTGCCCGCGTCGAGTCCGACCGCCGCGTCCACGCCGGCATCCGTCCCGGCTCCCGAGTCCTCGGCGACGCCGGGCACTTCTCCGCCACATCCGAAGGCGAAGAGGAGGAGGAGAACAGAGAGCTTCCGCATGGCCGCAAGGATGGCGAGCCGGGCAGTGGGTCGCAAGGCGTGTGGAGGGCACGGCCGCCGGTCACTTCGTCGCCACGGCGGCGAACGCCACTTCAATCCGAAGGAGCGAGGCTGGCTCGCCCGCGGGCGGTCGCCGAACGTCCGGCACTGGGGAGCGGCCTCGCGGAGCTCACCACGTGGGTGCGCAGGTGCTTTCGACTGGACCACGGACGGGCAAGGGAGACCGTCACTCCGCTGAGTGAGCCCGGGGCTCCTCCCTCAGTCGCTCAGGTCACTCAGAAGTTCCACGAGGTCACCGAGCCCCCACATGACTTCTCCGGTCACCTCCAATGCGCTGGCCGGCGGGTCTTCGCTGGCGGGCTCCTCCGGGATCGGCTCCCCGAGGATCCGTTGAATCTCGCCCCTGTCGAACCAGGCGCCGTGGGCATCGCAGCGATCGATGCGCACGCCCCGCCACCGCACGCGGCGCAGCCGCACTCCGCATGCAGGGCAATCGATGCGCGGGTCCGGTCCGTCGGCGGCCGTGGTGAACACGACCGCGGCATCGGCCATCTCCCGCGCGCCCGGCGCATCGAGCTGCTTGGCCGAGCCGACCTCGAGCCACACGCCGCCGGTCTGTTCGCATATCCACCCCCAGGTGCCGCGCCGCACGGTCCGAACCATGGGCTCACCAGATCGAGGGGAGTTCATGGTTCGGACTCTACCCCCACATCGCCGCGCGTGGGCATAAGGGAACGGTGAAGCGAGATCAGAACTTCGTGGGCCCCGTAGCGCCATGCGCTTCGAGCCACGCCTCGACCGGTTCGGAAGCGAGCATTCGGCGTGCCCTCATGAAAAAGGTGACCTTGCCTGCCATCCAGGCCAGCCGCACCGCCACGATGATCATCATCATAACCCCCAAGGCATGGAGGACCCCCTCTGAGGGTCCGGAGTACAGGGCCCCCCACACGAGCAGGCCCAGGGTCACAACGATCCACAGGGCGGCGTCGACGATCACCACGACATAGACGATGGACAGCGCCCGGTGAGCGCGCCGCGACGGTCGGTAGGCAAAGCTCGCGGCGACGAAGAGCACCACGCCGATGGCGAGGCTCTCGACGGCCGGAACGATCGAGTACACGTCGCCCGCCACGAACGGGGTGCGCACCAGCACGCTCAACGCCGCAAGAAGCTGGCTGACGACGAGAGCGCGGGTTAGCGAGGAGGGACGGCGCACCAACGGGGCCCTACCCGCATTCGCTTCGACAATCACGAGACCGGACGAAACGCACTTCCCGGACGGGAGGAACCCCCGACCCAAGCGGGTGTCCGACCGTCCGATGCCTTCGCTCCGCCCCACCGCGCTCGCCGTCGCCGCGCCGCTGATCACCGTGGCGTGTGGCGGGGCGGTCGTGTGGGGTCTGTTCGCGCTCGACGCTCCGCCGACCGCGCTGCCGGGCCGCTCGTTTCGCGGCTCACCGCGCGCGTTGGACGCAGAGGAGCGTGCGTTGGCGCGCCGGCTCCAGGAGGACGTCTCGCACCTCGCTCTCGAGGTGGGCCAAAGGAACACGCGACGCCCGGCGCAACTTGCCGCCGCCGAGCGATACCTGCTGACGCGGCTCGAAGAGGCTGGCCTGCACGGACGGCGACAAACCTACCGAGTGGATGGGGTCGAGTGCAGCAATCTGTTCGCGGACATCGGCCCCTCCGGGGGCGAGCAGCTTCTGCTCGGGGCCCACTACGACAGCGCGCTCGGGTCGCCAGGCGGCAACGACAACGCGAGCGGGGTCGCGGTCTTGCTGGCCCTCGCAGAACGCCTCGCGGAGCGGTCACCCGAACGCTGGGTGCGGGTGGTCTTCTTCGTCAACGAGGAGCCCCCGCACTTTCGGACGCGCTCGATGGGCAGCCAGGTCTACGCCCGCTGGGCGCGCGACCGGAGTGAGCTCCCCGATGGCGTCGTCGTGTTCGACAGCGTCGGATTCTACTCCGACGAGCCCGGGTCCCAGCGCTTCCCGTCTCGGCGGCTCACGCGCATGTTTGGCGACCGCGGCGACTTCGTCGCCTTCGTGAGTGACGCCTCCTCCGAGTCGCTGCTGCTGCGCTTCGCGGCGGCCTTTCGATCACGCGCGGAGATCCCGTCGAGCGGCGGCGCCTTCTCGCGCACGATCACCGGGGTCACCTGGTCCGACCATGCGTCGTTCTGGCCTCATGGCGTGCCCGCCATCTTGGTAAGCGACACGGCCATCTTTCGCGACGCGCACTACCACGAGCGGACCGACCGCGGTGACCAGATCAACTACGAGGCCCTCGCGCGCCTCACCGTCGGGCTGTCACACGCCGTCCGCGCGCTGAGAGGTGTCCCCGACCTCGCTCAGAATCTCGCGCAGCCTCTCTGTCAAGACGCCGATGCGATACGGCTTCTGAAGGAAGCCCGCGAGCCCCCTTTTGGTCATGTCTTCGACCACCGCGTCTTCCGTGAAGCCGCTGCACAGGATCACAGGGATGCCGGGGCGGGTCCGCCACAGCACCTCGAAGGTCTCCTGACCGCTCATGTTCGGCATCCTCGAGTCGAGCAGCACGCAGTCGATCTCGTCGTGGCGCTCCGAGAACATCTCGACAGCCTCGGCACCGTCCGCGGCGGTCAGCACGGTGAGGCCCAGTCCGCTCACGACCTCCGCGACCAGCGTGCGGACCATCTCCTCGTTGTCCACCACGAGCACGGTTCCGGCGCCCCTCCAGCCCGCCGCCTGGTCAGCCTCGGCCGCGTTCGTCCGGGCCTGCGAAGACGCCGACGGGAAGAGAAGCGTGAACGCCGTACCGCGGCCCGGCTCGCTCTCGACCTGGATCGCGCCGCCGTGTCCACGCACGATCCCGTGCGTAGCGGCAAGTCCGAGACCGCTGCCCGACGCCTTCGTCGTGAAAAAGGGCTCGAAGATCCGCCCCAACGTCTGTGTCTTCTTGCCTCGCCGCTGTCGACGACATGCAAGCTGACGTACTCCCCCTCGGGCAGGTCGTCGTCTGGACGAAGCTCCCTCAACGACGCCCTGCCGTAGCGCGCAGAACGTGTCCTCAACAGGACC
>JBGCFC010000028.1:0-46461 GCA_045106715.1 Sandaracinaceae bacterium
TCGAAGAGCTGCGCGCGTTCCGAAGCTGCTATCACGATGCCCTCAACCGCTGGGTCGGAGGCGACCGTGAGGTTGTGTTTCCTGCCGGCACGTGGCGCATGCGCGTGTTGCATGGGGTTCGCTGCGCCGCCGCCCCGTAACGGGGGACCCGTTCGTGGTCTGGGACGCGGTGCGTCCATCGCTTTGGTCACGGAGGAGGCGGCCAACGACGGTAGTCCACGCGCTCACGGCGCCAGCGGGCCGCAAAGCCACTCTCACCGCAACGGCGCGCGCCGATGCACCGACATGGCCGATCGCCGGCTGGCCGCTTACATCGCACTACACACGAACCGCGTTCGCACCAGTGCTCACAACAACCGCGTTCGGGTTGCTCCGTCGGGTTGCTCCGCGTTCGCACCAGTGCTCACAACAACCGCGTTCGGGTTGCTCTCACACCAGTGCTCACAACAACCGCGTTCGGGTTGCTCCAACCGGGTTGCTGGGTTCCTCTTCGACACACCAACCGCGTTCGGGTTGTCTAACCGCGTTCGGGTTGTCGGCGCACCAACAGCGTTCGGGTTGGCTGCGCACCAACCGCGTTCGGGTTGGCTACCGCGTTCGGGTTGGCTGGTTTGCGTTCGCACCAACCGCGTTCGGGTTGTCTAACCGCGTTCGGGTTGTCGGCGCACCAACCGCGTTCGGGTTGGCTGGTTTGCGTTCGCACCAACCGCGTTCGGGTTGTCTAACCGCGTTCGGGTTGTCTGCACCAACCGCGTTCGGGTTGTCTTCTGCGTTCTCCCCGTAGTCCCGCAAGGGAGTCGGGCCAGGTCCCACGAACTCGGCACGGGCTACGGCGAGCACTTACGGTTGTCTTCGGGTGGGTTGTCTTCGGGTGGGTTGTCTTCGGGTGGGTTGTCTTCGGGTGGGTTGTCTTCGGGTGGGCTGGGTTTTTCGGGTCGCTCCACGTTGGGCGCTAAGCCTGGCGCAGGAAGCAAACTGAGCCCTCACCGTATGAGACACCATGCGTCTCGTCTTCGTGTGTGCTGCTGTCTCCTTCCTCATGGCGTGCGGCGGCGAATCCGCCAGCGACTCTGGGGCACCTCCCCAGATGGACGGATCGCTGGGCCGCGACGCGGGTTCCGGGCCGCGCGACGGAGGCTTCCCCGCGGATGCCGGAACTTCAGCGGACGCGGGTCCGGTACCTGACGGCGGCCTCCCCGTCGACGCCGGACCGACGGCCGACGCGGACACGAGCGCCGATGCCGCCCCGGATGCGTCGATGCTGGACGCGGGGCCCGAGCCCTGCGACAGCCCGGGGTCCCTGGAGGAGCTCCCGTGTGGACGGTGCGGGACAGTCTCGCGGTTCTGTACGAGCGAACGCGCGTGGGAGTACGCGGACTGCGAGGGCGAATCCGGCGAATGCCTTCCCGGGACCACCCAGATGGGCGACTGCGGCGACTGCGGCGAGGCTCGCGAGGTCTGCACAGACAGCTGCGAGTGGGAGGAGGTCGGCGAGTGCATGAGCGAAGGCGAATGCACACCCGGCGCGCTCGAGAACCGCGATGATGGGTGCGCGACAGGCACCCGAGACTTTCGCTGCTCTGAGACCTGCGCCTTCGAGCCGGTCTCCGAGTGCGCCACCGATCCCTGCCCGACCCCCGGCGTCACGGAGTCTGTGCCCTGCGGCGACTGTGGCGTCCGCACGCGCTTCTGCACCTCGGCCAACGAATGGGAGTACGGCGCGTGCGGCAGTGAGGGGGAGTGCTCTCCCGGTTCGAGGCAAGACGTCGAGTGCGGCCGGTGCGGCACGCAGGCCCAGCGCTGCAACGCGAGCTGCGCGTGGGCCGACTTTGACAGCTGCTCCTCCGAGGGCGAGTGCACGCCCGGCAGCATGTCGACCACGACGGATGGCTGCTCCGGGATCCAGCAGCGTCCCACGACCTGCTCAGACATGTGCGAGTACGAGCCGACCGGCAGCTGCGCCACGCCGACGGGCATGCTCGGCGAGACCTGCTCGGCGAGCACCTGTGAGAGCGGCCTGGTGTGCAGCAGCACCACCGGCATCCCGATCTGCCGGGAGACGTGCGAAGTCGACGGAGACTGCACGGCGCCGCGAGCCTGCTTCGGGGCCGATATGTTCTGTGGAGACGCCTGCACCCCCTTCACCGACGACGGCTGTCCGGGCGGGAGCAAGTGCGACTTCCTCGGCTACAGCGGCGACATTGGATTCCCCTTCCCCCTCGGAGGCCCCTCGCTCCTCGTGTGCAGCGCGGTGGGTACCGAGCCCGCCGGGGCGACCTGCGTCACGAACTCCGAGTGCCAGCGGCAGCACGTGTGTTTGCTCGACAGCGGCGGCGTGACGGGCCGCTGCACCCAGTTCTGTGACCTGACGCACCCCTGCGACAGCGGTACCTGCAGCGGGACGCTCGGCGTGCTCGGCTTCTGCGAGTGAAGCTCGAGCCGCGCTCGAGGACGGGGGCGGCTGGCCTCCAACGGGGGGACGGGATACCCCCTCCTCCATGGACCGGGCGCAGCGGATCGGGGCGCGGATCGACTCTCTCGCTCGCTTGTGGAAGCGGGAGCGGCAGGAGGCACGCGCGCGGACCGCGGAGGAGCGGGAGAGCCGGACGCTCGCCGAGCGGGTGCGGCGGGGGACGGCCATCGGGAGCCTGACGCTGGCCGACGTCGACGCGTCGCCGGGCGGGCGCACGATGCTGTGGCTGTTGCCGGCGAAACGGCAGGACCTCGAGCGGGCGCGGATCGGGCCTGGCGACCCGGTGCGCCTGTGGCGAACGGACCCGAACGAAGAGGACGCCACCCGCGCGGTGGTGGCGCGGAGGACGCGGGAGAAGCTGGCCGTGGTGATCGACGGCGAGCTGCCCGACACGCTCGAGGATGGGCGGCTGCGCATGGACCGCGAGTCCCCCGAGGCGACGTTCGATCGTGGGGACCGGGCGCTTTCGCGTTTCTCGGAACTGTCCGCGAAGGACCCTCGGGCCGCCTTGGCGGGGGTGCTGTTCGACGACGACGCGCCGGCGTTTCGAGTTGTCCTCGAGGAGCCAGCGCTCGACCCGAAGCTCAACGACAAGCAGCGTGAGGCGGTGGACCGAGCGCTGGCGGCGGAGACGGTCTCGCTGATCCTCGGGCCGCCGGGCACGGGCAAGACGCAGACGCTGGCCGAGGTCGTGCGGCGCGCGGTGAAGCGGGGAGAGAGGGTGCTGGTCACGGCGGCGAGCAACCTGGCGGTGGACAACCTGGCGGAGCGCTTGGCGTCGCTCGGGGTCGAGGCGCTCCGGGTCGGGCATCCGGCGCGGGTCACTCCGGCGGTCGAGGCGTTGACCCTGGACGCGCGCCTCGAGCAGAACGAGCGCTGGAAGCTCGCCAAGACGTGGATGCGCGAGGCGACGGCGCTGCGCCACAAGACGCGGCAGCGCAGCAAGCGTGGAGCCCTGACACATCGCGAGCGGCGGGAAGGGTACCGGGAGGCCAAGGCGCTGTTCCGCCAGGCGCGAGAGCAGATCGATCTGGCGCGGGACGCCATCGTGGCCAGGCACCCGGTGATCTGCGCGACCGCGTCGGGAGCCGACTCACGGGTGTTGCGGGACACGTCGTTTGACCACGTCGTGCTCGACGAGGCGACACAGGCGGTGGACCCGGTGGCGCTCTCTGCGCTCTTCCGCGCACCCAAGGCGACTCTGGCCGGAGACCCGCACCAGCTCCCGCCGACCGTATTGGACCGGGACGCGGAGCGGGAAGGGCTGGGGACCACGTTCTTCGAACGCCTCTACGCCGCACACCCGAGCAGCGCGACGATGTTGGAGGTCCAGCACCGGATGCACGCGGAGCTGATGGCCTTCCCCTCGACCCACACGTATGACGGGCGGCTGGTGGCGCACGACACGGTCGCCACGCACCGGCTCGAGGACCTCGACGGCGTGCAGACCGACCCGGTGCGCGAAGGGGTGTTCGTCTACCTCGACACCGCGGGCAAGGGCTGGACCGAAGAGCACGACGACGACGACCCGAGCCTCGAGAATCCGGGGCAAGCGGACCGGGTGGTCGAGGAGGCGCGGCGGCTGCTCACGCGCGGGCTCCCGCCGACGGACCTGGCCATCATCACACCGTACGCGGCCCAGGCGCAGCGGCTGCGGGAAGCTCTCGAAGACGAGCTGGACGACGGGCTCGAGGTCGGCACCGTGGATGGATTTCAGGGGCGCGAGAAGGAGGCCATCCTGGTCGACCTGGTGCGCAGCAACGACGCCGGTGACCTCGGCTTTCTCACGGACGTGCGGCGGCTGAACGTGGCCATCACCCGGGCTCGGCGCTTCCTGATGGTCGTGGGCGACACGGCGACGCTCAGCCGGCACCCGTTCCACGACGCGCTGATCCAGCACGCTGAGGCGAGGGGTGCCTACCTCTCGGTGTGGTCCGCGGAGTGAAGGGACAGAAGGCGCACCGACGCATCGAGCGACGGTGGCGACGTGACGTTCACCTAACCCGCTCACGTTCACGCCGCAGTCCAGCTGAGGGGCCGTTCTGCATTCTGATACGTCATTCGGTCGTTGGCGTCGTAGTGTGCGTTGTCACTCCGCCAAACGGGCCCGTCACCGTCCCGAGGTTGCCGGTGGCGTCGTTCGAGGGGTGCCAAGCCGCTCTCGCGCCGCCGTTCGGGTTGCTCTCTTGGTGCCGCCTCGCTCGAGGCGAGCAACGCATCACACATCAACCGCGTTCGGGTCGCTGCACCTCTTCGGGTCGCTGCAGTCGACTCAGTAGCCACCTCGCTGTTGACCTGATCAGTTTCGACGATAGCGAAGTAGAAGGCGGCGTGGGCGCGGTGGAGGAGCAGGTGCGACAGGGCCTTGAAGTTGCGGGAGAGAACCTGGCTTGGGACAACACGCGACGGAACGGCACAGGTCCCCTGGGTCGGCGGGGACCAGGGTTCCTGGGTCAACCATGCCTCGTGCCCTTCGTTCACACTATCAGTGGCAAGGAGAGGAGCTCGTGAGAACACCAGACGGCAGCGAGGGGGATCACTGAAGTTGCCTACAAGACTCGAAGTAATGACTACGACAGCGCACTATGGACAGTCATTGAGCAGGCGCGCGGTAGTGAAGATAGGCTCCGTGTTATTCTCACCGAGATCGCTTCTGACAAGCTGCGTGTCATCCACGAAAACTATCTTCAAGCTGTTGCAGATCTCGTTCACCTACTAGAGGAAGTTAGTGCCTATGGCTATGTGGAATCAGAAGACTCGATGGCCGATGCAGCAGGGTATTTTATACTGGCGGGAAGGGAGGCTTTTGATCGCGTCTGCATGACGCGATCAGTTCCTCATTCTATAGTGGAAGAGAGTGTCCGTGGTGGCATAGGGTTTGTTATCGAAGACGTCTTCGGTGATCGACTAGAGTAGGCGGTGGGGTCTGCCGCAAACTTCACAGAGTACCTGGGCAGAGAGTACCTGAACGCGGTTGGTGTAGCGGAACGCGGTTGGTGTAGCGGAACGCGGTTGGTGCAAGCCGCGACGTGTGATCAGCGGACCAGGCGCCAGCTCTCGTTGACGCCTTGCCGGCCGCCGTTGCCGCCGGTCATCACGCCGAGCGCGCTTTCTCCGCCAGGGAGGGCCGGGGAGAAGCCCCGGGGCGCTGGGCCGTCGAACGGCAGCTCGATCTCGGTCCAGGTGAGGGCCTCGAGATCCGCGTAGTGGAGGTCGCCGAGCGGGTTCATGGAGCCATCGAAGCCGAAGCCCACATACAGTCCGGGACGCTCGGGATCGCGCACGACCCATCCCGTTCGTCGACCGGGAGGGCCCTCGGGGAGCGCGATCTCGCTCCAGGTCTCCGAGGCGACATCGAAGCTCCAGAGGTCCGCGTAGAACGCCGCGCCGGACGCCCCAAACGACCCTCCGAACAGGAGCAGACGCCCTCCGTCCGGGAGCATCACCGCGTCGTAGCGCGGCACAGGTCCCTCCGCGGCGAGCTCCGTCCAGATGCCGTCTGCCCGGTCGTAGCGCTGCATGCGGTCGTACGCGCCGGCCCGGTTCGCCCCGCCGAACAGATACGTCCGCCCGTCGCTCGGGCTGTAGGCCATCGCGCAGCCGAGCGTGCCGATGGGGCCGGCGGCGCTGCGCTCCGTCCATGTCGCGGCGGTGAGGTCGAGTTCCCAGGTGGTGTCGGCCCAGTCAGGCACCGGTCCGGTGAGGTCGCGCCCGCCATAGACCACCAAGGTGTCCCGAGCCGCGTCGTACGCCATGCATCCGCAGTAGCGGGGCGCCGGCCCGGTCGCTTCGATCGCGGTGGCCGAGAGCGTCCCGTCGGCGCCGACGCGCACGCGCCACACGTCCTCGAAGGTGCTGGACCCGGTGCCCGTGTCGGTGCCTCCCAGGACGATCGCCTCGTCGACGGAGATGGCCGCCACTTGAAAGCCCCAGAGGTCCCACGGCCCAGGGCCCGTCGCGCTGACGGAGGCGAAGCGAGCTTCAGTGGGGTCGGGCGCACGCCCGGCATCGGGAGGTCCGGCGTCGGACTCGGGCAGCCCCGCATCGACGGGCGCGGCTCCATCACAGGCCGTCGAGAGCAAGAGTGCAAACAAGGCGATCACGCGTGTCGTTGTCATCGCCCGCGCGTCAGAGCAGGGGTCGTGCCAGCGCGTCCCAACGCCAAAGGGGGAGGTCCGGGCCCACATCTATGCACAGCGTCACGTCTGTTGCGTACCGGCCGTGTCACCGCCACGAACGGCGATGGCGCGCCTTCCATCGTACGCTTGGCCATGCGTCGCTTCGTGATTGCCACAGCTCTTGCCCTGTCGCTCAGCGCCTGCGGTTCCTCGACGGACCCGGAGCCCGCCCCCGTTCGAGCGGCGTCGCCGCCGACAGACACCACTCCGCCGACATTCGAGGAGGACACTGCCTTGCACGCCGATGCGCCGGGCGCACCCGACGACGAGGCCCGATCGGTCACGCTGCACTGGACGGCGGCCGAGGACGACGAAGGGGTGGTCGCCTACCTGGTGTCCGTCGACGACGGGGAGCCGACCCGGGTCGACGCGGACACAACCGAAGCCACGCTCGAAGGCGCGACGTTCGCCGAGGCGCGGCGCTTCTCGGTGCGCGCGGTCGACGAAGCCGGCAACGAGTCGGAGGCGCTCTCCACCGAGGACGCGCTGGCGCCGTCGTTCCCCGATGACGCGCGCGCCGATGTGGAGCCCGAGCTTCCGGCCGCCACTCTGCGATGGCCCGAGGCCCAGGACGACGTGGGGGTCGTGGGCTACGCGATCGTCGGCGACGACGAGGAGATCGCGAGGCTGGGTCCCGAGGTGCGGAGCTACCGGGTCGCAGAGTGGGACCAGGCCGAGCGCTACGAGGTCGCGGCGCTCGACGCGGCCGGTCACAAGACACGACTGCCCGTCCGTGTCGTCCAGCAGCAGGCTGAATCTGCCCAACAGGCCTTGCTTCTCGCCATGATCGGGAGCGCGAGGGGCGATGGGCTCGGCGACATCCTCCGGGGCGGGGCCGTATCGAACGATTTGGATGACGTGCTCGCCCAGTCGGCGGGCGTGGGGGTGGCGTCCGCAGCCTCGGGAGGCGATCTTCGAGCGCGCGAAGGTGGCGGAGGCGGCCTGACTTCACTCCGCAGCGTCGGATCGGTTCCCGCGGCCGCTCCGGTCACGCGGGTTCGAGGACGCGTCGAGATCGGTCCGCTCGCCGAAGATTCGGGGCCGGGCACCTTCGACGCAAACATCGTGACCCGTCATCTTCGCGCTCGCCTGCGCGCCATCCAGCGCTGCTACGAGCGCGAGCTGCGCACCGACGCGACGCTCGCGGGCCGCGTGCTCGTCCGGTTCACGATCACTGAGCGGGGCGTCGTGCAGGGCGCGCGCGCCGAAGAGAACACCACGGGATCGCCGGCCACCGCCGCGTGTGTCGTGAACACCGTCCGCCGCTTTCGCTTCAACCCCGGGGCCCAGGGCGGCGACGTGACGTTCGCGTTCCCCCTCACCTTCTCGCCGCAACCCTGAGGGGTCGCGAGAGGAATGTGTCTCACCGAGCCGGCGTAGGACGCCTCGATGCGTGCATGCCTTGCGATTGTCGTCCTCACCCTCCTGGGATGCGGCGCGTCGTCGTCCGATTCGGCGTCTGTCGACCCTCCTGCCGCAGAGACGGAAGCACCCGCATCGGCTGATCCTGCAGCCTCCCCCTGGACGGTCCGCGTCGTCCGGACGTGCAACGTGTGGACCGGATCCATGCTGCTCGGCACGCAGGACCGCTTGTTCGCGTGCAGCGGCGCACAGTTCGACGCAGAGACGACCGCGCTGCTGCACAGCGGCGGGCACCGGTACCCGCCGCGGGAACTTGCGAGCCTCGGCACCCTGGCCGCGTGGACGGACCCGAACGAGGGCTACGTGGCCGTGGACGACGGCGTGGGTCCGCCGCGGCGAACGACCGTTGAGGACGAGGTCGAGGGGGGCGCGTTCTCGCCCGACGGAACTCGACTGGCGTTCGGCGTGCTCGAAGGTGTGCGGGTGCTGGATCGTGCGGCGGGCCGGGTCAGCACGCCCGAAGGCGCGGAGCGCTGTGCAAACACGCGGCAGCTGGGGTTCGACGCACGCGGTCGGGTGCAGTGCGCGGTCCGCAGCGAAGAGGGCGGGCAAGACCTCGTCACCCTTGGGAGCGCCTCCGTTCGGCTGCCGAACTCCCAGTTTGTGCGTTGGCTGCCCAACGGAGCCGGCATCGTGACCCGCGATGATGCCGCGATCGCGTGGCGCGCCTCAAACGGGTCCCTTCTCGCCGAGCACGCCGCCCCCACGGAGTACACGCTGCTCTCCGTCGGCTCCGACGGGAGCGCGCTCATCGCAACCGAGGGAGACGGGCGGGGGGAGTACGGCAGCGCGGGCCGCACCGAGCGATGGTGGCGCGATGGCTCCGAAGTCCGCACCGAAGTCGTCTACCCGCATTCGGCCTATTCAGCCGTGTATGTCGGCGATGAGATCGCGCTGCGTGTGTTCGACGACGTGATCTGGCTGCACCGCGGCGCACCGTTCGCGCTGCCGGAGCTGCCC
Source organism: Sandaracinaceae bacterium (assembly GCA_045106715.1). Classification (GTDB taxonomy): domain Bacteria; phylum Myxococcota_A; class Polyangia; order Polyangiales; family Sandaracinaceae. Next base: position 9,034 of record JBGCFC010000028.1, read on the forward strand.
CTGCCGGAGGCTCCTGAGGGCTACCTCGTGTACGAGACAACGGACGCGCACACCTACGAAGGGGAGCGTGGGACGTTCGCCCGGGCGCTGAACGACGTGGTGATGTTCGGCCCGCGCGGCGAAGGCGCACTTCTGCGCGTGTCGCGAAGCGATGCCGCCGAGCTGGCCCGCTACACCGACCTCGACGGCTGGGCGCGCGCCGCGATGGCTCGCTATCTGGAGCCCGGCAACGAGCGGTGGGCCAAGGCGTTTCATGATGACGACGGCAACCGCGTGATGCGAGGCCACAGCTACATCGGGGGCTGCGAGCGGGCGCATGTCGACGTGCTCGTCCGGGAGCGAGGCACTGCCCTCGAGCGATGGAGGGCGTATGGGTCGGCCCCGACGACGGTGGGACCGCTGGGCAGGATTCCGGACGACGCGCACGACATCGAGGACGGGGTGCCGGAGGGCTACGCCGGAGACCCGTCGATCGGTCCGCTTTAGCTGGCCGTTGAAGAACCGACGTCGATGGATCGGGCCCGCGACGTGCCGGGCTGTTAGGGCGCGCTACTCAGTCGAGCGACACCACAGGAACGACGAGCACGAAGATGGGCACGCCCAGGTCTTCGGCTTCGACGAAGGCCGCCGTGCGGCGCACCGCTTCGTCAAAGGTGCGGTAGTTCGCGGCGTACACGCGCGGGCCGACGTGCTCCGCATCTTGGCATCCGAGCCCCCACCCGACTCCCACCGCCGTGTCGCCAAGCGCGCTCTCGAGCTGGCTGCGAAGCGCGCCCGCCCGTTGGTTGAAGAGCGCGGCCTCCTCGCGTGAGCCCATGACCACCGTCCCGTGACCCAGCACGCCGACTCCATCGCGCGCGCACTCAACCACAATGTCGTACGCCGGCTGATGGACCGCTTCGATGCGCACGTCCTCCGGTCCGCCGCGTTGTTCGTAGAACTCGACGGCGACGGCGACCTGCGGCACCAACGCGTTGTGGGACGGCGGTTCGAGCGCCGGGGGGCCGCAACCCACGAACAGGACGAGGGCGGCGAGAAACAACCGGGTCATCTTGGTGCTCCTTCGAGCGGCACGGCGACGCTGACGGGATCTTCATGCTCGGGGCGAGCGCCGCTCTGGCGCAGGAGGCCAACACGCAGGCCGCGCTCGCGCAAGCCTGCGGCAAAGGACGCGGAGACAAGGTGTCGGCTCTCGACGCGGTCGCCACGCCGCATGTGGTGCGGGTTCAGGAGCCCTGAACACAGCAGGTCCACACGGGAGGGACGCTGTCCCGTGCCGATCCGGACGGCGAGATCACGCGGGCACGGCCCCGTCGCGACCAGCGAGAGCACGAGGGTGTCGGCTTCGATGCGCGCCCCGAGCACGGAGAGACAGGCGGTGAGACGCTGTCCTGCCTCGGGGTCCGCCGCCCCTCGAAGCGCGCGGCCCCCCACGCCGGCGCGGGGGTGCGTGCCACGCTCGAGGAGAAGGAAGTCCCCTTCGGCACGAATGACGGCGTGGTCGGCTCGCGCGAGCCAGTCACGCAGCACTGGCTCTTCCAAGGTGCGGAGCAGGTCTTCGCGGCCCAGGTACTGCCGGCGCACGGCCGCGTCGAGGATGTAGTAGTCCGCGCTCGCCTCGAGGGAGCTCGCCCGGTACAGATACCGACGTTCGGCGAGGTGGGGCAGGAACGCATAGGGCGCCTGCACGGACGCGTCTTGTGGGATCGCGTCGAGGATTCGGAGGGCCGCCGCCGTGCGCGCGTCGGACCGAAACGCGCCGGACGGGAAGTCGAGAGAGAGCGGCGTTCCGCCGGCGAGCGCGTGCCCTCCCGCCGCGCCCAAGACGAGCAGGATGCGCGTGGCCATGGCGTAGCGCGACGCCATCCGCTCCGCTCCGTCGAGCGCGCCGGCGACCAGGAACGGCAGCGCGGGCGTCAGGTACTGCACGTCCAGCTGGGTCGTCGTCGGCCAGACGCTGATGAGGTTGATCGCGAAGACCGGCAGTGTCGGCAGCAGCCAGCGCGGCCGCAGCAACGGGAGGAACAAGAGCGGGGCGAGCACCTTCGGCAAATACAGCAGGCGCGCTTCGGTCCCGAGATGCGCCATCAAGGTCGTCGGGTGGGTCAACAGATGCACCACCACTTCGACGGGGCTCCGTCCGTACGGCCCGAAGTGCAGCTCCAGCGAGCCCTGCTCCGGCGCGTAGGCGGGGTGCACGACGAGGAAGAAGAACGCGGCGTACAGGACCGAACCGACGCCCACCGCGGCGGCGATCTTCCGGTCGCCCTCGTCCCGCATCCCGAAACACAGCGCGGCCATCGCCGTCACGAGCGCGAGGTCTTCGCGGCACATGAGCACCCCGACGACGGACAGCACGAAACCGCGGCGGTGCTGCGCGTCGAGCGACCAGGCCAGCCACGCGAGTGGGAGGGCGGCCATCGCGCCGGGGTGCACCTCGTAGCCTGCGACGTGACCGAGGTTCGGGTAGAGGAGCCAGACGATCGCCCCGATCAGCGCGCCCGATGAGCCCAGGTGTTTGAGCCCGATGCGCGCGATCGGAAACGTCGCCAGGCCGAGCGCCAACGCCTGCGCAACGATGAGCGTGCCGGCCGTGTCGGTGAGCGCGCCCACGAACCCGAGCGGCACGAGGACAGGAGACAGGTGCAACCCGTAGATGTGGGCGTTGACCATCGGCTCCCAGAAGTCCTGGTGCGAGAGCCCCCAGGCGATCCGCGAGTAGAACGCGAGATCGAACGTCTCGTTGTGGACGGTCGTGTACCGGGACAGACCGAGCGTCGCGAACAGCGCGCCTTGGATGAGGGCGAGCAACACGACCAGCCGTCGGATCTGGGGCGACTGTCGAGGGGCCTCCACGGACGAGCGAGCGTAGCAGGATGTGCCGTACCGCCCGCCTTCCCCGCGTTCGACCGCGTTCGCCGCTCAGGGGCGGTAGGTCGCGCGGTAGTGCGCCAGATCGGTCGGCGGGCAGTCGCGGTCGTCGATCCGGATGCCGAACCCAGGGGGCGCGGCGCCGCCGGGGCCGTTCTCGACGGAGCGCACCCACACCACCGTGCCGCGCAGGTGGACGGCGCTCGACTCGTGCGGCGGACGGAGCTCGAACCAGATCCGCGCGCCCCGCTTCGGGGGATCGAGCGTGCGGACGTAGAGGCCGTTGCCCGACAGGTTGTAGGTGAGACCAAAGGCCGGCTCGAGCTCCCCAGCCACGCGGAACGAGCACAGCTGGTCGGCGAGCACGCGCGGCGACGAGCGCAGCTCCTTCACCCCAGGACGAAGCAGCTCGTTGGCCACGAACAAGAGCGTATCGGGCGCAGCGTGCTCCCGGACGACCCCGATGCGTTCGAGCCCGTTGAGGGCCTCGTCGCGGCGCACCTTCGACGGGTTTCCGACCAACACGCACGGGAGGTCTGGGACGCCGGAGAGCCGGCGCGCCGCCTCGATGCTGGCCGCCGCAGCCGGCTCACCGCAACACGCGGCGACGACGAGCTCCACCGGGCCGCGCTCCATGCACGATGCGAGTTCGACCTCCGTCTCTGCGAACCCGACATCAAATCCCGCGAGACGCAGCGTGCGGCCCAACAGCCGACGCGCCTGGACCGACGGATGCACGACGACGGCGCGCCCCTGGGTGACGGGCGGCCGCTGTTGAGGGTCGTAGTGGATCAGCTTCGCAGCGCGCCGCGTGATGGCGCCCGTGTCACCGAGCGTGACCACGTCGTCGCAGCCTGCGGCCACGGCCTCTCGGAACACTCCGTCGGAGGCCTTGGGGGCGACGGCCACAACCATTGCGCCGAACAGCTCGGCGCGGCCGCGGATCCAGGTCAACAGCGGCTCGATCTCGACCATCGCCACGTCCACCAGCACCAGGCCCGGCACCGGTCCTCGCCCACCCAAGATGCGGCGCGCCGAGGTGCCGTCGCCGACAAAGCGGGGTCGGTGCCCCGCCCTCGACAAGGCCATGCGGACCGCCTCGCCCTGCTCGGCGCTGAAGCGACCGACGATCAAGGTCGTGGTCTCGGGCCGGGGCTCCGCGGTGGGGTGTTGGGTCAAGTCGACGGCGGCGGCGGTCATGGTGGGCTCCAGCTGGGACAACCCCTCGCGGCGTGAGCGTCCAAGCGGGAGAACGGCCGTGCGGCCGCGATCCTTGAGGCTCGATTGCGATCCCTGAGCCATTGACCCACTGAGGAGACGGCGTTAGCACCCGCGCATGCGCGGTGGCCTCTATGCGATCCTGGATCCGGCGGCGACCCGAGGGCGGGACCCGCTCGAGGTCGCGAGCGCGGTGCTCGAGGGCGGGTGTTCGCGCCTTCAGCTACGCATGAAGAGCGGGACCGACCCCGAACGGCTGGCGCTGGCGCGGCGGCTGCGTGCCGCTTGCCGGTTCCATGAGGTGCCCTTCGTCCTGAACGACCGCGCGGACCTCGCGTGCCTCGTGGGCGCGGATGCACTGCATCTCGGCCAGGACGACCTCCCCATCGCAGAGGCCCGACGGATCGTCGGCGCGATGGAGATCGGCCGTTCCACCCACAGCGTTGCGCAGGCCAACGAAGCGGTCGCACAGGGCGCCGACGTGGTGGCGATCGGGCCGGTGTTCGCGACCAACAGCAAGGCAGACGCCGATCCGGTGGTCGGGCTGGAGATGCTCCGGGAGGTGAGCCGGCTGCCCATCCCGGTCGTGGCGATCGGAGGCATCACGGGTGACAACGCTGCGGCGATTCGAGAGGCCGGGGCGACGTGGGGCGCGGTGATCTCGGCCCTCTGCGCGGACGCAAATCCCAAGGCGCGCGCGCGCGCGCTGCACGGTGTTCTGTCACACGATGCGCGGGTAGATGCGGCGCGGGCACACGGTGTGCTGGGAGGTGAAGCGTGATCATCGAGCTCGTGGTTGGAGCCGGGCTCGTGCTGGCAGGGATCACCGCGACGCGTGCCATCGCGCGGCGGCGGGCGGAGCTGGAGGGCGACCCGCCGGACGAGAGCAAGGCGTCGAAGGACGAAGACGGCCCAAAGGACACGCTGCCTCCGAAGGACCCACCGAAGAAGGACAAGCGCAGGTTCCGTCGAGCCAAGCGCAAGCGGCCCGTGCGCGTGGGGCCGCGCGGCCTGCTCGTCGGCGACGTGCTGCTGTACGGAGACACCGAGCTCTGGCTCGCGGGTGCAATCGAGCTCGACGAGGAGGGTCTGGTCGCTCGCCTGTTCCCGACCCCGGGCGCGCTTCGGTCGGAGTGGCTAGCGCAGCTCGACGAGGAAGCGCGGGACCTGGCGACGCTGTCGATTTGCGATGAGGTCCCGGTAGGGGCTGTGCCCGAGAGCCTGCCCATCGGTGGTCGGCGCCTGACGCTCGAGCGACGCGGGGACGCGGAAGTCCGCGCGGAGGGGGACAGCCTTCCCCGCACCCAAACCCGCGGGCGCTACACGCTGCTGTCGGACGCAGGGGGACGCGTGCTGTTTGTGCTCGACTTCGACAAAGCCCCACGACTCGCCCTCAGCGGCGACCGCGTCGCGCGGCACATGGTCGACCTGCTCCCCGGTGGAGACCTCGACGACGAGGTCTGAGTTTTCGAATGTGCGCGCTTCGCGCATTTTTGCACATTCGAAAACTCACCATTGTCTGGTGGCGCTTCCGCGCCACGGATGAGGGGCGCGGCCCCTCGAGCTCCCCGGCTCCGACTTATCGACAGTCTTTCCGTTCTCGCTCGTGCAGCCGCGCTGCGCGCGACATGATTGCACGAGCGAGAACTCACCATTTGCGGGTGTCTCTGCGCGCCACGGACGAGGGGCAAGCCCCTTGAGCTCCCCGGCTCCGATTCTATCGACAGTCCTTGAGAGCTCGCCCAGCACATGAATGCTGGCGACCCCAAGAAAAAGGCCCGCGTCGGAACCGACGCGAGCCTCTTCGCTGGAAGAACCGACCGCTACGCGGTGCGAACGCGCCGGCCGCCCTTGGCCGCGTCTTCGGTCTCGAAGTACCGAATGGCGCTCTCCATGGACGTCACCAGAGCCTCGGTGACCACGCGCGACGTGTTGTTGTCCGACGTCTTGAGCGCGTCGTAGTAACGCTGCCGCTCCGTCGCGTGGATGATCGCCGGAGGATAGCCCCCACGAATCAGAATCAGGTTCATCAGCAACCGTGCCACCTTCCCGCTCATCTTCGGGAACGGGTAGATGTGGAGCAGCGTGTAGTGCGACTTGGCCGCGAGCCGCAGGGTGTGCGTCGCCCGCTTCGTCTCCGGCGCGTTCATCCACTGCACGAGCTGCCGCATCTTGTAGGAGATCTTCTCCGGCGGGGAGATCTCGTGGAAGTACATGCGGTGAAGCGGCGTGTCCTTGCGGTACTTGGGCGGGCTGCGCCCCTCGACCTCTTCCGGCGCGAGCGTCGCGTAGATCTTCTTGATCACATCCAGCGAGATCGTCAGCCGCTTCTTCTGAGCCAAGTCCCGGATGAGCTCGAGCGCCGCCTTGTTCTGGCGGATCTCGTCGAACACCGGGATCAACGACGTGTCCTCGGTCTGTTCACCGCTCAGCGCGATCTTCAGCTCGTCCATGTTGTAGACGACGCCCTCGAGCGCGCTGTCATGGTAGATCCAGCTGAGATCGAGCATCCGGTTGTACTCGACGATAGATGACTCTTTGGAGCCCTCCATCTTTGCGTGGAGGGTGTGAAGCCTTTTGTCCAACCGTTGCGCCTGCACGCACTTACCTCCCAATTTCGACAGGCGAACCGCACCCGTCGGGGCCGCGAAGTTTACAGCTGTTGCTCGCTCATTTCAACAAAGCTCCCGAACAACCTCGACGCGCACGGCGCGAGCGCCCGAAACGCTCACGGCTCAAGGAGGTCGTCGATGCGCTCGATGACCTCGTCGACGTCCGGCACACCGTGGTCGACCCACCGCACCACCCCCGCGCGATCGATGAGCACCAAGGTCGGAATGCTGGACACGCCAAACAGCGTCTGCACCTCGAGGCGGTCGTCCCCCAAGCTGGGAAAATCCGCTCCAAAGTCCCGGTGCGCCTGGCGGATACGGTCCGGTGTGAGATTGGTGTCGACGTTGATGCCAAGCAGATGAATGCGATCCCCGTAGTGGGCCTCGATCTGGTTGATCAGCGGGATGGAACGCCGGCATGGGTTGCACCAGCTCGCCCAGAAATCGAGCAGCACCACCTGGCCCTCGAGCGCGCGGATGGCGACGCGGTTTCCCTCTCCTTCGCCGGCCACGAGCGGCAGCTGGAACTCCGGCGCGATCCGCCCGACGAGTTCATGGCGAGGCTCCGAGCCCGGGCTGTAGCCGAGCATCTTCGCGGTGGCGATGGCGGTGCCCACGAGACCCACGATGAGCAGGCCTCCGAGGATCCACATGACCTTGTCGGAGCGGCGATTCACGGGCAGAAGACCCTAGCAGAGTCCGGCAAAGATGCCGGCGCGCCAAACGCGATCGATCCGCTCATCCATCGACGGGAAGACGGATGCGAAACACCGCCCCCCCCTCGGGGGCCTCCGCGCAGTCGATGGATCCGGCGTGTTCGAGCACGACCTTTTTCACGATCGCCAGACCGAGTCCGGTGCCTTCTTCCTTGGTGGTGAAGTAAGGGTCGAAGACCTTTGCGCGGCTTCCCGGTGCGATGCCCGGGCCGTCGTCACGCACTTCGAGCTGCGCCCAGTCTCCATCGAGCGACGTGGCGATGATCACCCGGCCGCCCCCGACGGGCTGCGAGGCCGCGACGGCCTGGACGGCGTTGCGCGTGAGGTTGTCGAGCACTCGGCGGAGCATCTGCGCGTCGATTCGCACGGGCATCGACGGACCGTCTGTGTCGATCTGCAACGACGGGGGCGTGGCGTCGGAAAGAGACGAGGGCAACAGCGCCGCCGCGTCCAAACCCACCGTCGCTTCGCGGACGAACACGCGCAGGTCGGCCGGCTCGAGCGCGGCCACCGGGAGCCGCGCGAATTCACTGAACTCGCTGACGAGGCGCCGAAGGGTCTCGACCTCCTCATCGACGATAGACGCGGCGTCGTCGAGCTGACGTCGGTAGCGCTCGTCCTCGCCGGAGTAAGTCTTGTGCACTTGCTGAACCGCCAACTGAATCGGCGTCAGCGGGTTCTTGATCTCGTGAGCCAAGCGACGCGCGAAGTCCTGCCATGCACCGATCCGCTGCAGGTACTCGATGCGGTCGCGGCTCTCACGGATGTCACGCACCATCGCGTTGAACGCGCGGGTCAGCTCCGCGACCTCGTCACGCCCGTCCGACGGCACGCTCACGGACAGATCGCCCCGGCCGACGCGTTCCGTCGCCTCCGCGAGCACGGCAACCCGGCGAGTCACCCGACGTGACACGATGATGCCGACCGCCAGGGCGATGACGAGCACCGCGAGGACGAACGCGATGTACACGCCCACGTAGAAGCCCGAGACGTACTCGGCGCCCCCGACGAGGCGCGCGTACACCTCGACCAGCTCCCCCGCGCGCTGAAAATCGTGAAACGGCCCCGCGTCCGTCGCGACGGTGATCTGCATCTCTCCGCCCGAGACGAACGGGCGGCGCAGCGTCAGCAACCGCTGCGTGTCGCGATCGAGACGCTCTTCGCGCTCGAGCGAGGCCACCGTGGTGCCGTCGACCGTGACCTCGATGCGCCCCACGTGCTCGTAGCGGTCGAGGGTCTCGGACAAGAACCGTTGTCGTGCGTCAACGTCTTCGCCTTCGAAGGCCTGGCGCCCACGGTAGTCGTTGGCGATGGCGTCGGCGGTCCGGTCCGCGTCGTCGCGCAACACGACAAACAGCCGGCGGTAGACATCGAGCGTCTCCCGCAGCTGGTCCAACACCCGCTCGTTGACCCCCACGCCGTACGCCTCGGCGAGCGCGCCCTGCCCAAACCACAGCGCCGCGCCGAGCGTCACCCCCACGACCGCGAGGATGGCCGCGAGGATGCGGACCTCGAACCGGCTGACCTTCACCGAGCCCTCATCGGGGCACTCGGACGTTCTGAGAGCGAAAGCGCAGCACGCGCTCCGCCGAACCGATGCGGCGGTTTACGAACAGGCTCACGAACGAGCCAAAGAACGCCTCTCCGCCCACGCGCCCGCCACCGGCCGGACGGGCCAGCCAGCGCCGCAGGCGGTGAACCGTGTCGGGAGACAGGGGGTTGAGCTCGAGGAGCACGGCGAAGTACACACGGCGAACCCCGGCGTAGTCGCTCGCACGCCCGACGGAGACCCGATCGGCCACGAGACAGCGGCTGAGCACGTCGTCGAGCGCGGTGACGGTTTCGCTTCGATCACCGCGCGCGTCGGCCAGCTCGATGCGGTAGACCTCCTCCCAGAGGTCGTAGGTCACGCGGCAGGAGCGGGCTGTGACGCCGAGCGCTTGGCCCTCCGATCCGTAGGCGAACAGCCGCATGACGAGGGTCTGGGGCAGGCCGCTCTCGAGCTTCCGGCGCACCGCCCGATCGGCCAGGTCGAGCGCCGAAAAATGCACGCTTGGGACCCGGCCCGACCAGGACACCCCCATTTGTCGTGTCGGCACATCCTGCGCGTCGGCCCCCGCTGGAAGCGAGGCCATCGCGAAGAAGAGAAGCCCCATGAGCTGCAGGCGCCTCATCACAGCGAGATGAACCCCAGCAGCGTCGAGAAGCCGAGCTCGAACACGCCGACCATCGTGTCGAGGCGCAGGCCGACATCGAAGGTCAGGTCGAGCGGTGCCCGCGCAAACCCCTCGTAGCCGGGGATGGCGATGCGCAGATCATCCCGGTCGAGCAGGGTGTACAGCCCGACCATGCCGTACAGGATGAGCCCGCGGACGGCGTCATCGCCTTCGTACAGCCAGAGCGAGTACTCGATGTCCACCCGGCCGGCGAGCTCCTGAGCGCGCATCTCCCGGACCGACGTGTCGAGCAGGTTCGGTGGAGCCCGGCGGTCGAGGTTCATCTGGAGGACCCTCGACGGGATAAGGTCGCTCAGGTCGGAGGCATAGAACCGATAGAAGAACGGCACGTCCCCGACGCCGGCGCCCGCGAAGATCCCGAGCCGCAGGGTGTGCCGCGCTTCGGGCAGGCGGAACCACTCACGCCACCCTGCGCGAACCCGGACGAAGTCGTAGCTCGAGCCGATGAGCGTGGTGCTGATGTCGGCATCGAGAAAAACGTATCGACCTTGAGTGGGCAGCCCAGGGTTATCGCGCTCGTCGTGGGCGAGACCGAGGCTGAGGGTCGAGAGGAAACTCCATCCGTCGTGGACGGCGAAGTCGATGGGAACGGTCTCCGCACCTCGGCGATGGCTGGCGGCTGCGGGGCGATCCACAACTTCGATCGCCTCGAAGCCGTAGTCGGCGGTGAACCGCAAGGTGGTGCCGAGGTCGGTCCCGGTTCCCAGGCTCGCCCCATAGCGCCGATAGACGACCACCGCGTTGCGGGACTCCTCGCACGCGGGATCCTCCGGCAGGCGCATCGGACAGGTATCGAGTGCGATGACGACGTCGTCGTTGCCGAAGAACTCCCGCCCATTGGCAAAAAAGAGCGTGCCTGTGAGGCCCCAATCGGTTCCGGCGACGGCGGCCTGGCCCGCGCGCACCCGGACGCCCTGCTGGGGAACCGAGAGCAGCCCGGTCGCCTGCAGGCTCACCCCTGTGCCGAAGAGATTCTGCTCGGCGAGACTGATCCCGAAGTACGGCTCGAGATCCACGCTGGCGTCGTCGCTGTTCAGCACCCCCTCAGAGACGCCGAACGCGAGGCCCTGCACCACGAAGGTGTTGCGCTCGGAGACCTCCACCACCAGCACCACGCGGCCGCGCTCCGAGCCCCGCTCGAGGCCGAGGCGTACTTCGTCGAACCACCCGGTGCTCAGCAAGCGCCAGCGGATCGTCTCGATGCGGGGGTCGTCGACGTCGAGCGCCTCACCGACCCGAAGGGGGATGAAGGGTCGGATCGCGTTGTCGTCGGTGCGGTCGTTGCCGCGAACCTCGATGCGTTCGAGCACATACTCAATGCGCCCAGGAGAGGTTGAGGCCCTCGCCTCGGTGGGCTCAGGTTCGGGGTCGGGCTCGGTGACTTCGTCGGCAACCTCAGTGACGTGTGCGGGGAGATCCTCTTCAGGAGCTCCGTTTGCCCCGGGCGCGTCGCTCGCAGGCGCGTCACTCGCAGGCGCGTCGCTCGCAGGCGTGCCGCTGGCAGGCGTGCCGTTCGCAGGCGCGTCGCTCGCAGGCGCATCGCTCGCAGGCGCATCTTCCGGAGGTCCGTCTTCGGTCTCCGAACCGGATGCCGAGGCCTCTTCGTCGGCCGGCGCGACCTGCGCCCAGGCGGGGCTGGTCGACAGCAGCAGCACCAACACCCACGCGGCGTGACGAGCGGTCTGAGCACAGTGTGAAGGCACGCTTCGCATGCGGTCCATCGACCCTAGATGCCGGGGACGCCTGCCGCACGTGGATCGCCGAGGATTCGTCGCTCGGGCCTCGGTCTGCGGTCTATGTATGCTCCGGGCGTGGCGTGGAGTCCTCGAGCGCGCATGTACCTCTGGTGGCCGGGCTGGCTCTGGTGGCCTGTGGAGCATCGGTTGGGCGAGTCGATGCCGAGGAGCTCGATTCGGCCCCACCCGTGGAGGTCGAGATCGATCTCCACGACTTGAGCGCGCGAGCGTGGCTCCCTTTCGCGCACGACGACCCCGCCTTCGCCGCACACCTGCATGAGCTCGACGTGCGGGCGGTCCGGCCCGCTTCGCGCGCGGGAGCGGAGGGGGTGGAGGTCGACTACACGATCGACCGCGCTGCGTTGGGCGACGCCGACACGACGCTCTACACCGCGTTTCAGAGCCCGCGCTGGATGCCGACCCAGTTGCGCTCGGCCGCATCGAGCCAGCTCATGCTCACCATAAGAGACCCGGCGTTCTTTGCAGGGGTGAGGCGCTACACCCGCGCGAACTGGGACCGCGGGGCGGAGACCGAAGACCTCTTCGAGTCGCTCCAGGGGGAGACGACGACCAGGCTTCGACCGCTGTTCCGCAGACTTGGAGCGGGGGCGCAAACCTCGCGATGAGCTACATCTCGGACGGCGGCTCGCAGTCGCCGAAACGACACTCGTTGGGCGCCGCGCAGACCTGACCGCACCCACCGCAGTGGTTCGGGTCCGCCGCGACTTCCACGCAGCCGGTGCCCCAGCCGCAGGACTCGCGCCCCGGCGGGCAGCTCACGGGAGGCATCGCGGCGAGGAACGAGAGAATGACGAGCCCCAGGGCAAACACGGCCGCCGCCCAGCCGAACGCGGCCAACGGATTGACCGGGGCGGGCGCGGCGCTCGGTTTGCTTGAGCCCGACGTCTCTTTCGCCTTGGGCGTGCTCGGTTCCGCCTCGTCCTTCGTCGCAGGCGCCTTCGCGGTCTCGGCCGCAGCAGGTTCGGGCTCCTCCTCGTGATCGGCGGCCGTCTCGACCTCCTCGGTCGCCTTGGGCTTGGCCGAGGCGGCCTTGGACTTGGCCGAACTCTTCTTCTTTCGTTTCTTCTTCGCCATCGGCGCGGACTCCGTCTCGTCGGGTCGTTCGAAAGGTCGGGGATCGGGCGGGGGAGGGGTCGCTCGACGTGAGGGTCGCGCCTCGGGAAGCGCAATCTCGGGCTTGCTTCCGCCCACGTGCCGTGTGCTTCGGTCCGGGGGGCCGATCTCGGCGCCGTCACCGCTCAGAAAGATCAGCCGCACGGTCTGGTCGTCTCGACGTCGGCGCGGCGGAGCGGGGATCGACGGGGGGCGCGGGCGCGCCTTGGGCGGTGGCGGAAGCGGCGGGCTCGTACGCGAGGGGGAGCGCGCCTTCTCGCTCTCGTGCGTCACGTCGGCCAGCGCCATCTCGACCACGCGGAGGAACTGCCGGGTCGACTCCCCCTTCTGGGGCGCAGACCACGCCTGCTCCTCGGGCACCTCCGGAGGCGCCTCGCGGGTCGCCTCCTCGACGCGCGCCGCGGCTTCGGCATCCAGCCGGACACGGAACCGTCCACGCTCCCATGCAAACACCACCGAGAGGTCGGCGTCCTCGCCGTCGAGCTCGATCGCGAGCAGCTCGCCGCGGCTGTAGGTCGCCTTCGCCTGCTGTCCTTCGTGGGTCAGCTCGAGCACGCCGGAGAGGCCCGCCATCTCGCAGTAGTTCAGCAGGTCCGCCGGCACATGCACCGCGAGCGACCCGCGCTTCTCGTAGTCGTCTCCGCGACTCACCGGCAGCGGAGGCAGCCGTTGGTGCACCTCGTAGGTGCCGGATTCGACAGCCAGGAGCTCGTCCACGGGGTCGTGTCCGGGGTCCGCGTGGGGCTGCTCTACCGCGATCTCGCCACCGAACAGGACGACCTCGCCGCTCGCGTCCGGGGACTCGAACCGAAGCACACCGGTGATGGACTGCAGCTCGACCTCACGCAGCAGCTCGATCGCCCCGCCGATCGGGATCTCGCCACTCAACACGGGGGGACGCGCCATCAGGTTGCGATTGTCGCCTGTTTGGTCGGGAGGCTGTCAAGCTCGTGGCCCGAGCCCGTGGAGTGCTATGCCGCCCTTCGTGCGTCTCCCCGTGTCGATCCCGATGTCCATCGTCCTCGTCTGTGCCGTCGTGCTTTCGGCCTGCGGGGCCTCGTCCCCTCCCTCCACGACCCCCCCCGACGCGAGCGCGTGCCGCGCGGCACAGGCCGAGGCCGAGACCCGGTGGCAGGCGGTGACCGAGGCCGCCCAGGCGGTCGCCGAGGGTCCCGAGGCCGCATCGAGCCCGGCAACCGACGCGCTCGCCACGCTCGAGCAGCACGTTCAGTCGCTGCACGAGACGCCGCGCGAGCTCGATGGAGAAGAAGCGATGGCGTTGTCCAACGCGATGATGGACGGCATCGACGCGCTCGGCGCGGCGCTTCCCGACGCCGAGCGGGAGGCCGCAGACGACGCGGCGGAGGCGCTCCTGACCGACCGAAGCCGGGACGGGGCGAGGCGCTCAGCCACCCACGCGCTCGCGGCGTTCGAAGCCGCGCTCCAGATCGCGCAGCCCACGACCGCGGCGGAGCGGGCGGAGCGAAGGACCGCCGGCGAGCTGGCCCAGCGTGCGCGACGGGCGGCCGAAGCCTACGCGACGGGAATCGAGGAGGGCGACCGCGCCGCCGACCGTGCGGAGGTCGCGCCGCTGCCGGAAGGAGACACGCGGCTCGGTACGCTTCGCGACGCGGCCACCGAGGCCAGCCAGGAGGCACGGCAGGTCTGCCGCGTCCCGCGCACGCTGGCCGCACCCGGGCTCTGAACGAGCGCATCGTAAATCCGGCCGACTCGCCCTAAGGTCGCCCGGTGGATTGGCTGAAAGAACACTGGGGCAAGGCCTTGATGAGCATCGCCGCGCTCGGGCTCGTCGGCCTTTTTCTGTGGCAGCAGCAGCGCGGCACGGCGGTCGAGGCCCAGACCGTGGAGCGCACGAACGTGGTGCAGACCGTGCTGGTCAGCGGGCGTGTACTGCCCCCGGCCGAGGTCATGCTGACGGCACGGATCGAAGCCCCGGTGCTCGAAGTGAACTTCGGTGAAGGCGACTCTGTCGAAGCCGGCGCGGTGCTCGCGCAGCTCGATGCCACGTCCGCCGAGGCGGAGGTCGCTCGGGCGAGGGCGCTCTTGGCGCGGGCCCAGGCCACGAGCGGGCGCACGTCGCGGATCGCCCCGCAGGTCGCCCAGCAGGGGCTGACGACGGCTCAGATCCAGCTCGAGGAGGCGCGTCGCACGCTCGAGCAGGCCGAACGCCTGGTCGCCTCCGGTGCCTGGCCGGCGGAGCGAACCGAGAGCGCGCAAGACGCCGTGAACCGCGCACGCAGCCGGGAACGCAGCGCCCGACTCGAGCTGAGCGCGGCGCGCGGGGTGGACCGACAGGCGGCTGCGGCTTCGGTCGAAGAAGCGCTCGCGGCGCTGGCGCTGGCCGACGCGCAGCTGGCCCACACGACCCTGCGGGCGCCGGTCGCGGGCGTGATCCTCGCGCGGCGGCTGGAGGTCGGCGATACCCCTCGGCCGGGGACCGAGGTGTTCCGACTCGCGGCGGACGGGCCGCCGATCCTCAGTGTCGACCCCGATGAGCGGCACCTGTCTCAGCTCCAGCTGGGCCAGCGCGCCGACGTGGCCTCGGACGCGTACCCCGAGCAGCCGTTCGAGGCGGCGGTCAGCTTCATCGCGCCGGCCGTCGACCCGGAGCGCGGCACGGTGGAGGTGCGGCTGCTGCCGACCGAATCCATCGACTTTCTGCGCCCCAACCTCACGGTGTCCGTGGAGATCGAAGTCGCCCGGTCCGAGGACACACTCGTCTTGCCGCTGGACTTGGTGGGCGGAGCCTCGGCCCCCGAGCCGTGGGCGTGGATCGAAGAGGGCGGCCGGCTCGCTCGGCAGCCCCTCGTGCTCGGCCTGCGTGGCGACGAGCACGTGGAGGTCAGGGAAGGGTTGAGCGAAGGCGACCGCGTGATCGACGTCAGCGACCCGAGCCTCGACCAGGGCGCCCGCATCCGGATCACTCCATGATCACCGACCTCTTCCTGGCGTTCCGCTTCCTTCGGGAGGGCCGATCGCAGACGCTGCTCATCGCCGTCGGCGTGATGCTGGGCAGCGCCGTCGTGGTCTTCCTGACCGGACTGCTCGCGGGGCTCCAAGCCTCACTCATCCAGCGCACACTCGGCAGCCAAGCGCATGTCGTGGTGGAGCCCCTTCGTGATGTCGCCGAGCCCGTTCGTCGGGCCGGGGAGGGCGAGTTCGTGTTCCGGCAACACAATGCACCTGAGCAACGTCTGCTGTCGTTGAGCTCATGGCAGGCGCTGACCACGCGAATCGAACAAGTCCCGGGCGTTGCCGCTGTCTCCCCGATCGCCACCGGCCCCGCGCTCGCGCTCCGCGGCACCGCCAACCGCGCCGTCGTGATCTTGTCGGGCGAACCCGATCGACTGGACCAGGTCATCCCGCTCCGGGACCGTGTGGCCGACGGGCGCTTCTCCCTGGGCGGCGGCGAGGTGATGATCGGAACGGTGCTTGCGGAGGACCTGGGCCTCGGCGTCGGCGACGTGTTGCGCGTGCGGCCGGCATCGGGCGCGGGCCAGCGGTTTCGGGTCTCCGGCATCTTCGACCTCGGCAACCAAGACGTGAACGGGCGCTGGGTCGTCTTGCCGCTTCGGAGCGGACAGACGCTGTTGTCGATTCCCGGCGGCGTGACGGACATCCAGGTGCGCATCGACGACGTCTTCTCCGCCAACGAAGTCGCCGATCGCATCGGGGCCGAGACGGGGCTGACCTCGGAGAGCTGGATGCGAAGCAACGAACAGCTGATGGTGGGGCTGCAAGGACAGAGCGACTCCGGCAACCTCATCGCGCTGTTCGTCATCATCGCGGTGGCGATGGGGATCAGCTCGGTGCTGGTCGTCTCCGTCGTCCAGAAGTCGGGGGAGATCGGCATCCTCCGCGCCGGGGGCGCGAGCCGCGGGCTCATCATGCGCGTGTTTCTCTGGCAGGGCGCCGGCCTCGGGCTCTTGGGCTCGCTGGGAGGCTGCGCGATGGGGTACGGCCTCGGGCGGCTGTTCGAGAGCCTCGGCGCCAACGCGGACGGCACCCCTCAGTTCCCCATCGAGCAGCCCACTTCGCTGTTCGTGGCCACGGTCGTCGGCTCAGTGGCGGTGGGTCTGGTAGCGGCGGCGTGGCCCGCGCGAAGGGCCGCCAACCTCGACCCGGTCGTCGCCATCCGGAGCTCCTGACGATGGACGACGACACCCCCAGCCTGCGCTGCCGCGGCATCATCAAGGAATACCGGGACGGCCCCAACGTCGCCCGGGTCCTTCACGGCATCGACCTGACCATCCCTCGGGGGCAGTTTGTCGCGATCATGGGCCCGAGTGGCTCGGGCAAGAGCACCCTCTTGAACATCATCGGGCTGCTCGACCGCCCGACCGACGGAAAGCTGTGGGTCGGCGACGAGGAGACGTCGACGCTATCCGAGGCGGCGATCACCCGCCTTCGCGGGGAAGCGCTCGGGTTCGTCTTCCAGTTCCACCATCTGTTGCCAGCGCTGACCGCAGCGGAGAACGTGGCCATGCCCCTGTCGGTCCGCACCGGGCGCGTGGCGCGCAAACACCTCGACGACGCACGCGCCTCGCTGAAGCGTCTGTCCATCGACGACCTCGCCGACCGGCGCCCGAGCGAGATGAGCGGCGGCCAACGGCAGCGGGTGGCGGTGGCACGCGCGATGGTGGCCCGCCCCGCCGTCGTGCTCGCCGACGAGCCCACCGGCAACCTCGACACCGAAACCAGCGACGAAGTGTTTGGCGAAATGCGGCGGCTCAACCGCGAGCTCGGTATCACGTTTGTCGTTGTCACCCATGACGATGACCTGGCGGCCAAATGCGACCGCACCGTCACGCTCGTGGACGGACGGCTGGTCTCCGACACGCTCCCGCCGAGCGACAACGCCGGGAAGCCGAAGCGCGGGGTGTTGTAGGCTCGGTCATGACCGCAACGACACTAGCGCACTTCGAGCGGGTCTTCGGCCCAGCGGAGCAGGTTCTCGAGCGGGGGATTGCATACGGCCCGGCGAGCATCGCAGACGGGTCTCGCCTGACCCGACCCGCGCGGTTCGCCACGTTTCGGGTCCAGGGGCCTGCCCCAGGGTGGGTCGTCGTCACGCTCGACCTTTCCCAGCACGACCGGGTTCGGCCCGGGGTCGGCACGGAGCTCTGCATCCAGGTGCCCGAGCGCAGCGGGGCAGAGCTGGCCCTCCACTCGCTGGAGGCGCTCTCCGGGTATGCGGACGAACGGCCTGGCCACGGAATGCTGTCCAGCGGCCGATGCACCGAGAACGTGAACACGTTGATGGACATGACGGGCACCGGTGGCCTCGCACTCGTGCAAGACCCGTCAGTGCCGTTTCTCCAAGCGGACGACAAGAAGGCAACAATCCTTCGCGTCGTTCATCTCACCGGCACCGAAGCGCGGGCCACTCGCCTGGTGGGCCTCGATACGGTCGTCGCCGAGCTCGGCTCGGCGGCTGCGGTCTATGATGTAGACCGCGAAGGGCTCTCGACCGACTGGCTCCGGCAGCGCGCTCTGGAGTTTGGGTCCAACATGGACAGCGTCAGCTCGACCTTCCTTTCCCGCCGAACGGGCTTCCTCTGGCGTAACGTCCGCCTCGCCATCGCGCGAGACACGGGGGAACTGCTTTCGTTGGCGATCCCAGCGCGCCTGCGCCAAGGCCTGGACGTCTCGCTCACGAATTGCGGCACGGACATCGTCTTCCGGCGAGGGCCGAAGCCAGGACTCGAGCGCGTCGGGAAGCCCAGCGCGCGAGCGGTGTCAAGAGACTGGACGAGCGGGTGGCAGCTCTTCGTGACCCTCGACGATGCCGCGGAGGCCGAGCTCCTCGAGGCACTCGTGACCCCTGATTTTGCGGGTGCCCTCACGGCGATCCCGCGCCTCTCCATTTCCATCATGAGCAAGGGCGAGATCAGCGACCACCTGCACACGCTCGGCGGGCCACGGGCCACTCGAACCTTCTGAACCCGAATCCTCATCCGCCTTTCATGGCATCGCCTCGCCCAGTGACCCGAGCGAGGCGAGGATGCGACTGTTCGCAGGAGCCGTTGACGCCGGGACCAGCGTCGGTGGCAGTCGTGCGCAAGAGTGTTCAACTCAGGGGAAGATGCCGCGCTCGTCGTAGGCCGTCATCAACGCCTTGAGCGCCAAGCCGTACGCCGCGATCCGGTAGTCCACGCCATGCTCACGGGAGAACGCCATGACGCGCCCATAGGCGTCCTTCATCTTGCGCTCGAGCCGGGCGTCGACCTCCTCGAGGTCCCAGGTCTCGCTGCGCTTGTTCTGGATCCACTCGAAGTAGCTGACGGTCACGCCGCCCGAGTTGGCGAGCACGTCGGGCAGCACCTCGATGCCGCGCTCCTTCAGCACGCGCTCCCCCTCCGGGTTGCACGGGCCGTTGGCGCCCTCGGCGACGAGCTTCACGTTGAGCGCGCGCGCCTCTTCCTCGCCGACCTGGTTCTCGAGGGCGGCCGGGATGAAGATGTCCGCTTCGGTCGCGAAGAACTCCTCGCGCGTGATCGGCTGGCCGGAGCCATAGCCTGCGATGGAGCCGTTCTTCTTCACGTACTCGCTGAGCTTGTGCGCGTTGAAGCCCTCTTCACTGGCGAGGTAGCCGGTGTGATCCCCGGTGGCGATGGTCGAGACGCCGAGCCGGTTCAAGAGCAGCGACGCGTGCGAGCCGACGTTGCCGAAGCCCTGGATGATGGCGGTCTTGCCCTCGAGCTCGAAGTTGTGCTCGCGCGCCCACTCGGTCACGCAGTGCACGAGGCCCTGGGAGGTGGCCTTCCCACGACCGCGCGAGCCGCCGCACGTCAGCGTCTTGCCAGTGACGACGCGCATCTGGGCGTTCTTCGTCGCGTGGCCCACGGTGTTCATGTACGTGTCCATCACCCACACCATGGTGCGGGCGTTGGTGCCGACGTCGGGCGCAGGGATGTCGTAGTCCGGCCCGATGTTGGCGCCGAGCGCATGCGTGAAGCGTCGGGTAACGCGCCGCATCTCGTCGGTCGTCATCGAACGAGGGGCCATCTTGACCCCGCCCTTGGCGCCGCCGAATGGAATCTCCATCAGCGCGCACTTCCAGGTCATCATGGCGGCGAGCGCCTTGAGATCGTCGAGGCTCACGCTCTCGTGGAAACGCAGCCCACCCTTGTACGGCCCGAGCAGGTTGTTGTGCTGGATGCGGTAGCCCTTGAAGAGCTCCGTCCGGCCGTCATTCATCGTCACGGGGAAGTGAACGATCAGCTCGTTCTTCGGCTGCGAAAGGATGGTCGCGACGTGCTTGGGGAGGCGGACGACCTCCGCAGCCTCCTCGAGGTAGCCCTGGACGACCTTAAAGAACTCGTACTCGGATTCGCTCATCGTTCGTTGCCCCTCGTCGAAGGTACGGGTTGGGTTCCGGTGGGCCGCTCATACCGCGCCCTTCTCCGTTTTTCCACGACGCGACGCGTCAGGAGTGAGGCGACGCAAACAGGAGCTCAAGAAAGCGCGGCGCTGACCGTAAAGGGGGCGCAGTTCAGAACGGCAGCTCGGGCAGCGTTCCTTCGAGCCCGAGCACGAACCGCGTGTAGAGCACCGTGACCATCGCCGTGAACATCAGCGCGTCGATGCGGTCGAGCAGACCGCCATGGCCGGGGATGATCTTGCCGCTGTCCTTGACGCCGGTGCTGCGCTTAATGACGGAAACGCAGAGATCGCCCGCTTGCCCGATGGCGCCGGCGCCGAGCGCCAGCAACACCGCGTGAAGCACGCTCAGCTCCGGCAGCCAGACGAAGCGGACGGCGATGGCCATGCCCACGATGGTCACCAGCCCGCCGATCGAGCCCTCGATCGTCTTCTTCGGGGAGATCTTCTCGTAGAGCTTGCGCTTGCCGAACGCCTTGCCTGCGAAGTAGCCGCCGGTGTCGGAGCCCCAGGCCAGCATCATGCTGAGCACGACCCACACGCCACCATTGTCGAGATGATGCAGCATCGCGATCGCGGAGATCGCGCCGCCGATGTAGAGCGGCCCGGCGATCATCCAGCCCATGCGCCAGCCCGCCTGCTTCATGGGCTCGGGCTGAACCAGCACGCTCAGCGCGCCCGTCAGCACGACTCCGAAGATGAGCCCCACGAGCGGCAGCCCTTCGGGCATGAAGGTGAGCACGGCCACCGCGCCCATCGTCGCCAGGACGAGCCAGGCTTGAAGGACGCGCGAGCCCTTGAGGGTCATCCCGGCCAGTTCGGATGCGCCGATGGCGCCGGCGATGAGACCAAAACTGGAGAACACCCAACTGGGCGCCATGAAGAGCATCCACAGGATGATGGGGATGCCGACGGCGGCGCTGAGAAGACGGACCGCCAGGTTGGGCAGGCCCTTCTTCTCGGGGGTGGGGGACTCGGCGGTGGGGGAGGGATCCGGTGTCTCAGACATGCAGGCCGCTACGGAGGTGTGCCGCTGGGTCCGCCAGCGTACCGTCCGTCGCGGTGGATGCTACCCGCCCGAAGCGCCGATCGCGCGATTGATAAGCGGCGATCGCCTCGTACAGATGCGCCTCGTCGAACTCGGGCCAGAGCGCGTCCGTGAAGTAGAGCTCCGCGTACGCGGTGGCCCACAGGAGAAAGTTCGAGAGCCGGAGCTCGCCCGAGGTCCGGATGAGCAGATCGACTGGGCCCACCTCCATCGACGGCAGCACCGCGCCGAGGAAGCGCTCGTCGATGAGATTCGGGTCGAGCTCCCCCGCGGCGACACGATGGGCGATCTCGCGCGTGGCGTCGGCGATCTCTTCGCGTCCCCCGTACGAGAGCGCAAGTGTGAGCGTCATGCGCGTCAGATCCGCGGTCTCCGCGGCGATGGCATCGAGCACGTCTCCAACGTGATCCGGGAGCCGGTGGCGCCGGCCCACCATACGCAGGCGAATCCCGTTCTCGAGAAGCTCCTCACGCTCTCCGATCAAAAACTCCTTGAGCAGCTCCATCAGGGCGTCGACTTCGATCTGAGGACGCGACCAGTTCTGCTCGCTGAAGGCGTAGAGCGTGAGCGACTCGACACCGAGACGACGGCACGCGCGCACGATGCGCCGGACCGACTCACTGCCCTCGCGATGACCAAACGTGCGGGCGCGGCCTTGGTCTTTCGCCCAGCGGCCATTGCCGTCCATGATGACGGCGACGTGTCGAGGGAGTCGGCGAAGATCAACGTGATTCACGAGCTTCGGCTACCACGCACGCCGCGAACGGTCGAGACCCACCAGCTCAGCGGTCCACAGAGTGGGCCGAAGCGTCACCGATGAAGGGCGAGTCGCTGAATCACAACAGATACCACCAAAAGTCTACGGCGACTCTCGAACCGCGCGTTCGATGACATCGCGCGGGAGCAGCCGGTCCACGATCTCCATCCCGCTGACCACCTGGGCGAACGCGGTGTAGCGGAGCTCGAGATGCGGGGTTGGGCCGTGTGCGATGAAGAACTGGCTCCCTCCCGTGTCGCGCCCCGCCAGCGCCATGCCGACAGTGCCACGCTCGTACGGGAGCCGGTTGTCTTCGCATCGCTGCCAGAAATCGGGCCCGCCGTATCCGTCTCCACGCGGATCGCCGCCTTGGGCAACGAATCCCGGCACGACGCGGTGAAAGGTGAGGCCATCGTAGAAACCCGCTTCGACAAGTTCGAGGAACCGCGCCACGGTGGTCGGCGCCCGGTCGGGCCGCAGCTCCAGCTCAATGTCGCCGTGCCGCGTGCTCAGTCGCACGTGGGGCCGCGAGGCAGGGTCGAGGAGCGTCTGCACGCGGTGGGGGACCTCGCCCGGCGCGTCGTCGGTGGGCTCCACCTCCCACGCGGCCAACAGCGCGCGAGCCCGCGTGCGCACACCCTCGCTGGGATGCGCGGCGAGTCGGTGGACATGCTCGGTCAGGCTTCGTGCCTCGGTCGCCTCCGCGGCGTCGAGCCACGTCACCATCGTCTCGAGCTCGTTCTCTGCTGCGGCTTCGATCGCCGTCTCGAGACCAGCCAGCGCCGCCTCTACCGGGAGCGGTGGAGGAGCCAGGTCGGCCGAGGGAACACGACGCGCGATCGTCGCCAGCGCCTCGAGCGCCGTGGCCCGCACTCCCGCATCATCGATGGCCAACCCTCGAATCACCAAGTCGGTGGCCTCGGAGTGCGCGATGCGGGACGCGGCCGACAGCGTGGCCTCCTTGACCGCGGGTCGCTCGACGCTGAACAGGCGGCGGAGCCGGACGAGCCGCTGCTCGGTGGCGCCATCGAGATCACCGAGAACGCGGGCCTCCTGAACCTGCGACTCCCACCGCTCGACGTGCTCGAGCCCGCAGCGCTCGAGACGGGAAGGCCAGCCGCGGCCGCGATCGACCAGCTCCGCGGCGGCACAGTGGGCGAGGCCACGGGCGCGGGTCGCCTCACCATTGGCCAGAGTCGAGTGCAGCGCAGCCGCCACATCGTGCACCGGGCCCACGCGAGCGTGGGGGGCGGCGGCACGAAGACCGGCCATGAGCACATGCAACCGTGGACTCTCGAGATCGATCCCTTCGGCGGTCGTGGAGAGTGCTTGGGCGAGCAAGCGGGGCCCTCTCTCGCTCCGGGCCGCCAGCCGGCCCAACGTGCTGGCCGCCTGAACCGCGACACGCCACGCTGGATCCTGCATCCCGTGGGCCGCGACTGCTGGGTCGGCCCCTTCGAGGCGGCCCAACGCGCGGTAGGCGAAGGCCCGCACGTCGACGTCCGCGTCCGCCGCGGCAAGCCCGAGCGCCACGACGATTCCCTGGCTCCCCTGCGCGTCCGTCGTGGGCGGCATCCGACCAAGCGCGTAGGCGGCGGCCCTCCGCACCTCAACGGGCTGCGATGCGTCCAACCACCCGGCAACCTGGGCCTGGACGGGGAGAGACACGGCGTCTCCGGCGAGTCCAATCTCCGCCAGCGCGATGCACGCCGCCGCGCGATCGGTCGGGGCCTCGGAGGAGAGCGACTCGACGATCACCCGCGTGCCAGCCCGATCATGAAGGCGCCCGAGATCCCGCAGCATCGCCGCCCGCACCGAAGCGTCGGGCTCCACCGCGAGCGCACCGGCCACGGCCCGAGTGTTCCCTGCGCGATCCGCCTCCAGTGCGCCCAGACCGAGCGACGCCGCGTCCCGCACCCGAGGGTCGAGGTCGCGAAGCCCTGCCCGCAGGGCATCGGTGGCGTCAGGATTGTGCAGACGAGCGAGCGCCACCATTGCCGCGCGTCGGGTCTCGGCTGCGGGGCCGCGGCGCGCGCGATCGAGCACCTCGTCCCAGACGCGCGCATCGGCCGCCAGGACAATCTCATCCCGCGTAGGAGGAGCATCGACTTCGGGCTGCACGGGGTCTGGCGAAGTAGGCGACGGCTCAGGACAGCCCGAGGCGGCCACAAGCAGAGAGAGCAGGCTCGCTCGCAGGAAGGGGCGCACGGTGGACAGACTAGTGCTCCGTCTGCGGGTCGGTACATATTTCGCGGGCCTGCTCACTGCGACTAGGCGTCGCTCCTCTGCTCGCTGACGTGGACTCAGGTCGTTGAGAGGGCAGCGAGTTTCACGTGAAACGTAGTGCCACGGCTTGTCACGCATGGCCTCCATCCCGGGTGAGGCGATTCCTCATGCCGTCCAACGTGGGCCTCGTTCGGAGCAATGCGATGGCTGAGGAGCGACGCGACATCCGCGCACCGCGGTCTCTCGGCCGCGAGCATGTTTCACGTGAAACAGAACCGTGCTTTCCACTCAGGCGGAAGCGTAGTGAGTGGCACATCCCGGCGAGCCGTGGCCGGGCGAGTCGAGGAGCGACGAGGAATGCGCCCAGGGTTTCGGGGAGGACGGACGCTGAGTCGCACGGCGAGCAGCAACTGTGTTCTGAGACTACGCCGCAGGGGGAGACAGGGGAGCCCGCCTCGAGCCGTCTCGGAGGATGGCGTTGAGGCAGAATTGGGGCTTCCGTCCGGTCTCGATAGGGGCGGGCTTCCTAGGCTTGCCCTTCGCTTCGTGCCGAGAGGGGGACTCCGTTTCACGTGAAACAACGGCGACGCGCCGGTCTCCGTTTCACGTGAAACGCCGAACGCCGCCAGCGCCAGCGCCGAACGACCTCGGACCTGCGTGCCGGGATGCCAATCATGACCGCAGCAGACACCCGCTCCGTTTCACGTGAAGCAACGAGTTCTCGCCGGTGAGTAACGGCCCCGCACCAAAGGGCGTGACCCTCGGGATCGACTCCGTTTCACGTGAAACACACGGGGCACGCTTCCACGCTTCCCACTCAGCACGGACCGCAAGCGCCCGAACGTACGCTCGCCTGATTCCACGCCGCTGTCCAAAAAGTGGTCCTTTGACGGGCCAAGCGCGCACCCCCATGCTCCCGCAGTGACCGTCGAGCAGGACTTCGAACTCAGGGTGGCAGAGCTGGGGGACGCCGGATTGCTCCGACGCCCACGGCTCGTGCGAGGGGCTGGGCCACGCATCACCGTGGATGGACACCCCGCCGTCTGCTTCTGCAGCAACGACTATCTCGGACTCGCCTCGCATCCGCGACTTGTGCAGCTCACCTCCCACGCACAGTCGGACGAGGGAACTGTGGGTGCAGGTGCGTCTCGCTTGATCACGGGCACACGCGCGGCGCACCTGGCCGCCGAGAGACGACTCGCGACCCTCGTAGGGCGCCCCGCCGCCCTGCTCTTCTCCAGCGGATACGCCGCCAACATTGGTGCGTTGTCGGCCTTGATCCAGCGCGGGGACGTCGTCTACAGCGACGCGCTCAACCACGCCAGCCTGATCGACGGCATCCGCCTCTCCCGAGGAGAGGCGCACGTCTATCCCCACAACGATCTCGGCGCCCTGCGCACAGCACTCGAGGCACACGCCTCAGGGCGCGCGTGGATCGTCACGGACGCCGTCTTCAGCATGGACGGGGACCGCGCCGACCTTCGAGCGCTGCGCTCGCTCGCCGACGAGTTCGACGCCGCCCTCTACGTCGACGAGGCCCACTCACTCGGCGTGATCTCGGCCGCAGGCGCATGCTCCTCCTCCCAGATCGCACCCGACGTGTTGATCGGTACGCTCGGCAAGGCGTTTGGGGTGTCCGGAGCGTTTGTGGCGGGCAGCCACGCGCTGCGAACACTCCTCGAGAACCGCGCGCGCAGCTACGTGTTCTCCACCGCCCCGCCGCCCGCACTCGCCGAGGCCATTCTCATCGCGACCGACCTCGTCGCCGAAGCGGACGAGCGCCGAGCCACGGTGCTCCGACACGCCGACCGGCTTCGCACCGGACTTCGCGCCGCGGGGTGGACGGTCCCAGAGAGCGACACTCAGATCGTGCCGGTCCTGGTTGGTGCAGCTGAGGAGACGATGCGACTCTCCTCGCATCTACTCGACGCCGGCTACTTCGTACGCGGTATTCGCCCCCCCACGGTGCAGCCCGGCACAAGTCGGCTGCGCGTCGTCCCAACGGCCCTGCACACCGACTCCGAAGTCGACGGACTGGTTCACACACTTCGCGACGCGCGCCTCCACCGCGCCTCCTGGACCTGAAATGCACTTCTTCATCACGGGGACCGGCACGGGGGTCGGCAAGACCTACTTCACGTGCGCGCTCGCCGGCGCGGCCGTGCGCGAGGGTCTGCGATGCGCGGCCGTGAAACCCATGGAGACCGGGTGTGAGCCAGACGCCCTCGACGCGATGGCACTCGCGCACGCATGCGGGCACCCCGAGCTCGCCGCGCACCCCGGCGTGTACCGCGCGCGACAGCCGCTTGCGCCCCACGCCGCCACGTTGATGGGAGAGCCCGCGCTCGAACTCGAGGAGGTCGTTCAGGCCACCCAGGCTGCGATCGCCGACGCCGACCTCGGCCTCGTGGAGGGCGCCGGCGGAATCCTCGTCCCGCTCGATCCCGAACGCACCATCGCAGACATGATCCTGCTGCTCGCGATGCCCATTCTGCTCGTCGCCCGCGACGGGCTCGGCGTCCTGTCGAGCACGCTGACCGCGGTAGAAGCCGCGGAACGACGCGGCATCGACGTGACCGCTGTGGTGCTGTCGCAGCACGGCGAACAAGACCTGAGCCAGAAGACGAACGCCGCGATCCTCGAGCAGCGACTCCGATGCCCCGTCTGGACATTCTCGGACGACGCGAGCGCGATCCTATCGCGGCTCTACTCGAACGCCGCCAGCCCCGTGATGTCCTGACCGACGATGAGCGTGTGGATGTCGTGCGTGCCCTCGTAGGTGTACACCGTCTCCAGGTTCATCATGTGACGGCCGATCGGGTACTCGTACATGATCCCGTTTGCGCCGAGCACGTCACGCGCGACGCGGGCGATCTCCAGCGCGACGTGTACGTTGTTCCGCTTCGCCAGCGAGATCTGTGGTGGCCGGATCTTCTTGGCCTCCTTGATCCGCCCGAGCCGCAGCGTCAGGCACTGCGCTTTGGTGATCTCCGAGACCATATGCACGAGCTTCTGTTGCACCAGCTGGTAGCCCGCGATGGGACGTGAGAACTGCTTGCGATCCTTGGCATATTCGAGGGCGGACTCATAGCAGCTCATCGCCGCCCCGATCGCGCCGAAACAGATCCCGTATCGCGCTTGAGACAAACACGACAGGGGTCCACGCATCCCCTGCACGCCGGGAAGGATTGCGTCATCGCCGACCTCCGCGTCCTCCAGGAACAGCTCACTCGTCACGCTCGCGCGGAGCGAGAACTTGTCGTGGATGGTTCGGGTGCTGAAGCCCTTCGTCTCCTTTGGCACCAGAAATCCACGAACCTTGCCGCCATCGAGGCGCGCCCAGACGATCGCCACGTCCGCGAGGCAGCCATTGGTGATCCACCGCTTGGTCCCGTTGAGCCGGAATCCGCCTCCTGGCAGGCTCTCCGCCTTCGTGATCATGCCCGTCGGGTTGCTGCCGAAGTCAGGCTCGGTCAGCCCAAAGCAGCCGATGAGCTCACCCTTGGCCATGCCCGGGAGCCAGCGCTCTTTCTGGGCTGCCGAGCCAAACGCGTGAATCGGGTACATGCACAACGCACCCTGCACGGAGCAGAACGACCGCACGCCACTGTCTCCGCGCTCGAGCTCCTGCATGGCCAGGCCGTAGGCGACCTCCCCCATCCCCGCGCATCCGTAGCCGTCGAGGTTGGCGCCCAAAAGGCCCAGCTCCGCGAACTTCGGCACCAGGTCCATGGGGAACGTGCCCGCTTGGTAGTGCTCGCCGATGATCGGGACGACCTCGCGCTCCACGAATTTGCGCACGTTGTCGCGGACGAGCCGCTCTTCTTCGGTCAGCTCGTCGTCGAGCCCGTAGTAGTCGAGTCCCTGAAACGCCATGAGCCGGGAGATAGCGGCGCCCGAAGGCCGCGGCTAGGCGATCCCTCACCCGCCCCCTGTGCCGCTTGCGAGGCACGCGCGCGTGTGTATACTCCGCGTCTCGAAAGAGGGGCTGTAGCTCAGTTGGGAGAGCGCTAGAATCGCACTCTAGAGGTCTGGGGTTCGATCCCCCACTGCTCCAAAAAGAGAATGGCACGGGGTTGCGGTTTCGACCGTAGCCCCGTTGTCGTTCCGTCTGCGCGCTCCCCCGCCAGTCGTCCGGCTACTGTTGCGCGCCCGGGTCGTTTCCCACGGATC
This sequence comes from Sandaracinaceae bacterium, assembly GCA_045106715.1. Classification (GTDB taxonomy): domain Bacteria; phylum Myxococcota_A; class Polyangia; order Polyangiales; family Sandaracinaceae. Next base: position 37,166 of record JBGCFC010000028.1, read on the forward strand.
TCGGGCCCGCCGATCGCGTACCCTCCTCTTAGGAGGGCGCATGGCCGACCCGAAGGACAAGCCGAAAGAACGGGAAGACCAGACCGCGGAGCTCTCGCTGGGAGACCTCGTTCCAGTCGCGCGTGAACGCGAGGACCAGACGATGGACCTGGAGCTCGAGGGCGTGGAGATCCCCCCTGCACCTCCGAAGCCAGGCCTCGGACGGCCGCGTCGAGCGCGCTCCAACCACGACAAGACCTTGGGTGCAATGCCCACACCAAGTCGTCCGCCACCCCCGCCGACCCCGCGGACGTCGAAGGCCCCTCCCCCCACGCCCACCACCCCCAAGAAGAAGCGGAAGGCGCCGAAGAAGAAGGCGAAGGGCAAAACCTCGCTGCCCCCACCGCCGCCCAAGCCCGCCGCTGCGCCCGCGACAGCACCTTCCGAGGCGCGGGCAACCCCCGAAGCGCAGGCGACGCCCGAGCCCGACCCCGCGACCACCACCCAGCCGTTCGACGCACAGGAGCCGGCGCCCTCCCCCAACGCGACCGCCACCGAAGCAACCGCTGAAGCGACCACCGAAGCGGCCGTCACTGAAGCGCCGGCGAAGAAGAAGAAGAAGCCCAAGAAGAAGAGGCCCGCCGCCAAGCGTGCTCTTCCCAAGCGCGCTCCGCCGCAGGCCGAAGCCGCGCCGGCGATCGAAGCGCCCGAGACGGTGCCCGAGACCGATGCCTCCGCCGAGGAGCTGAGGGACCTCTGCCTCGCGCAGCTCGACACCGACGCGACCCCCGAGCGAAAGGCCCGTCTGCACTTCGAACTCGGACGGCTGCACGAGCTCGACCTCTCGGACCTCAACAAGGCCGCCGAGCACTACCAGGCCGCGCTCCGCCTGACCCCCGAGCACTGCGCCGCCATTCGAGGCGCGCGACGCGCACTGTCTGCGACCGAACGCCACGCCACCCTCCCCGCCTTGTACGACGCAGAGGCCGCCCTCACCCGGGACCCTGCGTCCCGCGCCCAGCTGCTTCACGAAAAAGCACGCGTCATGGAGGTCCACCTCCGACAATCGCAGCCCGCGCTCGTCGTCTACCGGGAGGCGCTGGCCCTCGACCCCGGCAACGTCACGTACCTCAAGTCCATCGAGCGGGCGCTCCGGCGAGACAAGAAGTGGCCGGAGCTCGCGGAAACGTTCGGGGCGCTCGCCCAGGCCGTGGACGACCCGGGCCTTCGAGCGGCTTGGCTGTCCGCGCGCGCGGAGATCACCGAAACGCACCTGGCTCAGCCCGAGGCCGCAGCCGCCCTCTACGAAGCTGCGTTTGCCGCCGACCCGCAGGCCACGGGGGCGCTCGCGCACATCAAACGCCTCGCGCCACCGCTCGCGCGTTGGGGACCTCTCGTCGAGGCGCTGGAGGTCGAGGTCCGCCTCACCAAAGAGCGCGGCGCCAAAGACAGCACACGTCGACTCATCGCCGAGCTTCAAGCGGACCAGCTCGACGACCCCGCTGGCGCCATCGACACACTGACCGCCTCCCTCGGCGGCAGCGACGACCGGCGGGTGCTCACGCGGATCGCGCAGCTCCATCGGCGACGCGGCCGCGCCCGCGATGAAGCCGCCGCCCTCGCACAGCTCATCGAGCACCTCGATGAGGCCCCCGAACGCGCCGACGTCGCGCTCCGGCTCGGGGAGCTCCACGAGCAACCCCTCGAAGACCCGGACCGCGCGCTGCCCTGGTATCGCCGCTGTCTCGACGACGATCCGACCCACCGTGACGCCGCCCACGCGCTCCTTCGTGTGCACGAGACCCGCGGACGCTGGACAGACGTCATCGATGTCCTCGGGGCCCAGCTCGCAGGGCGGTCCTCCGCCGTCGGCCGTGCTGGCCTACGTCATCGCATGGGCACGCTCTACGAGCACCGGCTCGAACAGCCCGACGACGCCGTCCGTGAGTACATCGCCGCGCTGGCGCTCGACCCGTCTCACACCGAGGCGTTCCGCGACCTCACCCGGCTCTACGCCGGGGCGGGCCAGTGGCGGGAGCTCGCGGAGCTCTACGCGCGGGCGGTGGACCGAGCGCGCCACGACGGTGAGGCGATCGCCTGGCTATTCCGCTGGGGGGGCGTGCTGGAGGACCGTCTCGACGAGCCCGGCGAAGCGGTCGCCGTGTACCGCCGCATCCTCGAGCGAGACCCGACCCACCTAGGCGCTCTTCACGCTGCGCAACGGGCCGCTGAGCGGGGGCGCAGCTGGGCCACGTTGGTCGACCTGCTCGAAGCCGAAGCCAAGCTCGAGACGCAACCCGACACGATCGCCTCGCTCCTCCTCCGGGCCGCGCGCGTGACCGCCACGTCCCTCGACGACCCGAACGGAGCCGCTGCCCGCATCGACCGGATCCTCCAGCGGGCGCCGCACCACCGACCCAGCCTCGAGGCCTTGGCGGGGCTCCTGAACGAAGCCGGGCGCTGGCAGGAGCTCGTCGGCGTGTACAAGACGCTGCTCCCCCTCACCTCCACGGAAGCGGAGAAAGTCCGCCTGCACTACCGGGTCGGACAGATCCTCGAGACCCAGCTCGCCCAACCCGAACCCGCGGTGCAGGCGTATCGACAGGCGCTCACCCTCGATCGCGGATTCCGGCCCGCGCGGCAGGCCCTCGCGACCGCGCTGGAGCACGCCGGGCAATGGAGCGAACTCGCCGCCCTGTTGGAGGGCCGCCTGAACGCCCGCCGCGGGCTCGACAAGGCCCACGCCGCGACCGAGCTGGGGCTCCTGCGCGAGCGATCGCTCAACGATGCGGACGGCGCACTCGAAGCCTACGAGCTGGCGCTCGAGGCCGCGCCTCAATACCGGCCGGCCCTCGATGCGCGGGCGCGTCTCCTCGCCGAAACCCAAGAGTGGACGAAGCTCTCCGAGGCCCTGCGTGCCGAATCCGACGCGGCCGAGGACGCGTTCGTCAAGGGTCAGGCAGCCCTCCGGGCGGCCGAGGTTCGCGCTTCTCAACAAGGCGCGGTCGGCCCTGCCATCGAGGCCTTCCAGCCGCTCCTGGACAACGCTCCCAATCACCTCGGCGCCTTGCTCGCCATCGAGACGATCTACGCGCGCGCCCACGACGCGGAAGGCCTCTGCACGACCCTCGGGCAGCTCGCCAACGCCGTGAACGACCCGCGGGCGCAGCTCGCCGCGCTCCGTGAGCTCGCTCGGACCGAGGCCGCTCAAGGGCGAGACAACACCGCCACCCAACGCCGCGTCCTTGCGCTCGCGCCGGACGATCCTTCCGCGCTCGCCGCACTCGCCGACGCGGCCTCGGGTGCCGACGCGCCCACCGAGCTGTCGATGCACGCGCGTCTCGCCACCGGCGCGTCCGACCCCAGTGTCGGCGCCTTTCACCAGTGTCGCGTGGGCGAGATCATGCTCACCCAAAACGACCCACTCGGCGCCCTCGCCGCCTTCCGCGCCGCCATCGCGCTCGACCCCCGAAGCCTCAGCGCCACGCGCGGGCTGACCCGCGCGGCCCGCGCCTCCAAGGACCCCACCGCGCTCCGCCAGGCCGCCCGCCATGAAGCGGATGTGACGCAGGACCGCGCCGTCGCCGTCGCCCTGCTCCTGCAAGCCGCGCTCACCCGGCGCGAAGCCTCCGAGACGGACGAAGCCGCCAAGGACTACGAGCTGGCGCTTCAGCTCGACCCGGACCACCCCGACGCGGCTCGGGGACTCGCCGTTACGCGACTCGCGCTGGACCAGGTCGACCGACTCACCGAACAGCTCACGCGCGCCGCACACGAGGCCACGACCCCCGAGCGGCAGTGCGAACTGCACACGCTCGCCGCGCAGTTGCACGCCGACCACGGCCACGACCTCGGGGCGGCCATCGCCAGTGTGGAGCGGGCGCTGTCCACGTCGCCAAACGCCTCCGTCCCCCTCGCGCGGCTCGCCAACTACCTCACCCGATCCGAACGCTGGGAGCAGGCCGCCGCAACGCTCGAGCGCCTCATTCCGCGGGCCAAGGACGACGCGCTGATCGACGCACACTTGCGCTTGGCCTCGATCGCCGAAGACCACCTCGCGGACCCTGCGCGAGCCATCCGGAGCTATCGCGCGGTCCTGTCCCGCGACGACGGACGCGAGGATGCGCTCGCGGGATTGGTCCGGCTCGAGCGCGTCGCAGGACGTGATGAAGAGGCCCTGCGCCTCGTTCGGCGCCTGCTCGAGGTGGTCGACACACCCATCCACCGCGCCGAAGCACTCGCGCAACTCGCCGAGCTCGAGGCCGCTCGAAACCAGCCGGAAGCCGCCGCCGAAGCCGCGCTCGAGGCGATCGGGATCGCCGGCACGCAGGGCGACGCGGCCGACGTCTACCAAGACTTGATCGACTCGGGCACGGCGCACGCGACGTGGGACGGCTACGTCAACGCGCTCACGACGTACCTGACTCAGCCGGACGCCGAGGCCGCGCCCACCTATCGTGAGCTCGCCCGCGTGTTCGGCGAGTCACACAACCGTCCCGACCGGGCGATCGCGACCCTGCGAGAGGGGACCGAGGCCTGCCCCGGCGACGCCTCGATCGCGCTCGCGCTGGCCGACTCCCTTCGCGCGCTGTCCGCCGACGACAAGGCCACCGCAGAGATCCGCCGCTTGCTCGCCGCGAACGTCACCGCCGCCGAAGGTTGGCGCGCCCTCCGCGGCGTGTTCCAGACCGAGGTCGACGGAAGCGCGGTCGCCCTCGCCCCCCTCGTCGCCCTCGGCGTCGCGAACGAAGACGAGCGGCGCGTTGTCGATGCACGCACGCCGCGACCCGCCGAAGCCCCGGCGGCCATCCTGATCGAAACCGGGCTCAAGCAGCTCTGCGAACACGGCGCGCTCGACGAAGACGCCACCGCGCTGGTGCGCATCCTCAGCGACGTGTTCGCCAAGCTGGAGGGCTTCGACGCCGACGAATGGGACCTCACCCGACGGGACCGCATCCGCCAGGGCGATGCTCACGCCGTGCGGCAGATCGCCGATCGCATCGCGCCGATCTTTGGCGTCTCGGACTACGATCTCTACGTCACGGACGCGCACGGCCTCGACCGCGCCGTCATCGTGCCGGGCTCACCTCCCGCGCTGCTCGTCGGCGCCTCCATCGAGACCGCAGACGATGTCGAGCTGACCTTTCACCTCGCCCGGCCACTCGCGCTCTACGCACGCTACCTGCACTCGATCGACCTCCTCCCCAACGAGGACGTCGCCCGCGTGCTCGCCGCCGCGGCGCGCCACTTCGAGCACGACGTGCCGATCGCCGACTTCGACGCCGCCGACCTCGAAGAGGAGACCCGACGCGTCGGCAAGGCCATCGGCTTCTTCTCGCGTGGGCGGATCCAGGAGGGCGTCGCTGCGTTCGCCGAGCACCCCCCCCGCGACATCGACGAGTGGCTCACCGACCTTCGGCGCATGGCCAACCGCGCCGCGCTGCTCGTCTGCGATGACCTCGTCGGCGCGCTCCGGGCGCACGGCGGCACCTTGGGGGAGGACCCGGTGGCCGACGACCTCGCGCGCTTCTGGGCCTCGGACCCCGCCATGCGCTACCGACGCGCGATCGCGCAGGCCCTGCCCCCGACGTCGATCTGAGGAGAATCTCCCAACGGCTCAGCCAAGCCCCTATCGCACCCCAGTTGCATTTACATCTTACATGTGTTTGAACACCGCATGCAGACCGAACGTGCGACCACGGCGTCCCTTTTGGACTCCCTCGTTCCCATCCTCGAGCCCGCGCAAAACATCGTCACCGTGCCACGCCCCCTCCCGCCTCTCGTGGCCGAGGCGATGGTCGCGGTCGTGGGCGGCGAACCGTTCAGCCGGTCCGCGCGCGTCGAAGCACTCGATCCAGACGTCAGTTCCCTGGTCGAACCCGTGCGCGACGGCCTGGCGCGGCGGTACTTGGCCCGAGACATCACCGAGCACATCCGTGCCTTCGGAGCCGTGATGCGACGACGTCACCTGCACGCGCGACTCTCTATCGTGACCGACGACGCCTGCCGCAAGATCCACAGCGACCACGTCTCGATTCGTCTCCTCTGCACCTACGCCGGCCCGGGCACGGAATGGGTAACGGAAGAGGACGTCGCCCGTGAGAACCTCGCGCGCATCGACGTCGACGTGAGGACCGCCAACCGCAGCGTCTTGAGACGGCCCAGCGCGATCCGCCACTGCGCGCCCGGCGAGGTCATCCTCCTCAAAGGAGACGCGTACGACGGGAACGAAGGGCGAGGCGCGGTCCACCGATCGCCTCCCATCGAAGCACGCGGGTTGCGACGGCTCGTGCTCAAGATCGACGAACACCCCTGCGGCTGCTGAGGCCGCCCGAGACGCCGGACACGCGATTGAACGGCCTTTCCGTCAGTTGATGGGGCGCGCTCGCGTCTCATCCGGATGGCGCTGCTCGACTCGTCTCACGCCCCGCCCTCGTCGGACCCGGTGATGTCCCTCTCCTCCCCGTCGGCCGCGGGACGCGCTGCAACCACATCCGACGTGGTCCCGCGCCCCGAAGCGCGGCGCATGTTGATCGGCATCTTCCGGTCCGCGGGCAAGATCCCGCCCACGCTCCTGGCCGCGCACACACTCCGGCTGCACGCCGTCGATCCATGGCCGGTCGTGCGCGCCGCAGCGGAGGCCCTGGTCCGCAGAGCCACGCTTGCACGGGGGGAGGGTCTGCGTGTCCACAAACGCCCACGCGGTGGGGAGGTCTTCGGGGAGTACACGACGAGGCGACCCGAACGAGGTGCGCTCCTTCCGTACGCTCCTCGGCTGCTCTCATTCGCCCCCCTCCGGGTGAGCTGCGGGTGCGAGGACTACCGGCGCAACGGACTCGGCCTCTGCGCGCACGGGCTCGCAGTGCTCGCCGATGTGTTCTCACGGCCGCGGGCGCGCAAGCGCGCGGAGCTCGGAAGGGAAGACCTCTCCGTCCGTCTCGACTGGGATCCCGTGAGGCCGCTTCTCGGGATCGATGAGCCCTGGTCGCGCCTGCGCTTTCGCGCAGCGGGACGAGCGGAGTTCGCCAGAGACTGGGACGAGGGCCGGCGAGACCCGGCTACAGGGTGCCTGCTGGGTCCGGGGTGGCTGCGACCGCCCCATTCGAGCTGTGCAAAGAGCGTCGTGAAGGCCGCAGCCCGCTACGCGCAGCGTTGCCCTGATCGCGTGAGCCCCGCGGCCAAAGCGGTCGTGGAGGAGGAACTCGGCCGGTACGCCGGCGAGGCACCGACGCCGCACGCGGTGGAGCGATCGCTTCAGTCGCTGAAACTCGAGCTGTACCCGTACCAGCGGCAGGGCGTTCTCACCGCATGCTCCCAAGCGCGGCTCCTGCTCGCCGATGACATGGGCCTCGGCAAGACGGCGCAGGCGATCGGAACAGCCCACGCGCTGTCTGAGTTGAGTCGCGTACGGAGGGGCCTCGTTGTCGTGCCCGCCGCCCTCCAGGGGCAGTGGATGCGCGAATGGGGAGCGTTCACCGACGTGCCCCTCACGACCGTGTTGGGACGCCCCTCGGAGCGGCGGGCGCTCTACCGAGACACCACCGACGGCTTCCTCCTGATCAGCTACGCCAAGCTCCGGCGCGATCAAACGGCGCTCGCGGAGTGGGCGCCGGACCTGGTGATTCTCGACGAGGCGCAGCGCATCAAAAACGCCGACACGATGACCGCAAGGGCGGTGAAGGCACTCCGGCCTCCCTATCGATTGGCGCTGACGGGCACCCCGCTCGAGAACCGGCTCACCGAGCTCGCCTCGATCGTGGAGTGGGTCGATGAGGGTGCGCTCGAACCCAAGTGGCGGCTCGACCCGGTGCATGGCGGCCCCGGTCAGGCACGTCATCTGTCGACCATCCGGGCGCGCATCGCGCACTGCTTCCTGCGCCGTCGGCGGGCCGAAGTTCTGAGCCAGCTCCCCACTCGCACCGACAGCTCGACTCCTGTCCCCCTCACCGCCGAGCAGGCTGGCCCTCACGAGAGCGCCGGGCGCAAGGTCGCCCGTCTAAGCAGGCTCGCGAAGCAGCGGCCCTTGAGCCCGGCCGAGCGACTCGAGCTCCTGAAGCACCTCACGACGCAGCGGATGGCAGCCAACGGTGTGGCCCAGCTGCGGTTCGAGGAAACCTGGCCCGCGATTGTCGACCACCGTTGGGATGAGGTGGATCCGGCGATGCTCGCGGCCCCCAAGCTCGAGGCGCTGCGCGAGGTGGTCGAGCAGCTCGTCATCACGCAGGGCCGGACCATCGTCGTGTTCAGCCAGTGGAGACGGATGCTCCGGCTCGCGTGGTGGGCGACGCGCGACCTTCTCGAGCGGGAAGGGCTCCGTTCGGTCTTCTTCACGGGCGGCGAGTCTCCGAGGGCGCGCGACCGAAGCCTGGTCGAGCTCCACGACGATCCGCTGACCCGCGTGCTGTTCGCCACCGACGCAGGCGGCGTCGGACTCAACCTTCAGCGCGCCGCCAACGCGTGCGTGCATCTCGAGCTCCCATGGAACCCGGCGGTCCTCGAGCAGCGCGTCGCACGCATTCATCGACTGGGGCAGGCCGACCCGATCGACGTCGTGCAGCTCGTGACCCAAGGCTCGATCGAAGCGCGCATCGAGGGTCTCGTCGCCGCGAAGCGGTCGCTCTTTGAGGGACTCTTCGATTCAGACGCGGACAGCGTCTCGATGGACGATCGCGCGCTGCTCGAACGCCTTGGATCCCCCGACGACCGCGACGCGGGATGGGACGCCGAGCCTGCGAGCACCGACCTGATCGACGGTCCAGCACTGGAGGACGAGACACCGTTCGCCGACCCCGTAGCCAAGACGCAGGCGAGCAGCGCAAACCCCGTGAACGGGGTGGGGCCGTGCGGCGGGGCCACCTGCGGCGCGGCGTCGGTGCTGCACACCGGCTCTGCACCCCGAAGCGCGACCTCCACCACACCAGGAAAGGATGTGGCAGCGAGCCTCACCTGTCTGTCGGGGCCAGGGGTGAGCGCGCCTCACATCCAGACCCCCATCGCCGTGAGTCAGATGCTGACCTCGCTCGAGGTCCGAGCCGAGGAGGGTGGCCAGCTCATCATCTCCGCGTCTCCCGAAGCGGCCGAGGGACTGGCAGCGCTCTTTCGAGGCATGGCCGCGCTGGTAGCGGGCTCGTCGGTGCGATGAGTCGAGCTGCGTGCGGCTCGCGACGCCGTGAAGGAGCCACGCCGTGAAGGGGCCACACCGTGAGGGAGCGACACCGTGAGGGAGCGACACCGTGAGGGAGCGACACCGTGAGGGAGCGACACCGTGAGGGAGCGACACCGTGAGGGAGCGACACCGTGAGGGAGCGACACCGAGC
>JBGCFC010000029.1:0-47384 GCA_045106715.1 Sandaracinaceae bacterium
CGCCTGCCAAGCGGAAGAAGCCGGCCGCCAAGCGCCGTGTGTCGACCCCGCCCCCGAAGCCGGCTGAACCGATCGCGCCTTCGGATGACACCTGGGCGACCGCCGCGCCCGCCTCCGTTCCGATGGCCTCCGCGGTCCCTCGCGCAGAGACCCCGCCGCGATCGCGCTCCAAGTCGATGCGCTCGCCGGCGTCCCGCGACCCGCACGCCGAGCCACAGGAGGGGGCCGTGTTGATCACGGGCATCTGCGGCCGTCTGGGCCGCTTGCTCGCGCGCACGCTTCACCGACAGGACCGGGTCGTCGGCATCGACCGTCGCGCGTTCCGGGGCAAACCGAAGGACATCGTCCACCACCAGATCGACCTGCGTCGCAAGAAGACCCGCGACGTCTTTCGCGCCGGCGGCATCCGGGCCGTGGTGCACCTCGGCATCATGCATGACCTCCGCGCAAGCGCGAAGGTGCACCACGCATGGAACGTCGTCGCGTTCCAGAAGCTGCTCGACTACATGACGCAGTACGACGTGCCGAAGCTCGTGCTGCTGTCGAGCGCCAACGTCTACGGGCCCAGCCCCGACAACCCGCAGTTCCTCACCGAGGAGGCGCCGCTGCTCGGCGCGCAGCAGTTCAGCGCGATCCGCGACCTGGTGGAGGTCGACATGCTCGCGCAGAGCTTCTTCTGGCGGCACCCCGACACGGAGACCGTCGTGCTCCGCCCGTGCCACATCCTCGGCGGGGTCCGGAACGCGGCCAGCAACTACCTGCGGCTGGAGCGTCCCATGTCGCTCATGGGTTTCGACCCGATGGTTCAGGTCATCCACGAGCGTGATGTCGTTCGGGCCATCGCGATGGCCCTCCAGCCGGGCGTGCGCGGCATTTTCAACCTGCGCGGGCCCGGCGAAGTCCCGATGAGCCGCGTCTTTCGTCTGCTCGGCAAGCAGCCGCGCTCGGTCCCGGCGTCCCTCGCGCGACCCGTCTTGGAGCGCATGTGGCGCTACCGGATGACGAGCTTCCCCACGCCCGAGCTCGACCACATTCGCTACGTCTGCATGGTGGACGACACCCGCGCCCGCGACGTGCTGGGCTTCAATCCTCAGTACGGCCTCGAGGACACGGTGCGGGCGGTCGAACTCGAAGCCTGAGCCCCTCGAGCTCGCCGTGGCTCGAATGACGGGCTTTGGCCTCAAGCCAGCCGCTTCTTTGGCCGTTCCCTCCGATTGGAGAGGTGGCCATGGGACACACACGCTCGAACGACTTGGATCTGCACGGACGGGGCGCCAGCGCCGCGGCTCTTCGCAGAGGGCTCTTCAGCAAGGGGGGCCGCCGCTTCTTGTTCTCGGTGATGATGACGGCTCTCGTCGTCGGCGGCGTGGTGAAGATCGCGGCGGCTCAAGAGGCGTCTTCTGCGGAGGAGCAGGCACTCGACCGCGCGGCGCGCGAGCTTTTCGCGGCCGGGATGGCGGCCGTGGAAGAGAACCGGTTCTCGGTGGCTGTCCAGCGGTTTCAGCGCGCCTACGAACTCAGCGAGCGGCCGGCGCTGCTTTACAACGTGGGGTACGCGGCGGACCGCGCGCGTCAGGATGAGGTCGCGCTCCAGGCATACCGGGAGTACGTGCGGCTCGCGCCCGACGGGGAGTACCGCGGGCGCGCGGAGACCCGCATCGGCTTCATCTCCGCACTCCTGGAAGAAGGGGAAGACACTGCCCCCGAGGTCGCCGAGCCCGTCTCCATCGAGGTGCCCGTAGCCCACGGACCCGACCCCGTGGATCGAGTGGTCGTCCCGGCTGATCTCGCCGCGGACGCCACCGGCGCCCACTGGCTCGTGGGGGCAGGCGCGGTCGTCCTCGCGGGAGCGGGCGTCGCGCTCGCGTTCGGCTTCATGGACCAGCAAGCGGTCGAGAACCCCCGCCCGGATGCCCCCTGGGACGAGGTCTCGGAGGCGAACGAACGCGGGCCGGCGCTACTGACGGCGGGCTTCATCGCGGGGGCCGTGGGCCTTTCCACGATCGTCGCGGGCATCGTTTGGCTCGCCGCGGGCGGTGACGACGACGCGCCGGTCACGTGGACGCCGTGGGGCGTCGAGGGGAGCTTCTGATGCGGTGGTGCTCGAGTGTGGCCGTGCTCTTGGCGGCGGGGTGCACCTTCACCCCCCCTTCGGGACACTTCCTGTGCGGGGACGATGATGTGTGTCCTCCCGGCCAGGTGTGTGGCGCGGAGGGCCGCTGCGTGAACCCGGCCGATCACGTCGATCCGATGGGTCCGGACGCCGCATCGGACGCCGGCCGGGCGACCGACGCGGCCGCGGATGCCTTCGTGGTCCCGGTCGACGGCGGGCGCGATGCAGCGAGCGACGCCGACGCGGCCTTGGACGCAGGCTGCGACCTCGCGTGTGGTGAAGGAACCTGCGTGGGGACCGGAAGCGAAGCGAGGTGCCTGTGCCCTCCTCCGCGCTCGGGAGAGGCCTGTGCGGACTGCGAAGATGGATACAGCGGGGCCGAGTGCACCTTTGTGCCCTTGATCGACGACCCGGAGATGGACTCCCCGGCTGCATGGTCCGCGAGCGGCGCCGCGCGCATCGAGTCGGGCTTGGGCTTGCTGGACAGCGCCGCCTTCTGCACCGGGGGGACGCTCACCCAGACCGTCACGTTCCCGACCCGGATCGCGTTGCCGCTCGTCTTTCGAGTGCGCTTCCGCGGCACCGGGTACCCCCGCATGGCCGCGCGCGTGGGCACACACGCGTTCGACCTCGGGCATGCCCCCGACTCGGGCTTCCGCGATGAGGGCGTCTGTCTTGACGCCTCGCTGGCGGGTCAAACCGTGGAGATCGGCGTCGAGCCCGGGAGTCACGACTGTGGCCCCTCGGCGGTGGAGGTGCTCTCCGTGGAGCTCCGGCCGGCAGATGAAGCCGAGTGCCCGGGCGGCGGAGACGTCCCTGGCGGCGACTTCGAGTCCGGCGTCGGCAGCTGGGTCGCATACGGTGCAGGGGGCACGGGCGTCGCGCTCTCCGGGATTCATGGCGGCCGCGGCGCGCGCCTCGTCCCCGAGGAGTTCGGCCAGGCGACGCTCCACGGAACCGTCGCGATTCCCACGCACTCGGACGTTCCCCGGCCCGCGCTGCGGCTCTGGCACTCGGGCGAGAACGCGCAGGTCGGCGTGCTGCTCGACGACCAGCCGCTCGGAGTCGTGCCGGCCGGCGAGGACGGCATGCGTGTCTTCTGTCTTCCCCCCTGGGTTGCCGGGCGGAGCCTCGGCGTCGCGGTGACCGCAAGCCGCACCGTGCCGGCGCTCTCGGCCAACCTCGAGTTGGACGACCTCGAGGTGGTCGATGAACCCGGCTGCGACTTCTCGCGCGGGCTCGTGGGGGGCGGCTTCGAGGTGATGGCGACCGCCGAGATGGTGCGCCCGTTCTCCCGAACCGTGATGGACGCCCCGTTCCCCGTATCGGCGGAGCCGGCCGTTCTCGTCTCGCCGCCCGACGCGTACCGCGGCATGCGTGCGCTGGAGTTGAGGGTCGACACGTGTGACACCACGTCGACGGGAATGGAGTTCCAGGGGCGCGCCCCAGAGGCCAGTGGCGGGCAGGGGCCGGCGCTCTTGTTGGCGACCCGGGGCGTTGCGGTCGCCGCAGGCGATGTGCCGCAGGTCGACATTCAGGAGCTGGAGGGGGGCGCGTTGCTCACCCTCGAGGTGCACCAAGCATGGGAAGAGCAGGTGTTGTGCCTGCCGCCGATGACCCCGAGCCGGGCGCGCACATTCCACGTGCACGTGAACAGCCGCCACTGGGAGTGCCCCAGCACGCGCGACGCCTCGGTTCTGTTCGACGAAGTCCGGTTGGGCACGTCTCCCGACTGTCCGGTGTTCTGAGACCGGGTCTCAGCGCATGGTGCTCAGTGGAACGGGCAGGCCGCGGCGGGCTCTACCGTCAGGCGAATGGTGTTGTTCGGGCAGTAGGACGCGGCGCTCCGCACCTTCGCGTGAAGGGAGGGGTCGGGCTGGGCCTGCTTGACGTCAACCTTGCCGTCGTCGCCGATGCCGAAGACCTCGGGGGCCTCCTCGACGCACACGGCGTGGCCCTGGCAGAGGTCCTTGTCGACGCTGACGGTCAGGTGAACCTTGGGGGCGGGTGCGGCCGCTTCGGCCTCCGTGACAGCCTTCTTCTTGCCGACGTTGGTGCGGCGGCGGTAGCGCAGCCGGCACGGTTCACTCGGTCCGATGACGAGGCCGTGGAAGTCGGGCTCGACGTGGTCGAGCAGCTCGAACTCGTAGCGGCGAAGGAGCGTTGCGAGGATGGCCTTCACCTGCAGGATGGCGAACGCGTTGCCGAGGCACTTGTGCCGGCCGCCGCCAAACGGGATGTATGCCCAGTCCTTCTTGTCCTCCCGGCGGTCGGGGCCGTAGCGGTCGGGGTCAAACCGGTCAGGCTGCGCGAAGACCTCGGGGATGCGGTGCGAGACCGTGGGGGAGATGAGACACCACGACCCTTTCGGGATGTGGAAGCCCTTGAACGCGAAGTCTTTCATCGCGACCCGCACGAGCATGAACAGCGGCGGATGAAGCCGGAGGACCTCTTTGACGGCGTGTTCGGTGTGCAGGATGCGGCGGAGGGAGCCGTAGTCGGTGGGACCCTCATCGCCGTAGACGTCGTCGAGCTCGTTCACCAAGCGGCTCTGGTAGTCGGCGTTCCGACAGAGCTCGATCAGCGTCCAGGCCGTCGTCACCGAGCTGGTGTGGTGCCCCGCGAACATCGCGGCGAGCAGCATCCCGGTGATCTCGTCGTGCGTGAGCCCGCGGCCGTCCTTGTAGCGCGCCTCCATCAGCGTCTGGAGGAAGTCCTCGCCCGTCCGGCCGCTCTCCATCCGCGCATCGACGATGTCGGAGATCAGCTCCACCAGACGAACCCGCGCCTTGTCGCGTCGCCGGAACGAGGGGATCGGGAGGTTCGCGTTGATGTATGCGAGCGGCGTCACCCCGCGCTCGAGGTCGTGGTAGATGCGGGCGAACTCGTCGGTCATCCCGTTGCGGAACTCCGACCCGATCAGGCAGTGCGACGAGGTGAAGTTCGTGAGCACACGGCAAAAGTCGACGATGTCGATCGTGCCCGAGTCGCCCCAGTCGGCGATGGCGTCTTCGACCTCCGCCAGGATGGTCTCCCCGTAGGTCCGCATGCGCCGGTCCTTGAGGGCGGGCAGCAACATCTTCATCTGCTCGGCCATCTTGTCGGGGGGCGCGTCGTAGACCATTCCCTCGCCGAAGACGGGCGTCATGATCTTGTACGCTTCCGATGGGTTCATCGTGGTGTCGGGCGCGCGGAACAACGCCTCGTGTGCGTCGGGGCCGAAGAACGCGATCATCGACTTGCCCGCCACGTCAAACGCCGCGACCTCGCCGTGCTCCTTGCGGGCGCGGTCGAGCAAGCCGAGCGTGGAGCGCACGAAGTCGACCGTGTGGCCCACCAGCGGGAGCCCACCCTCGAGGCGCGGCGGCGGGCGCAATCCGGGGGGCGGCGAGGGAGGCTCGAAGCGCGCCTTCGTCTTGTCGACGAGTCGGGAGAGTGGGGGCGCCAGCGACATGGTCAGACCTTTCCGCGCTTGAGGTTCTGCACGGTGCCCTTGGCGTAGACGCCGAAGGTGCGCGCGAAGCTCGAGACGTCGAGCGTGGAGAAGAGCGTGTCGGCGACGCCGAAGGGCAACATCGCGGGGATGACGCCGCGCGCGTATTCGAGCGCAAAGCAGTGGTCGGGCATCCGGTAGCCCTCGGCGGTTCCCGGGGCGAGGATGTGCAGGTCGCCGGGCTTGTAGACGCGCTTCTCGAGGTCGCCCTCGGCGTATGCCCACTGCTCGCCTTCGAGGATGTAGAAGAAGTCCTTGGCCATGAACCGGCCCGAATGCCCCTCGGTCCCGATGGGGCTGCCGAAGATGATCAGGTACTCGGTGATGGACGCGTGCAGGACGAGCATCTGGCCCATCGCGCCGCCCGCGTTGTTGAAGATCCAGTCGTTGCCGGGCAGCAGATGCGCGCCGTAGCTCGGCTCGAGCGCGTCGCGAATGTCCGCGATCATCTTGGGCAGCGGCTGCCCGATCACGTCACGCACGATGCCGTGCAGCTCATCGGGGTCGAAGATGTAGCCCATGTCGGTTCGTCCTCGGTCAGGCCGTGGCGACGAGGTCGCCGGTGTCGTAGAGGCGGGCGTAGCGAGCCCGCAGCGCGTCGTCGTCGTTCGCGAGCGTGAGGCACTCGGCGATGAGCGCTTCCACCTCCGCGCGGGTGATCTTCACGGGCTTGCCCGGGATGAACATCGCCTCGTTGCCGGTCGCCATCGCGAGCGTGCGCGCCGCCATCCAGAGCGGGAGCAGGCAGAACAGCCGAATGCCGACTTGCTCGCAAGGAACCAAGAGGGCGTACGTGAGCGCCTGGTCGAGTCGCTCCCGCGCGATGGCAAAGAGCGGCGCGACCGTCTCGTGCGCGCGCTCCCGCACATCGTCGTCGAGCAGCTGCGTCACGGTGAACCCGTTTCGGATGCACTCGGGCCGCGGCACGAAGCTGACCTGCCGCGCATGGTCGTCGGTCACGTCCTTGAGGATGTTCGTGAGCTGAAGGCCCGTCGCGAACCCCTCGGCGTGGTCCCGAAGCGCCAGCGCGAGCGCCCCGTCCGGGTCCTCGCCGAGCGCGTCGATGAAGAGGTCCGTGAGGAGGTGCCCCACCGTGCCCGCCACGTAGTAGCAGTACCGCTCCAGGTCGCTCACCCCGTGCAGGGCCAGGAACCCGTCGTCGCCGGGGCGGCGACTCGTGTACAGGTTCATGCCGCGCGTCATCTCCGCGACCCAGCGCACGCAGTGGGCCTGGGTGCGCTCGTCCTGGGCGTGGAACACGCGCATCGCGCGGTCCAGCTGGCGGCTGAGGCGAAGCTCGGCGTCGTCGCCCTCGATGGCCTCGAACGCGCTCATGAAGGGCGTCGCGTCGTCGCCATTCTCGAGCACACCGAGGAACAGGCGGAACAGGTCATCGCGCTGCTCGGCCGGCACCGCGGTGTGATCCTCGACCGTGTCGGCCACGCGGCAGAGCAGGTAGCCGAGGCTCACCGCCACCTCGAGTCTGTCGGGCAGCAACGCGATCGGCCGGGAGAACGTGCGCGAGACCTGCTCGAGGCTCTCCTTGCAGAACGCCCAGTCGTCCTGGACCTCGTCTGGCAGCGGCGACGCCTCGGGGGGCGCGGTGCGCTTCGCCTTCTTCTTTCGCTCCGGCTTGCGCGGTCGAGCCACCCGTCTGGCTTCGCACATGGCCAGCGCCTCCACCAGTTCACGCGCGGTCTGCCACTCGAGTCCGTCCTCGCTCAGCGCGGCCGCGAGCTCACGCGCGGTGAGCAGCACGCGCTTCTGCATCGGCGCGCCAGCGAACACGAGGCTGCGGAGCGCTTGGGCCTTCACCGGCAACGCGGCGTCGTCCTCGAGCGCGGCCGTGACCCACTTCACCGCGCGGCGCGCTTCCGGCTCGCCTGGGTGCGCGCCCGCGGCCAGCAGCGTCTCGAGCGTCAGGGCCGTGAGAGACAAGTCGCCGCTCACCGAGCCGTCATCGCCCAGCGCGGCGCGCGCCCATTCCGCGGCGCGGTCGAGCACACGGTTCAGGTCGGCGTCAGTCGCGTCCGGGCGTCGACGGAGCAGGACCTCGAGCGCACGACAGGCGAGGGCGGTCCCCGCGACGTCGACCGCCTGACTGGACCCGTTGGAACGGAACGCGCCGCAGGGCAGCTGGTGATCGAGCAGGGCCCGCACCGCCTCGGGCAGCGACGCGATGGGCTGCTCCTCCCAGGTCGCGCCGTCGAACAAGACGAGCACGAGCTCAGCGAGGTGTTCCGCCGCCGGCACGCCGTCGGCGTTCATCAGGCGGGTGAAACCCTCCGTTGCGAGGCGTCGGCGGCCGAGCGTCATGCGCGCCGCCATGCCGATGCGCATCTCGGTCGCCAGGATGGCCCGCATGCAGGACAGCGCGGGGCCGGCCAAGTGGGCATCGGGCACGGTGCCGATCCGCATCGCGATGTCCTCGAGCTCGGCGAGCAGCGTCACGCAGCCGCGCTCGATGGCCGGGGTGAGCGGCACCTCGCTCGTCTTACCGCGCTCCACGTTCTCGGGTGCCGCCACCGGCGCCGCCGTCGGGACCACGTTCTCGAGCTGTGGGATCGGGTGCGTCGAGTTGCTCCGTGCGCGGACCAAGGTGTCCATCGTGCTCGGGAACGCGAGCGCCGCGGGCCACTGCATCCACTCGCCGAAGCCCGCGAGCGCGGATGGGATCGCGCTCAGCTCGGTGCCCGTGAGCGTGCGGCCGACGGCCTGTGCGGCGATGCGCAGGAACACGCCGCCGAAGGCGCGGCGGCTCGGATCGGCGCCCGCGAGGATGTCCATGGTGCGGCCGCGCTCGTGTGCGTCCTTGCGGAGGGTGTCGAACATCGCGCGGCGCACGGCGGTGGCGCTCGGGTCTTCGCGTCGGAAGCAGTGGTAGAGCGCGTTGCTGAGCAGCTCGGGGATGTAGGCGCGTCGGGTCTTGGCGTACGCCTCGACGTCGTCCGATGCGGCGAGGGCTTGCGCGTCGGCGAGCCCGAGGCTCATGCCCATCGCGGTCATCGGGTGCACGTGGCCGACGGCGTCACCGACGAGCATCACGTCCCCCCGGCCGAAGCTCGTGCGGGGCTGGAAACGGTTGATCGCCCAGCCGGACGGCCCTTCCGCGAGCGCGCGTCGAAGCGCCGGACGCATGGCGGCCGGGACCACCGGAGAGAAGCTGTCCCAGAGGAACTCGCGGCTCCGGGCCTGGGGCCCGAGCGCGAGCGGCACGTCGAGACAGCCGCGCACCACGTCGTCGCTGATCCGGTAGAACAGCGCCGGGCCGGGACCCCCGAGGATCACGTGACCAAAGCCCTCGCGAGGCAGCTCGACGTCGCGCAGCTCGACACCCGCCATGTAGCCGAGCGGCACGCTGCGCTCCGGCAGATCGAGCGCGTCGCGCGTGACGGACCGTTTGCCCTCGGCGCCGACGATCCGCCCCGCGCGGACGTCGACGGCCGCGCCTGTCTCCCGGTCTTCGACGCGCACGACGCCGGGCTCCACCCGCACGGCGCGGGCGTGCGTGACGAGCTCCACGCCCCGCTCCGCGCCGGCGGCGCTGCGCAGGCTTCCCACCATGTGCCCGTGCTCGGCCGAGAGCGCCACGCCCTGGCTGTACGGCATCTCGATCGCGTCCGAGCCGTCGTCCGGATGAATCACGAAACCGTAGCCGGCGCGGGCGCGCGCGGGCTCGAGCCGGCCGATGCGCAGCGAGTCGAGCACAGCCACACCCGTCGGGTGCATCCATTCGCCAGCGAAGCGGCCGGCGACCCGCGGGTCGGCCTCCAACAAAAGGACCTCGGCGCCTCGCCGTGCGTGGGCGAGCGCGGCCACGCTGCCGGCGGGACCGGCGCCGACCACCACCACATCGTAGCTGCGTCGTTCGGGGATCATGGGAGCTCCTCAGGGTCAGTTCGGGCGGGCCTGCGGACGGGACGCGGCGCGGGGCAAACGCTGTCGCTCGCGGGCGCGGCGCTGGTATGCGCCCAGCGCCCAGACGGGGAAGTAGCGGCGGTAGAGGCGGTACTCGAGCAGGGCCGTGTGGAAGAAGATCCCTTCGGGGTCCTGCTTGGGCCACGTGCCATCGGTGCGCTGCGCGGCGGCGAGGAAACGCGCGCCGCGCTCGAGCATGGCAAAGTCGGGCTCGCGGGCCTCGACGAGCGTGCTTAGCGCCCACGCCGTCTGCACGACTTGGGCATCGTGATGCGGGATGTAGCGCCCCTCGAAGACACTCGTGTGGTGCTCACCCCACCCGCCGTCCGGACGCTGGCGCTCCGCGAGGAAGCGGCACGCACGGCGGATCTGCGGGTCGACCGAGGGCACGCCGCCGGCGAGCAGCCCGCGCACTCCGAACATCGTGCCGTAGATGAAGTGCACGCCCCACATGCCCTCGAAGCTCCCCTCCGGCCGTTGGGCACGGCGGAGCACGGCTACGGCGCGACGGATCGCGTCGTCGACCTCGGCGCGGAGGCGATGTGGATAGCGCTCCCGGAACTTGGCGAGCGCTGCGATGCAGGAGGCGGTGCACTCGATGTACGAGCGTTCGGTCATGCACGCGCCAAACATCTCGCTCGGGTTGAGCCAGTCGATCGGCAGGTCCACGCGGCGGGCCTCGTAGCTGCCAAAGCCACCGTCGCTGCACTGCGTGCGCAGGATGAACCGGATGGCGTCTTCCATCGCCTCGGGCGTTGGGCTCGCGTGCGGCGACTCGAGCCGCCCGAGCACGGCCTCGGCTGTACAGTCGCTCACCGGCCAGCCGTGCCAGACGCCGGCGAAGCAGTAGCCGCCGGTCGGGTCGAGTCGGTCGTTCTCGTGCTCGCGCCCGGTGCCGCCGCGGATCTGCTGGCTCTCGAGGAAGCGGTCCGCGCCTTCGAGCGACGCCTTCACGTCCACGAACGGGCTCACCGCCGAGAGCGCCTGCGCCGCGAACGCCGTATCCCAGCTCGCGCTTCGCGCACCGCACACGCGAGCGCCCTCTTCTTCATCTTCCCAGATCCAGCCCTCGAACCGATTCAGGCCCTCGAGCACGTCCGGGTCGTTGTGGTCGGCGGCGTGCAGCGCGAGGATGCCGAGCATGCCGCTGACGGGGGAGATGCAGGTGTGCGAGGTGCTCCGCAACTCGTAGCGGATGCGCTCACGGAGCTGCGCGATGATGGCCTCGCGCCGCTTCGGTCGCCGGACGCGGTCGAGCACACGGAGGCCCTCGAACGCCAGCTTCAGCGCGGGGCTCGGGGGCACGTGCACATCCCCGGCGCGCAATGTGCTGCGGGCCTTGTCGAAATCGATCTCCGCGTAGGGTTCGACAAACAGCTCGTCGCGAATGGCGCGCACCGTTGGGGTCGCGGGCCGCTGGACGCGCTCGCCGTAGAGCGTCGCCATGCCAAGGTAGATCAGCCGCGTGTGGCAGTAGTAGCGGGACGGGTGCACCGGCAGCCACCGTGGCGCGGCCCAAAGCTCGGGCAGCACCGGGTTCACGCCGTCCCACTCGTAGAGACCGACGAGCGCGAGCCACAGCTTTCCCCAGCTCGGGATGCCCAGGGCGCCGCCTTCGTCGCGGATGAACCGCCGACCGCGGGTGAGCAGCGGGGCGTCCTTGTCGACGCCGAGCAGCCGCGCCGCGGCGTAGACCAGCGCGGAGACGAACAGATAGGGCTCGCTCATCTCGTGCAGGCCCCACGCGCCGCCTTCGAGCTGCGTGTTCTCAAAGTGCTTGAGCAGCAGGCGACGGCGCTCGTCCGCGATGGGACGGTCCATCACGTGGCAGGCCAGCACGTATTGCGCGGCCAGCATCGGACACCAGACGACCTCGCCCTCGAACGAACCGTCCTCGGCTTGCTCGGCGACCAGCGCGTCGGTGCCGCGGCGCAGCGCCTCCTCGACGGACGTTGGCGGACTCGCGGGCAGGCCCACGACCTCGGCGCGGGGGGTGTTCGTGCTCATCAGCGCGCCGCCGTAGCGGGACGCTGCCCCGCGCGCTTCGAGGCGCTCGCTGATGGCGTCGGGCAACACGTCGGTCCAGCCGAGGGAGCCGCCGACCATCCAGCCGACGCGCCGGACCATGTCTGCGCTGACGGCGCCGGTGTGCTGGAGGTCGCCCGCCGGCCGGCTCCGCCAGACGTCGAGCGCGCTGCTGACGGCGACGCGCAAGCACGACCGGCCAAAGCGGACCGGGCCTTCTCCTTCGCCAGCCAAGAACCCCATGCTGCGCAAGCGCTCGCCGGGTTGTTTGCGCCACGTGCGGTAGGTCGCGGCGCGGATGGCGAGGATTTCGGGCGCATCGTCGGTGAACAGCTCCGCCAGTCCGAGCGCGCAGGTCTCCGGGATGCGAGCCGCGCGCTGCCGGCTGCGCTTGTAGGCCTTGGCGTCGGCGGTGGTGCTCAACGCGAGGGCGTCGCCAATGCCGAGCGTCAGGTTGGCCGCCGTCAGCGGGTGCACGCTGCCGACAGCTTCCCCGAGACGTGCGACGCCGTCCGCCGCCAGGTTGGAGCGAGGACGCAGCCGTCCCTGCGTCCAGGTCGGGCTGCTCTCGGCCAAGGTATTGCGGAGTGCGTCCGCGAGGGCTTCGGGGAGGGCGGGCGCGAAGGCATCGTGCAGCGCGACCCCTCCGGTCCGCGGCACGCTGAGCGACAGCGGCACGTCGAGCAGAAGCCGAACGCGCGCGGGCCCGATGCGGTACGCGACGGCGGGACCCGGTCCGCCGACGAAGAGGTGATGGTAGCCCTCGAACGGAAGGCGCACGCCGACGAGCGTGACGGCCGCGAGCCGGTGGGTGGCGGGGCGCTCTTCGGGGCCCAAGGTCAGCGCGCCTCCGCGGCCGAGCACGCGTGTGCCGCCGCCGCACGCGATGGCCACGCGCGCCGATCGGGCCGCGCTCGCGCCGCCGCGGCACGCGTAGCTGACGACGTTGCCCTCGAGACGCTCGGCGCGCGCGTGGGGCACGTAGGTGATGTTCGGCGTGCGCTCGACGTGTGTGCGGAGCGTCTCGACCAAAAGGCCGTGCTCCAGACTGAAGCCAAAGCGGCCGGCCGCGTAGGGGAGAACGAGCGGCTCGGTTCCGTCGTCGGGCGTGAGGACGAAGCCTCGGCCGGTCGGGTAGCCGACAGGGGGACGCAGATCCACGCCCAGACCATCGAGCACGTCCATCGCCGGAGGGTGCAGCCACTCCCCGACGGTGTGCTCGGCGGCCCCGGCCGGGTCCTGCTCGAGCAGCAGGACGGACCGGCCCTCTCGGGCGCACGCCAACGCGGCCGTGCACCCCACCGGCCCGGCGCCGAGGATCGTGATGTCGGCGTCGCCGCGGCTCAAAGGTTCGCCATCAACTTCGCGGTCGCCGACTGCACCATGGGCTGATCGGTGAGCTTGATGATCCAGTCGAGCCCGTCGGTGCGCACCAGCTTGCGGAACGCGCCGCCCGCCCAGAAAGAGACCTGGAAGGCCTTTTTGCACTCGCGCTCGTACGTATCGAACGCCGTCTGCTCCGTGAGACGTCCGCTCAGGATGTCGGCGACCGCTTCGGCGCCGAGCATGCCGGACTTCATCGCCTGATAGATGCCCTCGGCGGTGGCCGGATGGGTCATCAGGCCGGACTCCCCGATGACGATCCGACCTGGGGCCGTGAGCGACTCGATGGCGTACGACCACACGACGGGGTGACCCTTGAAGCCGCCGACCTGCGTCGCGTTGGCCAGGCGGTCCGCGTAGTGCTTGTCGAGGAAGCGCTTGAACAGCTCGCGCGCGTTCTTCTTGTTGTCCGGGGTGTCCTCGTACGTGATGCCGATGTTCACGCGCGTCTCGGTCTCCGGAAAGAGCCAGCCGTAGTAGGGCTCGAGCATCCGGTCGAAGAGCATCTCGACGTGGTGCGGCCGGAATTCGACGTTCTCCCACCAGCCCATGATGGCCTGGATGGTCTGGCGCGGGCGCTGGGTCTCCGGCAGTCCGACGCGGCAGTGGCTGCCGCCGGCGATCAGCGTGTACTTCGCCCGCACTTCACGGCCGTCGCGCGCACGGAAACCGACGACTTGGCCGTCCTCCTCCAGCGTCTCGCGCGCGTCAAAGTTGGAGAGGAACGTGGTGCCGCGCTCCTGGGCCTTCTTGAGCAGGGTGTGGTCGAGTACGCGGCGCTTGCATACGACCGCCTCGGCGACGTCGCCGGCGCTCTGCCAGCTCTCGAAATCGCCCGGCGTCACGATGCGGATCCCCTTGATGGGGTACGCGTGGGCTTCGACCTCGTTCCAGATGCCGAGCTCCTTCAGCGTCTCGATGCCGCGCGGGGAGATGCCGCTGCCGCAGGTCTTGTCGCGCGGGAAATCGTGACGGTCGACGAGCACGACGCGACGCACGCCAAGTGTCCCGAGGTGCGCGGCCGCGGCGGTTCCGGCGGGGCCCGCTCCGAGGATGGCGACGTCCGCTTCGTAGAGCTCCGTCATCACTCGGCTCCGTCGTGCACGCGCGTGTCGCGCTCGCTGAGCGCCTGCTTGCGGCGAAGGCGAGTCAGCTCCTTGGCCTCGACCTTGGCCTGCTCCGCCGCCTTGTACTCGTCCCACTTCTTCACGGTCAGCGCCTGGAACGCGTTGACGGCGGGGTTGAGCTCGACGAGCGGCTCGTTCCAGAACTTTTCCCAGCCCCGCTGCTCGGCCTCGACGACGACGCCGTCTTCACGGAGGAGCGGCTTCACCAGCATCTCGTTCGAGACCTTGAGGAACGGGTTGGTGAGCTTGCGCGGGATCTTCACGCGCGTGAACGGCACGATGAAGTGGTCGAAGTAGAAGAGGAAAAACGCGCGCGTCGTCGACTCGTCGATCGGCAGCACGAAGCACCAGTGCTTGATCTTGTCGTCGGTGTTCGACCACTGGTACGGGTAGTCGTAACAGAGGTCCATGGCGTTGGTGTCGATGTCCGCGCGATCGACGAACAGCCCGCTCACCTTCCCGCGGCCCACCTTGGTGTCGTAGCTCAGGAAGACCTTGTCATCGCGGGTCTCGAGGCTCGTCAGTTTGGCGTCTTCGAACGGCTTGAAGCGACGATGCAAGAACGCGTGCGTGAAGTCGCTCACGTTGTCGATGATCATCGAGTGGTGGGCCTTCCAGGTGAAGTCCACCGGCACGCAGCCCCATGGGTCGTCGCCCTCGATCTCGGGGATCTCCGGCATGGGCACTTCGTGGGCGCGGTCGGGGTCGCCGAAGAAGAGCCACACGAGCCCGTAGCGCACGCGCAGCGGGTACGTTCGGAGCTTGCATTTGGGGAACTTCTTCCCGAACAGCTCGTGCGGGACCTCGACCAGCTCGCCGCCGCCGTTGTAGCCCCAGCCGTGGTACTGGCAGACGAGCCGCGTGCCTTCGACCACGCCGACCGTGAGCGGGACGTGCCGGTGCGCGCAGCGGTTCTCGAGCGCGTGCAGACGGCCGCGGTCGTCGCGGTAGAGCGCGACGGACTCGCCCTGGAAGATGACCTCCTTGACGTCGCCGTTCGCGAGCGCGGAGTCGTGCTCGACGGCGTACCAGTGGTTCGGATCGAGGCCGGCGGCGCGCACCTTCTGGCGGCGGTTCTTGGCGTCGTCGAAGGCGGGGGGGGGAGTGGTCTCTGCGTTGGTCATCGTTCAGCTCCCCGTCGCGGTTCGGGTCGAGGTGGTGGCGTTCGAGGTGGCGCCGCGCCGCTCGGAGGTGATGGGCTCAGCGGTCGTCCCAGGGCGCGAAGGCACGAGGCCGCGTCGCGCGAAGTCGGCGTACGCCTCGTGGATGGCGTCGCGGATGGACCCGGGTCGGTAGCCCAGCTCCCGCTGCGCCTTGCTGGTGTCCGCGCGGCGACGCTTGCGAAGGATGCGCACCGCGGCGGGGGTGAGGCGCTGCGGGGTGCCGGGGAAGAAGTTCTTGATCGCGAAGCTCGAGACCTCCGCGACGCCGGCCATGACTGCGCCGGGGAGTCGAAGACGAGGACGCGGGTGACCGCTGACCTCCTCGAACATCGCCATCAGCGCGTCGACCTCGAGGTAGGTCGTGGAGATGATGTACTTCTGACCGGTGCGTCCGCGTCGCATCGCGAGCATATGGCCCTCGACGAGGTCCTTGGTGGACACGAAGTCGAAGCCGCCGGGGATGTAGGCGGGCATCTTTCCGTGCGCGAAGTCGATGAGCGTCTGGCCCATGCGGGACGGCTTGTGGTCGTTCGGGCCGAGGATGGCGCAGCTCGTGGCGATGACCACGTCGAGGCCTTCGATGCAGGCCTTGAGGGCTTCGTGCTCGACGAGGACCTTGGTGCGCGCGTACGGGAGCAGCTCCTCGAAGGGGTAGTGCGGCATGTCCTCGCACCCCGCCGTCTCCGGCTTGTCGAGGTCGTAGCCCACCGCGCTGAAGCTGCCCGTCACGACCACCCGATCGACGCCGGCCTTCAGCGCCGCGGCGAGCAGGTTCTTGGTGCCGAGCACGTTCGACTCGAAGGTCTCCCGCTCGATCGCCGGGGTCGGCGTGGTCGTCGAGAGCTGCGCCGCCGCGTGGAAGACCTGATGCACGCCGTCCAGGGCAGGCACGAGCGACTCCAGTCGCCGGAGGTCCCCATAGATGCGCTCCACGGAGAGTCCGTCCATCGCGGCGTTGTGGCTGCGCTCGCGGAGCAGCACACGCACGTCGTGACCCTCGTTCAGGAGACGGTGAACGAGGTTCGCCCCGAGGTGTCCGGCGGCGCCAGTGACGAGGACCTTGCCCTCGATGGCGCGCTCACGGCCCTTCCAGTCGTCGGTCTCGCCTTGTGCAGTCATCTCTCGCTCCTCTCGGGCCTCGCGGCCTTCAGACTCTGGTCGCGCCCACCGTGGCACCGGCGGTTCGGGGGGACGAGCCTTGCGCTTCGGATGGGTCCTGCGCTTCAGATGGGCTTCGCGCTCCTCTAGCGGCTCAAGCTCTCGCACGAACGGCTCCACAGCGGCCACGGCAGGCGCCGCGGCCTCACCCCGCATCTCACGCAGCGTCACGACCGCCGCGTCGCCGCTCACCGTCCCGGCGTCCGCGATGCGCTTGGCCAACTCGGCCACCTCCTCGGGCGCCGCGCCCGCCTCGACGGCGATGTTGCGTGCGTGCAGCCGCATGTGGCCTCTCTGAATGCCCTCTGCGGCCAGCGCCCGAATGGCCGCCAAGTTCTGCGCGAGGCCTGCCGCGGCGCACACCTTCGCGAGGCGCGCAGCGTCTTCGATGCGAGCGATGTCCCGGTTCAGACCCACGAGCGGGTGCACCTTCGCCACGCCGCCCACCGTCCCAACCGCCATCGGCAGCGTCATGCGGCCGACGAGCTCGTCCCCCTCGACACGCCACGAGGCCATCGCGGTGTAGCGCCCGTCCCGCGCTGCGTACGCGTGCGCGCCCGCTTCGACGGCGCGCCAGTCTTGCCCGAGGGCGATCAGCGCGGCGTCGATGCCGTTCATGATGCCCTTGTTGTGCGTGCAGGCCCGGTAGGGGTCGCGCTCGGCGAACACGCTGGCTTCCTCGATCCGGAGCGCGAGTTCGCGGCCGCTGACCGTGCCTTTGCCGTCCAGCTTCGAGACCGGCACACGGCCGATCACCGTGACGGTGCGCTGGTCGGACAGGTTGCTCAGGATGCGGAGCGCGACGCGGCCGCCCGAGAGCGCCTCGATGCGGGGCGCGAGCCGCTCACACATGGAGTTGATGGCGTTGGCGCCCATCGCATCTTGCACGTCCACGACCAAGTGAACGACGAGCATGTCGCCGCACGGATCGTCCGCCTCGCGCTTCGGCAGATGTCGAATCTCGAGCGCGCGCGCACCGCCGCCCGCCGCGCACAGCCGCGGGTGACCGGAGTCGGCCAGCGCCAGCAGCTCGTCTTGGGCCTCGAGAATGGCCTGAGACGCCGCCTCGGAATCCGGCACCCCGAGCACCTGAATCTGCCCGACGACCAGCGGCTCCGAGCAGTGCGCCTCGATGCCCACGCCGCCGCGAAGGAGCTTGCTCGCGTAGGAGCACGCAGCCACGACGCTGGGCTCCTCCACGACCATCGGGAGCAGCACGTCCTCGCCGTCCACCCGCATGTTGACGCACAGCCCGATGGGCAGGCCAAAGACGCCGAGTGCGTTCTCCACCATCTGGTCGGCGGCAGCCTCCGCCAAACCCCGAGATGGCGCCAGCCGGGCCGCCTGCTCCTCGGTCAAACCGGTGAGCTCGCGGACCTTGCGTCGGCGCTCCTCGATCGAGAGCCGATAGAACCGCGAGATCGCACTGTGCATGGCTGGCATCGCTGCTTGTCCTCCGCGCGCCTCGATGGGGCGCTGATGGTTCGCCTCATCGGCGTCATGGGAGCGCGTACTGCCGCGAGACTCATCGAGTCTCGGGAGCCGACCGGCGAAGCGCGGCGGGCGGAACCTAGGAGACGGCCCCGGGGCGAGCCAGGCGTTTCGTCTTGACGAATGTCAGGTGTGGCTCCAGGCGGTCGACTGACTGACATTCGTCAGGAGCGAGGGCAGGATCACGTGTTGTTTCGCCCACTTGCAGAGAGCCGCGTGGGCGACGTCCGAGGCGGAGAGCATCCCGCACGATCCGCGCGTCGCGGGGCTGGCCGTCACACCTTGCGGTAGGCGAGCCGTTGCGCGAGCTCTCGCAGCATCGTGGTCCCGGGATCCGCGAGAGGAGCGGCGTCCAGCCCGGACTCCGCCTGACGGATCAGGGCTTCGAGCCGCCCCTCGACCTCTTCCCGCACCCCCGACTCTTCGAGGCAGCGAATGGCCTGGCCGACCGCGTCGTCACGGGCATCCGCGACCCCGAACACCGCGGCGATCGGTGTGAACGCGCCCTCGTCGAGCTTGCGCTCCGCTGCCGCCAGGAGGCTCGTGCGCTTGCCAGCGCGAAGGTCGTTTCCCGCGGGCTTGCCGGTCGCACCGGGGTCGCCGAACGTGCCCAGCAGGTCGTCGCGGATCTGAAACGCCTCGCCGAGCGGCGTGGCGAACGCGCTGAGGGCTTGCTGCTGCGCTTCGTCGCCGCCGCCCAGTGCCGCGCCGAGGGACATCGGCCCGCGCAGAGTGTAGCTGCCCGTCTTGAGCTGATGCATGCGGGACACGTCCTCGACAGCCAAGAGATCCAGCTGTTGGCCTACGAGCACCTCTTCATGCATCTGGGTCACGATGCGAAGCGCCTCGTCGCTCGCCTGGCCGGCGCCGTCGCGGAACAGCCGCCAGGACCAGGCGCACGCCAGGTTGCCGGCGAGCACGGCGAGTGCCGCGCCGAGGTGCGCGTCGCCGGTGTCTTGACCGAGGGCCGTGTGCACGCTCGGCCCGCCGCGGCGCTCGTCGTCGTTGTCCATCCAGTCGTCGTGGATGAGAAGGTAGCTCTGGAGTAGTTCGAGGCCGGCGCACGCGTCCACCACGTCGATCAGTCGGCCGTCCGTCTGCACCGACCGGTAGCCCGCGTAGAGCACGGCCGGACGAAGACGTTTGCCACCGCGCAGGGTGAGCGCCTCGATCTGGGCGACGAGCATCTCGGACTCGCCCGCGAGCTCCGTCAGGACGGCCCGTTCGCCGTCGAAAAACGCCGCCAGCCGCGCCTCGACGCTGCTCTGCACTTCGCTCATCCAGCCCGTCACGTCGCCTCCTTCGCGCAGCCTCTCTGCCACGCGGCCGGACCCTGACGTCGGGCGCAGAGACGGTCAACCGTAGAAAACGAAAACGGCGCCCCCCTCGAAAGGGAGACGCCGTCTCGGGAGGAGCCGTCCGAATCAGCTGCGGTTGCGGCAGACTCCGTCCAGGCAGTCGCGGCCTTCGTCGCAGTCGATGACCTCGTCGCACTCGGGCGCGGCTTCGTTCTCGGCGCGGCAGAGGAACTCACCGCCGGCGCTGTCGTCCGCGGCGCACACCGGCACCTGCGAGTCGAAGAGCATGCAGGTCATGTTCATCATGTCCTCGCAGGGGGTGCGGCACTCGCCGCTGCGGCAGACGCGACCGCTCGCGCACTCGTCGTCGTTGTTGCAGAAGGCCTCGGGGCGCCAGTCGGGGCGGCACAGGCCGGCTTCACAGGTCTCGCCGGTGTCGCACTCGTCGTCGTTGCTGCAGCCGGGCAGGCAGCGGCCCGCTTCGCAGTGCTCGCCGGACGCGCACTCCGCGCTGGTGCTGCACTCGCTCGGGTTCGGGCGGCAGTAGCTCCCCTGGCAGCTCTCACCGGCCCGGCAGTCCACGTCGCCGGAGCAGATGCGGGTGCAGCTGTTGTTCAGGCAGACGTCCCCAGGGTTGCACTGGCGGTTGAACTGGCAGGTCTCGTCGACGTCCCGGCAGGTGCCCTCGAGGCAGACCTGGTCGTCGCTGCAGTCGGTACGGGTGCGGCACTCGCCGCTGTCGGGCCGCGGCGCGCAGGTTCCACGCGCATCGCACCATTCCCCCTCGGCGCAGCCCGAGTCGTCGGTGCACTCGGTCGTGACCGTGCACTCGCCGTCCGTGCAGACCGAGCCCGCGGCGCAGTCGCCGTCGAACTGGCAGCCCGCGTCGCCCGGAACACACGCGCCGTCGGTGCAGACCTCACCGGACTCGCAGTCCTCGTCGCCGCCGCACATGCCGTCGTCGGGCACGCACATCTCGTCGACACAGCGCTCCTCGCCCGAGCAATCCTCGTCGCCCGTACAGGCCGGTCCGACGGGCAGGCATCGACCCCCAGCGCTGCAGAACTCGTCCGAGCGGCAGTCTTCGGGGCCACCGCACATCGTCGGCGGGTCGCCGCCATCGCCGGTGTAGATAGGACAGCCGGGAAGCAACAGCATCAGCGGCAGGGCAACCAAAATGTAGCGGAAGTTCTTCATGGGGCTGGACTCCTCCAGACAGTCAGCCAGACGGTTGGCTCTACGGCCGCATCGACTCTAAGCGAGGACCGTGCCAGCCCCGTCTCGCGCGCTGACCGGGGCGATCGTCCACCGCCTCGCTCGGATTGTAAACGGCTGTTCACGACTGGGGCGAGTGGATCGAGGACGGTACTTCACGGGCCGGCATCGGTGTCTGCGCCGCGCGGTCGGCGTTCCGGCACCTCCACGAAGTGCGGCGCGGGGTTTCGCGGGCGGCCGTTGCGGCGCCACTCGAAGTGCAGATGGTCGCCGTGCGCGAGGCCCGTGTGGCCCACTTCGCCGATCACCTGACCGCGCTGCACCCGCTGGCCGGCGAAGACGAACGTGGCCTGGCAGTGGGCGTACAGCGTGACCGTTCCGTCGGGGTGCAGGAGCACCACCGCGTTTCCATAGCCGCGCATCCCGTTGTAGCTGTAGAGCACCAGCCCGTCGTTCACTGCGCGGATCGCGCTGCCGGCCGGCGCGCCGATGTCGACCCCCTTGTGCAGCCGCTGTCGCTGGCCCTGACGCAGCCGGCCTCCCCGGCGGACGAGCACCCGGTGCCGACCGAAACCGCGCCAGAGTCGGCCCTCGGTCACGGGCCAGAGCATCCCCTCGCCCATCTCGCCGTCCACCGCCTCGAGCCAGCGGTCCTCGGGCGGGCGGTTCAGTGCGAGCTGGCCCATCCGGCGCTCGTCGTCGATGCCCAGCGTCTGCGCGCGCTCCTGGTCGGGGCCGTGCGGCTCCGGCACACGTCGCGGGCCATCGCAGACGACACGCCCGTGGTAGCGGCGACACCCTCGTCCGGAGGTGCGCCATCGGATCGGCACCGCGGCGGGTGGGGTGGCCTCGGCCTCTTCCTCGGCGACGATGCGGTCAGCGCTCGCGTCGCACCCCGCCTCCTCCGCGGCTTCCTCGAACAGGTCGGGCTCGGCGGCGGCGAGCGCGACCGGAGGATCGGCGTCGGCCGAGGGGACCACCAACGGCCCGACGACCGAGACGATCGCCAGCAGAGCGCCGAGAGTGGCCGCACGAAGGGGTGTGAATCGAGAACGCATCGCCGCCGGACCGGTGCCGGCCGCGACAAGATGTCACGCTCCGGGCGATGGCGCTATCGCACCTCGGTCTGGTCCATCGCCCCACTCCGGCGCAGGCCCTCGTAGAGCACGATGGAGACGGCGTTGGACAAGTTGAGCGATCGCACCCCGCCGACCGTGGGAATGCCGAAGACCCGGTCCGCGTGCTTCGCGAGCAGCTCTGGGCCGAGGCCGACCGACTCCTTCCCAAACACGATGGCGTCTCCCGGAGCGAGCTCGGCCTCGAGATAGGAGCGCGGGGCGTTGGCGCTGAACAGAGACAGCCGCGCGCCAGGGTGGGCGCCGTTGAACTCGGAGAGCGTGTCGTGACGATGAAGGTCGAGCAGCGGCCAGTAATCCAGCCCGGCCCGACGCACGGCATGGTCCGAGATGTCGAACCCGAGTTTCCCGACCAAGTGCAGCGCGCTGCCCGTGCCCACGCAGGTGCGCGCGACGGCGCCGGTGTTGCCCGGGATCTCGGGCTCGACGAGAACGACACGAAACGGGGCGTCGAGGGGATCGAACCGCAGCTTCTTTCCGGCGGGCATGGCGAGACGTTGAAGACCGCGCGCGGCAGAGACAAGGCAACGCGCCCTGGCTTGACGGAAATCCCCCGCGGGCGGTAGCGTCGCGGCTGGAGAGCCACGTCTTGCATCGCTCCATCATCGTCTCGGCTGCGCTGTTCGGCGCGTTCTTGATTCCTGCGTTGGTTGCCCCCGCGGCTCTCATGCCCGCGGAGGCGTCCGCTCAGGACATGAACCTCGCGCTGTCGCGCTACCGGATCGCCGCCGAAGATCCGGCCGTGAATCCCTCCACACCGTGCACGACCGACGGGGGTTCGCGCGCATGGTGCGCGGACAACGACGCGTGGACGCGCGCGATGACGCAGTTCGGCGGCTCGATGCTCCCGCCCGTCCTCACCCCTGCAGGGACGCGCGGCGTGCGCGGCATCTACGTGGGCTTCGAGAGCTGGATCACCGGCATCGAGAACGATCCCAGCACGGCTACGGGGGACGCCTGGTTCCGCGGCGTCGAGGGCGACGGCATGATGGCCGGCACGCCCGGTCGGTCGCGCTTCGTCGACAGCGTGCTCGCCTGGGGCCGCTTCAACGTGCGCAAGGGCCTGCCGTTCGGCTTCGAGTTGGGTACGAGCGTCGGCTACCTCGCCAACACGGGCTACTGGACGCTCGGGCTCGAGGTCCGCTGGGCGCTCTTCGAGGGCTTCCGTGACGATGTCGGCTGGGTCCCGGACTTCGCGGTCCGCGGCGCCGTGCAGACGCTCATCGGCGACGGCGAGTTCAACATCACCGTGCCGTCGGTGGACCTCATCCTGAGTGAGCCGTTCATCGTCGCCAACAGCGTCGAGATCATCCCGTCCATCACGGGCCAGTTCGCGTGGATCTTCGCCGACAGCGAGCTCGTCGACCTCGACCCGGGCGTCTCGACCTTCGACACCTGCAACCCGGACCCCTCCCTGCGAGACCCGGAAGTTCCAACCCCGGAGCGTCCCCCGTACTGCCGGAGCGACGGCATGCAGCTGAACCACAACGTGGTGTTCCCGTCGCTCCGCAGCTTCCGGGCCCGCCTCGGGGCGGGCCTCCAGATCCGCTACGAGTGGTTCACGCTTCTCGGCGCCTTCCAGTTCGACGTCCTGCCGCCTGGCGAGACCGACAGCGCCGTGCCCATCGACATGCCCCGCCAGTGGACGGCCAGCGTCGGCGCCGGCCTCTCGCTCTGATTCCTCAGAGCACCGCGTCGTAGCGGTAGCTGACCTTCAGCGTCGCGCGCCGATCGCTCACGAACTCGCCGCCGATCCAGCTCAGGTCCTCGCGGTAGACGAAGAAGAGATCGCTGCCCGGGAGGTACCGCCAGCGAAGACGCAGCATCCCGATGAAGCGCTCGGCGACGCTGTTGACCTGGCCAACCAGATCGATGACCAGCTGCGCGGTGGGGGTCACGCTGAACACCGAGTTGACGGCGAGCGTCGGGATCAGGTCGCGCCGGGGAAAGTCGAGAAGCGCGCCGATCGCGCCTACGCTGAACCGGAAATGAGGCCCTAGCGCGGCACCGAGATTGACGTCCGTCTGGTACGAGGCGCCGCCGAAGAACGCGTTCCGCGCGCGAAGGTCGAGTGACAGAACCGGGTTGCGGCCCTCGGGGCTGTCGAAGCCCAGTCGGCCGCGTACGCCCTCGTAGGTACCGGGCTGCACCTCGAGGCCAGGCACGAGCTCAAAGGGCTCTCGGACGACGTCTTCGATGTACTCCGCGTCCGCGACCACAGCCCACCGCTCGGTGGTCTCGAAGGTCGCGTTCCATCCTCCCGAGAGGCGCAGGAGCGCGTCGAAGGTGTCGCTCGTCTCGACGCGGCCCGAAGCGCCGAGCTGGATGCGGCGGACGCCCGGTGCGGGGGTGCGTACGGTCCAGGGGATGCTCGCGTTCGCCTGGAAGATGGCGGGACGTCGGAGGAAACCGAGCTCGGGATCGAAGCCCTCCCGCAGGTAGAGCGCGCTGGCCGATGGCATCCACTGCTCGCCTCGCCACCGCACCTCGGCACGGCCGGCAAAGCCCTCGCGGTTCATGGGGCCTTCCCGGGCGGTGAACGCGCCAAACCCGTTGAGCTCGAGGCGCTGGTCGAGCGCGCGCACGAGCCCGTCGAGGCCCGCCGTGTAGTGCGGCTCCGGATCGGCCACGTCGGAGACGAAGGTGCGGTTGGCGAACAGCGCGCCGACGTAGCTGGCGTCCCCCAGGTTGACGCGCAGCCTAGCGACGCCCCAGTTCGCGGCGGGCGATTCGTCCGTCGGGGCGGTCGCGACGTCGAGGAGGCCAAACGAGACCGGGCCTTCCCGGCCGTAGGCTTTCACGCCGCCGAAGATCGGGACGGGGCGGGCCTGCGCGTCGAGGCCGATGCGCCGGGTGAAGAAGAGCTGCGCTTCGCCGGACTGCCCAAACGCGAACACATCGAGGCCGGTCAGAAAGAACGGCCGCTGCTCGGGGAAGAACAGCGGGAAGCGGTCGAGGTTCACCACCTGGGAGTCGAGGTCGACCTCGGAGAAGTCGGTCAGCGCGGTGACCTCGAGCCAGACGTCGTCCGCGAGTCGCAGCCTGGCCTCTCCGCCCGCGCGCAGCTCGAACGGGATGGTGCCGCCGTCCCGCGCGGGCACGGTGGCGAGGAAGTACGGGTTGAGGATGAACGCCCGCCCGCCGCCGATCGCGCCAACGTGATCGAGCTGGCCGAAGTGCAGCGCGCTGAACGGGCCGAACTCCGGCGGCAAGTGCGACCAGTCATAGGTGGCCTGCAGCGCGTTGTGGTCGCGGGTCACGTTGAAGCCGAACACCCGGTCCTCGCTGCCCGGCGGGAGGCGAAGCGCGGCGGCGGGGATGCAGAACTCGGCGACCCAGGCGTCTTCGCGCACGCTGGCGGCGGCCTCCCACACGGCGTCGAACTCACGCCGAAACGTGCGCCCGTTGTCGAGCGCGATGAAGTCGATCTGGGCGCCCGCGGGGTTGATTGCGAACCCCACCGTGCTCCGCCGATCGCGCCGCACGTCGAACTTCAGGGTGATGGCGTCGTCGTTCCAGACGCGGAACGAGTCGCGTGTCAGCTCGAGCGCGCGTGGCGACTCCCCCTCGGCGAGATACGCGGTGACGCCGACGTAGATGGCGTCGGCGTCCACGAGCACGCGCACCTCGGTCTCCACCGGGGGCTGGGCGCCGGGCTCCGGGACCCGCTCGACAAAGTCGCTGCCCACGGCCGCGCGCTGCCAGTCGGCTTCGTCGAGCACGCCGTCGATGTCGATGCGCCCTCGCCGGACCTCTGCGTGCAGCTCGGGTCGGGGCGCCGCCGCAGCCGCCTCAGCCAGGGTCTGCGCGTGCGCGACGCTCGGCGCCAGCAACGACATCGCCCACCAGGCTCCCAACAGAGCGAGGTGGGCGTGGTCTGTCGCGCGTCGGGCCACGGGGCATCCTCGCGCAGACGCGCGGGCGGTCAACCCATCAGGTCAACCCAGAATGGAAGACAGCTTGGTGTACTCGACGCCGACGCCTTCGGCGACGCCCTCGTACACACACGCGCCATCCCAGGTGTTGACGCCGAGCGCGAGGCGCGGGTCCGCTTTCACGGCCTCGACGACGCCGCGGTCCGCGATCTGGCGGGCGAAGAAGAGCGTCACGTTCGTGAGCGCGAAGGTGCTCGTCATCGACACGGCGCCCGGCATGTTCGGCACGCAGTAGTGCACGACGTCATGGAGGATGAAGGTCGGTTCGTCGTGCGTAGTGGGCTTGCACGTCGCGATGCAACCGCCCTGATCGACGGCGACGTCCACCACGACGGAGCCGGGCGACATCTCCTTGATCAGGTCTTCCGTCACGAGCTTCGGCGCGCGCTTGCCGGCCACCAGCACGCCGCCGACCACGAGATCGGCGTTGCGGACGCACATCTCGATGTTGGTCGGGGTGGAGTAGAGCGTCTCGATCTGGCCACGGAAGATGTCCTCGAGGTACGTCATCCGATCGTGGTTGAGCTCGAGGATGGTCACCCGCGCGCCCAGACCGATGGCGATGGTCGCCGCGTGGGTGCCGACGATGCCGCCGCCCAGAATGGTCACGCGCCCACGACGCGTGCCGGGCACGCCGCCGAGCAGGACGCCCTTGCCACCGCGCCAGCGCTCGAGCGACGTGGCGCCGACCTGGGTCGCCATGCGGCCGGCCACCTCGGACATCGGACGCAGCAGCGGAAGCGTGCCGTCCGGGTTCTCGACCGTCTCGTACGCGATGGCGCGAACCTTGGCGTCCATGAGCGCCTTGGTCAGACCGGGCAGCGGCGCCAGGTGGAGGTAGGTGTAGAGAATCTGGCCTTCGCGGAAGTAGCCGTACTCGGACTCGAGCGGCTCCTTGACCTTCATCACCATGTCGGCGGACCAGGCGTCGGCCGCCGTCGGCACGATGGTCGCGCCGGCCTGGGTGAACACCTCGTCGCTGATGCCGGAGCCGATGCCAGCTCCAGCCTGGATGAGCACCTCGTGGCCGGACCCCGTGAGGGCGGCGACGCCGCCAGGGTTGATGCCGACGCGGTATTCGCGGGTCTTGATCTCGGTGGGCACGCCGATCTTCACGAGGGCCTCCTTAGGGTTGTCGACTCCGCGCGATGACGGCGGAAAAGAGCGCGGACGATAGGCGGCGTGAGCCCACCTTTCCAGTGCGATTCGTCACCCCACCGATGCCGCAGCGCGTCACGTGGGGCCGCTCAACGCGGGCGAAGGTCGTCGAGCAGCGCGGCGGTGGCGTGACGCGCGAAGCGCCACGCGTAGCGCGGGCGAAAGTGGTAGCTGACGTACGCCCACTCGCGGAGCGCTCGCAGCTGGTTCGGCCGAATGCGCGGGTGCTCGAAGGTCGGCGAGAAGCCGGTCATCTTGGCCATCGGCAGCATGCGCGGCGCGGCCATCGGCTCGAGCGACGTCCCGGGGTACGGCGTGGCGACGGTGAACTGCACCGCGAAAGAGTCGAGCTCCTTGGCCCATGCGACGGTCTTGCGGATGGTCGCCTCGTCGTCGTCGGGCAAGCCCAGCACGTAGTTGCAGATCACCCGGATGCCGAGCTTCTGCGCGGTGCGCACGGTGTCTTCGATCTGCGCGCTGTTGGGGGGGCGGCGCTTCTCGGCCCGCAGCATGTCGCGGTTGACGCTCTCCACCCCGATCTCGAGGCTGCGAAGCCCCGCGTCGTAGAGGAGCGCGAGCAGGCTCGCGTCCAAACGGTCGGCGCGCATCTCGGCGCTGAAGCGCACGTCGAGCGGCTGAAGCGCGCGGGCCAGCGCGCGCACGCGGTCAGGGTCGAGGTTGAAGAGGGGATCGCGAAAGGCCACGGCGCGCGCCCCGAATCGGTCCCGTAGCTGGGCGACCTCGCGCCCGACGGCGTCCGGATCGCGCTCCCGGAACTGCGCCGTGACGCGCCACGGGCAGTATCCGCAGCCGTATGCGCAGCCGCGCGCTGAGCCGACCGGCAGGGTGGGGTGCCGGAGGCTCAAAAACGCGTATCGGTAGGAGTCGACGTCGAACGGGGTCCAATCGGGAAAGGGGAGCCGGTCGAGGTCATCGACCTGACCGGCCGAGACCCGACCGACGGCCTCCAGCACCGACGCGCCGAGCGCCTCCGGCTCACCCAGCACCACCGCGTCCGCGACCTCCAGGTACGGGTCGGGCCGCTGCGTGGCGTACGCGCCCACGACGATCGTCTTGGCCCGGGTGCGCCGGAGCGCGCGAAGCACTTCGACCTCGGCCTCGGCATCGACGATCGAGCTCAGGAGCACGACGACGTCGGCACCAGGGCCGGGCTCGGTTGGCAGCCACGGGGTGTCGGGCCAATGGACGTTGGCGACCGAGACCGAGTGACCCTCCGACCGGAGTTGAGCGCTGAGATACCCGAACACGAGCGGCGGAAGGCTCGCGACGTGCGACTTGGCGCGCTCGAGCAGCTTCGCTCGCCACCCCGTGCCGACCTCGAACACGGTGCCGTACCCGCCGGCCACGTCCTTGAGCGTGCAGCCGTCGTGCGAGGTAACGGTGAGGAGGGCCACGCGCATGGGTGGGGCTGCGTTAGCACCCGGCCCGATTCCAAGCTAGGCCAGCCACGGTTTGTCGCTGCACGACGAAGATGATGGACGGCCCTGGGGGCGGTGGGCGGTCGGGGCCGTGATCCTGCTCGTCGGCGCGGGGGTGGCTTCGGCGGTGTTCCTCACGCAGAGCACGGTGGCGGGCACGGCGTCCCTGGTGACGGAGCTGAGGGACCGCGGACGCATCGCGGTGATCGGCGGAGATGACCTGCTCAGCCTGTCCGCGGAGGGCGCGCAGCTCGTTCCGGTGGCCGACGTGCCGGGCCTGCAGGCAGCGCTCGACGGCAACGACGAGGAGGCGCTCGCGCTCGTGCTTTCCGAGCAGGCGGTGGGCGGGGTGCTGGTGGACGGCCGTGAGCCCGGCGACCTCGACGGCAACCTCGAACAGCGTCTGCGCGCGTACGGGAACCTCGGGGCGCTCCGCGGCCTCACCCTCACGCCGGTCGCGGCCCTCTACGAGCGGCGACGGGGCCTGATGCTCTCGGCCGAGCACGGTCGGGTGCTCGCGCGGGCGGCGCGGCAGATCGTCGGCGGGGCGCGCATGCCTCGCATCCGGGCGTTCCCCGAGCCGCTTCGGCGGACGCGCAACGTCGAGGTGCTCATCATGCTGCGGCAGGGCAGCCGCGCGCGTCTGTGGCGCTCCGCCCGCGGCGGCTCCATCGCGCGTGCGCTGGTGACCGCGGGGAGCGTCGCGCGCCAGCGGTGGACCGAGCGCGAGCAGGCGATGGGCGGGGCGCTCGACGAGCGCTTGCCGAGGCTCACGGTGGAGATCTACCTGCTCGAGGAGGACGGCACGCTCGAGGAGCGCGGTGGCCCGTTCGTTGAGCGGGTGTTCACACCCGCCCACGGGGTCGCCTTCGAGCATCGAGGGAGCTGGCATTATCTGTTGCCCGAGGCCACGGCGACCCGCGGCGAGGGCTCGGCGATGCGCGCGTTCGCCGAGCTCTTCAGCGATGCGGGCCTGCCTGAGGACAGCCTGAGCCGCGAGGAGCTGCGGGTCTATCGGCTGGTCGCCAGACCCGCCGGGACGTCGCCGCCGGCCGTCTCCCGCGCGCCCTCGCCGGATGTGCTGCTCGACCCGGACTCGGCTGCCGGCGCCGACGCGCTGCTGGACGGATCGGACGCGCCTCCGGGACTGCCGGGGCTCCTCGACGCGCTGTAGCGCTGCACGCGAGCCCGCGGGGGCAGTGTGCCGAGGCCCTCTTCTTGCTCGTCGCCTGCGGGCAGGCGCACGATGAACGTGCTGCCGACGCCCTCATGGCTGCGTACCTCGATCTCGCCGCCTGCGGCGTTGACGATGCGCTGCGAGATGGCGAGCCCGAGCCCCGTCCCGCGGTCCTTGGTCGTGACAAACGGAACGAACAGGTTGGCGCGCACCTGCTCGGGGATCCCTGGGCCGTTGTCGGTCACGCCGATCTCGACCCAGCGTGTGGTCTCGCCCGAGAGCGCGGTGACTTCGCGTTCGTGGGTTCGAACCGTGAGCTCGCCGCGGCCCTCCATGGCCTGCACGGCGTTCTGCCCAAGATTGATCAGCACCTGCCGCAGTCGCTCGGCGTCGATGCGGACCGGCGGCACGTCGGCGCCGAGCTCGAGCTTGGCCACCACCTCATCGCCGAGGTCCGGCGTCAGCAGCGTCATGGTGCGCTCGACCACGGCGTTGATGTCCATCGGCGCCGGGTTTCCGGCCGACGGACGGGCGTAGTCGAGGAACGAGCTGACGACGCGGTTCAGCCGATTCACCTCCTCGACGATGATGTCGAGGAACTCATCGTGCATCGGCTCGTCGCTGCGCTCGGACGGCTCGGCGAGGAACTGCGCGCTGGCTTTGATCGCGCCGAGCGGGTTTCGGATCTCGTGCGCGAGGCCAGCGGCCATCTCGCCCAGGGCGGCCAGGCGGTCGCGCTGCTTGAGCCGCTGGTAGAGGCGGGAGTTTTCGATCGCGATGGACGCCTGCGCGGCGAGTGCGCGCAGCAGCTGGACCTCCTCGGGGCTGAACGCGTCGCGCAGGCGATCGTCGCGCACACACAACAGGCCGTACGTCTCGTCGGCGCCGCGCAGCGGGACCACCACGCTGGCCTGCATCTCGCTGAGGCTCGCGAGGATCTCGAGGACGAGCTCGGCTTCGAGGTCCTCGCCGAGCTCGCGAGCCTCTTCGAGCTCGCGTTCGAGGTTCTCGAGCACCAGCTCCTCGTCGCGCTTCAGCCGGTCGAGCAGCGGTCGGGCCGGCGCCATCTCGATTCGTGTGGTCGCCTCCAGACCGAAGTGACCGCCGAGGTCGAAGCCGCGCCCGCGCTCGTCGACGAAGTAGATCGACGCGTCCGTGATCCGCCGGGACTGCTCGAGCCCGCTCATCAAGAGCCGGGTCATCTCGTCGATCGAGAGGGTGTGCGCCAGCTGCGTGCGGAGGTCCGAGATGGCGCGGTCCAGATCGAAGCGCTCCCGAAGAAACAGCTGGCCGATCTGCTGCTCGAGCTTGGCACGCGCTGGGTCGAACAGGAGAAAGAGCACCAGCGCAGCGACGACCGAGTGGAGGAAAAAGTGCCCCGGGTCGAGGTAGACGAGCACCCACAGGATGCCTGCGAGTGAAAACGACAGGGCGGTCAGCAGGGTCAGGCGTCCGGCTAGCTCGTAGAGGTCGAGCAGCCGGTAGCGGATGATCGACTGCGACAGGACGTACAGGAAGACCAGGATCAGGACGGTGCCGACGGGCGGGATCTCGAGCCCCGCGTACGGGAGGTATTCGGCCAGCGTGAACACCGCCGCCAGCGCGCCGACCACCGCGAGGTAGGTCAGCCGGGCCCGCTCGAAGCGGGAGCGTGCGTGCCGGCCGGCGCGAAAGAGCATGACCAGCGCGGCCGTCAGAAGGACGAAGACGTAAGTGAAGATCAGCCCGGCGAACACGGGCTGATGGAATAGGGGGGTCAGCGCGGCTGCGATCATGCCGAGCGAGAGCAGGAGAGCGAACCGCTGGAGCTGCGTGGACCGTCGCGACTCGGGCTCGAGGAACGTGCGGAAGAACTGCACCGCGCTGAGAGGCAAGAGCACCGCGCAGATCATGTTCACGCGGGCCCATAGCGCGTCCGAGCCGAGGAAACGGGCCAGAAACGTCGAGAGGTACCAGAGCGCGACGGTGATGCCGAAGAGCGCGAAGAACCAGTGCACGCGTCGCTTGCGCGAGCGGAGCAGAACCTGAGCCGCAATCGCGACGCTGAGGATGGCGGCGAGCAGCGAGGTTTGGGTACGAAGATCCACGCGGCGTCAGGGTAGCACCGCCTTGTCCGTGTTGTTCACCCGCAGGAGCGCGCGCAGGACGACGCGCAGCACTCGCGCTCGGGCGGACGGCACGCGTTGCCACACCCACCGCAGTGGGCCGCGGACGTGGTCAGATCGGTCTCACAGCCGTTGCTCTCCACGCCGTCGCAGTTGTCGCGCCCGTCCTCGCAACGCACGATGCCGCAGCTTCCTTCGCTGCAGGTCGCCTCGGCGACGCCCTCGAGCATGCACGACTGACCGCATCCCCCACAGTGGGAAGGGTCGGTGTCTATGTCGAAGCCCTCATCCGTCATCCCGTCGCAGTCGTCGTCCACACCGTTGCAGCGCTCGTCGGGCTGGCAGGCATCGAAGGCGCCGGCGTCCTGGGGGGGCAGCGTGCCATCCCATGGCTCCAGCTCGTCCTCGCCGACGACGTCCGGGCGGCAGGTCCCCGCCTCGCAGGTCTCGCCGGCTTCGCACGCGACGCCCACACACGCGGACGCCAGCTGAACTCGCCAGACGCGCGTCTCGCTTGGGCGGAAGGCAACGACCCCACTCCGGCGGACAGTCTCCGTGCCGCCGGTCTCCGCGCTCACGGTGACCTCGAACGGACTCAGTGCACCTTCTCGGTAAAGAAGGGTGACGGTGCGCGGCGGGGGAAGGAGCCCTGGCCCGAGCGCAGCCACGGCGCGCTGCACGCGCCCGTCGGGGGCGGTGGCGACGACGGTGAAGGTGTCGACTTGGTCGGGGATGAGCAGGTCCGTGTCGACCTCGACCAGGATCTGGGTCGGGGTATTCGCCTCGCAGCCGAGGAGCCCCAGCGCGAAGAGCGCTGTCACTGCGGTGCGCATCACCACGTCAGGACCCCCGGGGAGAAGTTGCCCTCGACGAGCTGCCCCCCATCTTGGCTGGAGGTGGCCACCGCGACGCTGGCGCCGATGACTACGGCGAGCAGCACCGCCCCGCCCCCGATGGCGGCCCAGAAGTACCACTGCTCGTGCAGCGCGCCGCCCTCGGCCTCGTCATCACTGTGGGTCAGCCCAAGCAACACGTGGGTGCGCTCGCCCGCGAGGACCGAGACCTCCGTGCGGGCGACTTCGGAGCCGTCGCGCTCCGCCGAGATGACGTGCGCGCCCGCGGTGACGGTTACCGGTCCGCGGAGGGCGGCTTCATCCAGGGCTCGTTCGTCCAGCCGGACTGCGGCGTCGGCCACCTCGGGCCCGCGTTCGATGGTCAGCCGGCCCAGCATCCGGAGGATTTGAGGGCGGAGTTCGTCGGAGCGCGCCGCGAGGTCCGCGGTGGTCTCCGGGTCGGCGGCCATCGCGTCGAGTTGAGTGTTGGCCTCGAGGTCTCGCCCGAGCTCGTGCAGCGCGACGGCGAGGTTGTATCGAATGGCCGGCGCGTCCCGAAGCGCGAGGGCCTCCTCGAAGCGCGCGGCGGCAGGGGCCCAACGCCCGCGGGTGGAGAGGTCGACCCCCTGCGCGAAGAGTTCCCGCGCGCGGGCGGTGTTGCCCTCATCATCGGCCTCGGCGTCCGCGGGGGTGGCGGCGGAACTCTCCTCCGCGTCCTGCGCATAGGCCGCCGATGGTGCCAGCAAGAGCACCAGCCACAGGGCGCGTCCGGTCAGAACCCGGGGTTTCGCACGATGCGATCGCGGCCACGCCCAGCTGCGCAGTTCATCGAACGCCTGCCTCGCGAGTGAGATGGGTTCTGCTCCGGCTCGGGGATGGCTTCCGCTTCCGTTTCAGCAGAAGTCCTTCGAACCCTATCATCTTCCGAGGCGTGGGGGACTCCCTGACACGTGGAGCCCTCTATCGAGGCGCGAAACAAGGTGATGGACCGCGCGCACAGACGGCTGTCTCTCAGTCGGCCTTGAAGTCCTCCGCGGCCACCGTGACCCTCGTCTCACGGCCGAATATGAGAACTACGACGTCGAGTTTCCCTGGCTCGGCCCGGCTCGCGTGGCCTTTGCTACCGGCGAATGCGCCCTTGAGAATGGTACCGGAGATGCGTCCCGAATTGGCCTCGGCCTTCTGCGCTCGCGACTCATCGGCCGCCGCAATGGCGGATGCGAAGTCGGGCTGCGCTTCGAGTTGAGTCGCAAGGATGGCGCCCGTCTCGTGCTGGCCCTCGAGCTGGGCCAGTGTGAGCAAGTTTCGTCCCTCGTCGTCGACCTCTTCGAAGTTCGCTCCAAGCGCGCTTAGCGCGACGGTGTGCCCGCGGGTGGCGGCGTAGCGAGCGGCTCGCCACGCGTGGTCCGTTGTCAGGTCGCACCCTCGTTCAACCCAGTGCTCGAAGGTGGCTTGGTCGCCGTTGGCTTGCGCCAGTGCTTCAAGCGGTCCTTCCTCCCCGTCTTCCGGGGACCATCGGGCGCCGGCGCCGTACAGGAGATCCGCAAGCTCGACGCGGCCGGCCTTCAGAGCCTCGAAGAGCGGTGAGCGGCGCGCGTACGGCATCCTGGCGTCCGGATCGCCCCCATGCTCGAGAAACACCGCGACCAAGTCGTTGTCATGCCCGTCGCGCCACGCTTTCGACAACAAGCGCGCCATGAAGGTCTCCGGGTCCGCAGGTGAGAGCACGCTCCTGGAGGTGTTCGGGTCCGCTCCGAGCTCGAGAAGCTGTTTCGCGGTGCCAACATGATCTCGACCTCCTCCATCGCGAGCCACCACCTTCCCGCGCGACCCCATCAGGAACTGGAGGGCGGTGAACAGTTCCAGACGCTGCGGCACGCCAGCGAGTTCCACGATGCGCGCGAGGGTTCGAGACTGGCCACCCCAAGCGGCGAAGACCAACGGAGTGTGGCCGTCGCCCACGGTGCGTGCATGCAGGTTCGCGTTGGCGGCGACCAGCTCGTCGAAGAACGCCAGACTGCCTGCGAGCGCAACGTGGTGAAGTGGGGTCACGCCGGTGATGGGGTGGCGTGCGTGTACACCCACCGCCTCGACGACCGCGCGCGCCCCCTGCTCGTTGCCATCCCGGAGATGCCCGGAGAGCTCCGATGCCCACTGTACGTTCGAGACCTCTGGGGCTGCGGTCGGTCTGAGAGCGGCCAGCCACTCGAGGAGGCTCTTCCCCGAGTCCTCCGGGACGCCCTCGATGGAGTCGCGGTGGTACACGCGCGCCGAGGCAGACCCGTCGTCGAACGCCAGCGCCTAGGTTCTCTCACTCGAGCTGTCCATCGCGAACGTCGCGTACGCGCGCCCCTCGTGGACGAAGCACTGCTCCACGTATCGCAGCGTGATCGCGCGCAGCGTCTCGTCCTCCGGCGCAAAGAATGCTTCTGGCCAAACTACCTCGACGAACATCGCCGAGAGCGGACCGGGCTTCGAGTAGCGCTCTCCATCGATTCGCACTTCGAGCGGCGCCCAAAAGGCCACGGCTCGACCGTCCCTCCGAGGCGGCCGACCTGAAGGCAGAGATCAGATGCGAGGTTGAGCATGGCTGACTCTACTCCCGCGATCGGACCACAGCCTCTCAGAATCCGGGGTTGCGAACGATGCGGCTGCTGCCGCGTCCGGTCGCGCGGGTCCTCTGCCTGTCTCGAGACCGGGCACGACCTCGCGCCGGCTCGGGGATGGCTTCCTCAGGGGCGGACGCCTCCGTGTCACTCTCCGTTGTTGCGGAGGACTCCTCGAGCGCGACCTCGGACACGTCGGGCGCACTCTCCGGACTCGAGGCTTCCTCACCCGAGCCCCGCCGGGCCTCCGCCGATGGACTGGTTTCCGCCGGGCTGTTCTCGCCCGCGCGTTGAGAAATGGCGGGAGCGGCGGAAGACGGGGGCGTCTCCGGAGTCCGGAGGAGCATAAAACCGGCCCCAACCAGGACGACGAGGCTGAGCACGGCGGCGACATACCACCCCATCGGACTCGACGTCGTCTGCACCAAGGGGGAGAGCACATCGCCCTCCTGGGTGGCGTTCAACGCATCGAACCGGGTCCTGACCTCCGCGCTGGTGTCCAGTGTTGGGCCGGCCGCGATCTCCTCTGGGAAGAGGGCGTGCATCTGCTCGCCGATGCGGTCGGAGCCCACCACCTGGCGTGCGTTGGCGAGGACCTGCTCGATCGCGCGCTGGAGGTCGCTCGCCCGAGCGAAACGGTCGTCGGGAGACTTCGCGAGGGCCTTCTTGAGGACCGCCTCGAACTCGGGAGGCACGTCGTCACGGAACGTGGACAGCGGCGGGGGCTCCAACTCCAGGATGGCCTTGA
This sequence comes from Sandaracinaceae bacterium, assembly GCA_045106715.1. Taxonomy (GTDB): domain Bacteria; phylum Myxococcota_A; class Polyangia; order Polyangiales; family Sandaracinaceae. The sequence goes on from JBGCFC010000029.1 coordinate 35,522, forward strand.
GCGTGTCGTACTGCGCTTTGCGATGGAACAGCCGGCGACCCGTGAGCGACTCGAACAGACACACGCCGAGCGAGAAGATGTCAGCGCGGTGGTCGATGGGATCGCCCAGCGCCTGCTCCGGCGACATGTAGCTGAACTTGCCCTTGAGGGCGCCGGCCTCGGTGGCGTGAGAGCTGCGCTCGGCTTTCGCGACGCCAAAGTCGAGCAGCTTCACGACACCGTCGTAGCGAACCATGATGTTGTGCGGCGAGACGTCCCGGTGGACGATCTTGAGCGGTCGACCCTCCGCATCTTTGGCTCGGTGAGCGAACTCGAGGGCCTCGGCGACGAACGAGAACACCTTCAGCAACACCGGGACGGGGAGCTGTGTCTTGCGTTTCGCGCTCCGGACGAGCACGTCGCGCAGCGTCTGCCCCTCGACGAACTCCATCGCCATGAAGAAGCGGCCGTGCGAGCGACCGCACTCGAACACGGGGCAGAGGTTCGGGTGCGACAGGCGCATCGCCAGGCGCCCTTCGTTGAGGAACATGCGCGCAAAGTCGCTGTCCTCCGAGAACTCCCCGCGAATGACCTTGATGGCTACGTTTCGTGATGCGCCTTCGGGTGCATCCTCCGCGAGGAAGATGTCGGCCATGCCGCCGGTCGCGAGTCGACCAAGAATGCCAAAGCGTCCGAACTGAACGATGGGGGTCGGCTTGGTGGCGGGACCTCGAGGGCGGGCGGGTTCATCGGCACTCGAAGCCAGCGAGCCCTCGTCAGAAGGGGGGGCTGGAGAGGTGATGCGTTCCCTCCGTCCTTCGTCGGCTCCGTCCAACTCCACCGTCGAGCCCGACTCCACCGTCGAGCCCGACTCTTTCGCGCCATCTTCGGGCTTGGACTCCGTCTCCCGGTCAACTTGCTCCGGAGGTTCGCTGTCCATGGGCGCCGGCGGGGCCGGTTCGGACCGCTTTGCGTTCGGATTCCGCGAGGCCTCCACGATGGAGGGGGTGGCTTGGGATTCGCTGCTTGCGCCATCGAGATGACCGCGCGGTGTTCCGGCTTTCTCTTTTGCTACCGCGTCTCCGGCGGGCCGAGCGATGAGTCTGCGTTCGCTGCGCGTGGGTGGGGCAGCCTGCGTCGCCTTCGGGAAGGCCCGAGAAGGAGGGGGCGGCTTCCTGACGACACGCCGGCTGTCTTCACGCTTCCTAGCGCGGGAGGATGGCGACTTCGCATCCGTGTTGACCCCCATCTAGGCCAGTCTAGATGAGTAGGCTCCGAATTGCTCGTGCTGAGACGGCGATGTCGCCGCAGCCGAATGCCCGGCCCACATGTCCTCGGAGGTCGCGCCGCGCCTTGGAGGCGGCCCCTGCGGGGTGTCCCTCGACCACAGCCAGACCCGGTCGCGTTCGTCGATACGCCACGAGCTCGGGATCGGCCACGTAGGGCCCTTCAGCTCGGCTGTGGGGAGGGATCGGCGCCGTCGACGCCCTGACCGACATCCGGGTCGGTGTCCATCTCCGTGCTGGGCTGCGGGGAGGGGTCATCCCAGATGTCGTTCGTGTCCGGGAGCAGGACGCGGGTGTACTCAAAGCGCTGCGCCAACTCGCGTGCGTCGTCCTCGCGGCCTGCGGTCTCCAACTCGGTCTGCACGGACTCGAGCGAGTCCACGCAGACGATCTCACCCGTGTCACTGTCGAGCGCAGCGACCAGCGAGTCGGGCGCCGATGCGACGACGAAGGAGTGGTTGACGTCGAGCCGGTCTTCGCAGCCGGCGGGCGCCTGCATCCAGTCGTCTTCGTCACCGAGCACGCCCAGCGGAGTTTGCGTGACCTCGTTGAGGCCGCTCGCTTGGGAGCCGACCTCCTCGTATCCAATGCACCCGGTCGCAAAGACGGGAAGCAGGAGCGCGGCCAAGCCGGCTGAGAAGAGACGATTCGAGATGGCGTGTTTCATGGTCAGTCCCCCGCCTTGTTCAGTTGATACTGCTTGACGAGTTGCGATAGGCGCGGGCGCTTCATGCCGAGAAGCTCAGCCGCACGCGTAATGTTGCCTTCGGTCTCATGCAAGGCGCGAACGATACATTCGCGCTCCATGACCTTCTTCATTTCCAACAGCGAGGTCTCGCCGTTGCGGACACGCTCGTAGAGCATGTTCTCGAGCGGAGGTGGTGGCGGGTTGAGCGCCGACCGGCCGGCTTCGGTGAATGCGCCGCCTTCGACAAAAGGTCGCCGGGCCGGGTTGAGCGAGGAGGGTGGGGTATCCGGGGCCGAGAACGTCTCGGCGAACGCGGCGAAATCGAGAGGGACCAGGACGGGGCCGTCTGCGAACAGGGTCGCCGACCGAAGGACGTTCTCCAGCTCGCGCACGTTTCCGGGCCAGCGATGTCGGGTCAGCGCTTCCACCGCCTCAGGGCTCATCCGCCGCACGGGCTCGGACCGCTCTTCCGAGATCCGGTAGAGGAGGTGCTCGGCGAGGTCGGCGATGTCATCCAGCCGCTGCCGAAGCGGTGGCATGTCGAGGCTCACGCCACGAAGACGGTAGTAGAGGTCTTCGCGGAACGTGCCGTCGTTCACCATTTGCTCGAGGTCGCGGTGGGTCGCGGCGATGATCCGAACGTCGACCTTGATCGGCTGGGTGCCGCCCACGCGCTCGAACTCACGCTCCTGGAGGACGCGGAGCAGGGCGACCTGCGTCTTGGGCGAGATGTCACCGATCTCGTCCAGGAAGATCGTGCCTCCGTCCGCCAGCTCGAAGCGGCCCTTCTTGCGCGCGCTCGCTCCTGTAAAGGCGCCGCGTTCATGCCCGAACAGCTCGCTGAGGAGGAGCGTCTCGACCAGCGCCGCGCAGTTCACCTTCACCAGCGGCGCGTTCTTGCGCGGGCTGTTGCGGTGGATCGCGTCGGCGATGAGCTCTTTGCCCGTGCCGCTTTCCCCACGCACGAGCACGATCGCATCCGAGCTGGAGACCTTGTCCAAGACGCCAAACACGTGCGTCAGCGCCGTCGAACGACCCACCAACCCTGGGTAGCGGCCCTTCCAGCCGTCCGCCCGGTCATCGGGGTCGACCACGGCGCTGCGGTGACGTCCCGTGAGCGACCGCGGCGGCGGCACCGAACCGTGGCGCGTCTGCGTCCATGCGTTGGCCAGTGCGCCGGCCACCTGGGTGAGGTCCGAGCGGAGGGGGCGCTCCGCCCAAGCCGCCTGGGCCTCGTCGGGAACCTTCGCCGTCAGCTCGTCTTCGACCCGCTGCGCACGCTCGAGCACCCGCGTGGCGAGGCCCACTTCGCCGGCGTCGCCGAGCGCGCGGGCATGGCGGATCAGGGCCTTGAGCACGCGCTCCGGGTCACCGCAGGCGTCCGCCAACTCCACCGCGCGTCGGGCCGAGCCCCGTGAGTCGGTGCCCGCGGCGCGCTCGACGTCGACCTGCACCTGGGCGAGGTCGGCCTCGTGCTTGCGTGGCAACTCGACCGGCAGGCTGGCGAGCAGGCTGCGCGCCGTGGAGACGTCGCCGTCGTAGAGCGCCATGCGGGCCAGCTCGATGGCCGCTTCGTTGGAGCGGACCGAGCCGAGCGCCTCGAAGTGGCTCCGCGCCTCGAGAAACGCATCCCGGGCCGCGGTCACGTTCCCATCGGCGGCGTCGATGCGCCCGTGAAGCAGCAAGCTCTCGCCCAGGACCGAGCTGGGGAGCTTTCCGCCGATGCGGGTCGCGAACTCGCAGAGCCCCCGGGCGCGTCCGCGCTCGCCGAGCGTCAGGTACAGCTCCCCCAGGTTGTTGGCGACACGGGCAAGCATGGCCCGGTTGCCGAGCCGCTTCAGCAGGCTGACCGCCTGATGGTAGTGCTCGAGCGCTTCTTCGTAGTCGCGGCCTAGATGGGCGATGACGGCGAGGTTCTCGGTCGCGATGGCGCGCTCACGCGTGTCGCAGACCCGGGTCGCCACCTCGATGGCCGTGTGGCAGGCGCTTCGCGCGCCTTCGAGATCGCGCGAGAGGAGCCGGGCGACGGCGAAATTGGTATGGGCCTGCGCCTCCTGGTGCCCAAGGCCGGCCGCGGCGGCCAGCTCCCGGTTCGCCTCGAACAATGTCGCAGCCGCGTCGGGCTCTTTCTGTGCGAGGGCCAGCTTGCCGAGTGTGTTACGCGCCCTCACGGCGACGACGAGGTCGTTGGCGGCCTCGGCGGCGGCGAGCGCGCGCGTGCCCCATCGGGCGGCGTCGTCGTAGCGTGCGGACTGGTAGAAGAGCTCTGCGAGCGCGGACTCCACCTCGGCGATGATCACGGGGTCGCCGTGGTCGACGGCGGCGGACTGGGCGGCCACCAAGACGCCGGCGGCTTCGTCGTGTTCGCCTGCGGCGGTCAGCAGCTGGCCCACCCGGTGTGCCGCCGCCGGGTCGCCCGGGGCCTGCTCCAACGCGGCCCGCGCGTGGTCGAGGGCGCGGCGGTAGTTGCCGCTGACGCGGTAGAGTTCCGCGAGCTGCTCCCGCACAGAGGGCGGGGCATCGCCGGTGGCTTCGAGGAAGGACTCGAGCAGTGCCGCCGCCTCGCCGTGGGCGTGGCGCGCCGACAGGCTGCCGGCCGCGACGACGGCCATTTCGCTCGCCTGTTGCGTGTCGCCGGCTCGGATGGCGTGCCGCACGGCTTCCTGGAGGTCGACCGAGCTCGCGCACACGGCCGCGCAGCGACGATGGAGGTGACGCTGCCGGTCCTCGGCGAGCGAGGCATACGTCAGCTCGAGGTCCGCGTCTCGATCGAACCGGAAGAGGATCCGGCCGTCGAGCACGCTTCGGGACAGGAGATCGCAGCGCGCGAAGGCCGCGCGATTCGCCGGATCCGCGGCTTCACCCACGATCGTGCTGAGCTCGTCCACATCCGCGGGACGGCCGAGGACCGCGAGGCATTCGACGAGGGAGCGGCCCACCGACGGAAGCGCGTCCAGGCGATGGGCGACGCGCGCCTCCGGGCTGAGCGGCTGCCCCTCGAGCAGGCGGTCGATCGCGTCGGGGCTGCCGCCCGTGCGCTCGAGGATCCGCGCGAGCGCCGGATGGGTGTTGAGGTACGCGCGCACCCCTTCGATATCGAGAGAGCCGAGTCGGACGACGTGGGTGCGCACGTGGGCGCCGAGCTCTTCGACGCGTGGCGTCTCTTCCACGGCCGCCAGCCCCTCCGCGGACGCGGGCTCGGGGAAATCGGTCCGAACGCTCGCGACGAACAGCGCGCGCAGGCCGTCCTCGTGGCTCCGGACCGGGCCGTGCGCATCGAGCAGGAACTCCACCAGCTCGCGCGTGCCGCGGTCGGCCTTCTCGAGATGATCGAGCACGATCAGCGGGGCCCGAAGCTGGCCGACTTCGCGGAGCAGCGAGGCGACTGCATCGAAGAACCGGAGGCGCTTCTCGAACACCGCCGTCTCCGCGGTGGCTCCAGGAAGGTCCGCCGTGCGGTAGGGGACGCGCTCGGCGTCGGGGCCACCGTGTTGGTGCCAGAGCCGGTGGCAGCCTCCGCGGCAGGCCAGCCCGCCGAGGTCGACCTGCGGCGCGACCCCGATTTCGTCCAGGAAACGCAGGGCACGATCCACGATCTCCGCGAAGGGGCCGAACGCGCGTCCGGGGTCGCATCGACCTTCGAGCACCACACCGCCCTGCAGGCGCACACGGCTCTTCAGCTCGGTGAGCAGGGAGCTCTTGCCGATGCCGCTCGGGCCTTCGAGCAGCACCAGCCGGGACGCGTTCGGATCACCGCGCTGCGCCTCCCGGTAGAGGCTCGAGAGCTGGGCCAGCTCGGAGTCGCGCCCCGCGCAGGCGGACTCGCCGCGCGCGCTGGGGGGCTGGCTCCGAGAGCCACTCGAGCGGAGGGAACGCGCGTTGGAGCCGTGGTCGTGGGTCATGAGTGCCGTCGCGGGAGCAACGACGACACGCCCTCCCGCGCTGGAAGGGTACGGGGACTGCACGGCCCCATCAAGCAGCCGCGCCCAGAGGGCCGGTCGCAACGGCATGTCCGACGACACGTCTCGGGGTCAGCAAGCGCCGTTCCGACGGGGACCCGCAGGGCAATGAGGCGGGATCCGCTGCGCCGGTTTGGCGCGCCGTGAGGGGATTGACGCGTCAGCCGCGGTATTCGTTCGGGTCGATCGAGTAGCGCTTGAGCCAACGGTGCACCTGCATGCGCTCCTTGCCGAGTTCGCGCCCCACGGCCGCAATGTTGCCGGTGTAGCGGGTCAACAGATCTCGGAGATGCTGCTCGCTGGGAGGGCCGTTCGCCCGCGTCGCGCGCTCCAGAGGAGGCGGCATCGAAGCCGCCCGCGATTCCCCGTGACCCTTGAGGCACATCTTGATCGGCTCGGGCAGGTGAGGAAGGTCCAGCTCCGGCAGCCCCTCGCTCAGCGCCACCGACAGCTTCACGGCGCTCTCGAGTTCCCGCACGTTGTACGGCCACCCGTAGTGCGCGAGCCCCACCATGTAGGGCAGCGACACGGTCGCGTCTGGGCGTCCGGCCTTGGCGAGGAAGTGGCGCACCAGCGGGTGAAGGTCCTCGCGCCGCTCGCGAAGGGGAGGCAGATGGGCGGTGAACTCGCGCAGGCGGGCGAACAAGTCACCCCGGAACGTGCCGTCCTGAACTCGGTCTTCGAGGGTCCGGTGGGTGGCGCAGACAACGCGAACGTCGACGGGCTCGGGCACGGTCGCGCCGATCGGGAGGACCTGACGCTCCTGCAGCACACGAAGCAGTTTGGCCTGCGCTTCGAGCGGCATGTCGCCGATCTCGTCGAGGAACAGCGTGCCCTTGTTCGCGGCCTTCACCTGGCCGGTTTTGTCCTGCGCGGCGCCGGTGAAGGCGCCTTTTCGGTAGCCGAAGAGCTCGCTCTCGATGAGGTTGGCGGGCAGCGCCGCGCAGTTGATGGCCTGGAACGGGCCCTTGCGTTCCGAAGCGAGGTGCAACGTGCGGGCGATCAGCTCTTTGCCGGTGCCGCTCTCGCCCGTGACCACCACGGAGAGCTGCGTGCGCGCCACCTTCGCGATGCGGTCCAGCAGGAGGTCGACCTGGAAGCCCCCGATCAGGGGCGTGCCCTCGATGCCATGCCGGATGGGGCGCGCGGACTCGACCACGGTTCCGTCCACGCGGTACGCGCCGTATCCGTATACCCCGGAGTCGGCGAAGCGGACGAGCGTGTCTCCGATGCGCACGACGTCGTGGTTCTCGAGCCGGGCGCTCCGGACCCGCGCGCCGTTGACCAGGAGCCCGTTGGTGGAGCCGTTGTCGACGATCCAGCACCCGTCGGCGCGGCGCTCCACCCGTCCGTGGTAGCGCGACACCGCCGCTTCCGGCACGCAGAGCATGTTGTCGGCTTCGCGACCGAACGTGGTCGTCTCCGACGCGAACGGCACCGCGGACGGCAGCTGTTTGTGCAGCCGGGAGTAAAGCAGCACAAAACCCGGGGTCGGATCCTTGGTGGCTTCGACAGCCGGGATCGCCTCGATGGAAGCTGTGGTCCAGCCGTCGTTGCTGCCTTCGGTCATGCCGCGGCCACAGGCTAAATCGCCAGGCTCCGGTCCGTCCACTCGAAGGCGACTCTGCGCCTCCAGACGCTCAGCCCTGGGACTCTTCGCCCAAGGGCTCGCTCGGGTCCAGCAAGCCGTCGAGCAGGCGCTCGAGCTCCTCGAGTTCGAACGGCTTGCGGAGCACGGCGTCGGGCTGTGCCTCGGGCGCGAGCGCGCGGTGAGAGCCAGTGAGGATCACGGCCAGGCCGAGGCCCTTCTTTCGCAGCTCGCCGAGCAGGGCGTCTCCCCGTCCGTCTCCCAGATGCACATCGACGAGCGCGATGTCGAAGGCACCGGACAGCAACCGGGCGCTTTCATAGCCGTCGGCCGTCGTGACGATGGCGCCCGAGAGCTCGAGGGCGGTCTTCACCATGGTTCGCGTCGGCAGATCGTCGTCGACGCTCAGCACCGATCGGCTTCGAATGGCGGGGCGACGATGCACGCCGCTGGCCGTGTGGTCGACGCTGGCGGACCGACCGAGCGGGTCCACGGACCTTCCCTGAGGGGTCACAGGTTCTCCGTCGGGCCTGCCCGACGGGGGGATGGTGTGGGGCTCGGCCGGGGTCTCGGGAAGTGCGCGGTCCGGCACGGTCTGCGCTGCCGCCGGCATCGTGACGACGAACCGCGCCCCCGTCTCGGTGTCCGCCAGGACGATGGACCCTCCGGCGCGCTCGACGGCATCGCGGATGAGGGCGAGCCCGAGCCCGGTGCCGGTCTTCTTTGTGCTCACGTAGCGATCGAACACGCGATCTCGAATGCTGCTCGGCACGCCCGGCCCGTTGTCGGACACGACCAGCTCACCGCCGTTTGCCGTCGCGTTGGCTTGCACGGAGATGCGCGGCGCATCCACGCCGGCTTCCGCGAGCGCCTCGCCGGCGTTCCGCACGAGGTTGTCCATGACACTGCGCAGCGTGGCCGGCGGCAATCCGACCCAGAGCCCGGGTGCGCACTCGGCGTCGACCTCGACTCCGGCCTCTTCGAGCGTGGGTCGCAGGGCTTCGAGCGCCCGGTCGAGCGCCGCGCGAACGTCTCCTGCCGGCTCCATGGCCGGCACGGGCGGAGCCACGCTCTGCCGCATCGAGGAGAGCAGCTCTCGGGCTGCGTGCAGCGCGTCTCCCGCCGCGCGTTGGACCACCGTGAGCGCATGGGCGGCGCGCGGCGGAAGAGGTCCAGCGCCGGCGGCCAGTTGCGCCCAGCCCGCGATCGCGGTGAGCGAGTTGGCCACCTCGTGCGTGACCTCGGCGGCGAGCTCGGCCGCCTCCGCGCGCTCGGCCTGCTGGACCGGGTCCGCGCTGATCATGACGCGCAGCCCTTTGGGGACCGGCCACGCGAAGAGCACGCGGTTCGGGGGAAGACGCACGCGGGCGGCTCGACCGTCCCGCGCAGCCTGCAGGGACTCCGCGAACATGGACGGGTCCAACCCCGTCGCGCGCAGGATCTCGGACTCGAGACTCTCACTCGAGGGGAGGGCGTCGGAGAGCCGACGGACCTCACCGTCCTTCTCTTCAAGGAGAAGAGAGCCGAGCTCCCGAGCGAGCCACTCGACAGTATCTGGTGAGCCTGGAACCATACGTTCTCGCAGGAAGAGTATCCTCCGGTCTCGGAATCCGGCAAGGGCTAGGTATCCCCGCTGTAGCCCCGGACCCGAGATTCATCAGGGCGCCGGATGCGGGTACGGCGCCGCGCCTCTGCTACGCTGGCGGGCATGCGGGTCAGGATCCTCGATGGTGCGTTCTTCGCAACGCTTCTTCTGGCCGCCGGCGCGATCGCGGGATGCGCAAGCGGCGGGGGCGGCGACGACGACAGCGGTACGCCGCCCGGCATGGATTCGGGTACGCCTCCGCCGGTGGACTCCGGGCGGCCTCCCACGGGCGACTGCCCCTCGCCGTGTCCCGCGGACACCGTCTGCCGTGGACAGGTCTGTGTTGCGGCGTGCTCTCCCGAGGGCGGGTGTGAGGGAGGCCGCACGTGCTGTGGAGACGCGTGTGTGAACACGATGAACACCCTCACCGACTGCGGGGGCTGCGACGTCGGCTGCGACGCAACGGCGAACCTCTGCACGGACGGCTCCTGCCGCTGCGGCGTCAACGAGGCGTGCTCCGGTGGCCTGGTCTGTTGCGGCGGGCGCTGCGTGGATGTGCTCGAAGACGAGGCGACCTGTGGCGGCTGCGACATGCGTTGCGAGCCGGGCGACGAGTGCAATGGAGGCACCTGTGAGACCCCCGCGTGCTCGCCCGCCTGCGAAGGCGACGAGATGTGCCTCGAGGGCATGTGTGCGTGTGGCGCCGGCGCCGCGTGCGAGGAGGGGAGCCTCTGCTGCGGCACGGGTTGCGTCGATCCGATGACGGACACCATGAACTGCGGCATCTGCGGCAACCCCTGCGCCGGAGAACAGGTCTGCATCGAGGGGACCTGCACGGACGATGTGCCTTGTGAGCCCGCCTGCGGTCCAGGTGAGTCGTGCCGCCTCGGTGTCTGCGGCTGTGGCGAGGGGCCCTCGTGTACGGGCACCCAGACGTGTTGCGCTGGGAGCTGCGTCAACATTGAAAGCGACGGCGCACACTGCGGACGCTGCATGAACAGCTGCGGAACGGGGACGTGTTGTTCGGGGACGTGCCGCAACACGCAGACCGACGATGATCACTGCGGTCGCTGCGGCAACGACTGCGATGGCCGATCCGATACGTGCTCCGCTGCGCGTTGTGTCTGCGGATCCATGTCCGACGAGTGCGGACTGCTGCAGTTCTGCACGCCGCTCGGCTGCGTCGGGTTCTGAGCCGGCGGGAAACGAGGAGCCTAGGATGACGCGCCCGGATATCTCTCGCGCGCCCCTCACCGGCGAGACACAGTCCTTCTTCGCGGTCGAGTTCGAGCCGGAGACGGGCGAGGTGATCATGCTCGAGCAGCGCGCGCTGCCGGGCGAGGTCGCCTATCACCGCTTCACCAAGCCGGATGAGGTCGCCGACGGCATCCGCGACATGATCGTGCGGGGCGCACCGGCCATCGGGATCAGCGCGGCCTACGCGCTCGTCCAAGTGGCGCGCGCGGAGGACGGGGACGCTGGGTCGTTCCTGGTCGCCAACGGCATCGCGTCACGCATTCTCAACGCCACGCGCCCGACCGCCGTGAACTTGGCCTGGGCGACGGCACGCATGAGCCGCAAGGCAGCGGAAGTCGCGGCGCTCGGTCCGGTCGAGCGCGCGGCGGCGATGCAGGCCGAGGCCGAGGCGATCCACCGCGAGGACGTCGCCGCGTGCCGCGCGATGGGCGCGCTCGGGGCCGAAGACGTGCCAGAGGGGGCCACCATCCTCACCCACTGCAACGCGGGCGCGCTCGCCACGGGGGGCTACGGCACCGCGCTCGGCGTCATCCGGGCGGCGCACGAGGCGGGCAAGAACATCCGCGTGCTGGCCTCCGAGACGCGCCCGTATCTGCAGGGGGCGCGGCTCACCTCGTGGGAGCTCGCCGAAGACGGGATCGACGTGGAGGTCATCACCGACTCGATGGCAGGGCACTTCTTTCAGCGCGGCGAAATCGGCTTCGTGGTCGTCGGCAGCGACCGGGTGTGCGCGAACGGCGACATCGCGAACAAGATCGGGACGTACACCCACGCGGTGTTGGCCGAGGCGCACGGCGTGCCGTTCACCGTCGCCGCGCCGTGGAGCACGGTGGATCTCCGCTGCGCCACCGGCGCCGACGTCCCGATCGAGCAGCGGTCGCGGGACGAGGTGGCGAGGGTGGGCGACAAGGTCTTGGTGGCCGACGGAATCCCGTGTCGGCACCCTGCGTTCGACGTGACCCCCGCCCGGCTCGTGCACGCGCTCTACACGGAGCGCGGGGCCGTCAGGCCGGCGTCGGGGGAGCGCCCGGAGCAGCTCGTGGCGGGGCCGCGGGGCGACGCAGCCGAAGCGAGTTGAGGACGACGCTCACCGAGCTGAACGCCATCGCGCCGGCCGCGAGCATCGGTCCGCCAAGCGGGGCGAGCAGTCCAGCGGCGGCGAGCGGGATCCCGACGCAGTTGTAGCCAAACGCCCACGCGAGGTTCTCGCGGATGATCCGGCGCGTCCGTGACGAGAGCCGACGCGCCTCGAGCAACGCGCTGAGCTCCCCGCGCCCGAGCGTCAGGGAGGCCGTCTCCATGGCCACGTGGGTGCCCCCTCCCATCGCCACGCCGATGTCGGCGGCCGCGAGCGCGGGCGCGTCGTTGACCCCGTCCCCGACCATCGCCACGAGCTGCCCGTCGGCCTGCAGCGCGCGGATGCGGGCGGCCTTGCCCGTCGGACGCAGCCCGGCCTCGATCTCCTCTTCTTTCAGGCCCAGCGCGCCGCCCACCGCGTGGGCCGAGTCGGGGTGGTCGCCC
>JBGCFC010000003.1:0-11887 GCA_045106715.1 Sandaracinaceae bacterium
CGTCGAAAGTCGTGCGCGTGGGCTCGCCCTCGGCGTCCAGGGTGAGCTCGGGGTGTTCGGTGCATCCTTCGGCCGGGTAGAGCGTCAAGACGCCCGCCTCCGCCTCATCGTCAGCCAGCCCCTCTCGCGCGAGGTACTGTCCCGTGCGGCGGTTGACGAGTTGGAACCGGCTCGCGTCGTGCGTGGACTCGGCCAGCTCCCACTCGGCGGGCGAGATGAAGGTGTCGTCGACCAACACGATGTCGCTGAGCAGGGTCTCCTCGCGGCCCAGCGTCCCGTCTTCGTTGGCCACGAGGTAGCGGCCGTCCGCGTCGTAGAAGAGGTACGTGCCGAGATCCGACGGCTTGAGGAAGAAGCGCGCGCCCGTCTCCTCGGTACGCGCCGCGAACACAAACCCCTCCCCGGTCTCATCGGCTTCGAGCCAACGCGTGTCTTCGTTGCCGGGCGCGGTCGCGTCGAGCGTGTAGCACCCGTTCGCGAACCCGTAGATGCCCTCGTTCTCCGGAGCGGGCGGCCGCGGAACCGGGGACGTGCAAGCGAGCAGCGAGGCCGCGAGAAGCGCGGTGAGCGACGAGTCCCGAAGCGTGATCATGCGGGGATCACGCTAGCGGTTGGAACCGTGCGCTGTCGAGTTCTGTATGTCGCTCTTCAGCGACGCACGGCCCAGAGGACCTCGTTGGTGCGGACGGCGCCGCGGTCGACGACGAGATGCTGGTAGCCCATCGACATGCGCACATCGGACGCGTGCTGTCCGAACTGGCGCCAGGTGTAGTGGGTGAGCTCGCCGACGGTCAAAATGTTGTTGCGCGGATCGTTGTCACCCTCGCCGTTGATCCCCAGCCGGAGGAAGTGGGACAGGTACCCCCCTGCCTGGAACCGGCCCGCGACCGCGCTGGTGACGTCCTCTTCGCTGGAGAACATCCCGACGCGCCCGCGGCGCGTGATGACATCCTTGGCGAAGCCGCCGGCAAAGCAGGCGTCGATGGCGATCAGCGCGACGCGCGCCTGGATTCCGTCGAACAGCTGTCCGAGCTCATTGTCCATCAGCTCGCCGTCGTAAACGAACATGTACTCGTCACGCTCGTCGAGCTCCTGCGGGTCGGTGCTGGAGTCGGTCTGGCCGCCGTGACCCGAGTAGAAGAAGACGAAGACGTCGTCGGGCTGGATGCGCGAGCCAATCGTGCGCATCGCCTGCCGGATGTTGGCCGTGGTCGCCTGGCTGTCGGTGAACAGGAACTCTTGATCCTGCGGCATGTTTCCCTGGTTCCGGACGGCTTCGGCGAGCTTGCGCGCGTCGTTGGCGCACTCGGGCAGATCGTTGCTCGTGCCCGGGTAGTCGGTGATGCCGGCGAACAGGCCCCACACGCGGCCTCCACCGCTCGGCGCGGGGGGTGTAGTGCCGTCGCCGCTCGGTGGGCGGGGCGCCGGGTCCACGACGCTCGCGCCCTCGGTGACCGTGAGCCGGTAGTTCCCCGTCTCGCCGGGACGGTAGCTGGTGACCACGATGTTGTAGTTGCCGGGCTCGGCAACGGGGATGTCGATGCCGCTGTTGAGGTTGCCCGACTCGAGGTCATCGTTGTCCTCCTGCACACCGCTCGGCGGGGTGACGATGAGGTAGGTGTCGAAGTCGCTCGACTCCAGCCGGATGGACACGGCGCTCCGGGGCGTGAACGTCATCGGGAAGCTGTCGCTGAACTCCCCTGAACCGAGCTGGCTGTCGCCCTGCGCGAGCGCCCCCTCCATCACACGCGGTGCTCCGGCCTGCGCCGGCGGCGTGGGGTTGGGGTTGGGAGTCGGGTTGGGGTTGGGCGTCGGGTTGGGGTTGGGCGTCGGCGTCGGACTGGCACCTGCACCCTGCACAACGAGTTCATAGCGGCCGGTCTCCCCCGCCTGGTAGCTCGTCACCAGCACGCGCCAGCTTCCCGCCTCGGTGACCTGAAGGTCGAGCCCCGCGTTGAGCGAGACGCCCGGCTGCATGTCGTCGTTGTCCTGCTGCTCGCCGTCCGGGCCGCGCACGATCAGATACGTGTCGAACTCGGTGGATCGCGCTTCGATGTGCACGCGGGTGCCGACCGGCCAGTCGAACGTGTGCTCGTCGACGAACTCCCCGCTCCCGAGCTGGGTGTCGCCCTCGGCCAGCGCACCCTCGGTCGACTGCTCCGGCCCGGTCGGCGCGGCCGCGTTCGGACCCGCGGCCGTGAGCGCCGCGTCGCGCTGGGACAACACCTTGAGCTCGTACGCGCCCGTCTCGCCCCCGCGGTAGCTCGTGGTGGTGATGCGGTACGTCCCCGGGTCCGTCAGGCTGAGCAGCACGCGCGAGTTGAGCGTGCCGGCGAAGTCGTCGTTCTCCCAGTGCTGGCCGTTCGGTCCGTCGACGCGTACGAAACAATCGAACGCACTGGACTCGAGGTCGATGGCGACGTCGCCGCCCGGGGCGCTCACGCTCAGCTCGTAGAGGTCGAAGAACTCGCCGCTCGGCAGGCGCCCGTCCGTCGCCGCCAGTGTGCCGTTGAGACGGTCGCCCACGCGGATCGGCAGCGCCGTGGGCGCCGCGTCGGGGGTCGGGTTCGCCGTTGGGTTGGCGGTGGGGTCCGCACCCACTCCGACGGGCGGCGGTGGCGGCGCATCGTCGCCTCGGTCCCGCCCCGTGATCCGGTCGAGGATCCGGTTGAACTGATGGTGCGCACGCGCAAACAGGGGCGCGGCTCCGCTTCCGCCCTCCTGAACCCGAACGCGGTAGCGCGCCCCCGTCGCCCCCATCACCTGGAGCCGGTAGGCGCCCGCGCGCGGTCCCTCGAACGCTCCGTCATTGGACTGAAGCTGCAGCCCGTCGGGTCCAACCAGGTTCGAATGGACGGCCCCGTCGCCCTCCGCGCTGACCGTGATCCGCACCGGGCCTTCGGCGTTCACGACGTAACTGTCGAACCGCTCGCCCCCCGTGAGGGACGGGTCGCTCTCGGCCAGCTCGCCTTGGGTGGTCGAGCCCGCGCTCAACACCGTGACCGAGGGCTCCGTACCGCCCTCCCCGGCCCGGGCCACCTGCACGTGGTACGCGCCCGTCCCCGCGCCATACGAGCGAACCTCGACCTTCATCGCCCCCGCCTCGGCGGCGACCAGCTCCAGCTGCGAACGGGTGAGATCTCCCTGGTAGTCGTCGTTGACGAGCATGCCCTGGTTTGGCGGCGTGACTTCGATGATGGGGTCGAACGCGTCGGAGGTGAGCGTGACCACCAGCTGATCGCCGGCCGACACCTCGACGAAGAAGCGGTCATACGCACCGCGCGCGTCGGTCTCGTCGCCCTCGGCGAGCGCGCCGTCCTCGTCGAGCAGCGGCCCGCCGCTCGCGGCCGCGGCCGGCGTCTCGGGGGTGGCGGGCGTTTCGGGCGTCTCCGGCGCGTCGTCGTCGTCACCGCAGCTCCACGTGAGCGCCGCGAGGGTCATGAGCAGGCCGGCGAGACGGAGCCGATGTCCGGTGAGCGTCCAGGTTCGCATGGGCGAAGGGTACCAAGCTCCGCGCCGCGCCCCACGCGCTTCTGACCGCGCGCAATCGGGCTGAAACTCGATGGCCCCTCGGGCCGGTCGATCCGCTTGACAGCGCGGGGCCCGCCCACGATGGTTTCGCGCCCCCGCGCCTGTGTCGCGGTGCGGCGAGGAGACCGCATGAGCGACGAGACCACCGACGAGACCGGCGCCGACACCGGCGCTGGCGCCACGACGGACAAGCACCCGCCCGGCCTCGGGATGCTGTTCTTCTCCGAGATGTGGGAGCGCTTCTCGTTCTACGGGATGCGCGGGCTGCTCACGCTCTACCTCGTCAACGTCGTGTTCCACGACATAGCAAACAAGGACGAGGTCGCCGCCCACACCTACGGGGCCTACGGTGCCCTCGTCTACGCCACCCCGTTCGTGGGCGGGCTCATCGCCGACCGTCTCCTCGGCTACAAGCGCTCCGTCATGCTCGGCTCGGTGCTCATGGCGCTCGGCCACATCGCGATGGCCGTGGAGAACGAGTTCTTCCTCTACCTCGCGCTCGCGTTCCTCATCGCGGGCAACGGCTTTTTCAAGCCCAACATCTCCTCGATGGTCGGCGGCCTCTACAAGGAGAACGACCCGCGCCGAGACCGCGGCTTCACGATCTTCTACATGGGGATCAACCTCGGCGCGTTCCTGCAGTTCATCCCGGCGTACCTCGGTGACAAAGTCGGATGGTGGGCGGGCTTCGGCCTCGCCGGCATCGGCATGCTCATGGGCCTCGTGGTGTTCTACAAGGGCCAACACGTGCTCGGCGAGAACGGCGAGCCGCCCGACATGGAGCGCCTGAAGAAGAAGGTGCTCGGCCCACTCTCCGCGGAGTGGCTCATCTACATCGGGGCATTCCTGAGCGTCGGCCTGTTCGGCGTCTTGGTGCAGGCCCACTCGGTCATGAACTACCTGCTGCCCGCCGTCGCTGCGGTCGGCTTCGGGATGGTGCTGGTCTCCGCGCTCCGCAGCGAGAAGGTCGTGCGCGAGCGGCTGTTCGCAGTGCTCCTGCTCACCTTCTTCAACATCATCTTCTGGGCGTTCTTCGAGCAGGCCGGCTCCTCGATGAGCCTGTTTACCGATCGCAACGTCGACCGCTCGATCGGCGACTGGCTGGTCCCCACCGCGATGTTCCAGAGCGTGAACCCCTTCTTCATTCTGCTGCTGGCGCCGCTCTTCTCCCTGCTCTGGGGTTTCCTCGGCAAGCGCAACGCCGAGCCGTCCATCCCGGTGAAGTTCTCGCTCGGACTCATGCAGCTCGGTCTCGGCTTCCTCGTCATGGTCTGGGGCGTCTCGCTCGCTTATGAGGGGCAGATCCAGGTGGGCGTCGGTGACGAGGCGGTCATGCAGGCCGCCGTCGTCGTGCCCCTCTTCGTGCTGCTCGGCGCTTACTTTTTCCACACGACCGGAGAGCTCTGCCTGTCACCCATCGGGCTGTCGATGGTGACGAAGCTGGTCCCCAAGAAGATGGTCGCGATGGTCATGGGCCTCTGGTTCCTGTCGACCTCGCTCAGCCACCTCGTCGGCGGCCTCATCGCGGGCGCCACCGGCAGCAGCAGCGCGGACGCCGACGCGGAGGCCGGCGCCGCCGCGGTGGAAGCCGGCATCCTCGAGAGCACGGCCGGTCTCGACACCACCATGCTCGAGTCCTACGACCAGCTGTCGCGCTACGCCGAGGTCTTCTACCCCATCGGCCTCATCGCCATCGGCGCGGGCATCGCACTCCTCCTGCTGACCCCCATCCTGAAGAAGTGGCAGCACGGCGTCACCTGACCGAGAGGTCCGAGGAATAGGGGCCGCGACCCCGCGGTCTCGCCCGCATGATGCCTTGGCCGTGGAGCCGCAAGAAGGAAGCCGCCTGGATCTGGCCCGGGGTGTTCCGCGTGTTCGACGGCGAAACGCCGGTCGCGCTCCTCGTCTACCAGGGCTGGGCCGAGATGTTCTGGGGCGCCCACCGCATCCTGCCGCTCGACGACGAGCGCGCGCTCGACGAGGCGTTCTGGTACCCGCCCGGCGCGGCGCCCGAGATCACCGTCGAGGGGCTCTGGACCGGGCATCGGTTGGCGACCTTCGCGGCTGGCGCGGCCTGGACCGAAACGCAGAAGGCGAGCCGGACCATCGTGCTTCGGAGCGTGCAGCGCGGGTTGGGCGAGGCGGACCTGCGGCTCGCCGAGACGCGCGCGACGCTGCGGCCCTGGCTGGAATCGCGGCTGTCCCCGGATGAGATCGACGCCGTCTTGGCCCGCGTCGCCGAGTGAGGTCAGCCGCCCGGGTCGCGATTGAGGAACTCCTCGAGGTCGGTGTAACCGTCGCCGTCCTCGTCCCCGGTTCCGTCGCGGTCGAGGCCGCCGAACTCCGACCTCTCCCAGCTGTCTTCCATCCCGTCGCGGTCGGTGTCCGTGTAGGGCGTTCCGTCCTCGAGGACGGGGAACGTGTTGGCCGTCCGGTTCTCGGTGCTGCCGCCTGTATCGACGTCGCTGACCGCACGCGCGTCCTCGGCGTCCCGCGTGGGAAGGGACGCGCCGACGTGAGTCCGCAGGTTGGCCCAGATCTCCGTCGCCTCCCACAGCTCGACCCCCTCGGTGAGGATCGGAGTGTCTTGCAGGGTGTCGCTCCGGAGGTTGTCCGGGATGAGCGTGTTCCGGTCGGCCTGCCCACCGCCGTTCTGCCCGATCTCCCACTCGTCGTAGGTGTCGTTCGGGCGGTACGGCGCGATGTTGTCGCGGACGAAGATCTCCATCCCGTTGCCCGCCGTGGTCGCGCGCAGCCAGCGTCGACTGCTGATGCTCGTGTTCTCGATCGTCGGCGACACGCCCTCGCTGTTGTTGTTCTCCTTCGCCCAGTTGGCGACGACGTTCACGTGGTAGATGCCGGCGCTCTCGGCGGGGTCGTTGTTGTTGTACGAAGGGCCGTTCGTGTAGTCGTAGTGGAAGTTGTTCACGTGCTCGTAGTAGCAATCCCACGCGGGTGCCTCGTCCACGGGGGTGGACACCGACGGGTTTCGGGTGGCCGTGCTGAGCCACGCGTTGCGGAACCAGCTGATGCCCGTCGGCCCGCGGGACACGAGGGACGTCTTGTTGTTGCCGCCGTACGAGTTCGTGAAGATCGAGTACTGGATCGTGATGTTCGACAACGCGATCTCGGGGGGCCGGCCGGGCTGACCGTCGTAGTTGGCGATGTCGAGGTTGCCGTCGGACGACCACGCGAACGAGCAGTGGTCGAAGATGATGTTGTTGCCTCGGTTGACCCACACGTTGTCGGCGTTGTTGCCGCTCCGGCGCTCGGTGGACCGGCGGAACCGGAGGTAGCGGATGATGACTTCGTCGGCGGCGATCTCGAGGGCGGGACGGTCGACGGTCTCCCGGGTGATCATGATCCCGTCGCCCGGCGCGGTCTGCCCCGCGATGGTGATGTTCGGGTTCGTGATTCGGATGGTCGGTCCCGTGAGGTCGATGCGGCCTCCGACCCGGAACACGACGATGCGCGGACCGCTCGCTTCGCAGGCCTCTCGGAAGCTGCCCGGGCCGCTGTCCGCCAGCGTGGTGACCTCGTAGACGGTGCCCCCGCGCCCCCCGACGGTGAACTTCCCGTAGCCCTCCGCCCCGGGGAACGCGAGCGCCGGACCCGGCGTACCTCCGTCCGACGGGGTTCCGGCGTCCGTCCCGCCATCGCTCGGGGTGGAGGCGTCCGTTGGGGTGGCCGCGTCGTCGATTGCCGAGGCGTCTTGGGCGACCGCGGCGTCCTCCCCTGAGCTGTCCTCGTCACAGGCGACGAGGGTGAGGGCGAGGCAGAGACCAATACAAACGCGATTGGGCATGCACGTTGGCTACCCCCTCGAGTTCGGCGCCGTCAAACCCGGCCGCTCACGAAAATGATACGGCGTACGACGCGTCAGCCGCCCGCGACCGGGGCCTGGTGCATACGGCGGACGGAGGCCCCCATCTTCACGAGGCGTGCGACCGCGATCAACGAGCCGATGTTCAGGATGCCGGCCGAGCAGCGTGGACCGAACACGACCACGGGGGAGATGGACGCGTAGACGGCGAAGGCCACGCACGAAAGAACGAGCGCCGCGATGGCGGCGACGAGCAGGCCGACGCGGTGCCGACTGGCGCCGCCGAACAACACCACGAGCGGGATGATGACGGCCGCGACATAGGCCGGCACGCCGCTCTCCCGGACGGCCAGCAGCATCATCGCCGCCACGGCGTGCGTCACGAACACGATCGCCGCCGCCACGAGCGCGTTGCGGTTGGCGCTCTGCTCGGCGAGTCGCTGCCGGATCGCCGTCGCCGGGTCCTCGGCCGCGAAGCACACCGCGCAGTAGTAAGAGCCCACGCCGACGACCGCGCCGCACTCGCTGCACGCGGCCGCGGAGAAGGGGTCGTCGGACGCCCCGAACTTCCCTTCGCGCGCCACCTCGGTCACGGCAGACCTCCGGGCCCGGAGAGCGGAGAGGCGCGCCTCATTTACCGAAGAACTTGTCGAGCAGGCCCCGGTCCCCCTGGACTGCGCAGCGCTGCATGTAGAACCGCAGCCCGCGCTCCCCGCCGAGCTCCTCGCCTCCGCCTGCGCGACCCGGCCCCCCGTGCACGCAGCTCGGGAGCACGAGGCCGGGGCTGATCGACTGGCCGGCGACCTTCTTGCTCACCATCAGGACACGCCCACTGAACGGAGCCAGCGCGAGCACGAGCGCCTCGAGCACGCCCCGGTCGTCACCGTACACGCTCGCGACCAGTGAGCCTCCACCCAGCGCCACCCATTCGGCCGCCTGCTCGGGCGTCTCGTAAGGCAGCAGCGTCGAGCACGGGCCGAAGACCTCGTGCTGATGCACGGCGGCCGCCTCTCCCGGGGCGTCGGCGCGGAGCAGCACCGGCGAAACGAAGAACCCCTTGTTGGCGTCCGCCTCGTGAAGGTCGGGCGCGCCCTTCGAGCCCCAGACGACCCTGGCGCCGGCGGCCTCGAGTGTCTCGATGCCGGCGCGGAAATCATCGAGCTGCTGCTTCGTGGCGAGCGGCCCCATGCGGACTTCCTTCTTCGCCGGGTCCCCGACGACCACGCGCCCGAGACGCTCACCGAGGTCCTCGGTGACCCGGTCGATCATCGACGTGGGGACGAAGATGCGGCGCGTCGCCGTGCACTTCTGGCCCGCCTTCTGGGTGATCTCGGTGGCGGCGTCGGTGAGGAACCGCTGGTAGGTGTCGTCGTCCACTTCCTCGGTGAGCACGGTCGAGTTGAGGCTGTCCGCCTCGACGTTCACGCGCGTCGAGCTGGCGAGCAGGTTCGGCAGGCTGCGGAGCTTGGTGCCCGTGTCGGCCGAGCCGGTGAACGCCATGACGTCCTGGCTGCCGAGGTGGGAAAGCAGGTTGCCCGCGGAGCCCGTGACGAGCTGGAACGTGCCGTGGGGCAGCACGTCAGCGCCGAGCATCGCCTCCACCACCCGCACCGAGAGCAGCGCGGTGGAGGTCGCCGGCTTGCTGATGACGGGCATGCCGGCGAGGAGCGCGACGGCCGCCTTCTCGGCGAGGCCCCACGCGGGGAAGTTGAACGCGTTGATGTGCACCGCGACCCCGCGGAGCGGGGTCCAGACATGCCGGCCGTAGAAGCGCGCGCTGTCGGTGAGAGGCTCCGTCGCCTCGGCGAGCGTCTTGGCGTCACCGAGCTGCTTTCCGAGCCGCGCGTAGTACGCGAGCGTCGCGCTGGCGCCGTCGATGTCGAACTTGGCGTCTCCGCGCGTCGTGCCGCCGTTCAGGATGGACTCCTCGATGAGCGACTCGCGCGCGGCGTGGATCGCCTTGCTGAGCGCCTTGAGCATCGCGCCGCGCTCGGCGAAGGTCATCGCTCGGAGCGCCGGTCCGCCCTCGGTGCGTGCGAGAGCCACCGCCGGGCCGAAGTCGATGCCGCCCGTTCCGGCCTCGGCCACAGCCTCGCCCGTCGTCGGATTGACCAACGTGGCCTTGTCGCCCTGGCCCTCGACCCATTCCCCGCGCAGGTAGCTCTTCAGCGTGATCATGCGCGCAGCCTGAGACGCGGTCCCTGGGGCGACCATGCGTCAACTCACGGGGACCTCCGAGCCCACCCGCGATCCAGCCTCGCAAAAACGCACCGCGGCTGTGCAGAAACGCAGCACGACATTTTGACCGTGGAGCGCCAAGCCTTGTGTCCGTTCCGTCACGTCTCGGCACACCCCCAGGCGCGGACCTTCCGAATCTGTCGGGTGGTACGTATGCTGCAGCGAGGTTTCTCACTCTCATGTTTCTCCGTCGCTCATTTCTCTGGCTCGCCCCCACCGCTCTGGTCCTCGCGCTCGCTCTGGGGCCCGGGAGCGGAGTGACCCCCACTGCCGGCCACGGACAGGAGGGTCAGGGACGAGCCGCGCCAGCCCTCGCGGACTTCGCCGGGACGTGGGCGCTCGCGGGGGGGCGCGGCTCTCTGGAAGAGGGCATCGACCGGGTCGTCGATGAGCTGAACCTCTTCATTCGGGAGATCGCGAGGCTCGAGATGCGGCGCCGGATCACCCCTGAGCAGCAGATCCGCCTCACCTCCAGCGGCCCCTCCAACCTGGCGCTCAGCTGGGATGAGTGGGGCCCGCACCGGCTGTCGCTCGGGTCGGCCCGCTCGCTCGACGGGCCGCAGGGCCAGCGCATCCGCGTCTCCGTCACGATGCGCAACGGCAACCTCGTGCACCACCATCGCGCCGACAACGGCAACCGGTTCACGACCTACTCGCTGAGCTCCGACCGCGAGCAGATGACGATGGCGGTGCGCATCACGAGCGACCAGCTCCCGTCCGACATCCGCTACCGCCTGCGCTACCGACGCACGGACTGACGACCGCTGCTACGCTGGGGCCGTGGCGTGCGCGTGGCCTGGCTGGACGATCGCGGTCTGCATGATCGCGGGCTGTTTGATCGCAGGCTGCGCGGCGGAGCGCTCGGTGGTGCTCGTCCAGCTCCAGACGGACTTCCGGCCCGGCGTGGAGTTCGACGAGGTCGCCGTGTTCAGCCCTCGAGGTCGCGAGGTAGTGCCGGCCACGGACGGCGACTACCTGAGCGGTCGGCGGGTCGCGGAGCTCGAGCTGGGGCACACGCGCCGCGCGAGCGTGGAGGTCACCCTCCTCGACCGGGGTCAGCCGGTCGCACGGCGCGCCGCGCTGCTCGCCGTCGCGGGTCCCACCACCATCACCCTGCTGATCACGCGCGACTGCCGCGACGTCATGTGCACCGACGGGTCCACCTGCGTCGGCGGACGGTGCCAGGACGCTGCCTGCGTGACCGGCGACGAGCCGGAGTGCGCCCGCGAGTGCCGAGATGACGTCGACTGCCCCGAGCTCGATCGGTGTTCGTCACCCCGGTGCAACGGCGGCAGCTGCGTGTACGCCGCAGACGACACCGCCTGCGATCGGTCCGAGGTCTGCATCCCCGAAACAGGGTGTGAACCGCGCGACCCCGTGCCCCGCGACGCCGGGCTCACGGATGCCGGGCTCTCCGATGCCGGGCTCTCCGACGCAGGCCCGTGTGCTGACGTGAACTGCCCATCGAACCAGGCCTGTCGCGGCGGTGTCTGTGGTCCCGCGTTCGATTGCACGCCCCTCCCGAACGACGGCGACGGCGATGGCATCCCGGACAACCGCGATCCTTGGCCAGCGCGCTGCAACACGCTGCTCGACTACCGCATCCTCCCCGACCTCGCCGCTCCGTGGACCGCCCCCTCCCCGGTCACCGCATCCGAGGCCGGGTTCACGTTCGGGACGGGCGGGATGCGTCGCGCGCTGAGCGACCCACGCTTCTACATGGAAAGCACCTTCACGCTCGGCGCCATCGAGGACGAGGACGACTGGAAGGTGAATCTGCGCGTCGACAGCGGCGACGGGGAGGTCGTGATTTGCCACGCCTACCGCGTCCGCGAGGTCGACGAGGACTTCGGCGGCATGGGTCCGCGGTTGCGATTAGCGTGGGAGCCGGCCGACCCGATCCCGGCCTCCGCCGGGGTCTATCTCTTCCCGGAGCACCCCGCCGACTTCTCCCCTGGGCAACGCTACACGCTGCAGATGTGGATGGATCTCGAGGGGCACATCACCTGCCAGATCGCCGACGACGCCGGTCCCGTGGGCGATGCCACCACGACGCGCGGCGGCGCGGTCCCCGCCATCACCGATCTCAGCGGCGACCTGTTCATCGGGGTCACCAACCGGGAGGCGACCTTCGAACGAATCCTGATCGTCGAGCCCTGAAGGTTCGGCGTCAGCCTTCGAGTGTGCAACCGGACGCACGGAGCGCGGCGCACACTCGAATACTCAAGGTTCGGCAGCGAACCTTCCGCGGCGGCGAAGCCGACGCCATCAACATCGTCAGTCTTCGAGTGTGCA
>JBGCFC010000030.1:0-11838 GCA_045106715.1 Sandaracinaceae bacterium
GCGAGCTGATCCTCGGCGAGACGGTGCGCCTGATGCACGTCGATCAGAGCCGGCAAGCACTCGACGCCAAGAAGAGCGTCTGGGAGGAGATCTCGGGCGGCGAAGACACGATCGTCGTCGGACGCACCGAGATCAGCTCGCCGTCGTCGGGCTCCTCTTGCCCCGTGATCATCCGGAACAGCGTCGTCTTGCCCGCGCCGTTCGCGCCGATGATGCCGAGCACCGCGCCCCGCGGCAGCCGGAAGTTCATGTCTTCGTAGAGCAGCTTGTCGCCGTACGCCTTCTTCAGGCCCTTGACCTCGAGCACCTTCTCGCCGAGCCGCTCGGTGGACGGTGGGATGAAGATCTCGTTGTCGACGCGCTTCTTGCGCTGGCTCTCCGTGACGAGCGCGTCGAAGGCCTGCAGCCGCGCCTTGCTCTTGGCGTGACGGGCCTTCGGCGCCGCTCGCACCCATTCGAGCTCCGCCTTGATCTTGCGCTGCTGCGCAGACTCCTGCTTCTCCTCGATCTCGAGGCGCTTCTCCTTCGCCTGCAGCCACTCGGTGTAGTTGCCCTTGAAGGGGAAGGCGTCCCCCCGGTCGAGTTCGAGGATCCACTCCGCGACGTTGTCGAGGAAGTACCGGTCGTGTGTGATGGCCACGATGCAGCCCGGGTACTGCGCCAAGTGCTGCTCGAGCCAGGCCACACTCTCGGCATCGAGATGGTTGGTCGGCTCGTCGAGCAGGAGGAGATCCGGCTTCTGCAGGAGCACACGGCAGAGCGCGACACGGCGCTTCTCGCCGCCACTGAGCTGGTCCACGTTCTGGTCGGCGGGCGGCAGACGGAGCGCGTCCATCGCCAGCTCGAGCGTGTGGTCGAGGTTCCAGCCGTCGGCGGCGTCGATGGCGTCGAGCAGGTTGCCCTGCTCCTCGAGCAGCGCGTTCATCTCGTCGTCGTCGCTCACCTCGCCGAGCTTCATGGAGACTTCTTCGTACCGCGCGAGCGTCTCCTTGAGCGGCCTCACCGCATCCTCGACGACGTCCTTGACGGTGCGGTCGGTGCCGATGTCCGGCTCCTGCTCGACGAACCCGACGGTGGAGCCCGGCCGCAGCCACGCCTCGCCGTTGAACGACGTATCCGTCCCCGCCATGATCCGCAGCAAGCTGGACTTGCCCATCCCGTTCGGTCCGATGACCCCGATCTTCGCACCCGGAAGAAACGAGAGGTACAGATCAGTGACGATCCGCTTGTCCGGGGGGTGGACCTTGGTCACCCCCTTCATCGTGAAGATGTAGTCCGCCATGGGCGGCTCATTGCATGCCGTCGGGGCTCTGGCCAGAGCATCGGCCCCGCGCACGACAAAGCCGCCCCTCCGGTTTCCCAGGCGAGGCGGCCGTCGGTGCGCGATCGGCGAGCTCAGGCGTTCGCCTTGGCGCTCCCGTTGACCGTCTCGCTCGCGCCGTTCGTCTCGGCACCCTCGGTGTTCTCACTGGTCTCTTCGGCATCGCCACCGGCAAAGAACTCGGCGATCTTGGCGCGCACATCCTTGCCTTGCTCCGAGTAGAAAAGGAACGTGACGCCCGCGCCGACCAGCGCGCCCGCCGCGAAGCCACTGAGCACGAGGCCCGTTGTGTTGGGCACGTTTGCCTGGCGGGTCAGGCCCATCGTGCCGAGCAGCGCGTCCGCGCGGTTGAGTCCGTACTTCTTGAAGTCGTCGCCGGACAGGCCCACGACCTTCTCCACGTCCTCGGACTTGACGTTGGTGGCCAGGCGGCCGAGCGCGTACATCGCGCCCGCCTTGATGAGAGTGTTGGTCAGCGACATGGAGCTCCCCCGCGGATCAGGTGTTGAAAGTCGCGACGCGCGTGCGCCGGACTCCACACCTAAGCCCGCGAGGGGCTCGGATCAAGGCCCCCGAAACAGGACCCCGCGTCTTTGTGGGGTCTACTGCGCCTCGAAGAACGACGTCGCGCTCTCTCGCTGCGCCTCGGCGCGCGCGGCGCAGTTGCGGATCCGCTCGAGGGCGTTGCGCAGGTTGCGTGGCCCGCCCGGAAGGCTCTCGATGCGCTCGCCAAAGAAGGCCTCGACCTCGGCCGCGCGCGCCTCCGAACAGAAGCCACTGACGTAGTACGGAGCGTAGCCCGCGCGGGTCGTGGCGACGCGGCTGAAGACCTCGTCGAAGTGCGCCTGCATCCACGTCCAGGCGGCGTCCTGCGTCTCGCGCTGCGAGAGCTGCTGCGAGAGCGTCTGGCCGACCTCATTGACCCGTACGCGCTCGTCGGTGTTGAGGGCCAGCACGCGCTGCGAGAGCGCGGGGTCGTGGGTGTTGGCGAGGGCGAACATCCCCCGGCCGCGGAAGAGCGCGTCGTCGCTCGCGAGCACGCGTGCGAGCAACCGGTCGAACATGGCGGTGTCGCCGTCCTCGATGGCCATCGCAAGGGTGAGCGGCACCAGATCCCCTTGCACGGCGTCCGGGTCGAGTTCGTCGGCGCCGAGATAGCGCTCCCCCCGCTCCGCCGCCTCACGACGCGCGCGCTCCGAGTGCGCGACCTGGGCCATGAACGCCTGAACCGACACGCGCAGCAGCGCCGTCTCGCCGTCCTCCGAACGCCCTCGGCGCGGGCCCCACCCGAGCGTGCGCGCCCGGCGTGAGAAGAGGCCGTCGGCCCACTCCCGAAACGCGTCCCGCTGGGCGTCCGCCACGAGGTGCTCATCGGCGAACCGCGCCATCTCGATCGCCGTGTTGGCAACCGCGCGCGAGTCGTCCTGCGCCACGCGAGGCAGCGCGCGGTAGACATCCGCCGCCGGGATGGTGCCCGCGTCGAACCCCGCCGCCAGGTTGTCCGCAACGCTGAGCCGCTCACGCTCCGTGAGGCGAGACCAGCCGGCGTCCATCAGACGCGCGAGGTCTTCCGGCGGGAGCGCGAAACGGTAGTACCCGGCCGCGTCGGCGTTCGGCATCACCCAGTCTGGACACGCGTCGCCGAGGTCGATGTCGGCGCTCGCCTCGGTGACCAGGGTGCAGCGATCCTGCATCTGGCGACCGCTGCCCCAGCGCACGCACACCGGAATCTGCCAGGTAGCCGCTCGCTCGCCCTCGGACCCGACGGGGAAGTACCGGCTCTGTTCGATGTGCAGCCGGTTGCCGTCGTCGCCGCACTCCCGGCGCGCCGACAGGAGCGGCACGCCCGGCTGAAAGAGGAACGTGCGGAACGGCGTGGTGACGTCGCGCTGCGCGGTCTGCGTCAGCGAGGCGAGCAAGTCGTCCGCCGTGGCGGTGCCGAACCGATGCTCGGCCATGTACGCGCGGATCCCATCGCGGAACGTGTCTTCGCCGAGCCAGCGCTCGAACATCTCCAACACACCGCCCCCCTTGCGGTAGGTGATCGAGTCGAACGCGTTCCGGATGTCGTGGTTGCTCTCGATGGGCTGCCGGATCTGGCGGGCGTTGGCGAGGCTGTCGGCCCGCATCGCGCCGTGCACGCTGTCGACCATCGCGACGTGCGCCTGGTGCTCAGGGTGCACGTGACGGATGACCTTGTTGCCCATCCAGGTGGCGAACGCCTCGTTGAGCCAGATGTCGTCCCACCAAGGCATCGTCACGAGGTTGCCGAACCACTGATGCGCGAGCTCGTGCGCCATCACATAGGCGAACCCGCGTCGCTGGCGCTCCGGCGCGTTGTCCGGGTCGAGCAAGAGCAGCGTCTCCCGGAAGGTGATCGCGCCCGCGTTTTCCATCGCGCCCGACGCGAAATCGGGCACCGCGATGATGTCCAGCTTGTCGTAGGGATACTCGACGCCGAAGTACGCCTCGAGATCGGCGAGCAGCGCGCCCGTGTGCTCGAGCGCGTAGGCGAGCCGCTCCCCTTGCCCGCGCACGGCGACCCCGCGGAACGGGAGCGGGCGCGAGCGTACGTCGTTGGCAGGCAACGGCGCATGCTCGACGACGTCGAGCGGGCCGATCGCCATCGCGATGAGGTACGTCGGCAGCGGGAGCGTCGGCGCGAAGCGGACCTCCTTCATCTCTCCAATGCGCGTCTCGGAGACGACCAACGTGTTGGCGATCGCCTCGTGGTCGGGCAGCACGCTCAGCGTCATCTCGAAGGGCGTCTTGAAACGCGGCTCGTCGAAGCAAGGAAAGGCGAGCCGGGCGCTCGTCGCCTCGAACTGGGTGAACGCGTACGACTCTCCGCCGGTGTCGACGCGGTAGAGCCCCTTGAGCTGCCGGTCGAACGGGGCGTCGTAGCTGATGGAAAGGATGACCTCGCCCGCCTCGACGGGCTCCGCAAGCGTGAGGGAGGCGACCCCCTCCTCGTCGTGCTGCTCCCAGACCGCACGGACCGCTTCGCCACCGTCCGGCAGGACCTCGGCCTGCGTGACGTTGAGCTCCCGTCCGTGGAGCCAGATGCGATCCGTGGCGGCGTCGAGGCGCGTGCGGATGTCCACCCGGCCCCGGAAGCGATCGCGGCTGGGCACCGCCTCGATCCACACGGTGTAGGCGAGCGGGGTCACGCCCTCGGGCAGGCGCCCGTGCGGTACGGGGTCGGCCTCGGTGGTCTGCGTGCTCGTCTCGCTCGGCTCGCCGCGACCGCCCGCCGCCGAGTACTCGGGGTCGGGCGTGCCGGAGCCGCCGCACGCCGCGAGGGCGAACATCGAGAGCAGGAGACCGAGGCGCCGATGGGTGGACATGCGGCTCGGATAGCACCCGAGGGCCGGGGCCGCCCGTGTATGATGCGCGCAGCATGCCTCGCCTCGCTCGCCCTCCCCGCGCCTCGGCCGCGCGCTGCATTCTCGCTGTCATGCTCGCGTTCGGTCTCACTGGCTGCCCCGCGGCTTCGGACCTCGAGGAAGACCCGCCGCTCGCGATCCCGGACATCGACTCCATCCCCGCGCCGCCGCCGCCCAACCCGGCGGCCATGGCGGAGCGGCCGGACTTCGATCCTCCGCTCGGCTTGCCGGACTACGACGAGGTCCCGCCTCCGCCGATGCCGCAGATGCCGCCCGGAATGCAGCCGGGGCAGATGCCCCCGGGGATGCAGCCAGGGCAGATGCCACCCGGCGCGCAGCCCGGCATGGTCCCGAACGGCGCGCAGGCGGGCATGATGCCGGCCGGCGCCCCGATCCCACTGACCCCCGGCTTCATGCCCGACCCGCAGGTAGTGCGCGGGCAGACGATGGGGCAGGCGGACGCGGCCACGTTCGGCGCCGGCTGCGTCGGCGCGGTACCCACCACGCCCAACCACATCCTTCAGGTCACCGCACCGTTCCAGACCTTGCGAATCCTGATCGCCGCGCTGCCGGATGCGGCCGGCCGCGAGGTGGACCTGACGTTGGCCGTCCGAGGGCCCGACGGGTCCTTCCGCTGCAACGACGATGGGCCGGAAGGCTTCAACCCGCTCGTGCAGGGGCCCTTCGCCCCGGGCGTGTACAGCATCTTCGTCGGAACCTATGAGAGAAACCGAGCGGTCCCCTCGCCGTACGCGATCGGGTTCAGCGAGCTTCCGCAGGTGACCGCCGCCCAGCTGGTCGCGGGCGCGCAGCCCGCGATGCAGCCCAACTGAGGGTCGCACCGGATCGAGAGCGACCGTCGAGGCCCGCCGGAGGTGCGCGAACAGCGCCTCCACGCGTGTCCCCTGCCGCCCGAGCTGGCCTTCCACGAATCAACCATCGACACGGTTGATGAACTCCTCGATGTTGGTGTAGCCGTCCCCGTCCGCGTCGAGCGCGCTGTCATCGAGGCTCGCGTCGAAGCCCATGCTGGACTCCCAGGTGTCGGGCATGCCGTCCTCGTCGGCGTCGGTCGGCCCCATCGCCACGGGCGTCTCGCTGATGGTCGCGCGGAACGCGGCGTAGTGCGGCGTGCTGTCGAAGTCTTGGCCCGCGCTGCTCGACATGTACTCGACGCAATCGCCGGCGCGGATGTTGTCGAGGTACAGGGTGTCGAGCGCGTCCCTCTCGGCGACCACGGTGCCCGTCTCGGTGACGCGGGAGCCCGCGCCTACATCGCCGGTCACATCAACAAAAGCCTCGGTCGCGCTCTGGACCACCGCCGGCGGGCCGAGCAGCGGGAACGGCATGTCGACGAAGTAGTCGGTGGTGAGCGGCGTGTTGGCGCCGGCCCCCGCGTACGGCCCCTCCGTCACGTCCACACGCCAGCTCCAGAGCGGCGCGTTCGACGCCGACGGATCGGTGAAGAAGCTGGGCATCACCAGGTTGCCGGCGGAGTGCAGCTCCGGCTGATAGGCTGCGCGGTAGAAGATTTTGTTGAAGCTGTTCGTCCCCGAGGGGCTCGTGAGGCAGCCCTGCGAGTAGTAGTTGTTCATGTGGTTCAGCGAGACGTCGCCGATGACCACCGACCAGCGGAACCGCCAGTTGAACACCACGTTGTTGTAGTGATCGACGCGCCCGAACGAGTGCATGTTCGGGTGCCGGTGAGTGACGTTGTAGTAGGCGTTGTGGTGGAAGCTGAGGTTTTCACTCAGCGCCGGGTCATCGCTGTCGCCGAACAACGTGCCGGTCTTCCCCTCGCCGAAGAGCGTGCGCTGGAAGGTCACGTCGTCGGTGTCGCGTGTCGAGCTCATGATCTCGTCACCGCCGAAGGACACCGACATGTGGTCGGCAATGAAGTTGTCGCAGTCGGTGAAGCGCACCGCGTCGAACGACGAATACTCCGGTCGCACGCGCACGTACCGGAGGATGAAGTTGCTGACCTCGCGGAACTCGATCACCCGACTGCCCCCGGTAAGCGTGATGCCGCCCTCGGGCGCGGTCTGGCCGGCGAGGGTGAAGTCGCCCTCGGTGACGATGATGCTGCTCGTGATCGGGATCGTGCCCGAGACCGCGAACACGATGATGCGCGGGCCGGTCGCGGTGAGCGCTTCGCGAAGGCTCCCCGGTCCGGCGTTGGCCAGCGTCGTCACGCGGATGACCCGCCCCCCGCGTCCGCCGGTCGCGTACGCCCCTGCGCCGCGCGCCGATGGAAACGCCAGCACCGGCCCCGCGGGACCGGCGTCGCCCATGGGACCGGCGTCCCCGGGCCCGGCGTCCGGCGGCGGCGCACGGCCGCAGATGCAGTAGTCAGAGATGTGCCCGTTGTCCGCGCAGCCCAGCGCGGGCAGGTCGTCTCGCGGTGCGCACATGTCGTCGATGTCCTCGCGCGCGTCGACACAGGCGAGCCCCAGCTCCGCACACGCTGCCCCGCAGCCGGTGGAGTCGCGGAATACGAACTCACAGGTCGCCGCGTTGGCCGAGCAGAACGACCAGCCCTCCCCCTCGACGGCCGTTTGGCAGTCGATCGGCCCCGCATCTTGCGGGGGAGGCGCCGCGTCCATCGTCGTTCCGCCCTCCGCCGCGGTGCTGGCGTCGCCCTCGGGCCCGCCATCGATCGTGGGGTCGTCCTCGCAGCCCGAAAACGCGAGGGCGAGGGCGAGCACGAGGCGGGGGCCGAGTTGGTTCATCGGGCCAGCATGCACTCCGGCACAGGAGCACGAAACCCGGTAAATCGGACAGCGTCCGCCTTCAATCGACGGGCCCTCCGCCCTCACCGCCGTCGATCCCGCCGCGCTGGTCTGTCGCACGTCCGCCGGCCGGTCGGACCGAGCCGACATCGGCGGGCAGCACCTCGGGGCTCCGGATGACCGCGGCTTCGGACCCGTCGATCGGCAGGTCAAACACCTCCTGCGTCTGCACTTCGCGCCCTCGTTAGAGGAGCCTCGCCCCTGCGACCACAAAGGCGTCGACGTCCGCTTGAGACGTGTCGAGGGACAGCGCGACCTCCGTTTCGGGCGCCGCGAAGTCCACCCCGTAGAGCACGAAGCGGTTCGACACGAAGTCCGCACGGAACAACACCCGGTCGTCGGTGAGGACCCACCCAGAGAAGACGTCCTCCGCGGTCGAGTCCGAAGCTTGGTGCAGACGCACCTGAGACGTCTGGGGGTTCGCGGGGTCGACCCCGAAGAGTTCGTCGCGACCGCTCACCACGTCGGCTCGGAACACGACGTAGTCGCCGGCCGCGGTGATCTGCACCTCCCACGCATCCCGGTTGGTGCTGTTGAAGTTCGCGTTGAGCTGAACCTCGACCTCGGGGCTCGCCAACTCGACCATCCACACCTCGTCGATGCCCGCGGTGCGCGCGCTCCCGATGTACACGAGCCGGGCGCCGTCCGCCGACGTCGCAAACCCGCGGGATGAACTCACGAGGTGGTCCGCCGACGTCATACGCAACGCCGCGCCGCCCGCCGCCAAGTCCAAGTGCCAGAGCGCGTAGGGCGAGTCGTCTTCCTGGTAGTACAGGTGCTGCGTGTCGGCCGAGACGACAAAGCGCCGCACCGCGACGCCGTCCGCGCTGAGCTTCGTGGTCACGCTCCCGCGGACGACGCTCAGCTGCGACACGCCGGTCGCCTCGTCGTAGTGCACCAGGAAGACGTCCCCCTCGTGGATCGCCAACTCCCGAACGCCCGTCATCACGAGGGAGTGAGCGCCCGGGCTGCCAAGCGAGGCGCGGTAGAGGTCGTCTCCCGAAGCCGCGGAGTCGACCGTGTAGTAGACGTCATCTCCGTCGATCCACACCTCCCGCGCCCCCGCGCCCCCGAGAGACGGGTTGAGCTGCGTCGCAACGCCGGGGCTCGACACCGTCGTGGCGAAGACGTTGAACTGCGCAGCACCGCCGGTGTCAGCGAGGTAGACGACCACGTCCCCGGCCTCGCGAAGGGCGAAGTCACGGACCGAGGTGCCGGCCGAGATGGGCGCGCTGAGTCGAACGGCGCGGTCCTTCGCCCCGGGGACAAACCCGTAAAGCTCCCCCGTATGCGGGTCATCGATGCTGCCCACGAACGCGGCGCAGGAAGCGCTCGGGGTCGCCGAGAGCTGAGTCAGCGACGGGCTGTCGTGGCGCAGCGCGAGGTCGACGCGCACCCATTCCGCCTCGGGGAGCGGGGTCGCGTACAGCGCCCGTACGTTCTCGTCCTCCAGGAACAAGGGGAAGAAGCCGTAGTTGCCGTCTTCGGTGAGCGCGATGTCGCCCGTCGTGTAGACGGTCGCGCCCGTGATGATATCGGGCTCGATCACGGCCGCGCTCCCGTCGGTCGGCGCCACCGTCATGCGTGGCAGGACCGACTCGTACTGCGCGGCCAGCGTCGAGCCATCTCCGCTGAGCCCGACCGCCGAGACGTACCGGCGGCGCTCCAAAGAACCGCTGAGGCGACGCGCTTCGTCCGGGGCCGCGACGTCGATGGCGTACACCCGGAAGTCGTCGTCAGCCTCGGCCGCAAAGACAACGCGGTCGCCGGCCGGAGTGAGGAAGATGTCCGACAGCCCATCAAACCGCTCCGAAGCCGCCAACCGGGTCTGCACGCTCGGATCGGACAGCGAGAACACCACGAGCACATTGTCGTCGGCGGCGTAGAGAGCCGCATCGCCGTCCGAGACGACGAAGCCGTTGACGCTCGTCCCGTCCGCGAGCGACAACCGCGTTCGACTCCCGTCGCGTGCACCAACGAACAGGTCGAACGTCGCCCCGTCCTCGAGCATGTCGAAGACAACCCGCTGTCCGTCGGCCGACACGACGTAGTTCTCCATGAGGTCGTCGGTGGCGGCGCTGATCTCCATGGGTGTCGTGGAACTCGGAGCGACGAAGTAGAGCTCGAAGCCACCGGCGGTTTCCCCGTGCACGAACACCCCGCCATCGTCGGTGACCTCCGCGGTGATGGCGTCGGCGGTGGCACGGAGGACCTCGTCACGCGCGCTCACGACCCCCGGCATGTCGAGCGAGACCGTGAACACCCGCGCGCTCCCGCCGCCCGGGTCCGTGGTGACGTACACCAGTCGCGTCTGATCCGGGCTCAACGCCCAGTGCTGAACGCCCACCGTGGAAGGCAGCGCGGCGTTGAGCTTGGTGAGTCCCGTCGTGGTCGCGCGAGCGACGTACAGCTCGTACAGGCCCTCGGTATCCTGCGCGGCGAAGACCACCACGTCGCCGTTCGCCGTCAGCTGCGCCGACTGCACCGTGTTCGTCTCGAAGCGCGTCGGGTTGAGGCGTCGCGGCGTGTCGGGCGCGCCTTCGTAGACGAGCCAGGCGTCGTTGGCGAGCTGCTCGTTTCGCGAGACGGTCGTCACGACCGCGACCGCGCGCGCCGTGTCACAGCCGCTGTCGCGACATACCTCGCTCATCGTGCACGCCATGCCGCACGTCCCGCAGTGCGCGACGTCGCTCGACGTGTCCACGCAGGCTCCGTCACACGCCGTCTGGTCAGCGGGACAGAGCGGCTGGCACCCCCCCTCCACACACGCTTCTTCAGCGCCGCAGGCCATCCCGCAGGTTCCGCAGTTGCGGCGATCGTTCTCGGTGTCGGCACACGCTTCGCCACACAGCTCCGTCCCCGCGCCACAGAAGTCGCCGCAGAGCCCGCCGCTGCACACCTCGTCGGCCGCGCAGGCCTCGCCGCAGGTGCCGCAGTGGTCCCGGTCGAGCGAGGTGTCGGCGCAGGCGCCGTCGCACAACTCGGTACCAGCCCCGCAGGACGTCGCGCACGCACCCGCCGAGCAGACCTCGCCGTCCGGGCAGCCCATCCCGCAGGCGCCGCAGTTCGAAGGGTCCAGGTCCGTGTCGACGCAGGCGCCGCTGCAGTCGGTCAGCCCCGCGCTGCAGGCGATGGCGCAGGCGCCGTCCACGCACGCGCTGCCGATCGCACACGCCATCCCGCAGCCCCCGCAGTTCGAAGGGTCCACGTCGGTGTCCGCGCACGCTCCTTCGCACTCGACCGTCCCCGCTCCGCAGCCATCGGCGCAGGCACCGGCGGAGCAGACCTCACCGTCCTCGCAAGACGCTCCGCACGCGCCGCAGTTCGAGGGGTCGACGTCGACGTCGACGCAACGCCCGTCGCACACCTCGGTGCCCATCCCGCACCCCGTGCTTCACGCGCCGTCACTGCACACCAGGCCGTCTTCGCACGCCACGCCACAGCCGCCGCAGTGCGCCGGGTCGAGGCGAACGTCGACGCACGCACCGTCGCAGGACTCGGCGCCGGCGCCGCATTCGGGGTCGCCGCAGGCAAGCAGGAAGAGAAACGCGAGAGGCAGAGCGGCGCGGAGCCATGGCGATGAGGGCATGTTGCCCTTCTATCGGAGTTCGCCCTTGTCCGCTGAAGCCCCCAAGCGTGAAACGGCGCCCAAAGCACTGAAATCAGACGGAGAACACGGCCAGTTTCACCGGGTTTCCAGCGCGTCGGCGACCGCCCGCGACAACGCTGCGACGGTGGAGCCCTCGACCCCTTGAAAGGACGCGCGCACGACACCGTCTCGGCCGACGACCGCGTAGGTCGGCAGCGCGTCGGCCCCCCATTGCACCGCGGTGTGTCCGGTGCACTGCAGCCAAGGCACCCCCGGCTCGGCGCGCGCAACATGACGGCGGATCCGGGATCGCGACTCGTGGCTCAGGGCGACGACTGCAAGATCGGGGTGAGCCGCCGAGAGCCGTTCCAGCTCCGGCGCGAGGCGTCGGCAGGCCCCGCACCAGGTCGCGACGAACACCACCAACACGACCCGACCTCGGTATCGGTCCATCCCGATCTCCCCCTCCGCGTCGACCGCCCGCGCACGGATGGCGGGTGCCGGCTGACCCACGCGCGGCTGCGCGGCCGCGATGGAGGCCGAACCGAGAAGAAGGCTCACGGCGAGCGGGGCGAGGTGTCGCACCGCTTGATCCTAGTCCCCTGACAGCATGAATTCGATCTTCTTGGGACGCGCCCTCGAACTCCCTCCCCCCTCGCCACTCTGTTGAATCTCGCTCGGGTGAGCAGAGGGCCCGTACCGCCGGGTCGAGTTCGAGCGCAGCAGAGAGGGGAGGAGGCGAGGAGTTCGAGG
>JBGCFC010000031.1:0-130049 GCA_045106715.1 Sandaracinaceae bacterium
GGTGCCGTCGTGCATCAACGCGCACGTGTGGCTGTCCCCGGTGGCGAGCGCGACAGCAGGTCCATCAAGCAGAGCGCGTACGGGGGAAGACGAGTCCACGACGCTCCCGTCACCGAGCTGCCCACGGTCGTTGCCTCCCCAGCAGCGGACCGCGCCCACCTCGTCCAGCGCGCAGGCGTGCGTGTATCCCGCGTCGACCTGAGTCACTCCCGACAGCCCCTCGACCCGCGCGAGTTCGCCGAGTGCACCTCCCCAGCAATACACCTCACCTTGCCGATCGCGAGCACAGGCCAGCGTGCCACCGCCGGCGACCTCCACGATGTCGACGAGTCCATCGACCGCCCGGGGCGTCCACGAAGACGCCACGCCATCGCCGCTTCCCGGGCGCGGGTCGACCCCGAGGCCGCCCCAGCAGGCCACCGTTCCGTCGCGCTTCACCGCACACGTGAACCCGCCACCTGCGCTGATCTGTTCTACTCGGGAGAGCTCCTGCACCTCGATCCACGTGCCGCTTCCGGTGAGCGTTCCGTCACCGAGCTGGCCGTTCTCGCCGTCACCCCAGCAGCGCACCCGTCCGTCCGTTCCGAGCGCACAGATGTGGTTTGCACCTGCCGACAGCTGGGTCGTCGGCACCGGAGAATCCCAAATGGGACAGCCTCCTCCGGGTTCGCCGGGCAGTGTCGCATCGGGATCGCAGGGCGGCATCGCGTCCCGACCGCGCCCCCCGTCCTCCGTCTGACCCGATGGCTCATGCACCAGCGTGCACCCCATCACGAACAACGCCATCAGCACGACCGCCGAACTCTGACAGCACGCGCGGCTCGCTTCCTCGTTCAATCCCATTGCAACCTCCTGAGCGTCACGCCCACCCTCACCGTGCGGTGGGGACGGCGTGCGTTTCAGAGGGTCACGAGAAAGCCGATGCGATCGGCGCGTTGGCACGCGCGAGGGTTCGAATCAGCCCCAGGCGGCGACGATGAGCGCCTTGAGTCGCTCCGGCTCGGTCGCCGTGGTCTTGCAGACGAAGCCGCTCTTGTGCGCGAACTTCACGTCGTCTTCGCCCTCGACCCGACAGAAGTCGAGCTTGGGGTGGTCTTCCCAACGGGAGATCCCGTAGCCCGGGCCGCGACGGTCGGGGTAGACCAGCGCGCAGGTCGTCTTCGCGAGGCCCTTGGCGCGGACGTACGCCGCGACCGTCGCCGACGGCTCCTCGGCGGGCGGATCGGTTCGCGGCAGGAACACGGCCTCGATGACGTCGTCTCCCTCGTTCAGCGTCCAACGCGCGCCGCGCTCCTCGACGTAGGCGATGCGCGCGCGCACCGTCGCCAGGTACGTCAGCAGGTCCTCCCCCACGAAGCGCATCACCTCGTAGAGCGTTTGGCCGGGCGCCAGCTCGGTCTCGGCGGCGAACCGGCGCAGCATCGTGACGTCGATGGGCGAGTGAAGCTGCCCCACGGCCCGCCGCGGAATGCCGAGCATCTCGGCCGTCTTCTTCGGGCCGCGCGAGTCGAACCACTCGGCTGGCTCGAGCCAGTCGCAGAACACCTTCGCGTCCTCGTAGAGGTCGTAGTGCGCGAGCACGAGGCTCAGCGCGCACGTCGGCGGATGCTCGCGCGGGAAGTGATGGTGGTCGAAGTTCATGCGCTCGGGCGCGTGCTCACCGCCGACGTCGACGATGGCGACCGCCGGGTCCGCGAGGTCCGCTTCAGTCGGGTTCCGGCGCACGATCGGCGCCCCGTACTTCGCGGCGAGCAAGCAGACCGCGAGGAAATCATCTTTGTGGGCCCCGCCTGGGTGCGTGAGGATCGTCTTCAACATCGCGCGGACCCTAGCAGCGTCCGGGTGGGACGCCGCCGCTCCCCTCACGGCGCCGACACCGCCACGCAGATCGAACTCTGACAGCGCGCGGTCTCTGGCGGGCGCGCGCTCGGCGGCGCTTCGCAGACCGAGCAATCGATCATCGTGCACTCTTCCCGGACCGCCGCGGCCGCCGTTCGGTTCATCGCCACCGGATCCAGCGGGCACGCGCAGCACGGCGTGATCATCTCGCAGTCCGCGTCGGTGCGGCACGCCGTCGTGTCGAGGGGCGCCGGTTCGGCGACGCACACCGCGTTTCGGCAGCGCGCGACCTGGTCTGGCCCTTCTGGAGGCTGCAGCCCGCACGCCGCGCACCGCACGCGCGTGCAGAGCTGGCGTGCTTCTTCGACCTCGTCGGTGTGAAGCGCCTGCGGGACGGGCGGGCATACGCAGCACGGCGTGTGCATCATGCAGTCCGCGTCCGACTCGCACGCGGGCCGTGCGGGCGCGCTCGTTGACGCCGGCGCGTGGGGCTCCGTCGGCGCTTCGGCCGTCGAGCTCGCTTGCTGCGGGGCGGCCGGACGGTCGGGTTCGTGCTCGGGACCCGAGCAGGCCACAGCCAGCGCGGCGATCGCGATCCATGGACAGCGCATGCCGAACAGTGCAGGCGCGCAATGGGCACTGGCAACCCACGGGCACTGGCGAGCGGCCTTTGTCGGGAGCGGCGGGTCTGCGTGCTACGTTTGCAGACGGTGTCGACGGGCGCTCCAGGGTACGTCTCGATCGGGCAGATCGCGCGAGGAGGGATGGGCGAAGTCCAGCTTGGACTGCGGATCACGGAGACGTTTCGTCGACTCGTGGCCATCAAGCGGCTGCGTCCCGAGTACCGTTCGGACGCCAAGTTCCGGCGGATGTTCGTGGACGAAGCCCGGCTCGCCGGGCTCATTCGCCACCCCAACGTGGTGTCGGTGATCGATGTCGGCGAGGACGAGAACGGGCCCTATCTCGTCATGGACTACATCGAGGGCATCACGACACATCAAGCTCTGCGCGAGCTCGGCTCTCGAGCTGAGCGACTGCCGTTGCAAGTCGCGGTGCGCATCGCGCATCAGGTCGCTCTTGGGCTCACGGCGGTGCACGAGCTCCGCACGACCGAAGGGGCAGCGCTTGGCTTGATCCACCGCGACGTCAGTCCACAGAACGTGCTGGTCGGCTTCGACGGCGTGGCCCGCGTGGCGGACTTCGGCATCGCCAAGACGGACGGCAGCGGCGCGACGACGACCGGGGTGTTGAAGGGGAAGATCGGCTACATGTCGCCCGAGCAACTCCGGTTTGAGCCGCCGACGCAGAAGAGCGATCTCTTCGCGCTCGGAGTCGTGCTCTTCGAGCTGCTCTCAGGAGAACGCCTGTACGGGGGACGCGACAGTCGAGAAGCCGCGCAGCGCATCCTGTCCGCACCGACGCCCGACATCGGTGCGCTCCGAGAAGGGGTGCCGCCCGAGCTCGTGGAGCTCGCCTTCGAGCTTCTCGCGAAGGACCCGGCGCACCGCCCGGACACCGCTCGCGAGGTCTCTCTTCGCTTGGCGGACGTACTCGAGGAATCGGTGGCGATGGAGGGACGGCTCGACCTCGCTGAGTATCTGGAAGGCGAGTTCGGGGACACCTCCGTCGAAGTTCGGGAGCGCTCCGAGACGATGGTTCGAACATGGGACCAGAGTCGTCAGGCCATGGTGGCAAAGAGGCGCAAGCGCCGGCGGCTCGGCCTCGCAGGATTGGGCGTGGCCGGCTTGGGGCTCGGTGGGGTTGTGGCGTTCGCGCTCGCGGGTTCGCCCCCTCACACCGCGCCGGCGGCTTCGGTCGAGGACGCCCCGGCTGCGCGCGTCGAAGTACCGGTGGCGACCATCGAGGAGGCCCCGTCGCAGGAGGAGCCGAGCGTGCCCCCCGCAGAGGAGCCAGCGATTGAGGCGCCGCGGCGATCAACCCGCCGTCCGCGGCGGCGCAGGCCTCGACCCGCCCCCTCCCAGCCCGCGCCGACCGCGGACCGGTTCCGCGCCATCGACCTCATCCGAGGCGCGCAATGAGGCCCATGCTCCTCGCCGTGGTTCTGCTCAGCGGGTGGGCCACGGCGCCCTGCCATGCACAGTCCTCCGCGGATCTGAGCCCCGCACGCGTCGCCTACGAGGCGGGGATCGCCGCCCTCGAAGAAGGCCTTCCCGAGCAGGCGCTCGCGCAGTTCGAGGAGGCCCAGTCCGTCGAGCCGGCGATCCGACACGCCCTCGCCCTCGCCGCGACGCTGCAGGAGCTGCGGCGCCCGACCGAAGCGATCGACTGGTACGACCGGCTTCTGGACGGCTCGTTGGGCGAACTGGACCCGGCGCAGCGAGAGGCCATCGTGGAGGCACGGCGGAGCGCCCACGAACTTCAGGGCAGCCTTCACGTCGAGACACAGAGCCCGGAGCCGCTGCTCGTCGAGCTCGACGGGACCCGACTCGGCACCGCCCGCGTGGGGAGCCCCATCCAGACCCGGCTGGACGCCGGCGTGCATCGGATTCGTGTCGCCGGCCGTCGCGATCAGCA
Source organism: Sandaracinaceae bacterium (assembly GCA_045106715.1). Classification (GTDB taxonomy): domain Bacteria; phylum Myxococcota_A; class Polyangia; order Polyangiales; family Sandaracinaceae. Next base: position 4,375 of record JBGCFC010000031.1, read on the forward strand.
AGTGTCCGTGCGCGTGGGTGAGACGGCGCGCGTGTCCGTCGCGAGCCCGATGCGCGTTCTCGAGCAGGAGAGTCCGTCGGTTGTGCCCTGGGTAGTGCTGAGCCTCTCGGCCGTGCCCTTGGCGGTCGGGATCGGCACGACGATTCCCTTCCAGGACGCGCTCGACCAGGCCAACCGTGCCCCCGACCACGAGACGGCCCTGCCCCACGTGCAGTCCGCAGAACCCCTGGGGATCGCCGCGACGGTGTCGTTCATCGCGAGCGGCGCGATGGGTCTTCTCGGTCTGGTCTGGGGCCTCGTCGATCTCGCGATCTCGGGGTCTTCATGACCGGCGTGCGTTGGGCGCTCTGCGGCGTTGTGGCTTCGCTCATGACGGGGTGTGTGGTGCCGGGCGAGTTGCTCGACGAAAAGCCGTGTCCGTGTGCGCCCGGCTATCGGTGTGTGGACGGCGTTCGATGCGAGGAGGGCGCGGCTCAGGACGCGGGCACTCCAGACGCGGGCGTGGGCGACGCGGGCACGGATGCAGCCACGCCCGACGCGGGCACACCCGACGCCGGTTCGCCGGACGCAGGTGTGCTGGACGCCGGTCTGCCGGACGCAGGTGTGCCGGACGCCGGTGTGCCGGACGCACGGCCACCCGATGCCGGGCCTCCTGGCCCCATCGCGCTCTATTCGTGTGAGTCGCTGGACGACGGTTTCTTGCGCGACGCGAGCGGGAACACGCGGGACGGGCGCTGCGATGCGGCGGGCTGCCCCGACATCGTGGCCGGTCGGGTGGGCAACGCGTGCGACTTCACGTCGGAGGCGCGCCGACTCCGCGTCTCGTACGACCCGGCGCTCGTCCCGAGGAGCGACGCGGGCTTCAGCGTCGCCCTCTGGGTCTGGTTCCACGACCCTGCGCCGGGTGCCTACCGGCGCGCCTCGGCCATCGGTCAGGCGGCCGGATCGGGCCTGGCCAATGTGTGGCAGGTGTTCTTCGCTCAGCTCACGGAGAGCCCCGAGTTCGTCTTCGTGACCACGGACGCGACCGAGGTCCGCTCGCTGCGCACGGAGCGCGCGCTGGCGTTCGACACCTGGATTCACCTGGCGGTCGTCTTCGACCGAGGCCTCAAGGTCACCTACATCGACGGTCTGGAGGCGACCCGCTCCGCCGGCGAGACCATCGAAGGGAGCAACCAGGATGTGCTGATCGGGGCGGACGAGAACGACGGCTCGGTGTTGGTGTTCCCGCTCGATGGGATGCTCGACGAGATCCACATCTACGACCGCGCCTTGTCGCCGGCCGAGGTCCTCGAGCTGGCGACCGTGCCTTGAGGGCTCACGCCCGCGTGATCTCGCAGAACGTGGTGTCTTCCACGGCGTACTGCACGCGACGGCCCTCTCGCTGGGCGACGCACGCCCCCTCGTCGACCATGGACTTGAGCGTCATCTGCACGGTTCTCAGAGGCACGCCGAGCTTCGACGCAATGGACTTTGCGCTGTCCGCCCCCGCTACGAGCGCGCGAAGCACGGTGTGCGACAGCGGCTGCCGAACCCGTGGGTCCACCACGGCAAAGGGCCGCTCGACGACGAGGCGCAGGCGCGTGCCGTCCCGCTCCACCGTCGCGTAGCCCTCCAGCTGCTTGCGGGCCTGATGTCGGACCACCTTGAACGTTGCCTCGTGCAGTTCCGGGCGAAAGGCGAAGCCGTACGCGTCTTCAAAAAGGGCCGCCTGCTCGATGCCCGCCGTGCCCGCGATGGTCAGCGCCGACATGACCGCTTCGGGGCGCGCCGGATGGGCACCTGCGGGGGGGATCGCGTCGTGCTCTGACAGCGGCGGGTACCCGAGCACCCGCCGGCCGACCGGCCGTCCAGGGGTGCCGAGCACAAACGGCGGCGCCGCGTCGGCTGCACGCCAGGCGGGGGCGATCAACCCGCTCAGCACGGGGGGGATCTCACTCGTTCGTCCGGCGAGCCACGCTTCTGTCACGGCGTCCGTATGCGCGCGAGGCGTGGCAGAGGTCGCCGCGCTCACCGCGGACCAGTCCAGCGCGCAGTCGGCCGCGACTCCCGTCTGGGCGTCGAGCGTCGACCGGGCCCGGAGGTCGCCGTGACGAAGCCACGCGGTGGCGTTTGCGGTCAGATGTTCGGCGAGGCCGAACCTCGGCGCCGGATCGGGCAGCACACCAGCATGCAGAAGCTCCCATCGGAGGCGGCCGCGAAGCAGGTGCGGCGCAGACTGCAAACACGCGCGCGCGATCATCGCGCCCAGATGAGGGTGACCGGTCATGCGGCGTGCGCGCGCCAGGCACAGCGAGGTCGTGTAGTGGGTCAGCCAGAGCCCCTCCGCCTGGGCCATTCGGCAGGCCAGCCGCGCGCGTGAAAGAACGTGCCGCGCGTCGACGCCATCGCGACCCACAGAGCCGATGGCGCTCGCGAACACCGCTTCCACGGCGAGGCTCGGGAGCCCCCACGCGCGGGCCCGTTCCTGCACGACGTCGAGGTCGTCCTCGGGTCGTGCCCCAACGAGGGCAGCGAGCTGTCGACCGACCACCGTGGCGAAGAGCGGCGCGTGCGGGTGACGCATCGCCGTGAGACGGCCGTGGCACGTGCGAAGCGCCTCCCCATCGAGCGTCAGCCACGCCACGCGGGCGCGCAGGGACAGGGCCCACGCGGACGATTCGCGGTCGGGAAGCGTGGAGGGAACACCGACCTCCGGCGACGCATCGGGCGACGCGAGCCAGAGCAGCAGGCGCCGCGCGAGGTCCCACGATTCAGGAAACTCGGAGGGCTCCAAGACCGCCGGCAGGTTGCCGCGAAGGGCCGCCGAGAAGGCGCCTGGCATCGCTGTCTCCACGCCGAGGACCCTAGCGCGCTTCCCGACTCGAGGGCGACGCGCGCAAATCCATTAACCGCGCCGCGCGGCCGGGTCAGCTACCCCGAGTTCGCAAGGAGACCCGACATGCGAAGAGCCTTCATCATCGTTTGCCTCGGCGGCCTGACCGCCTGCGCATCCCCTGTCGACCCCGCCTCCGACCGTCTGGTCGGGGACGAGTGCAACACCACGGCCGAGTGCCGAGCGGAGTGGGGACCGGGCGCGGACGACTGCTTCAACAGCCAGAGCAGCATGAGCGTCTGCATGTGCGGGGACGCGCCGTGCAGCGGCACCGACCCGGTGGACCCCATGGACCCGCCACCGCCACCGCCGAGCGGCGACCAGTGCAACACCACGGCCGAGTGCCAAGCGACCTACGGACCGACCGCGGACGACTGCTTCAACAGCCAGAGCAGCCAATCCGTGTGCATGTGTGGAGCCGAGCGGTGCGACGCCGGCGACCCGGACCCCGATCCTGATCCTGACCCCGACCCTGACCCCGACCCCGATCCGCCGCCTCCGCCGCCGAGCGGCGACCAGTGCAACACCACGGCCGAGTGCCAAGCGACCTACGGACCGACCGCGGACGACTGCTTCAACAGCCTCAGCAGCATGAGCGTCTGCATGTGTGGTTCCGAGCGATGCGACGCCGGCGACCCCGACCCCGACCCCGACCCCGACCCCGACCCCGATCCCGATCCGCCGCCTCCGCCGACCGGCGACCAGTGCGACACCACAGCGGAGTGCCAAGCGATCTACGGCTCGAGCGCGGACGACTGCTTCAACAGCGTCAGCAGCATGAGCGTCTGCATGTGCGGCGGGGTCCGCTGCGACGACGCCGACCCCGACCCCGAGCCCGATCCTCCGACGGGCGGCTGCACGGTCACCGGGACGCGGCAGCGATGGCACCGGGTGGCGGTCTCGTGCGCGGGTCCGAACCTCAGCGAGAACAGCGACGCGACCTTCCTGAACCACCGGATGGACGTGACGTTCACCCGCGGCGGGACCTCGATGACCGTGCCTGGGCACTTCGCCGCAGACGGGAACGCGGCCAACTCCGGCGCCGCGTCGGGCAACGTGTGGCGGGCGTACTTCATGCCGCCGAGCGCGGGCAGCTGGGGCTTCCGCGTCTCCTTCCGGACCGGCTCCAACGTGGCGATCTCGACCTCGGCGACCGCGGGCGCGCCCGTCTCGGGTGTTGACGGCCAGACGGGCTCCTTCTCGGTCTCGGCCAGCTCGGCCAGCGGCCGCGACATGCGTGCCCGCGGCCTGCTCGAGCACCGATCCGGCGAGCGCTACCTGCGCTTCGCTGGCACGGGCGACTACTTCATCGAGGCGGGCGTCGACAGCCCCGAGAACATCTTCGGCTACGCCGACTTCGACAACACCACCAAGCAGGCCAACGTCGGCAGCTGCAAGGGCGTGCTTCACCGCTTCGACCCCCACGTCTCGGACTACCGCGCGGGCGACCCGACGTGGAGCGGCGGCCGCGGTCGCGGGATCCTCGGTCTCGTGAACTACCTCAGCGGCACGGGCGCGAACGCCATCTACATGGTGCCGATGAGCGTCAACGGCGACGGCTGCGACGGGCATCCGTGGACCGACTACTACGGCAACCGTCGCCGCTTCGACGTCAGCAAGCTCGACCAGTGGGAGCAGGTGCTCGGTCACATCTCCGCGAGCGGCATGCTCATCCACTATGTCACGCAGGAGACCGAGAACGACGGGCTGCTCGGCGAGAGCCTCACAAACGAGCGGCGCCTCTACTACCGGGAGATCGTCTCGCGGTTCGGCCATCACCCGGCGCTCCAGTGGAACCTCGGTGAAGAGAACACCAACACCGGCGCGGCGGTTCGCTCGTTCTCCAACGAGATCCGGCGCATCGACCCCTACGACCACCCCATCGTCATGCACACCTACCCGAACCAGTACTCGCGCTACGACGCGCTGCTCGGTCACGGCAGCTTCGACGGCCCGACCCTGCAGTACGGCAACATCCCGGAGAGCGCGACGGGCGGCCTGTACGGCGCAACGGCGGACTTCCTCCAGCGCTCCACGGCGGCCGGTCAGAGCTGGTACGTGACGGCCACCGAGGCTTCGGGTGGCAACGCGCCCACGCCCTTCTCGTCCGTGACCCGTCTTCAGCGCACGTACTGGATGTGGGCGAGCGTCATGAGCGGTGGTGCCGGCTTCGAGTGGTACCTGAAGAACGCCGGCAGCGGGCACGCGTATGACCTCGCGGTCGAGAACCTGCGGGAGTTCAACGCGCACTGGCAGCAGAGCGGCCACCTCGCGACGTTCTTCCGCGATGTGGTGCAAGGGACCGGCGCCAACCTTCAGCGCATGTCGCGACAGAACGGGCTCACGAGCAGCACCACCGACTGGGTGCTCGCCGAGCCGGGCGTCGCCTACATCGTGTACCTCCGCAACGGTGGCTCCACGAACATCGCGCTCACCGGCGGCGGGACCTACGACGTCGAGTGGTTCAACCCGCGAACGGGCGGGCGGACCCCGCGGGCCGCGGTCTCCGGCTCCGGCACGCAGAACCTGGGCAGCCCGCCGAGCTCGAGCAGCGAGGACTGGGTCGTGTTCGTGCACCGCTGAGCGCCCCTGAGCACAGTGCCCCACTTCGGAGCGCGACGCCGCCCTCGCCATCTTTGGTGGGGGCGGCGTTCTTGTGCGCACGATTCGTCGGTCGCTTCGGCGAAGCCGTTGGGCACGTGGCGGCCCGTCTCGAACGGCGTTCGACGGTCGCGAGGAACAGGGGTCGGGTCCTTGCGTACACCGGGTCATGCGTACTCGACCCTCCTCCCCCCGCCGAAACCGAGGTCGCCACGTCGCGTCCTGGCTCCTCGCCTTCACGCTCACGCTCGCAGGCGGTTGCGGCGGTTCCAGCGGTGCGCCGGATGCCGCCAGCGGCGACGCGGGGCCGAGCCCAACCGGCATGGACCGGGACGGTGACGGCTTCTCCGCGGAAGACGACTGCGACGACGGCGACCCGAACGCGAACCCCGCAGGAACCGAGATTTGTGGGGATGGCGTCGACCAGGACTGCCGGCGGGGAGACCTCCCGTGCACCGACGAGGACAGAGACGGAGATGGCATCACACCGCGCAGCGGAGATTGCGATGACGACAACCCCCGGGTGAACCCCTCGGCAGACGAGCAGCCTTACAACGGCATCGACGACGGCTGCGACCCCATGACCCGTGACGACGACCTCGACGGAGACGGCCATCGCTCCACGGTGTCAGGCGGAGGAGACTGCGACGACGATGACTTCCGTCGCTTCCCGGGGGCCTCGGAGATCCCCTACGACGGCGTCGACCAGGACTGCCTCGGCGGCGATCTCGTCGACGTGGACAGAGACGGCTTCGTCGCTACGGAAGCCGGAGGCGACGACTGCGACGACGGCGACGACTCGATCTCCCCGGTGGGTCTCGAGACCTGCGGCGACGGCGTCGACCAGGACTGCTCGGGGGCCGACCTCCCCTGCGACGACCTGGACCGCGACGGTGACGGGTTCAGCGTTCGCGCTGGAGACTGCGACGACACGGACCCCTCGGTGGCGCCCGGTGCCACCGAGGTCTCCTACAACGGGCGAGACGACGACTGCGACGCGAGCACACGCGATGACGACTTGGATGGCGATGGACACCGTTCTGTCTTGACCGACGGCGGGGACTGCGACGACACCGACCCGGCGGTGTTCCCTGGGGACGGAGTCGACCAGGACTGCACCGGCGGAGACCGGGTCGACGTCGACGGTTTCGCCGCCACGGTCGCGGGCGGCAACGACTGCGACGACACGCTCGCCACCGTGTCGCCGGCGGGCGCCGAGATCTGCGGCGACGGCGTCGACCAGGATTGCTCGGGGGCCGACCTCGCTTGCTCCGACGCTGACATCGACGGCGATGGCTTCTCGGTGCGCATGGGCGACTGTGACGACATGGACCCGTCGCGGTCACCGAGCGTGTTGGAGGTCCCCTACGACGGGATCGACCAGGACTGCTCGGGAGCTGATCTCTCGGACGTGGACGGCGACGGGTGGGACGGGTCGGAGTCTCCGAGCTCTCCCGACTGCGACGACACGGCGCCGACGGTGTTCCCCGGCGCGATGGAGGTCGACCGCGACGGCGTCGACCAGGACTGCGACGGCTTCGACGAGCTCCCTGTGTCTCCGACCGCGGCCGGGTACTACGTGAGCGCAGCGCGGGTCGGAAGCCAGAGCTTCGTGGCCTACATCGACGGTGTCGCGGGGGGCGTGCGCGGGTTCTGTCTCGACTCCAGCGGCTCCGTGGCCTCCCGGCCCCCGCGCGTACCCTCGTGATGACGGCCCGCACCGCGGGCCCATCGAGGTGGTGGGGCTGTCCTCCGGGGAGATCCTCCTGGCCGAAGCCGTGCAACGCACCTCGACGTCTCGGGGGGTCGACGTGCGCATCCTGCCCGCCTGCGGCTCGAGCGAGCCTGCTGGTGCCCCGATCACGGTGAGCTCCTCACCGCGATTCATCTCCGCGGAGACGTTCCGTTCCGCGTCCACCCGCGACGGGGCGATCCTCCTCATCCCCGAGGGACCTCCGTCGTCGTCCGTCTGGTCACTCGTTCCGTCTCGGCTTCCGGAACCGTCGGCGCGGAGCACGTCGTGACGACGGGCGCGGTCTTCGACGCTGATCTCGCCTACGGAGGCGGAAGCGGCTGCGGTGCGCTGGTGGCGTGGTACGCGGGTGGAGCCAGTGTCCGGCTGCGCGCCCTCGATGCGAGCGGCGCTCCGATCGGCGCGGAGCGGACCTACCCGCTGCCCGAGGATCGTCTCGTGAACGTCGGCGTGGCCGCCTTGGGAACGGGCTTCGTGCTCGTGTACGGCGCGGCCGACTCGACCGCCTCGATCCGCTACCGCAGGCTCGACGCGACGGGAGCGCCGACCGGCGCGGAGCAGACGCTCGCCGACATGTGGGCAAGGGAGCTGGAAGTCGTGGAAGACGGAGCCAATGCGTGGGTTGGCTGGCGGGGTCCGGCCCCGGGGACATCCATCCCGGGAGGCCTCCCCGATCATCTCTTCGTCCAGTCCATCTCCGCCAGTGCCATCGCGGGTCCCCTCGTGCACATCGCGACCAGCCGCAGCGACCTTCGCCGAATCGTGGGGACGGGGAATGCGGGCGTGGCGGTCACCGAGCAGGAGGGCCCTGAGGTGAACGACATCTTCGCGATCCCTTTTTGAAGTCTTCGATCCCCCTTGGAGTTAGTGGATCACGTCTTTAGGCCGATCAGTTGTAGCAGTAGGAGTGCCGAGCGACGACGGCGCCATCGACCGCCCAGACTGTGCAGGTGCCCGCTCCAAAGGCACAAGGGCCAGATCCCGCGCTGTGGAGCGTTGCGCGTTCAAAGAGCGCGGCGTCCGGGTGGTCCGGGCAGCAGAGACCCTCGTACTCGGGACCGAGGCGGGAGAACTCTTCGGGGCACGCTTCGGGATCGGGAACGCACCACTCCAACAGCCATCCCAGGTTGCGGTCGGCAAAGGGGTAGCCGCCGAGCGCAAGTTGGTTCTCGATGTCTTCGTTCTGAATGCGCTGCGTGCTCACCGATTCGACCGGTGTTCCGTCCGCAATTGCGTAACAGGCGCCGGGGTAGTGGGCGACGCACCGGCCATCCGAATCGCTCTGGCCAGGCGGACAGCCTCCGGCGTCTGATCCATCGGAGGCGTCCGGTCCATCGGAGGCGTCAGGCAACGGCTCCTCGCCGCCCCCACAGCCAGAGAGGCTGAACAGCAACGCCGCCATAGACCACCAAGCACACCGCCGCGCTTCTACCCTCATGTTGCCACGGTAGCCGAAGGGCGTGGTTTGCGCACAAGCCAGAGACGATGACCGACCCACGCACGGTACTCCGACTTGCACTGCCCTTGCAGCGGTGGAGCGGGCAGAGCTGTTCGAAGAGCCGAGAGAGAGCATCGACGAGTACAGTCTCCCGCCCGCGCGTCCAGAGACCGTCTACCACAGGGATCGGCTCGTGAGCCACCGCCTCTGGACCTTAGCGTGGGCCCAGGACTGGCCCGACGGCCGGTGGGTGCAGCACACGCTCCGCTTCGGCGACGGCTAGACGAAGGCTATCGACCGAACGTCACGATGGGCGCGCCTTTCCGCTGCAAGTCCTCGCGGCTGTCCTCGAAGGCCGCGCGGTACTTGTAGAACGGCACGCGCGGCCAGAGGTGGTGCACGAGGTGGAGGTTCTGGCCGACGAGCACCAGGTCGAGGATCTTGGCGTCGATGATGCGCGTGTCGTGGAAGCGCTCGCGCGTGTCGTGCGGGTGGTGGGGCAGCCAGTCGAACCCGAGCGCGAGCAGCGCGGTCGCGAGCACCGAGGGGACGATCCAGAGCATCAGGACCTCCAGGCCGCGGCCGCTCAGCGTCAAGCCGATCGCGGCGCACACGTAGACGGCGATGCCGAGAAGCACGCCCGCGCGCTCACGCCGGGCTTGCTTGGTGTGACTGGTCTTGCCGAACAGGAACTCGCGGTAGTAGTGCGGCAGGGTCTTGAGGCACCGGATCGGCGCCATCCACGCGGAGCCGGCGACGAAGTAGTCGGGGTCCTTGTCCGGGTGGTTCGTGTACGAATGGTGCCGAAGGTGCAGCACGCGAAACGCTGGGTACGGCGCGAAGAGCGTCGCGCTGGCGACCCACCCGGCGACCGTGCCGAGCTTGGCGAAGCGCCGATGCCGTCCGTGGATGTTCCCGTGACTCGCCTCGTGCATGACGGTGAACGCGAGGTAGCCGGCGAGCGTCGCCAACACCGAACCGAGCAAGAGCGGCACACGCCCGGACCACGCAACCGCCTCGAGCGCGATCACCCCCACTAGGAGGAGAATCGTCGGCCACGCAAAGCCTCCAACATGCTGCTTCCACGCGTCTCGATCCGTCGTCATTCTGCCTCTCCGTCCTCTTGTCCTGCCGCCGCCAGGGCTCCGCGGAGCGCTCCTGCCAACAGCCTCACCATGGCGCTCGCGCTGACCGCGTCCTGCCGACCCAACCAGTCGAGGCAGGCGTTCTCGGCGAAACACACCCAACCGTAGAGCGCGATCGACACGGCGGGCGTCGGCTCGATGCCCATGGCGCCCACGATGCGGCCGACCGTGGTCCGGCGAAGTGACTCGACGATGTCCCCGACCTCGCCGTCCACCCCGAGGCCACCCTGCACGAGCACTCGGTAGATCGCCCCGTGGTCACGGACCCACTCGACGTAGCGGGTCAGCGCGTCACCGAAGGCGCGCTCGAAGGGCACCCCGGGCTCCGGCGCGGTGCGCGCGGCGACCTCGTCCCGAATGGCCGAGACCGTGGCCACGTAGAACCCGCGACGCCCCCCGAAGTAGTTGTAGAGCAGGCCCTTGCTCACCCCAGCGCGGTCGGCGATCTGCGCCATGGAGAACGCGTCCGCCGGGTGCTCAGAGAAGAACTCTCGCCCGAACGCGAGCAGCTCCTGGCGGCGATCTTCTGGGCTCAGGCGGCGTCTCTGCTCCAGCATCGTGGGCCCAACATGGGCCGCTAATGACGATTTGTCAATGACGTTTCGTCAATAGCGTTCGACCCCTCGCATTGAGGGCCTCCGATCGGGTATGCACTTGGCATGCGTCTGCGCTTGCTGCTCGTGTCGTGCCTTCTCGTTGCGTGCACCGAACCGGGCGAGCTGCTGCCGACCCCGCCGGACCGTGTGCCTGAGGTCTCGTACGGCGACCTCGAGGACGTGCTCAGCGCGCTCGAGGGCGGCCAGCTCACGCCACGACTCGACACGCCGCTCGGCGCCACGCGAGTCTCCGCGCTCCTCCGTCTTGTCGAGCCAACCGACGAGGCGCCGCTGATCCAGGCGCGCGGTTTCGACGAGCAGGGCGTGGCCGGACCCTGGGTCGATGCCGGCGTCACGTGGCGGGAGGACGCGCAGATCGTCGTGGTCGCCAACCTCGGCTACGTCGCATCCGAAGCGCAGCTGCGGCTGCCGATGGACGCCTCCGATCGCATCGCGCGGATGACCTGGACCGCGGTGGTGCCCGCACACGAGTACGAGCCAGAGGTGAACGCGGAGGCGCGGCTGCCGGAGCCCCTCGAGGACAACACCGCCACGGACGACACCGACGTCGCGGCTTCGAGGCAAGCGCTCAGCGCCGAGCTCACCGCGCTGGGGGTCGTCCCTCGCGAGACGTGGGGCTCGCGCTCGACGTCGTGCTCCGCCAACGCGAGCAAGGCGCGCATCGCCATCCACCACACCGTCTCGAACGGCATGGGCGACCCGGCGGCGAACGTGCGCGGCATCCAGGCGTTCCACATGGACAGCCGCGGCTGGTGCGACATCGGGTACCACTTCCTCGTGTCGCTGGACGGCCAGGTGTTCGAGGCGCGCCAGGTCGACCGGCTCGGCGCGCACGTGGGCGGGCACAACACGGGCAACATCGGCGTCTCGTTCATGGGCTGTTTTCACCCGACGTCGGACTGCGCGTCGCTCCCACCGCAGGTGCCGCCGGAGGCCATGATCGAAGCCGGCGCGACCATCGTGGCGGGCCTCGCCGACATCTACGGCATCACGGTGACCACCGACACGGTCAAGGGGCACCGCGACCACACGGGCGCGAGCACCGCGTGCCCTGGCGACAATCTGCACGCGCGCCTCGTCGACCTCCGCAATGGCTCGGCCGTGCCGGGCATGAACTACGGAGCGCAGTACGTCTCGCAGTCCTTCCCGCTCGCGAGCCAGCCGTTCGAGCTGAGCACGGGACAAGAGCAGAGCGGCTACATCGAGCTGCGCAACATCGGCACCGAGACGTGGCGGCCGAGCGAGGTCTTCCTGGCCCCCACCGAGCCGCGCAACACCGCGAGCCCGCTCGCAGGGCCCGATTGGATCTCCGCGAGCCGCGCCGCGACGGTGGACCGCGTGGTCCCCACGGGGGAGGTCGGCCGGTTCAACTTCACCATCCGCGCACCGAACGTGCCCGGTGTGACATCGCAGTACTTCGGTCTGATCCGCGAGGGGTTGGCGTGGTTCAGCGACCCAGGCCAAGGCGGACCGCCCGACGACCAGCTGCAGGTCCTGTTGACCACGGTCGAGGGCCCGCCGCGCGACGCCGGACCGCCCCCGATGACCGACGCCGGGCCCCTTCCGCCGACGCCCGATGGCGGACCGCCTCCGTCGGCCGACGCGGGCACGACCCTTCCCGACGGCGGCACCCGGCCGGGCCTCGAGAGCGGGTGCGGCTGTCGCGCGGTTGGCTCTTCGTCCACGAGCGGGTTCTGGCTTGTCCTGCTCGCCCTTCCGCTCCTGCGACGCCGACGCCGAATCGGCTGAATCCAACGACATATCGTCGTACAACGGAGTATCGGTGCGCGCCGACACCGACATTTAGGTGAACTGCGTCTCAGACGGCAGAACCCAACCTGAGCTGACGCTGGCACGGTGCTCGCTCTAGACCCACGCACACCCGACTTCCGGAAGCGTCACTGTCCGACGCGCCCTTTCGAATACAGCCGCGGCGCCGCCGCGAGAGGAACGAGACATGAGCGACTCCCCGAAGCCCGCCGGCAAGTGCCCGGTCATGCATGGCAGCGCCCCCGCGACCAGCACCAACCAGCGCTGGTGGCCCAACCAGCTGAACCTGGACCTGCTGCGCCGCAAGGCCGACTCCGACCCCATCGGCAAGGCCTTCCCCTACGCCGAAGAGTTCAAGAAGCTCGACCTGGACGCGCTGCAGGCCGACCTGGATGCGCTGATGACCGACTCGCAGGAATGGTGGCCCGCTGACTACGGGCACTACGGCGGCCTGTTCATCCGCATGGCGTGGCACAGCGCGGGCACGTACCGGATCACGGACGGGCGCGGTGGCGCAGGAGCCGGCATGCAGCGGTTCGCGCCGCTCAACAGCTGGCCGGACAACGGCAACCTCGACAAGGCCCGGCGGCTGCTCTGGCCGATCAAGCAGAAGTACGGCCGGCGGATCTCCTGGGCCGACCTGATGATCCTCGCGGGCAACCGCGCGCTCGAAACGATGGGCTTCGAGACGCTCGGCTTCGCCGGCGGCCGGGCCGACGTGTTCGAGCCCGACGACGTGTACTGGGGCAAGGAGAACACCTGGCTCGGGGACGAACGCTACAGCGGCGACCGCGACCTCGAGAAGCCGCTCGGCGCGGTGCAGATGGGCCTCATCTATGTGAACCCCGAGGGCCCAAACGGGACCCCGGACCCGCTCGCGTCCGCGCGGGACATCCGCGAGACGTTCGCGCGCATGGCGATGAACGACGAGGAGACGGTCGCGCTGGTCGCCGGCGGTCACACGTTTGGCAAGGCCCACGGCGCGGCGCCGGATAGCCACCTCGGCCCGGAGCCCGAGGGCGCGCCGCTCGAGGCGCAGGGCCTCGGATGGAAGAACGCGTATGGCAGCGGCAAGGGTGACGACACCATCACGAGCGGCGTCGAGGGCGCGTGGACGAGCGAGCCCACCAAGTGGGACAACGGCTACTTCGACAACCTGCTCAACTACGAGTGGGAGCTGACGGCGAGCCCGGCGGGCGCCAAGCAGTGGAAGCGGTCCGACGAGGCGGGCGACACGAGCGCGCCTCAAGCCCATGACGCATCCAAGCGCGTCGGCACGATGATGACGACCGCCGACATGGCGCTGAAGCTGGACCCGGCATACCTCGCGATTTCGAAGCGCTTCCATGAACACCCCGACCAGTTCGCCGAGGCGTTCGCGAAAGCTTGGTACAAGCTCTGCCACCGCGACATGGGTCCGGTCAGCCGGTGCCTCGGCCCGCTCGTTCCACAAGAGGCGCAGCTCTGGCAGGACCCGGTGCCCGCCGTGGATCACCCGCTCGTCAACGAAGCGGACATCGCCTCCCTCAAGGCGACGCTGGTCGGCTCGGAGCTCAGCATCGCTCAGCTCGTGAAGACGGCGTGGGCGTCCGCGTCGACGTTCCGAGGAACGGACAAGCGCGGCGGGGCCAACGGTGCGCGGATTCGGCTCGCACCCCAGAAGGACTGGGCGGTGAACGAGCCGACCGAGCTGCAGAAGGCGCTCTCCGTGCTCGAGGGCATCCAGAAGACCTTCAACGACGCGCAGACGGACGGAAAGCGCATCTCGCTCGCCGACGTCATCGTGCTCGGCGGCTGCGCGGCCGTGGAGGAGGCGGCCAAGCGTGCGGGAGACGACGTCACCGTGCCGTTCACGCCGGGGCGGACCGACGCCAGCGACGAACAGACCGACGCCGAGTCCTTCGCCGTCCTCGAGCCGACCGCGGATGGCTTTCGCAACTACCTCGCGGACGGACACACGCAGCCGGCCGAGCAGCTCCTGCTGGAGAAGGCGAACCTGCTCACCCTCACCGCGCCCGAGATGACCGTGTTGGTCGGCGGACTCCGCGTGCTCGAGGCGAACGCCGGCTCGGACCTCTGCGCGTTCACGTCGCGGCCCGGCACGCTCTCGAACGACTTCTTCACGCATCTGCTCGAGGTCGGCACCACCTGGACCCCGGCCGACGACGGCACCTTCGAGGGCAAAGACCACGGCGGCGCAGACAAGGGACGCGCGAGCCGTGTGGATCTCGTCTTCGGCTCGCACTCGCAGCTCCGCGCGCTGTCCGAGGTCTACGGCTCTGCCGACGGCCAGGCTTCCTTCGTGCGCGACTTCGTCGCCGCCTGGGACAAGGTCATGATGCTCGACCGCTTCGACGTCTGAGGCGGCGGCGAACCGACGGCCAAACGCCCCGCCGAGGATCGGCGGGGCGTTTGTCGTCATGGGCATCCCAACACTGCGAACTCCACGCGTGCGTCGTTCGCGATCATCAGCTGCGTGGCCTCCAGATACGACCGGCGCCCCTCGGCCGTGCAGGGAAAGACATCCGCCCGAGGCTGGCTGGCCCCCAGCGGCGCGATCTCGACGCGGGCCCGGACTCCGGACGACCGCAGCGCGTGGGCGACCACCTCCGCCCGCTGTTGAGAGAGGGGACCCGGGTCGGCCTCATCACACCGTCGTGCGTGGCCTTCCACACGAAGGGCGGAGAACCCCCGCTCCTCCATCAACGCATGGAGTTCACGGAGCGTGGCCTCTTCGTCCGCGTCGAGCGCCGCGCTCTGCGGTGAGAACCGGATCAGGAGTGGCAAGTGGAGCCACTCGCAGCTGGACGCGGCCGGTGGGGGCGCCTGCTCCGCGACGGCCGAGGGAGGCAGGCGCGCCGGCGCCGAAGACGCCCTGCCCGCGCAGTTCGCGAGGCAGAGCGCGAGCGCTCCGAGGATCGTTCGTCGTCGCGTCGCAGCGTATCTCCACCACAAGGGCGCGTCCGACACGGCGACCGTTCCACGAGTCGTTTCAGAGGAGCGCGTGTCCCGCCTGTCGAGGAGCAGAAGTTGGTTTCGCAGCAGCCTTCGGGCGAACGCGCTCGAGCGGACCCGGCGCTCAGGTAGCGACGACCTTGGAGGCGAGCACGGAGACCGGCTGGATCGTCGGCGGCTCCGCGAGCAGCTCGTCGGCCTTGGCCATCAGCGCGGCGGCGATTGGACCCTCGAGGTGACGGGTGCGGTCGGCTTCGTTGGCGAACGCATCGACGATGTAGAACGTCGTGGCGTCGGCGCGGAGCGCGAACCAAACGGGCGTGAACGTCTCGGCCTGCGCGAGTGGAAGGGCACCCGCGAGGAACGCCGCGACGTCCTCCGCACGGTCGGCCTTGGCAACGATCTTCACGACGAGAGAGTGGGTGAGCATGGGGCGATCTCCTTGGTGCGTCCTCCGCCTCCGTGGCGGCGACGAGGAGAAACTAGGTCGTGGAAGACCGACACACCATTGCCGCAAACGACTTCAATGGTATCTTTTACGCCATGCGCGTTTCTGTCCTGGTGGTCGAAGGAATGTTCGACACAGGCCTGGCGGCGGTCCTCGACACGCTCGCCCTGGCCAACGAGCTCGCACCGCTCGTGGACGAGCCGCCGCCGTTCGCGGTCCAGGTCGTCTCCGTGCGCAAGCGCGTCCACACCCACCATGGGATGCGCATCCCGTCGGTTCGCGTCGGCCTCGCCCCTCCGGCCGAGTGGATGCTGGTGCCGGCCCTCGGAGAGAAGACGCCGAGCACCCTTCAGACCGCGCTCGAGCGACGTGACGTTCGTGAATCGGCAAGCGCGCTCCTGGAAGCGGACGCAGAAGGGACAAGGACCGCGGCGGCGTGCACGGGGACCTATGTGCTTGCCTCGACGGGGCTGCTCGACGGCCACGCCGCCACGACCACGTGGTGGCTCTCGGCGGACTTTCGCGAGCGCTTTCCCGGCGTCACCCTCGACGAATCGAAGATGGTCGTGGAGGACGGTGACCATGTCACCGCAGGGGCCGCACTCGCCCACGTGGACCTCGCGCTCTGGATGGTGCGTCAGAAGAGTCCTGCGCTCGCGCAACTCGTCGGTCGCTACCTCTTGGTGGACCATCGTCCTTCCCAGACGTCCTACGCGATGCTCGACCACCTCGCGCACGCCGATCCAATGGTGGCGCAGTTTGAGCGATGGACGCGGGCGAACCTGCGCGACTTCTCCCTTAATGAAGCCGCGCGGGCGATCGGCGCGAGCCAACGCACGCTGCAGCGGAGGTTGAGCAAGGTCCTCGGCCGCACGCCTATCGCGTACGTGCGGGACCTCCGCGTGGAGCAGGCGATCCACCAGCTGCGCAGCACGGACCGCAGCATCGAAGAGATCGCAGAAGCCGTCGGCTACCGGGACGGCGTCACGCTCCGCACCTTGCTTCGCAAGAAGACCGGACGCGGCGTGCGGGAGCTGCGCCGGGGCGCGTAGAGGCGGGGACCACCTACCTTCATGCCTCCGTCGCGGCGTCTGGGGTGCGCGGAGCGTCGGACCAGAGTGGCTCGGCTCTGCAGGGTCAGGGTGCGCCAAACAGCGAATCGAGGAGCCGAAAGCCGGCTGCCAAAGACCCCACCACCTGGTCCAACTGCACGCGCAGCTCCGCCTCATCGACGTCCGCGTAGATGGCCGAGGCGGAAGTCGTGATGCGGATCGACGAGCGCGAATGGGTCCCCTGCGGCGTGACGAGTCGATGCGGTGCATCGGCGAGGAGCGACGCGCCGCAGGGGGGCCCGGTCCCGCCGGCGAGGCGCGTCGCGACTTCCGCCGAGGACATGTAGGCGCTCGCGCCACCGAGTTGGAGAACGGCGTCCGTGTAGGCCGGCATGTACTGCTCTCGGTACTCCTCCGACACGAAGGACACCGCTGACTCGAGGAGCATGGTGCTGTCGAGGACCCCGTCCCACTCGCGGATCACGTAGTCGACCGGGTCCCGCTCCAGGTCCACGACGTTCACCGCGTCGGAAGCCAACCCGTGCCGCGCTGCGAGCAGCATGAAGAGCCCGATGTGCCGGCTGGCGCGCTCCCACGTCCCTGCATCCGCGATGTGCCAGTCCGCCCCGTCGATCTTCGTCCCCATTCGTCGACCCTTCCGCGCTCCCGCGCCGCTGGATGGACGGCACGAGGAGCGGCCCCATGATGGCCGACATGACGGCAGAAGACATCACCATCGAGCATCGCGCTTCCGACACAGGAGGACGCTTCGTGTTGCTCGACGCCGGACGCGAGGTCGGTGAGCTCGACTACGTCTGGCAGGGCCCCGGCGTCATGAACGCGCATCACACGGGCGTGCGCGACAGCCACACACGCCGCGGTCTTGCGCGCCGGCTCGTCGACGCCGCCGCGGCGTTCGCTCGCGAGGAGGGCCACCGCATCGCCCCCACTTGCTCGTACGCAATCCAGGTGCTCGACGACGACGCCTACGACGACGTACGAGGGTGAATCAGCGGAGCGCCTCCAGCTTCTGTCGCTGCTGCCCGTCGGGGTCGAAGTTGCTGGGGTCGAGCCAACATTCGAAACCGGGGCGCAGCTCCGGCCACTCGCTGTCGAGCATCGAGAAGTACGCCGTGTCGCGGCTGCGCCCCTTGTAGACGCGCGCGTTTCGGAGCGTGCCTTCGTGCTGGAAGCCGAGGCGCTCGGCCGCGCGCCAAGACGCGGCATTGAGGGAGTCGCACTTCCACTCGTAGCGCCGGTAGCCGTCCTCAAACGCGCGGTCCGCCATGAGAAACATCGCCTCGGTCGCGGCCGCCGTGCGCTGAAGCCGCGGAGAGAACGTGACCGCGCCGACCTCGACCGAGCCGGCCCGTGGGTTGATCTCCATGTAGTGCGCGGCGCCGACGATCCCCCTGTCCGTGCGGATGGCGAAGCCAACCCACTCCCCCTGCTCGAGAACGCCGTGCAGGAGCGCACTCAGCTCGGCGACGCGCTCGAACGGGCCGAACGAGAGGTACGTCCACATGCGCCCGTCGTCCTCGGCGAACGCGTCGAACAGAGGCTCCGCGTGCGCCAGGGCGAGCGGCTCGAGCGTGCAGTAGCGGCCCTTCATCGCGCCGGATCGCGGGCGCGCGGGCGGCTCGAACTCGACCGCGGGGCCAATGGGCAGAGCGAACTCATCGAAGCGCGTCATGCCTCGCATCATGCAGGCCGAACCGCGTCGCTCCCAGGTTCCAGCGCCGGGACCAAGGGGAGACCATGCGGACCATTGTCGTCCGCGCGGGCACCCACTCCCGTCAGGGTGCGTCCGCCTGCGTCGCCTCGTCCGGACGCAGTGCCTCGAGCGGGTCCCAGCCGGCCTTCTTCATGTAGCCGTAGCTGATGCCGGCCAGAGCCATCAGTCCGAAGACCAGCATGATCACTTTCCGGTAGCGCCGAACGAAGTTCATCCTTGCGCGGGATAGCAGGCTGCGTCGCCGGCCACGACCAGAGAGGTGAACCGCAATCCCGCCGGCCGAGGAGCCCCGCCCTGACCGAAAGGCGTGCGGCACCTGGATCACGTCTCCTGACTCACCGCAGGCGCCGGTACCGAAGGACGAAGTGCACGTTGTCTTCGAGGCGATCCGCGTCGATGGTCGTGGTCAGCCGAAGGCGGTCGCCGTTCGCTTCGAGCACCGTCCAGCGCTGCCCTTCGTCGAATCGGAAGTAGAGCTGCAGTCGGCCGTCGTCCTCCGTCTGCGTGAGCTCGACCGGGTCGCCGTTCTCCCCTCGTACACGCTCAGGGTGACCCCGGCGGGTGAGAAACGTATGAGGGCGGCGCGTCGAGAGCGTGGTCGAGATGCGCTCCCCTTCAAACGCGACGGTGATGCGCCGGGCCAGCAGCACGTCCACGTCGACACGCTGACGTGCCAGGGCGCGGAGAAACACATTCGCGTGGAGGAGCGCGCGATCGAAGGCACCCTGGATCGTCGCGCGTCCGCCCTCCACCGAAGAGACCAGCGCCCACGTGCCGGACAGTCCGTCCTCCGGCGGCGACTGCGCCCCGGTGGGATACGCGGCGGCCAGTAGCAGTACCGGAGCGAGGACGAGAGTCGCGAATCGGAGGCGCATGCCGACACGGACTGCAAGGGTCGGGCCCGCCCGAGCGCGGGGGCGGAGCGCGACGCGGTGTCTGGGTCTCCGGACGCCCTCGTCTGGATCTCCGAACGCTACGGCCGGCTGTCGATGGTCGCGCCGAGAGAGAGCGTCATGAAGTGAAGCCAGTTCTCTTGGCGGCCGTCGCTCGTGGGGGTCGGGTCGCTGTCGCCCACCGCGCCGCCCGCGAGGTAGCGGAGGTTCAGGAAGACGTCCGCGTGATCGACCACGCGCCAGCCGAAGCGGAGGCTCGCGTCGAGGATCGCACCGGTGACCTCGGTGTCGCTGCCATTGAGGATCGAGATCGGCGCGTAGAAGCCGTCCGCCTCGAAACCCACGAAGAAGCGATCGATCGGGAAGCGGCCGCGGGCGCGCAAGAGCGGCACGGGACCGACGTCGTTGCGCGTCCGGTAGAGCTCGCCGTCGAGACTCTGGAAGGAGATCTCCGCGTTGCGAAGCTGCAGGCCCAGGCCAAACGCGAGCAGCTCGTCCGGGCCCTGCAGGACGTTGTAGTCCCAGCTCACACGAAAGAACGGAAACCCGTAGAAGAAGCGGACCGGCGTGCCGGCCGCGTAGTCGAGCCCGTCGATGCGGAGGTCCCGACGCAGCGTCGCCTCGGAGGCCAGCTCGAGAGGCTGATACAGGAACGTGATGTGGTGCTCACGCCAGATGTCGAACTCGACCGCGAGACGCGCGAAGAAGAAGAGGTTCCCCTGACCGCCGTCGACCCGGTAGTCGATGTCGGTACCGTCCGAGCCCAGTCGGATGTCGTGGTCGAGCACACCCAGGAAGCCGAGCTCCGCGTGCGCGCGGATGCCAAACTCGTCGTTCCCCCAGCGTCGGTTGTGGGGCTCCTCAGGCTCGATGACCTCCCAGCCACCTGACGTGTTGAGCGGCCTGTCCGGCGGCGGTGCGGGCTGCTCGCGAGGGGGCGGTGGCTGAATGCGTGGCGGCCGGCGCGATGGGGGTGGCAGGGGGACGGCCGCGACGTCCTTCTGCTCCTGCGCATGGGCGTGCGACACCATCGTACCGATCGCGACGCAGCACGCCGCGACCACACCGAGCTGCCTCAACATGAGCGCGTCCTAGGCTCGCTCGCGCACTTCAGCAAACTCAGCGGCGGGCGACATCAGTCCCGGTACGACGGATCGATGCGGTCGAGCTTGCGCAACAGCGCGGGCCACGCGAGCCGGTGCACGACGACGTCGCTGAACTCGGGCGAGGAGACCTGCTGCGCGACCTTCTCGGCGACGCCCTCCGGCGCCTCGTGAATCTTCGACGCGGCCATGAAGCGCGTCTGCGTGCTGCACGCCCGCTCGAGCGCGTACATGCGGATGAACGCATCGGCGATCGTGTTCCCGAGGGTGAGCGTGCCGTGATTCCAGAGCAGCATCGCGTTCTTCTCGCCGAGATCCGCCGCGAGTCGCGGTCGCTCTTCATGGTCGAGCGCGATGCCTTCGTACTCGTGGTAGGCGAGATCGTGGTGCACGAACATCGCCGTCTGCGTCTGAGGCAGGAGGCCGCACTCCATCGTGGAGACCGCGACGCCGTCCACCGTGTGCAGGTGCATCACGCAGTGCGCGTCCTCCCGGGCTTCGTGCACCGCGCTGTGGATGGTGAAGCCGGCGGGGTTCACGGGGTAGGGGCTGTTGTCGACCTTGTTGCCCGCGAGGTCGATCTTGATGAGCGAGGACGCGGTGATCTCCTCGAACAGCATGCCGTACGGGTTGATCAGGAAGTGCGGCTCCGGGCCCGGCACCCTCGCCGAGAGGTGCGTGAAGATGAGGTCGTCCCAGCCGTAGTGCGCGACGAGTCGATAGGCGGCGGCGAGGTCGGCGCGGACCGCCTCTTCTTCCGAGATGAGGGTGCTCAAGGGGCGTGCTTTCGTTTGAGGAGCGGTGACTCTACATCGGGGTGGTGGCGTCGCCGAAGCCCGAGAAGCCCTGCCGAAGATGCGGGCGCGGGTTCGTATGGCGCAAGAAGTGGGCGCGTGACTGGGATGCTGTGCGCTACTGCTCGGAGCGCTGCCGGAGAACGCGCGTGACGGCGGAAGAGCGCAACATCGAAGCCGCCATCGTCGCCCTCCTGAGCCAGCGCGGCGAGGACAAGAGCATCTGCCCGAGTGAGGCGGCGCGGGTGGTGGCACCAGATGACTGGCGGACATGCATGCATGGCGTCCGCACCGTGGCTGCCCGGCTGGTCGCGACGCGAATCGTGCGGGCCACGCAAGGCCCACGCGAGGTCCACCCCGTGGACGCGAAGGGTCCGATCCGGCTGCGACGCGGGCCACGATTCCCCCAGCAGAGCTGAGCCGTATTCAGGGGGACGCCCGACGCCGAAGCCCTCTCTGGCAGCGCTCGGCCAGCTCCTCCTCCGACTCCGGGAGCGACCCAGAACGACGATAGAGTCGACTCAGCGAACGCCTCAACCGCCCCTCGTCGGCGGCCGCTCCGAGGGCACGGGCGATGCACACCGCCCGACGGCCCGCCGCGGACCCCGCGTCCTGTGAGGGGAACCGGTCGAGCAGCTCCTCCAGGGCGCGCATCGCGTCGCGAAGCCGCCCGAGCTGCTCGTAGCGAATGGCGAGCACGCGCAGGTTCTCCACCCATCGCCGCCACTCGCCGCTGTCCATCTGGCTCTCGAACACGCGCTCCCGCAGGCGCAGCTCCCTCTCCGTGAACCCCATCGCAGCGAAGCAGTCGGCGGCGGCGATCCGCTCGGCCTGGCCAGCCTCCGGACCCCGCGCCAGATCGATGCAGGGCTGCGCCCGCCGCTCGATCTCATCCGGACTCCCGTTCAGCGGTGTTCGTTCGGGAAGCGCCGGCCACCAGCTGGACCGCCTCGCGCTCTGCGCGTCTGCCGCATGCGCGCTCCCAAGGACCAGAACGAGCGACGCGCCGACAAGGAGGTACCTCATGCGTGACGGGACACCCGGGACCCAGCGAGGTTCCGAGGATCGCTATGGGATCCAGCGGGCGAGCGCCTTGACCAGCGCGTCCCGGTCGAGCGGCTTGGCCACGAAGCCGTTCATGCCTGCGTCCAGGCAGCGCGCACGGTCGTCCTCGAACACCGACGCGGTCATCGCGAGCACCGGGAGGTCGGGCGCAAACGCGCGCAGGCGACGGGTCGCCTCGTAGCCATCCATGCCGGGGAGCTGGCAGTCCATCAGCACCAGCGCCGGCGGGTTGGACTCGATGGAGGCGAGCGCGGCTCGGCCGTCGCCGACGACCGTCACTTCGTATCCGAGATCTTCGAGCGTCATCTCGGCGACCTGCTGGTTGACCAGATCGTCCTCGACCAAGAGCAGACGCGTGCCGCGCGCGACGACGAGCTCGGGCGGAGCGGAGGGGGAGAGCCGCGGGCGCGGGGCCCCGGGCAGCGAGACCGTGAAGGAAAAGCAGGCCCCCGAGCCCAGCTTGGACACGACCTCGAGCGCCCCACCCATGCGCGCGACGATGCCGTGGCTGATCGCCAAGCCCAACCCGGTCCCGCCGTGCTGGCGACGGTCTGTGGCGTCCACTTGGTAGAACGAGTCGAACAGATGGGGCAGCGCGGACTCAGGAATGCCGGGACCGGTGTCGTGCACCGCGAACTGCACGTCCGCCCCGTCGACGCTCACCTCGAGCCTGACCTCCCCCTCGTCGGTGAACTTGAGCGCGTTGCCCAGCAAGTTGATGAGCACCTGGCGCAGCCGTCCCGCATCACCGCGCCTTCCGCCCAGCTCGGGCGCCTCGATTCGGAGCGCGACCGAGCGGTCCCGCACGTTGGGCTCGAACAGGTCGCCGATGGACAGGAGAAGGGCGTCGAGGTCGAACGCCTCGTCGTCGAGCACGAGCTGCTCCGCCTCGATGCGGGAGAAGTCGAGGATGTCGCCGATGATGCTCAGCAGCGCTTGCCCCGAGCCCCGGATCGTCTCGACCCGGCGACGCTGGTCGTCGCTGAGATCGGTGTCGGCCAGGAGGTCGGCCATGCCCAGAACGCCGTTCATGGGGGTGCGCAGCTCATGGCTCATGTTCGCGAGGAACTCGCTCTTGGCGCGGTCGCTGGCGCGCGCCGCGGCCTCGGCCGCGCGGCGCGTCTCGACCTCCTTGGCCAACTCTCGGTTGCTCTCGGCCAGGCGACGCTCGGCGAGCCGCTGCGCGTGGGCGAAGGCGGCCATCGCGACGCCGATGCCGAAGATCGTGGAGACGCGATTGAACAGGCTCTGCAACGGACGGTGCGCCTCGGCGATGTGGTTCTCCATGCCGCCGCCCACCTCGTCCACCAGCCAGAACACCAGCGTCGTCACGGAGATGACAAACGTGTAGCCCCAGCCCGCCCGCGGCGACACGATCAGCGCGGCGACGATCGGGACGACATACAGCCACGCGAAGTTCGGGTCGTAGAACCCGCCCGAGAAGATGTTGCTGACGAGCAGCAAGACGAACAGCAGGAACGCGCCGACCCTACCGGCCAGGTCGACGTTCCGAGAGCGGCGGAGCCAGAGGATGTTGAGCCCGCCCGCGACGATGGTCGCGGTCACCGCCAGCGCCATTTTCCAGACGCCGAGCTGGGCGTACTGCACCACAAAGGGCAGCCCCACCACAATGAAGCCGAGCGACGACGCGTTGATCAGCCGAAGACGCCGTAGCGTCTCGGCGTCGAGCTCGTCGGGGCGCGCGCCCGACGCGAGGATCGACGCGAACAGTCCCATGGGCGAACGACGGTAGCAGGACGTCGAGAAGTCGTGGTTCACTTCCCAACGAGATGGCCGACGCGTTCGAGTCTGACGAGCTGCTCGACCCCGAGACCCTGTCGAGTCTAGAGCGTCTCGCACGTGGCCGTCCGGCGTTCCTGCCCCGGCTGATGCGAACGTTCGCCGAGCAGGGCGGGGAGCTGGTGAAGCAGATCGGCGCAGCGGCCGAGGCCAAGGACACCGCAGCCCTCGGTCAGGCGGCGCACAAGCTCGGCGGGAGCTGTGGTCAGATCGGCGCACTGCGGCTCAGAGAGGCGTGCGTCGGCGTGGAGCGCACGGCTCGCGAGGGGGTGTTGGACCGCCACGCCGTCATGACACTCGAGGCAGACTTCGCCGTGCTGGTCGAGCACCTGAACCTGCGCTTCGCGGCATCGAACTAATTCGAGCGGACGGTCGCGATTTCGTGATCGTGCGGGGTGGAATGAAGAAGAGGTGGACGTTACCCACCCAAGGAGTGCAAATGACAACGATGCCCGACCTCTTCAAAGGCCGCGCTTCCTTCGTCCTGCTCGCAGTCGCGCTCGTCGGCTGCACCGGGCTCCCCGATGGCGAGATGCCCCGGATGGGACCGGACGCGGAACCGCGGTGCACACGAGACGACGTCTGCGACAACGGCCTGTTCTGCGACGGTACCGAGCTGTGCCGTCCCGACGACGACGACGCCGACACGCGTGGGTGCGTGAGCGGCGAAGCCCCATGCGAGGTCGCGTGCCTCGAAGCGGAGGGCCGTTGTTCGATGGGCTGTGACGAGCCCGACCGGGACGGGGATGGCGCGCGGGCCATCGAGTGTGGGGGTGACGACTGCGATGACAGCGACCCGCGGCGCTTCCCGGACAACCCCGAGGTGTGTGATGCCGCGGGGTTGGACGAGGACTGCAACCCCGAGACGCTCGGCCCGGACGGCGACGGAGACGGGGCGGTGAGCACAGTGTGCTGCGCCATGGAGGAGGGAGGCCTGCGCTGTGGCCTCGACTGCGACGACGCGCGAATGGAGGTCAACCCCGACGGGACCGAGACCTGCAATGGGGTGGACGACGACTGCGACGGAGAGATGGACGAAGGCGTGACGCGGCGGTTCTATCCCGACTGCGATGGCGACCTCTTTGGCGCCCTTGGAAGCGAGGCGGTGCTGAGCTGCGCCGTGCCGGTTGACCCGCCTGCCTCGTGCGGCACCGGAGGGAGCTGGGCGGAGAACGCGACCGACTGCGATGACACGCGCGTGGGGGTGTTCCCGGGGGCTGGCGAACAGTGCAACGGCCTCGACGACGACTGCAACGGACGCCCCGACGCGGTGGGCGAAGATGACGACGAGGACGGGGCCCTCGCCGCCTGCAGCGGCGTCCCAACGGCGGAGGTCGACTGCGACGACAACGACCCGAACTCGTACCCGGGGGCACCCGAGCTCTGTGACCGCGTGGACAACGACTGCTCGGACGGCGGCGGCGAAGACGCGTCGGAAGACGTCGACGACGACATGCACTCCCCCTTGGACGCCGCCTGCACGGGTGGTTTCCCCCGGGACGACTGCGACGACACGCGCGCCGCGGTCTACCCCGGACAGCCCGAGGTCTGCGACGGGCGAGACGTCGACTCCGACTGCGACGGGACCGTGGACGAGTCCCCCGCGGCGATGAGCTGCGGCACCCCACTGAACGCCGGCGCGGTCTGTCTCGACGGAGCGTGTGCGCTGTCCTGCTCAGGGAGCTTCGACGACTGCGATGCGAGCTTCACGACGGGATGCGAGGCGGACCTCGCCTCCTCGCCGATGGCCTGTGGATTCTGCACCAACGCGTGCCTGCCGGGTACGGCCTGCCGGTCTGGAAACTGCCGTCCGAGCCTCGGATACCTCCTGAACTACGGCGGAGACGGAGGGTTCGAAGTCGTCACGGGCAGCGCGGCGACCGCGAGCGGCAACACCTGGGTCACGACGTATGTGAGCCTCGGATTCGATCTCGGTGGCGGGTTCTTGCCGGTCGATCCCGCGGAGTTCGCGTTCGACACCGTGCTCGCCGGTTTCGACGCGACCGGCGCGCATCGGGCTTCGCGGTCCTTCCCGTCCACAGGGCAGAGCTTCTCTTCCACGGTGGCGGTCGACGACAGCGGGAACGTCTACCTGGCCGGGACCTTCGACGGCCCGATCGACTTCGGCGGCGGCACGGTCACCCCAAGTGGAAGGGAAGGATTCGTCGCTCGGTACGACGAAGACCTGACGTTCGACTGGGTGACGACAATCCCCGTCGATGTCAGCGTCAGCGACCTCGACGTGAATGGAGGGCGGGTCGCCGTCAGCGGGCGGGTCGTCGAGGTCGCGAACGGAACCGTCGACTTTGGCGGCCTCGCGCGCACGGTGGTGAGCCCGACCGGAGACAGCGCTCATGCGTTCGTCGCGGCCTTCCGCGCGAGCGACGGAGTGCTGCAGGTCGCGGAGGTCACGGCCCCGACGAGCGGCTTTCGAGCGAGGGCGCGCGCGGTCGCGCTGGACGCGGCCGGCAACACCTACGCGAGCGTGATTGTCGCGGCACCGGAGTTCTATTCACCGTTCAATCCGATCCCGTTGACCCGGCTCGTCAGCCGGGACTCCGCGGGCGCGATCCGTTGGCAGCGCGACATCGCAGACGCCAACCTCGGCGACGTGATCGTAGACGGCAGCCGCGTGTTCGTCTCTGGCTTGGGCGGCACCTCCACCGACCTTGGAGATGGCGAGCTCGGCATGATCTCGGGGGTCGAACAGCGACGCGGATTCGTCGCGCGGTTCGCCGCCGCGGACGGAGCCTACGTCTACGGGAACAACCTCGTCGGAAGCAGCGCGACCGGCCAGCTGGTGCTCGGCGCCGATGCCCTCTACGTGCATTCCCATGCCTACAGCGGGGTCCTGTTCGGTGGCGCGAGCGTGTCCGGCACCGTGGTCGTCGCGGCGTATGACCCCGACAGCGGCGCCGAGGAGTGGGCCTTCGGACTGGTGAGCAACGGGTCCGGCTTCCTCGCGGTGGACGACCAGGAGCGCGTGTACCTCAGCTTGTCGAACGCTTCCGCTCCCGTCAGCGGGACCGTGACCACGCTCGGGACGCCCACCGCCAGCACCGCCAGCCACGCCTGGCACCATCAGCTCCACACGCGCTGAACGTCAGCCGATGGGAACAAAGAGTTCGACCTCGCCCGCCATCCCGGCACGGCCCTCCATCGTGGCCGGCCGAAGCGAGAGAGTTCGGGCCAGGTCGCCAGAGAAACATGTTGGGGGCTGGCACCCATCCTCGGTACCGAGGAATGGGTCACCGGCGAAGTAGAGCTGCGTCGTCACGAGCGTCAGCCCGCCGGGGGAGTAGGCTCGCACGTGCAGGTGCGCGGGACGGAGCCCCGCCGCCGTCGCGTACCGGCCCGGCATGATGGTCTCGAACGCGAAGCGCCCCTCCGGGTCGGTGGTGACACGGCCGCGCAGCCGGAAGTCCTCGCTCGCGTCGTGGTAGTCGCCGTTCTCGTCGGCCTGCCAGATGTCGATCGTGTAGCCGGCCAGCGCGGTGCACGCGCCGACCGACCCGAGACGGCCCGCCACGAACAGCCGATCGCCCGGCTCCTCGAGGGCGGCGATCTGCGCACGAGACGGAGAGCCCTCCTCGAAGAACGGCCCCAACGCGTCGGACTCGGTAGCGACGCACTCGGCGCCGGCGTCCAGCGCTCCGGCGTCGATGGTTCCGGCATCCAACGCCCCCGAATCGGCATGAGCCGCGTCGGCAGCGTTGGCGTCTCGAGCGCCGCTGTCGAGGGAGTCGAGCGCTTGGTCGCATCCCGTGAGCGCCGCGCTCAATGGAACGGCGCTGAGCAGGCCGAGCATGCTTCGGCGGGTGAATCGGTCGTGCATGATCAGCAGGATGCAGCGTCGAGGCGCGCGCGACCAAGACCGCGCGGACATCCGTGGCATAGGCCATCCCTATGGTCCCACCTGGCGCAATCGATCGGTTTTCTTTCGCCCGCTTCAGGAGTCCGTAACACCTTCGACGTTGATTGGAGTAGCGGCCGAGATGGATTGGCCCCGAAACGCAGCAAGGACACCCGCCATGACCCTCAACGACTTTTTGAAGAAGAGCTCCCGCTTCGCCCTCGCCGCCGGACTGGCTGGCGCGGTGGGCTTCGCCGCCCCCGTCGCCGTCAGCTTCGCCCAGGATACGGGCGCCGACGCTTCCGCTGAGGAGTGTGAGCATCGCGGACGACGCGGCCACCGAGGCCACATGCGCCGGATGGCTCAAGAGCTCGAGTTGACCGAAGCCCAGCGCACCGAAATCCGCGGTATCATGCAAGAGGCGCGCGCCAACCGAGGTGAGCGGGGCGACCGGGCTGCCCGCGGCGCCGTCCGCGAGCGCATCCAGGCCGTGCTCACGCCCGAGCAGCGCACCCGCGCCGCCGAGCTGCGCCAGACCCACTCCCGCGAGCGCGTCGACCGTCGCGTCGCCCGCATGACTGAGCACCTGTCGCTGAGCGACACCCAGGCCAGCCAGGTCAGCGGCATCCTTCGCAACGCCGCCATGCAGCGCCGCGCGCTCCGGGAGCAGGCTCAGAACGACCCCGGCTCCGCGCGGGACGCCATGCAGAGCCTGCGTGAATCCACCCGCGCGTCCGTGCGCTCCGTGTTGAACGCCGAACAGACTGCGCAGCTCGAGGAGATGCACAGCCGTCGCGGCGAGCGTGGCCATCACGGCCGGCGCGGGCACGGCGGACCCCGTGGGGGCGGCGGCCACGGAGGTCGCTGAAGAAGCCGTCCCTGGGCACAGACGTGAAGCGGGTGTCACGCTGTGCCCATGAGGACCCCCGCCGAGGACGAAGAGCTCGAGCCCTGGATCGACGCCCGCTGGGCCTTGATCCTCGCCGCCGCCGCCGTCCTCCTCCTGCGGGAACTCGTCCCCTTCGGCCGCCAAATCCTCTACCCCTTCACCCTCTTCGGCACCTGGGTGCACGAGATGGGGCACGGCCTGACCGGCCTGCTCGTCGGCGGCTCCTTCGACCGACTCCAGATCTTCTGGAACGCCTCCGGCTTGGCCTCGGGCACCGTCGACTCCGGCTGGCCCGAAGCGCTCCGCTCCGCCGGTGGCCTGCTCGGGCCCCCCGTCGTCGGCGCCTTCATCCTCGCTCTCGCCCGCGGCCCCAAGCGCGCCTCCATCGTTCTGTGGGCGCTCTCCGCGCTCATGCTGCTCAGCGTGCCCTTGTGGATCCGAAGCGTCACCGGCTTCGTCGTCATCCCCCCTGTCGCGCTCGCCATCGCGCTGTTGGCCTACAAGGGCGGCGAGACCGCACGCCACATCGGTGCACAGGCCCTCGGCGTCATTCTCGCGCTGGATACCGTCACTCGCATCGACTACCTCTTCACCGCCGAGGTCACCGTCGACGGCCGCGAGCTCCCCTCCGACGTCAGCCACATCGCCGACGCCGTCGGGGGTCACTACCTACTCTGGGGCGGCCTTCTCGCGGCGCTCTCGCTCGTCTTCCTCGCGGTCGGGCTCCGAATCGCGTGGCTCTCGCCGGTGCCCATCCCGAGGGTGTTGCGGCGGCGAAACCCAAACACGGTGACGTGATCCCACGCCTGCTATAGCCAGGGCATGTCCGTCATCGTCTGGCACAACCCGAAGTGTTCGAAGTCCCGGCAGGCGCTCGCGCTCCTCGAGGAGCGCGGGCTCACGCCGACCGTGCGGAAGTACCTGTCGGATCCGCCCAGCGCGGCGGAGATCCGGGCCGTCCTGAAGAAGATGGGCACGGACGACCCGCACGCGCTCGTGCGCAAGCGCGAGAAGCGCTACGCGGAGCTCAGCGTTGCGGAGATGTCCGGCTCGGACGTGGTGATCGCCATGGCGGACAACCCCAAGCTGATCGAGCGACCGGTGGTCATCACGGACAAGGGCGCTCGCATCGGTCGCCCGACCGAGCTGATCCTCGAAGTGCTCTGAGGCACGAACCCCATCCTGCGTAAGGGAGCACTTTGAGGTAAGAGCCTACGCATGAGCGGATTTTTCGGGCGGGTTTCGGTCATCACGGGCGCAGGCTCGGGCATCGGGCAGGCGTTGGCGCTGGAGCTGGCGCGGCGGGGGAGCGATCTCGCGCTGTGCGACGTCAACGAGGCGGGCCTCGAGGAGACGGCGCGGCGCATCGGGACAGAGCGCAAGGTGCTCACCGAGAAGGTCGACGTGGCCGATCGGGACGCGGTCTACGCGTTCAAGGACACGGTGCTGTCCGAGTTCGGCAAGGCCGACGCGGTCGTGAACAACGCGGGCGTGACGGTGGTGGACTCGGTCAACGACATCTCGTGGGACGACTTCGAGTGGTTGATGGGCATCAACTTCTGGGGCGTGACGTACGGGAGCAAGGCGTTCCTGCCGCACTTCCTCGAGCGGGACACGGGATGGATCGTGAACATCTCCAGTGTCTTCGGCATCATCGCGGTGCCGCACCAGTCGGCCTACAACGCAGCGAAGTTCGCGGTGCGCGGGTTCACCGAATCCCTCCGGCAGGAACTGCACGGCACGGGCGTGACCGCGACGTGTGTTCACCCCGGCGGCATCAAGACCAACATCGTCCGCGACAGCCGCTACCGGAACCCCGCCATGGGGGACGCGAACCAGGACGAGGCGGCAGAACAGTTCGAGAAGCTCGCCCGGACGACGCCCGCGCGCGCCGCGACGATCATCGCCGACGGGATGGAAGCGAAAGACCCGCGCATCTTGATCGGCCCGGACGCCGAGCTGATCGACCGGGTGCAGCGCATGGCGCCGGTCAAGTACCCAACGGTCGTGCGGGAGCTCTCGAAACGGTTTTCCTGAACGTTCAGCAAGAACGCGTCAGGAGTCCGGCCACAACACCATCGGCGTGATCCAGCTGTCTTCCCCGGGTGGGATTGCGCCGAGGAAATCCGCTGTCTCCAGACGCGGGTCGACGGTCCGTGGGTCCACCGAGGTGCATCCCGCCGGTGTCGTGATCGTGTATGTGCGACCCGACCCGTTGAGCATCGGGTCCAGGCCAAAACAATTGTCGGTCGAAGGCGCGGAGTAGACCGCCTCCTCGTCAAAGCCGACGTCATCATTCGCGTCCGGCGAGTCCCCTGTCTCGAAGAAGTGCCGCGCCGTCGTGTTGAAGAACAAGCTGTTCCGCACGTCGGGGGGATCGCTCACCCCGGACTCGGCGACCACGTCCACGGCGTCCTCATCGAAGCCGACGCCCACCGCGTTCATAAAGGTCCCCGTGGTGTCGTCCTCGATCGACAACACGTCGTCGCCGTCCGGATCGACATGAAAGAGGGTCAGGTTGGCGAACGTCGGGTCACCCTTGTTGGTATCGGCCTGGGAGTGGCTGGATCGCACGGCGTCGTCGCCCTCGACGGCGTGGTGCACGACGACAAACTGCACCGTGCCCGTGAACCCGAGATCCCACTCCACGCCCTCGTCGGGGGTCTGGTAGAGGTAGACGCGGCGAATGACGGGCGCACCGCCGAGCAGCACGAGGCCGTCGTCTTCCGGGTGTGCGATGCGCACGTCACTCACGCGGGTCGCCGTACCGCACCCCGCGAGGGTCAGCGCGTTGTCGAGCCGGTCGTCCTGCTGTGCCGTTCCTTCCGTGTCGGGATCCTGGGCGGCATAGTCGATGGACACGAACTCGAGCGTGCCGCAATTGTGCGCACCGGCGATGCCCCCGAACCGCGCGCCTGGCACCTCCGGTCCGACCATGATCGAGGTGTTCGCTCCCGGTCCGAGCGGGGCAAGGCCGAGGAGCACCACACCACCCCAGCTTCCAGGAACGGGCTCGGTGCCAGTGAAACGGATGGGCTCGTCCGCGGTCCCGATCGCGTCGAGACGCCCCGTGGACGACACGACGAGGCGCGCGGCTTCGTTCATGCCCCGGACCACGACGCCCGGGTCGATGCGAAGCACGTCCTGCACGAGCACCACGCCCCTCAGCTCGATGGTCTCCCGGCAGGTCCAGTGGGTGGCGGAATCGATGACACGTTCCACCCGGACGATCGCTCGTTCGTCGAACGGCAAACACGGCAAAGGCCCGGCGTCGACGCCCGAATCCAGGTCCGGTCCCCCGTCCGAGCCGGCATCGTCCGAACCGGCATCGCCCGAGCCGGCATCGTCCGAGCCGGCATCGTCCAGACCGGCATCGTCCAGACCGGCATCGTTCAGACCGGCATCGGGCCGTTCCGTTCCCGGCCGGAGGGCCGTGCACCCCACGAGCATGCACGCCGCGAGAGCCCAATGGACCCGCCTACTCAAAACACGCCCCCGCACGAGACGCCCAGTTCACCGGGTCCGGCTCCGCAACCGATGGACGTTCGGTCGCTTGGACTGTCGTCCATCAACAGGAACACGATGCCGAGCCCCAGCAGCGCCCCGCCGAGCGCGAGTCCGGTGCCTCCGAGCGCCTCCGCAAGCCGGATGTCGTCGAGCACCGAGCCGCAGTTCTCCATGCGTGTCCGGGTCGGGTCCGTTCCAAGGCACACGTCATCGTTCCACACCCCAGCACGGTCCTCCCGCCAGACGAGCATCCCGACACCGGCCCCGAGCGCGAGCCCACCGACCACCAGGCTCGCGATCCCCAGGGCCACGAACGGGCCACCGTCGGCGGTGAGAGGTGGCGGCGATGGCGACGGCGGCGGATCGGGCAGGGGCGCGGAGATCGGCTGCGAGGGCGGCTGGGAGATCGGCTGCGAGACGGACTCAGGCTCCGCTTCGGGCACCATGACGATGGTCTCCCGGGTGAGCTGCCCCAGCTGCACTTCGACGGTGCGGACCACTGGATCGTAGCCGTCGAGCATGACCGAGAGGCGGGCCCGACCCGGGAGGACAAACGCCGGCGACGCCTGCGGAAGCGTGCCCAGCGAACGGCCGTCGAGCTCGAGCTCCGCGCCCGGCTCACCGCCCAACACTTCGAGTCGACCGAGGCGGGCGCGAATGCCCTCAAGCTCCTGCTCGAGCACCGCTCGACGTGGATCGATCCAGGCATCGGGCCCGACGAGCGAAGCCGCGAGGTCGGCCTCGGCCGCCAGCCAGTCCCCGAGCGCTTGCTCGGCGAGGGCCATCTGCGCGCGCGCCTCGCGCGAGCCTCCCAGGTCAAACGCGGCGCGGAACGCCGCCAGGGCTTCGCGGTCCTCCTGCCGCTCGCGGTGCGCGAGGCCTCGCTCGATGAGCGCGCGCGCCTCGGCCGCAGGGGCGGGGGCGTCTTCGGCGGCTGGGTCGCCCGACGCCTCGGCCGGCGTCGCTTCGACCGGCTCGCTCTGGGCGTGCGCGAGCGACGTGCCGCAGCACAAGAAGATCGCGCCCAGAGACGCCGCGAAGCGCAGTGTGATGTCGCCGTTCATCGCAGGATGAGGGCGTTGTTCGCGCCTCGGTGTTGGGATTCGGGAGGCGCATCGGGCGCGTCCTCCGGCTCAGGGCGCGGCGCACGCCGTGTGCGCACCCGCCGCGCCGGCGCTTCCGCGGAAGGCTCGGCGGCGGCCTCGAGTACCGGCGCCCCGGCTGCCGGACCGGACCCCTCAGACTCCGCCGAGGGTTCCGCAATGGCCTCCGCAGACGGAGTCTCTGGGGGACGCACGTCGACCGGCGCGGACGGCTCCTCTTCCGCTCCCGCCGCCAAAGCCGCCCTCGACGGTGTCTCAGTGAGCCCCTCCACCTCCACCCCTACGGCCGGAGACGACTCCGGACCGGAGAGAGCCACCACCGTGCCACCCACCAGCAGCAGCAGCGCCGCCGCGCCCATGAGACCCCAGCGCCAACGCGGAGGTCGGCTCACGATCGAGGGAGCTGGCGTCGCGGCGACCGTGGGATCGAACGCCGGGCTCGACAGCGTCTTGGGGCGAGGCGTCGAGGGCGACACGGAGGCAGCAGGGCGCTCCCCGTCGAGGATCTTCGGCCAAGCCTCGGTGAGCGGAGCGTCCACGTCCCAGCCGACGTCCTCGGCGACCTCTCGCAGCCGGGACGCGAACTCCGCCACCGACGCGACCCGCACATCGCGGTCGCGCGTCAGGGTCTGCATCACGAGCGCGATCAGCGCGGGCGGAAGCTCGGGTGCGCGGTCCTCGAGCGGCACCGGGTCGGTCGTCGCCACCGCGAGCAGCAGCGCGATCATCGACTCCGCCTCGAACGGGAGGCTCCCGCTGAGCAGCTCGTAGAGCACCACCCCGATCGACCACACGTCCGACTGCGGGCCGAGGTCGGACGCGCCCGACGCTTGCTCAGGGGACATGTACTGCGGCGTTCCGATGAGCGCGCCCGTGCTCGTGAGGCTGGCCTCGGTCTCGACGACCTTGGCGATCCCGAAGTCCACCACCTTCGGTACGACGGTCCTGCCCTTGCGGTGGATGAAGATGTTGTCCGGTTTGAGGTCCCGGTGCACGACGCCCGCCGCATGCGCCGCCCGGAGGGCGTCCAGCACCGGCAACATCGCAGCGACCACGACCTCGGGAGGAAGCGGCGCGGAGCCGCGGCCGAACTCGTCGAGCGGGCTGCCGTGGAGCATCTCGAGCACGAGGTACACCGCGCCGTCTTCGTGGCCCATGTCGAGCACGTCGACGACGTTGTCGTGCTGGAGCTTCGCGGCGGTCCGCGCCTCACGCAGGAAGCGTTTGCGGATCTCGTCGTCGCTCGCGTACTGCGGATGCAGGAGCTTCACCGCGACTGGCCGCTCGGTCCACTCGTGCGTTGCAGCGAAGACCACACCCATGCCGCCCTGCCCGAGGATCTTCTCGATCCTGTACTTGCCCGCCAACAGGGTGCCGAGACGCTCTTCGGGGGTCAGCAGCGGCACGGCGTCAAGGATACACGCAGTCCCTCAGCGTGCAGCCCAATACGAGCCACCAACCGGATGTGGTGAACCCATCGTCGGGGAGCGACGGGACTCGAGGGGGCACCGTCCTGCCCGAAAGGCGCCAGGCGCGTTCGTGGATCACCTCTCTTGCGCCGCACACGGGTACATTCGGAGACATGCCTGCCGCGATCCCCCCGCCCACCGACGTCCAGCGCGAAGCGCGCAAGCTCGGCGATGTTCTGTCTCGTGGCGACCTGCGGGACGCCTTCGAGGCGGCGGGCGCGTTCGGCCTGCTGGGCGCGCACTTGCCCGGGGATCGCGGGGGCTCCGAAGCTTCGGGCGGCACGGTCGCCGAAATGTGGGAAGGCGCTGGCGAGACCGGCCCGGCCGGGCGTCTGTTCGCGATGGCAGCGCACAGCTTGGCCGTGGCGACCCCGATCGCATTGCACGGCGGGGAGACGCTGCGCGCCGAGGTCTTGCCCGGCCTGCTCGACGGGACCCGAATCGGCGCCCACGCGGCGAGCGAGGCCGAGGCGGGCTCCGACGCGATGGCGATGACCACGTCGGCCACCCCGGACGGAGACGGATACCGACTGAGCGGCAGCAAGCTCTGGGTCAGCAACGGC
Organism: Sandaracinaceae bacterium; assembly: GCA_045106715.1. Taxonomy (GTDB): domain Bacteria; phylum Myxococcota_A; class Polyangia; order Polyangiales; family Sandaracinaceae. The sequence continues at coordinate 39,803 of JBGCFC010000031.1, forward strand.
GCGGAGGCGGATGTGTTTGTCGTGTTGGCCAAGACCCCGGACGGCGCGCCGCTCGGCTGCGTTGTCGACCGCAGCGCGGAGGGGCTGAACGTCGGCGAGGCGATGGACAAGATGGGCCTCGACGGCGCGAGCCTGACGAGCGTCTACCTCGAGGAGGTCGCCGTCCCCGCGTCGCACCTTCTCGGAGACGGGCGCCACGTCTTTCACACCGCGATGCGCTATGAGCGTGCGCTGATCATGGCGCCGCAGGTCGGGGCGATGCGGAGGCAGCTCGAACGCGGTCTGAAGCACGCACGCACCCGCCGGCAGTTCGGGCGACCGATCGGAAAGAACCAGCTCGTGGCCGCGCGCGTGGTCGACATGTACGAGCGCTACATCCTCGCGCGGGGCCTGCTGCGAGACACCGCCAGCGCCCTGGTCGACGAAACCCTCGACGCCGCCCGCGCGTGCCTAGCGAAATTGCGGCTCTCGGAGTGGGCGCTCGCGCAGCACCTGGACGCGATCCGGCTGCACGGCGGCACGGGCTACCTCGAGGAGACCGGCCTTCCGGGTCACCTCCGGGACGGTGTCGGCGGCGTGTTGTACTCGGGCACGAGCGATCTTCAGCGCGTGATCATCGCCGCGCACCTCGGGCTCTGAAGCGTCCCGTCACCGCCGAGGCGACAGATCCCCGTGCCGAACTGAGCCGCGAACCCCTGAGTCCCAGACGGACACCCGCCGACCGGCCCGGCACGGGGGTTGCTCAGGGAAGGCGCATGACCCTCTCTCGATCTCCTCGCTTCGTCGCGTTCCTTCTCACGGCCCTGCTCTCTGGATGCGGGAGCACCCCAACGGATCCGTCGGACGGGGGCGGAGTCGACGCGGGCTCGGCCGACGCCGGCTACCCCGCGTGCACGAGCTTCACCGCTCTTCGACCCTGCGGTGAATGCCGGAGCGACGACGACTGCGTGTCAGGAGAAGACGGGGTCTTCCCCGAGTGCTACGCCCCCGGCCAGCGCGCTCCGGGCGGGGCACCGATCGGCGATCCCGAGCGCCTGTGCGAGGACAACGAAGAGTGTGCTGGAGACACAGTGTGCACGCCGTACCGCAACGAGTTCGGGCTCACCAACACCGCGTGCCGAGCCCCCTGCAGCGCCGATTCCTGTGAGGGCGAGGACGACCGCTGCGGGTCCGAGGGGTTGTGTGAGCCCATCCCGTGTGACGAGGGCTTCGTGTGCCCTGAGCACACCGCCTGTGATCCGGACGCGGCAGGACACGGATGCGTGCGGGACTCGTGCAGCTCGGATGCGGACTGCGACAGCGGCGGCTTCTGCGTGCTCGAACGCTGCTACAGCAGCATCGGAACGTGTCAGGTGCGCGGCGCCTGAACCCAGCGCTACCGGGCTTCGTACGTGAGGTAGAGGAAGGTCCCCGCCTTCAACACGAGGACCTCGCACGCGTCGGGGCTGACGGTGCTCTCCCGCTCGACGCCGGTCGCGAGCGCCGGGCCGGGGACCGCCCGCACCTCGCCGAAGCTCGCCTGCCAGTGCGCCCGAGTCGCGTACGCGATCTCCCGTTCCCCACCGCTCAGCTCCACCGCGTCGGTGATGAACACCAACACGCGCCCGTCGGCGCTCACCGCGGGCTCGGCCATGGCGGCCCCCATGTCGGCCAGCTCGGGGATCGCCACCCCCGCGCTGAACGGCGCGTCGAGCGAGGCGCGCTCCCCCATGAAGATGAACTGCGTGTCATCGCGGTTGGGAGACCAGTAGTAGCGGAGACCGTGCGGCGCGAGCACGCCGTCCCAGTTGTTCAACCCCCGGATCGTCAGCGCGGCCACCTCCTCCACGGCGCCCCACGGCGCGTCGGGGGCGTCTCGCGAGCTGCGGTGAATCGTGTGGAAGGCCCCATCGGTCCGGTCGCTCGTAAAAAACAGCTGGAGCTGGTCCGGCGAGACGGCCGCCTTGGAGTTCCTTGAGCCGTCCTGGTCGATCCCCTCGACGGGTCCCGCCGCCACAAAGGGGCTCCCCGCCGCGGTGCGTCGCGCGACGTGCATCACCGCCGAGTCGCTGTAATACAGCTCGCAACCGTCCGGCGAGAAGGTCGGGTTGCTCGAGAGATTGAGGTCCGCGATCACTTCTGTGTCGCCCTCGATGAACTCGAAACCCGTCGGGTCACTCCAGTCGCACGAGGTCGTTCGGGTCCAGCACGTCGTCGGCACGCCCGGCGGCATGGGCACGCTCGCGTCGAGAGGACCGGCGTCGAGAGGGCCCGCGTCGAGACGGCCTGAGTCCACGGCGCCCGCATCTGCTGTCCCGGCGTCCGACGCACCGGCGTCGACGGGCGAGCCTGCGTCGGGGGCGCCTCCCTCCACGCAGATGCCGTCCACACACACGAACCCCGACTCCGGCGCGCATGGACACGGCCGGCCCACGAGCTGGTTGGGGTTGGGCACGCAGGAGGCGAGCACAAACGCAGCGAACGCAACGGCGAGGGCAACGGGCTGGATCGGGTTCGTGGGCGAGCTCATGACAACCGAGACGGCCAGAGCATACGGGAGCGGCCCAAGACGGCCAAACGCCGGAAGCTCAGCGTCATACGCCGACCGAAATCACGCGGACGGGGCATCGCCCGGATGTGCTATTCGGTGCGCGTGGGGAGCGACGCGGAGACCACAGCCACCGGCGCTGGCAAGACCGCGTACGCGCCGCTGATCCGGCTGTCTTCGGGCGGGATGGGGTACGTCGAGCTGTGTGTGCGCCGAGAGGGCAAGTTCCAGCGCCTCTACGCGGTCAAGCGGCTGCTCCCCGCAGTGCGGCATGATGAAGAAGCCATCGGCATGTTCGTGGAGGAGGGGCGCGTCGGCGGCCTCGTCCAGCACCCGAACGTGGTCAGCGTGCTGGACGTGGGCACCGACGACCGCGGCCCCTACCTCGTCATGGAGTACGTCTCGGGCGTGACGGTGCGCGAGCTCGTATCCGCTGCGGCCAAGGCGACCGAGTTGCTCCCCGTCCAGCTCGTCTGCCGCGTGGCGGGCCAGGTCGCCCGCGGCCTCGCCGCCGCGCACGATCTCCGTTCACACGAGGGCGACGTGCTCGCGCTGGTGCATCGCGACGTCTCACCGCACAACTTGCTCGTCGGCTACGACGGCGTGGTGCAGGTCGCCGACTTCGGCATCGCGCGGGTGCTCGGGCGTGACCACCGGACGGCCACCGGGCTGCTCAAGGGCAAGCTCGGCTACATGTCGCCCGAGGTCCTTCGGTTCGAGAAGGTCACGCCGGCGTCCGACCTGTTCTCGTTCGGCATCGTGCTCTGGGAGATGCTCAGCTCCCGCCGCTTGTACGGCCACGGCGACGACGCCAAGCGCGCGCGGCGCATCCTCGACGAGCCCGCGCCACCGCTCGACGACATCCGGGACGACGTGCCCGAGGAGCTCGCCGGCCTGCTGGATCGTCTGCTGGCCAAGGCGCTGGACGAGCGTCCGGGATCGGCACGCGAAGTGGCGGACCGGCTCGAGACCGTCGCCAACGCGCTCGCCGCAGAGGAGGGCAAGACCGACCTGGTCAGCCACCTGGAGGAGACCTTCGCGGAGAAGCGCAAGGACCGTGAAGTGGAGCTCCAGGTCGCCTTGGACGCGCTGCGCGCCCAGCCCGAGCCGGGAACGCTGGAGCCCGAGGCACTGGAGCCCGAGGAGGAGGAGGAGACCGCCACGCGCCCCGCGTGGTGGTTGTGGGCGGCTGGCGTGCTCCTGCTTCTGCTCGCGGCCGCCGGCGGAGGGTGGGCCGCGACCGCGTCGTCGGGGCCCGAGGAAGTCCGGCTCCCCGCGCCGCCGGCAGACCCCGTCGCGGTCGAGGCGCCGCCGACCCCCGAACCGGTCGAGGCTCAGTTCGTCACCCTTCGACTCCGCAGCGAGCCGAGCGGCGCGACGGTGCAGGGCGAGGCCTTCGAAGAGGCCACGACACCCACCGAGCTCCGCCTCGCCCAGAGCGAGACGCCCGTGTACATCCGGTTCGCGCTGGAGGGCCACGAGCCGGTCGAAGAGCAGGTCACGCCCGACGTCGACCAGCTGCTCCGCGTGCAGCTCTCGCCGATCGCCGCGGAGCCGGACCGCCCGGCGTCGCGACGGGGCCGCCGACGCCCCCCGCCGAGCAAGGCCCCCCCAAGCCGCGGCTTCGGGCTATTCTCGGACTGAGATGCGGACCCTCGCCATCGTGATCGCGAGCGCTGCGGCGCTGGGGCTGTTGCTCCCTGCGGCGCTCCCGGTCGTGGCGTGCGCGCAAGACCCCGACGCGGAAACCAACGAAGACACGACCGAGGATCCGGCCCGCGTCGACGAAGCACTCGTGATGTACGAGCGGGCCCGCGAGCGCTATGAGGCGGGCGACTTCGACCGGGCGGTGCTCCTGCTCGAGGAGGCGCTCGTGCTGCATGACGCGCCGGAGCTCCACTACAACCTCGCGCGGGCCCTCCAAGAGCTCGGGCGTTGGGCCGAAGCGCGGGACGAGTACATCGCCTACCGGGAGCGCGCCCCCGAGTCCGCGGTGAGCGAGCGCGTCGACGCCCGGATCGAGCTGCTCGACCGACGCATCGCCGAAGAGGAGGCCGCCGCCGCGCCTCCCGAGCCGGACGTGCCGCCGCCGCCGCCCGAACCCCCGCCGGCGCCCCCGCTCGACCCCGCCCCGTGGGTGCTCGCGGGGAGCGGGGCCGTCATCGCCGCCGCCGCCATCCCCTTCGGCGTGCTCTTCCTCGACGCGGATTCCACCGCCGCCAACGCACCCAACCACGAGGCCGCGTTTGGCCCCGCCAACGACGCGACCAACTTCGCCATCGTCGCAAACGTGCTCCTCGGCGTCGGCGTTGTCACCGGGCTGGTGGGCATCGTGTGGGGGATCGTGTCGGCCGCGGATCGGTAGTCGCGGCCACGATCCAATGCAGCGGCTACGACTTCGGGTCACGTCGCTGACGTCGCGTCGCTCGCTTCGGAGAGCTGGGTTTCCTCGGGCAGGCCAAGCCAGCGTTTCACTTCGCGTCGGAACGCGCGGTAGTAGGAGAGCCGGTAGTGGAACGGGTAGCGGCCGTACGGGTGCTCCGGGTCGGCGCCCCACGTGTCCTTCGGGCCCTGCAGGGTCGTGAGGCCGTCGAAGCGGGCCTCCAAGTCGCGGCTGAGCCGCTCGCAGAACCGGTAGTAGTCGTCGACGTGGTCGTTCAGGATGTCGACCTTGAAGCGGACGCCGTCGTTGCGGCACGCGGGCGCGACATGAAAGCCCAGATGCAGATCCGGGCGCACGTCGCGGAGCTGCCCGAGGAAGTCGGTCGCCGCCGCGAGGTAGCGGTCGTAGTCGCGCTCCCAGAGGTGACGGGCGCGCAGCGCGGGCGACAGCGCGTAGTACTTCTCCATCTCCCAGCTCGACAGGAAGCAGCGGCCGTCGTCCGCCTCGAGCGCGCGGAAGATGAAGTCCCCGACGACGTCGAAGATGAGCACCTCGTTCGTCTTGGCGCCGCGGACGAGGCGCTTTGCCCACGTCTTGTGCACCTCGCCGCGCGCCATCTGAAAGCCCCAGTCGCTGTCGATCTCGGCGTCGGTGCGCTGGGCCTCCGCGTCGGAGAAGCCGGCACTGACGAGGCTCTCGAAGCCGGTGCGCCCGATGTAGTCGAACATGCGGAGACCCTCGTCGACGAAGCTCGGCCAGCCTTCGCTGCGGAAGCTGTCGGCGGTGCCGCAGGAGCCGAGCACGGTGAGGTACAGGTGGGGGCGTTGGCTCACGCGAGCTCCGAGATCGCCACCTTGCCGGTGGACGTGCGGGGCAGCTGGGGGACGCGGCTGAACGCGCTCGGGTGCATGTACGCCGGAAGGCGGCGGGACGCATGCACGCGGAGGCCACGCGCGCCCGGGTCCGGGTCCGCGACGTACACCGCGTAGAGCGCGCCTTCACGCAGCACGACGGACACCTCCTGCACGTCGGGGTGACTCGCCAGCGCGTGTTCGACCTCCCCGAGCTCCACGCGATGGCCGCGCACCTTGACCATGCGGTCCTGCCGGCCGTGAAAGCGGAAGCCGCCCGGACCGCGGGAGACGAGGTCGCCCGTGGCATGACGGCGCGTCTCGCCGAGCGCTCCCCAGTAGCCCCGCATCACCTCGCCCTCGAGCACCAGCTCCCCGCGCGCGTCGCCGTCGGGCGAGACGACCGTGAAGTGCGGCAGGACCTCGCCGATCGGAAGGGGCGGGTCGCCCGGTTCCACCTTGCCGACGCGATGCGCCATGCAGACGTTGGTCTCCGTGGGCCCGTAGAAGTTCTCGAGCACCGCGTCCGGCAGACACGCACGCAGCCGCGTCAGGTCCGGCATGGGGAACACCTCGCCGGCGAAGAGCGCCGCGCGCAGGCTCGACAGATCCGCGCCGGCGTCGAGCAGCTGGCGATAGAGCGTGGGCACAGCGTAGATCACGGTCGGACGACGCTCGGCGATCCAGTCCGCCAGGGAACGCGGGAACAGCAGCGCCTCGCGCGGAGGGAACAACACCGTCGCGCCCGCCCCAAGCGCGGCGAAGAGATCGAAGGTCGACAGGTCGAAGCCGAGCGGGGCGACCGCGGCGATCCGATCGCCAACCTCGAGCGACAGCCGGGACGCCGCCCAGCGCGGGAACGATACGGCGCCGCGATGGTCCCACGCCACGCCCTTGGGCTGGCCGGTCGAGCCCGAGGTGTAGAGCAGGTAGGCGAGCGCGGTTTCGTCGACGGACTCGCGCATCACAGACCGGCGTGCGTCGACATTCAGGACCGCACGCTCGAGGGCTTCCGCGTGCCGTCGGTGGGCCGCGTCGACGATCACGAGGCCCGCGCCGCAGTCGTCCAGCATCGCGCGCGCCCGGTCGGGTGGGCCGCCGGACGGGAGCGGGACGGCGACGAGCCCGGCCGCCATCGCGGCATGAAAGGCGACGGTGCCGTTGGCGTCGCGCGCCGTCAGCACACCGACGCGCGCCCCCGCTGGAAGGTGCCCCTTCAGTGCGCCCGCGAGGCCCTCGACCGCCTCGCCCAGCTCACCGTAGGAGAGCCGACGCACGCCGTCGTCGAGCGCGAGCACGTCGGGGTGTTCGAGGACCGCGCGCCGGAGGTCCGACGTGGGGGAGCGCGCGGCCTCCCTGCTCACTGGATGCGGCGACGGTTGATCTGACCGACCGCCTGGATGCCCGCGGCGTGGCTGTAGCGGAACTCGAGCACGTTGGGATCGTTGGTCCGGCGCAGCTCGACGTTGGCACCGGTCGGGCAGCGCTCGCCGCCGAAGCGGATCGTCTCGTTGATGCTCAGCACGTCGGCGTTGTAGTCGCTGCTCGCGCAGCTCCAGATCCCGCTGCAACCCGCGTGGGAGTACTCGATGGTCCCGCACGATGCGCCGCCGCCGTCGACGAGCACCGCCACGATGTCCATGTTCTCCGGCGCGCCGGCGATGGCGGCCGAGACGCGCGCCGCGCCTTCCCAATGGCCACTGTAGTGGTTCGCCACGACCGCAATGGGCTGCGGGGCGGGCTGCGGGGGGGGCGGCGAGGAGCCGCACGCGGTGGCGAGGCCGAGGGTTCCGAAGAGACAGGCGAGGAGGATCCGGTTCATCATGGCGCGCAGAGTATCTCGCCTTCGTGCGAAATGAAGCTGTGTTCTTGGCGGCGCTCACGCGCCACTTCGAGGCTCGAGCTCGACAACATCCGTGAACGCCACTTCCAGTCCCGCGCCAACACGATCACTCGTCCAGGGCCGCCGCCTTCGCCCGGAGCGTGGCCAGCTCCTCGCGGACGACCGGCGCGAGCAACACCAGGCCGAGCACGTTGGGGACACACAGAATGAACACCGCCGCGTCGGAGAACTCGAGCACCGCGTCGAGCTTGATCGACGCCCCGATGGCCACGAACAGACAGAACACGGCGGAAAAGATCCGGCGCGGGCGGAGCCCCTCTCCGACGAGGTAAGCCCAGCCTTTGAGCCCATAGTAAGCCCACGAGATCATCGTGCTGATGGCGAACAGCACCGCCGCGACCGCGAGCGGAATCGGAAACCACGAGACGGTCCGCCCAAACGCGTCCGACGTCATGGCCACGCCCTCGTGTCCCGAGTCCATGAACCCAGGCCAGGTGACCTGCGCGACGCCGATCACGAGCGCGGACAAGGTGCAGATGACGACGGTGTCGATGAACGGCTCGAACAACGCGACGACGCCCTCGGTCGCGGGAAGCGATGTCTTCACCGCGCTGTGCGCGATGGACGCCGAGCCGAGGCCCGCTTCGTTGCTGAAGACCGCGCGCTTCATGCCGATCATCATCGAGCCGATGGCCCCACCAGCGGCCGCCTCACCCGTGAACGCCCCCTCGAAGATGCGCGACAGGGCGGCGGGCAGCGCCTCGAGGTGGAGGCCGATGACCGTGAGCGCGCCGACCACGTAGAGGATCGCCATGAAAGGGACGAGCTTGTCGGTGACGGACGCGATCGAGGTGATGCCGCCGAGGATGACCCCGCCGACGATCAGCGCGAGCAGGATGCCGACGAGCCAGCCGTATCCGTCGAGCGGGCTCGCGTCGCCGCCGGTCGCCGCGCGGAGCTGCACGTACGCTTGGTTGGCCTGGAACATGTTGCCGGCGCCAAGGCAGCCGATGACGATGCCGACCGCGTAGAAGCCGCCCATGAACTTCCCGACCCGAGGCCAGCCTCGCTCGGTCAGCCCACGGGAGAGGTAGAACATCGGTCCACCCGAGACGGTGCCGTCGACGTTCTCGCGGCGGTAGCGCACGCCGAGCGTGCACTCGGCGAACTTCGTCGCCATGCCGAGCACGCCCGCGACGACCATCCAGAACGTCGCGCCGAGCCCGCCGACCGCGACCGCAACCGCCACGCCGCCGATGTTGCCGATCCCTACAGTGCCGGAGACCGCGGTGGCGAGCGCCTGAAAATGGGTGATCTGCCCGGGCGCGTCGGGGTCGTGGAAGTCGCCCCGCAGCGCACGGATGGACAGCGGCAGGCCGCGCACGTTGATGAAGCCGAAGTACAGCGTGCAGAACACTGCGCCGAGCACGAGCCACGCGACGACGAGCGGGACCCCGACGCCAAACACGGGGACCTCGAAGAACACCACGGCGGAGAACGCCGCCGTCAACGGGGCGAGGGCGTCGTTGATCTGCTGGTCGAAGTCGATGACGGGCTCCTGAGCGAAGAGGGCGGGGCGGACCCTACCCTACGCAGCCCCCCGCTGGGATCGCGGAGCGCGACACGACACGGTCGTCGTGCTCGGCATCGAACTCGGCGAGGGCCATCGCTTGCGCTGCGGTAGCCCTGGGGAGTGCGAATCCGCGGGGACATCCACGAAATACGTGCACGTCCACGAGTACGCGCACGTGAGCTCGGTTTCACCGTCGGCGGACACCAGCCATCTAGCGCCCGCAGCGGCTCGTGATCTCCTGGCGGAAGAACGGCAGCTCGTCGGTCCACCACTCCCGTCGAACGGCCAGCGCGCGCCGCCCTGGATCGCCCAGATACGGCCTCCTTCCGCCGTCTTGGTGCACGACTGGTCGCGCGCCTACGGGAGCGCGGGCGACGAAGAGGCGGTCGAGGTCGCGTTCACGGCGAGCGGCGAGGTCGTCGTGGCCGGCAACTTCGAGGGCAGCCTCGAGTTCGAAGGTGAGACGCTCACGGCCGGTTCGGGCGGCGACTTCTTCGTCGTCCGCCTCGTTCCCTGACTACGGATTGAACACCCCAGGCCGCGCCCAGAGCTCGGCGACGGCGCCGCCGACGTCCTCCCGGCGCACGCGCTCCATCCCGAGTTCACGCGCGGCCTCCAGCAGGTCTTCGTGGGCGCCGAGCCCCTCCACGGTGACGATGGCGTCGATGTCACGATCGCCCTGCACGCTGTCGGTTCCGTCGCGGTAGCCGCGGATGCCCACCGTTTCGTACTCGCGTGAGACCCACCCGAGGTACGGCTTGCGGAGTTCCTCCGTCATCGGCCACGCCGTCATCACGAGCGCGGGCTCGTCCGTGGACTCCAGCACCGCGTAGACCCGCTGATGCGCCTCGACCATGCGGAGATACCGGAACGTGGTCTCGCCGCTCGCGTAGTCGCTGCCCGTCGCGGCGAGCTGCACCGCGAGCCCGGCCGTCGCCAGCACCACGACCGCACCCGACGCCAGGAGGCGACGAGACGGCCACGACGCCTTGGGGACGAGCAGCCCCGCGAGCAGCACCATCAACCCCGGGTGCGCCGCCAACGCATAGCGCTCGAGGAACCACATCTGGGTGAAGAACCCCTGGTTGGCGAGGAAGACCAAGACGAGGCTCGTGAGCACGACCCAGCGCGGCGGGTGCGACGGGGACGGCGCCTCGTGTGGGTCCTGCGCGAAACTCTCGGGCGCGGCACGAAGCCGGTAGAGGCCGAGCACCACCGCGCCGAGCAGTGCGACCACCCGCCCGTCGGCGAGCAGCATCGAGTTGAACACCCCGCCGAACTGGCTGAGGTAGTCGTGCTCCTGACCGAACAGCTCCGCGTGGAACGGCAAGACCCACCAACCCTCGGCGAGTCGCTGCCAGACGAAGAAGCCCGCGAGCGCCACCGTTGGAACGAGCGAGATGAGAAGCGGCCGGACGAGGTCATCGAAGCGGCGGCGACGAACTCCATAGAGGAGCAACGCGCCGGTGATTGCGAGCGGGCACGCGACACCCGTCTCCTTGGTAAGGACGACGAGCACCCCCCAGACCGCCGCCTCGACGTGCCGCCCGCGCGAGAACGCGTAGAGGCTGCCCGCCGTGAGCGCCGCCAGCGGGACCTCGGGGAGCATCTGCGCGCTCATCGTCAGCCAGAGCGGGCTCACCACGAGCAACCCCGCCGCCGCGACCCCCGCGGGCCGTCCAAAGAGCCGCGCGCCAAGCGCGTACGTGAGGGCGGAGCCGAGCGTCGCGAACCCCAGCACCACCACGTGCCCGACCGGCGGCGCGGTGCCGAACAGCGCGTACGCGACCGCCGTCACGACATAGAACAGCGTCGTGTGCCCCCGCGCGAGCAGGCTCGGAAACACTCCTGGGAACGCCGCGAAGCTGTTCTCCGCCACCCACTTGCTGCCCGGCACATACACCGCCGCCGCGTCCCACCAATACGGCGTGCTCAGGTCCGCCTGGATGAGCAGTGTGTAGGCGAGCAGACTCACCAGCGCGGCGAGCGGCAGTTCCCATCGAGGCGTGTCGGTCACCCCTTCACCTGTTGGAACGCCATCCGTACGGCCTTCCCCGCGTCGGTCACGGTGCGCGACGCGTCCTGCTCGACGAGCCAGCTCTCGAGTCGCCACAGAAACACCGCGTCGTAGCCGGACGGCGCCGCGTTGTAGAGGTAGTGGGAAAGACGACGCCGGGGAGGTGCGTCGCCCTCCTCGGGCAACCCGCACTCGCCCCCGATGAGCGGGATGCCTTCACCCACGGGCAGCCCCAGGAACGAGGCCAGCTGCGACGCCGGCGGCAAGCCCCCGTTGTCGTGATAGACGTGCACGTCGACGGCATCGAGCGCAGGCTGGCTGTCGAACAGCTCGTCGAGGAACACGTGCATCGTGCCGGCCGTCACCCGGAGATCGCGCTCCGCCCGCACCGCGTCGCCGATCGTACGCAGTGCCCGCCCGACGTCGGCCCATGCGATGGAAGGGCCCGACTCGACGCAGCTCGGCGTGACGACCTCGGGCTCGTTGACCGCTTCGAGTGCGTAGGTGACTTCGGGGTCGAGCGCGCGGGCGATGGGTGCGGCCACGAGTTCGGCGAAACGCGCTGTCTGGGCGGCGTCGGTGAGGATCGATTGGGTGAGCGCGTCGTCATCGCGGAACACCGAGTTGGCGTCGAGCAGCGTCCAGTACACGGACAGCGAGCGCGCCGAGGCCGCCTCGGAAAGGCGCGTGAGGTTCTCGATCAGCGCCGGATGCACGCCCACGATCCGCTCGCCCTCGGTGACGATCCCCTCGGCGTACTCGCAGAGCCACACGCGCACCGCGTCGAAGCCGAGCGCCTTGGCGTCGTCGAGCGGCGCGGCGAAGCGCGCTGGGTCGAACGCGTAACCCCAGTCGGGGTAGTGCTCGTTGATCGCCAGATCGTGCCCGTAGCTTCCGTGCAGCCACGGGAGGTTCACGCCGTAGACGGTCACACGGCACTTGTCGCACGGGACGGCGAGCGAGGCGAGGCCCACGACGTCCGTCGCGGGCCTCGCGGCATCACGGGAGCGCGCCGTCGGAGACGTCGTGAGCGACGACGATCCCAACCTCAGTGCCGAAAAGGCCATCGCGGGATGCGTTGAGCCGACCCGTGTTGCCGAAGACGTACACCGTGGTGGCGCGCGTGTCGTCGCTGAACCGACTGTTGGTGACCTCCGCGAGGGTCCAGGGCGCCTCGCCCTCGGTGCAACCGAGCACGGCCTCGACCTCTTCGATTCCGGTGATGCGCGGATCGCACTCCAGGAACGTCGGGCAGAGACGCATTCGATTCGTGCTCTCGGTGAAACGGTAGTTGGCGCCCACCGACGACCCGCCGAGCCGGTTTCCATGTGTCGCCCAGCTTCCGCTCCCAAAGGCGCTGCCGATCTGCGAGGCGTTGGAGGTGAGGTTCGCTACACGAAGCCGGCCAACATACGCCCCGTCGGAGAGGGAGCCGTCCTCCAGCAGCACAGTGCCCTGATCCGCGCAGGCCGCCTCCGGCAAGCTGCTGTCGCTGCGCGCGTAGAACTCGCAGTCGTCTTCCGCGGCGTTGGCCGCACACTCGCCGGTGAAGAACGCGTCGTAGGTGCGCGCGACCACCGTGTAGTAGCGCCCTTCCATGAGCGGATCCTCGTCGAGCGCCACAGCCGACGCAGCGTTGCAGCCCGTCGCGGTGTCGTCTGCAAGTCCCAGGGTGATGTGGTGCGACACCCGGAGCGGGATGCCCGCCGGTACATCAACGTAGGTGGCGTTCACGACCACGGTCTCCCCGGCCGAGAAGCCCAAACGATTGAGCACCATGTACGGACGGTCGTCGTCGGTCCCGTAGAGGCAGACCTTGCGGCCCGACGCCGTGGACAGGAGGTCACCAACGATCAGCCGAACGTTGGCCGTGGCTCCACTCCACGTGCGCATCTCGAGGCCACATCGTCCATCCGAACCGCAGGACTCTGCCCCGGTGCAGCCCGCCCCGCAGGTGCCCCCGCACCCATCGTCACCGCACTCCCGGCCGCTGCACGCAGGGACGCACTGGCAGACGCCGCTTCCGTCACACGCCTCTTCTGCTTCGCAGCTGCCGCAGCTCACGCCGCAGGCCGGGTCGGGTCCACACTCGCGGGCTCCGCACTCCTGCACGCAGCCGTCGTCGATGCATTGGCCGGAGGCACTGCAGCTCTGGCCGCTCGAGCAGCCGGGTGCGCAGCTGCCTCCGCATCCATCGGGTCCGCAGGCGCGACCCGCGCAGTCGGGTGTGCAGGTGACGTCAGGGTCGCGGGGTCCGCAGTCGCCGCAGTCCGTACCGAGCGCACAAGCAGAGAACAACGAGTCGGGCCCTCCGTCGTCGCATTCACCGTCGTTGGAGGTCCCACACGTGTCGCTGCAGAGCAGCCCATCACCCGAGTCGGGCGGAGGAACGCGCGCGTCCGGCACGCGCGCATCCGGCATGCTCGAGTCCCCCAGCGACCCTGCGTCGATGCACGTCATCCCCATGCAGGGGTCCTCCCCGTCGCACCCGAGCAGCACGAGCGCCAGCAGCATCGATCCTCGAAAAGCCATTCTCATCATTCGTCGTGTTCCTTCGTCTAGAGCGCCGTGCACCCCTCGGCACGGCTTCAGTTCCGAGTTGGGCTGGGACGGCCGATCTCAGCGGCGGGTCTCTTGTGGGGTGCGTTCAGGCACGGGACGAAAATCAGCCGTGAATGCCCCAGCGCGCGCCACGTCCGATGGCGGTTTGTCCCTAAATCGGGAGATCGATCGCACCACCGTCGTTCGGTAGGCTGCGCCACGGGGACGCGTAGCGGGCCGCGGCGGGGGGACGACGATGCGAGAAGCGAAGCGGTGCGCGGGCTGGTGGCTGATGCTCGGACTGATGGTGGTCGGCTGCGGCGACCCCGACCCCATGGACTTGGACGCGGCGACGGGACTCTGCGCCGACGACATGGCGTGTGACGACGGACTGTTCTGCAACGGGATGGAGACCTGCGCGCCCGACAACGAGGCCGCGGACGCGACCGGATGCGTGCGCAGCGAGCCGCCGTGCTTCGCCGGCCAGCGCTGCAGCGAGACGATGATGGCGTGCGAGAGCAACTGCGCCGTGGCCCCCGACGCGGACGGCGACGGCGTGGACGCGCTCGAGTGCGGAGGCGCCGACTGCGACGACACCAACCCCCGACGCTTCCCTGGCGCCGTGGAGATCTGCGACGACGCAGACCTCGACGAAGACTGCGACCCAACCACGTTCGGCGACCGCGACGCGGACGAAGACGGCTTCGTCGACGCCGCGTGCTGCAACGTGATGGGAGAGACGCGCGTCTGCGGCACCGACTGCGCGGACAGCCGACGCGACGTGCGACCGGGCTTCGCAGAGACGTGCGACGCGCTCGACAACGACTGCGATGGCGCCACCGACGAGGGCGCGCTGGTCACCGGCTTCGTCGACGCTGACAACGACCTTCACGGTGATGCCGCGATGCCCGTGGAAGCGTGCCCCGACACCCCCGGCTTCTCGGTCTTGGACGACGACTGCGACGACACCGACCCCACGCGGCACGCCGCGCAGCTCGAGATCTGCGACGGCGTGGACAACGACTGCGACGGCACCACGGACGAGTCGCCCGTGGCCGTGACCTGGTACCCCGACGACGACGACGACGGATTTGGGGTCGAGTCCGATCGTGCGGTCATCAGCTGCGAGCCGGTTGTGGGCTTCTCGCTGCGGTCGAGCGACTGCGACGACACGGACCGGCAGCGAAACCCCACCACGGCCGAGCAGTGCAACGGGATCGACGACGACTGCGATGGCCGGCCGGACTTCATGATCCGACCCGGCGACTTCGAAGACGACGACGGCGACGGGTTCGGCGACGCAGCGTGCGGGGCAAACGACTGCGACGACGCGAACCCGAGCGTGTACCCCGGCGCGCCCGAACTCTGCGACGGCATCGACAACGACTGCGATGGAATCGCCGACGGCGCCGACGCGGACGCGCTCTGGTACCTGGACCTCGACGGCGACGGGTTCGGCGACGAGTCGATGCCGGCCATCGAAGACTGCGAGCCCCAGCCGGGGCGCGTGCCGAGGGGCGGCGACTGCGACGACGCGAGCGCGCTGATTCGCCCTGGCGCCGCGGACCTCTGCGACGGACAAGACGACGATTGCGACGGCGAGATCGACGAGGACGCGGTGCGCTTGGCGTACTACGAGGACGACGACGCCGATGGGTTCGGCGACCCGGGCGGCGCCGTGACGTTCCGCTGCCTCCCGGGGACCGGCGTGGCGGACAACCCCGCGGACTGCGACGACACGGAGGGCGCTCGCTTCCCCGGCAACGCGGAGGTGTGCGACGACCTCGACAACGACTGTGACGAGGGGGTCGACGAGGACGCGATGCAGACCTGGTGCCCCGACGACGACGGGGACGGCCGCGGCGCGATGACCGGGGGGGTCGTGACGTGCGACCCACCGTCCGGCTACGTGATGATGTGCGACGACTGCAACGACGGAGACGGGCGGCGCTTCCCCGGCAACGCGGAACTCTGTGACGGAGTGGACTCGGACTGCGACGGATCGACGGCGGAATCGGCCGCGGTCTGCACCCTCGACAATGCGTCCAGCGAGCTGCAACACCGGCACCTCGATGTGTGAGATCGGCGGTTGCGCGACGGGCTTCGACGACTGCGACGCAGACCCGCTCAACGGCTGCGAGGTGGACACACGGACCGACGCGAACTTCTGCGGTGACTGCGGCACCCACTGCTCACCGGGCGATCGGTGCGTGGGTTCAAGCTGCGAGGGCTCTCCGTTCGTGCAGATCTCAGCGGGCGCCTCCCACACGCTGATGCGTCGTTCCGCCGGCGGCATGGTCGGCTGGGGGAGCGGGGCGTTCGGGCGGCTCGGCGACGGCGCAGCGACCAACCGCGCGACGCCTTCGCCCTCCCCATGGACGTTCCAGACGATCGACGCGGGCGTGGAGCACGGCTGCGGCGTGACGTTCGGCGGACAGGTCGTCTGCTGGGGCCAGGCGCGGTACCGGCTTCTCGACACGACGGACGGAGTCGACCAACCGGGGGGCGTGCTCATCGACGGCGTGTCCGACGCGATCGACGTGTGCGCGGGGACCTTCCACAGCTGCGCGGTGAACGGCGCGGGCCAGGTGCTCTGTTGGGGAGACGACACGTTCGGCGCGCTGGGAACGGGCGCGACCAATGTCGGCGAGAACGGGCCCGCCGTGGTCGCGGGGCTCGACAACGTCGTCGCGGTCGAGTGCGGTTTCCAGTTCAGCTGCGCGCTTCGCGAGACCGCCCCCGGGGCACGCGAGGTCTGGTGCTGGGGACGCGGTGACAACGGCCAGCGCGGCGACGGCGACACCGCGACGGGGACAGGCATCCCGCGCCGGGCGCTCTTTCCTGCCGGCGTGACCGACCTCGAGCAGCTCGAGATCGGCGCCAACGGCTGGTCGGTCGCAGTGCGCACCGTCTCTCAGGAGGTGTACACGTGGGGGCGCAACGACAACGGCGTGCTCGGGCTCGGCTCCGCGAGCCCCGTGTCGATCCCCGCGAACGTGGGCATCAACGGCGTTTTGGACGTCGGCATCTCGTTTGTCACGGCGTGCGCGGTGCGGCAGGTTGGCGCCGACCGGCTGATTCAGTGCTGGGGTCGAAACTCGGACCGTCAGCTCGGGAGCACGTTCACGGGCTCGCAGCGGTTCGAGCCCTCCGAACCGGTCGAGGGGGTCACCCACGCCACCGAGGTCGCCGTCGGTGACACCCACGCGTGCGCCATCACGCGCGACGACAGCTCGGGCGCGCAGACGATGTACTGCTGGGGGGAGCGCTTCGACGGCCGCACCGGGAACGGCGAGTTCACCACCGCGGACGTGCACCCGCCCGTCGTGGTCCAGGGTCTGTGAGTCTCCTCGGCCCATGAAGGCGGACACGGACACCGCACGAACACGCGAGCCGGCTTGGCGCCTCATGCGTGCCGCCGCCGGCACGCGGTTGGACATGGTCCAGAAGCTGCGAAGGCTGGCCTCCGCGCTCGCCGCGTACGCAGACCGGCCCGCGCTCGACACGCGCATGCGGCGGCTGGTCGAGCTCGGACACATCGAGCAGGTGCCGACGCGGTTGCAGCTGATCGTGGGCTCGATCGACATGCTGCGGTTCTGGATCTCCCCCGCGGCCGCCGACTACTACGCGTCCAAAGGCATCCACTTCGGGTTTCACCAAGTGTTGCGCGTGCTCGACGACCCGGCCTCGATGGTCGACCCGACCGGCTTTCTCTCGACCCCGGACAACATCATCGGTCACCTCATGCAGGTTGTGCACGCGAACCCGACCTACGATCTGCAGCTGCTGGAGTCGCACGAGGGCGGGCTCGCTGAACTCGAGCGGCAGGTCGAACAGATGATCGCCGGCACTCACCCGCGAGCGCAGAGCATCGGGGCGATCGTGGAAGACCCGAACTACCACGGACGGCTGCTCGCCTACACACGCGCCTATCGCGCGGACCCGGGCGCGGACTCGCCGCTGCGCGACAACATCGCCACCGACCCGCGCTGGCAAGAGATCGAGCGGGCGTTCGGGACGCTGCCCAACGCCATGCGCTACTTCGCAAAGATGCCCACGACGCCGCGCGCAGGAGCCTGGCACGTGCTCACGGTGCGTCGTTTCCCGTCCCGCCTCCCGCCGGCCTAGCGCGCTACCCTCTCAAGATGCTTCGACCGACATGGCCTCTGTTCCTGCTCTTGGTGCTGCTCGGCTGCGAAGCCGACGGGACGGACGACGCCGGGGCCGTCGACGGCGGGTCCGACGCCGGCGGCGCGGTCGACGCCCATGTCCCGCTCCCTCGGCCGGCCGCGGACTACTTCGAGGAGGGGCCCTTCCCAGTGGGGAACGTGCGCGTCTCGCTCACCGACGCCGCCCGCAGCCGAACCCTGCCCGTCGAGATCTGGTACCCGGCCGACGCGTCCGCGCGCGCCGATGCGAACGCCGGACAGCCCATCGCCGCGTTCGAGCGAGAGGACCCGCGCGACGACGCCTTCGCCGCATTGCTCGCCGACGCCCCCGACTGCGTGCGCACGCAGACCCGCGCTGCCGATGCGCCCGACCCGGAGTCGAGCGGAGACCGGTGGCCGCTCGTCGTCTTTTCACACTGCCATGTGTGCACACGCTTCGACGTCGCGTCGGTGGCCGAGCGCCTCGCCGGCTTTGGCATCGCCGTGGCCGCGCCCGACCACGAAGAGAACACACTCTGGGACGAGTTGGACGGGGATGCCGCCGCGGTAGGTTCGGAGTTCTTGGAGGTCCGGGTCGGAGACGTGAGCTTCGTGCTAGACCGGCTCTTGGCTGGAGACGACGCCCTGCCGACGGAACTGCGCGCGCGCTTCGACGCCGCGCGGGTCGGCGTCATGGGGCACAGCTTCGGCGCCGCCACTGCGGGTATCGCCGCCGCCCGAGACGACCGCATCCTGGCTGGCCTGGCGATGGCCGCGCCGCTGACCGCGCTGGGCGGAGGCGCACGCATCAACACGATCGACACACCGTTCCTCTTCCTCGTCGCCAAGGAAGACAACAGCATCGGAGAAGCCGGAAACGGTCTCATCCGAAGCGAGCACCGCCGCATCGGCTCAGACAGCCTTCTCGTCGAGGTCGCGGATGCGGGCCACTGGAGCTTCTCCGACTACCCGGGCCTCACCGACTTCTTTGCGGCCGGCTGCGGCATGGGCGAGCGGCAGACCGACGGCGAGGCGTTCACCTACGTCGACCCGGACACGGCGCGGGAGATCGCCGGAGACGTGGCGGTGGCCTGGTTCGCGCAGCACCTCTTGGCCGACCCGGGCGGCTCGACGCCGATCCTCGAGGGCCATCCCTCGGGCCTCGTCGAGGCCAGCCTGAACTGACCGTCGGTCGGGCCGGAACTCAGAGCCCCGCGAGGTAGCGGTGAAGGCCCGAGATGACGACCGACCCTTGCCCGACGGCGGACGCGACGCGTTTGACGTACCCGGACCGAACGTCGCCCACCGCATAGATCCCCGGGAGGCTCGCGACGAAGACCTGGTCGTCCCGCGCATCCGTGACAACGAACCCGCGTTCGTCGAGCTCGACGCAGTCGCCAAGCCACCCCGTGTTGGGCTTGGCCCCGATCATGACGAACACGTTCCGCACCGGACGACGGCTCGCCTCCCCGCTGTCCCGGTCCTCCCACGTCACCTCCTCGAGCAGCTTCTGGCCATGCAGCTGCGTGAGCTGGCTGCGGTAGCGGAGGTGGATGTTTGGCGCGGCTTCGAGGCGTCCGATGAGGTAGTCGCTCATGCTGCTCGCGAGGCTCTCGCCCCGGATGAGCATGTGCACGTGCTTGGCAAAGCGGGAGAGGAAGACCGCCGCCTGCCCGGCCGAGTTTCCCCCGCCCACGACCACGACCTCCTCTTTGTGGCAGAGTTCGGCCTCCATCGCGGTGGCTGCATAGTGAATCCCGTGCCGCTCGAAGTGCGCGTAGCGCTCGAGCTCCAGCGTGCGGTACGTCGCGCCGGTCGCCACGACCACGGAGCGTGCACGGACCTCTGCCCCACACTCGAGGACGAGCCCGAAGTGACCCTCGTCATCATGGACGAGCCGGCTCACGGCACGGCTGACCACCAGCCGCGCGCCGAACTTTTGAGCCTGCACCTGCGCGCGGCCCGCCAGCGCCTGGCCCGAGATCCCGGTCGGAAAGCCGAGGTAGTTCTCGATGCGCGAGCTGGGCCCGGCTTGGCCCCCCCGGGGGCCAACTGCTCGAGGACCACGGTGTCCAACCCTTCGGACGCGGCGTAAACAGCGGCCGCGAGCCCAGATGGACCGGCACCCACCACCGCGACTTCGTGAAGGTGATCCGCCTTGAGCTGCTCGCTGAGTCCCAGCTCTTCGGCGACGTCCGCCCGCGTCGGCTGTTTGAGTAGGCCTCCTTGGGGGAGCTGAAGGGCGGGCAAGGCCGTCCCATCGGGGAGACCCTCGACCGTGTCGGGTGGAACGACGCGCACCGGGTAGCCGTTGCGCTTGAGGAACCGCGCGAGCGACAGCGTCTCTCCGTCGTGGGCATCTCCCACCAGTCGCACGCCTCCCTGGTCGTGCCGGATGAGTCCGACGCGGCGCAGGATGAGCGCCCGGGTGATCACCTCCGCGATGTCGGGTTCGGCGACCATCATTCGCTGGAACGCCGCGCGCTCGAGTCGAACGACGCGGGTCGGCCCTGCTGCGCGGCCATCGACCAGGATCTTCCGGTCGTTGAACAGGTCGAGTTCCCCCGTGAACTGCGAGGCGCCGTGGGTGGTGATCACCTGTTCGCCGGCGTCCACGTGCGCCACGATCTCGATGCTGCCCTCGAGGACCAAAAAGAACGGCACCCGACGCTCCCCACGTCGGAACACGACGTCGCCTTTCGCGAGTTCCACCGCATCGCCAAACGCCGCCACGCGGTCGCGAGGCGTCGAGCGTGGGGAACGTCTGCTCGCCGCGACGGTACGGATCGCTCGCATCGAGAGTCTCTCGGGCTTGGGGCGTGGACGACATTCGGGGCTCCGTGGAGGAACGGGTGCGACCACTCTAGGGCGGTCGGAGCAGATGGGCAGCTCTCACCGTCCCCTGCGCCTTCACGACAGTGGCGACACCAGGAGCGCTCGGACGAGGCGCGCCGACCTCGTGTCGTGGCCTGGGATAGAGTGTGTCGTGGTTTCGGACGCATCCTGGAGCACGCAGCGAGAGCGGTCGCTCCCGCGCTGGGGCAAGCGCTTCGGGGCGGCGCTCGCCACCCTGCCCGTCGCGACCGGCATCGGCGAAGCGGTCGACCCGATGCTGGGCCTGTTCCTCGGCTTTCCGCTCGTCTTCATCGCGATGCTCGTCGGCCTGTCCTACTGGGCGGAACGCTTCTCGGGGCGCCGGTGGTTTACGCGCGCCCGGCGGGTGGAGATTCGCGCCGGCGCCCAGGATTACCGCGGTACGCAGGCGCTCGACTTCCGGGCCGACGGACACCGTCGACTGGCGAAAGCGATCTACGTGAACACCGAGACGCGCCCGGGCGTGGACGGCCGCGGCGTCTACGCGGTGCTGGTCGACACCGAAGACGGCCTGGTCGAAGTGGACGCCTTCGACGACGTCGAGGTGGCCGGCCGGCTCGCAGAACGGCTGCGATCGCGGCTCGGCGTGGACGTGACCCACGCGAGCGCCGGGCCGGCCCGCGGCAGCGAATCCACCTTTGACGGGTGGCTCTCGTGGTTCGGGATGGCGGCGCCGGTGCTGGCCTTTCTTCCCTCGCTGCTGGTCGCGCCGAACCCAGCGTGGGTGCCGACCCTGGCTGGCCTCCTGTTCGTCTTCGCGTCGTTCGCGCTCGACGCCCGCGTCCGAACGACACGGTCGACCTCCGCCGAAGAACAGTTTCGCGCGCGACTGCGACCGACCACGCGTGTGCGCGTCGACCTGTCCGAGGATGACGAGCTGGCCGAGTCTGGGCGCGTCTCGTCCCGGCGACGAAGCGCACGGCGCTGACCACCTAACAAAAAGCGACGCCCCCGGTTGCCGAAGCGACCGGGGGCGTCTTTGTGTTGTGGCCTGTTCACTCCGCGGCGACAGGCGCGTCGTCCTCCTCGAGCGGGAAGACTTCGTCGTCGATCACTTCGGTGACCTCCTCCACAGCGGGGGTCGCCTCAGACTCGATCGCGGCGGGCAGTGCCTCCGCCGCCAGTACGTCAGCGGGCAGAACCTCTGCCTTCGGAGCCTCCCCCTGAAGCCTCTGCATGACGGCCTGGGTCAACGCCGTCAGGCCTCCCTTGGTGGTGTCGTCGGCGGCGCTGAGGAACCCTTCGATTCCCTTGGCGACGCTCTGCCCCTTCGTGAGGCTGTTCATGATCTTCGTCACGTCCTCGGGCGTGCCGTAGAGGTTGGCCTCCATCTTCGAAAACAGCTTGGCCTGCGCCTCCGCCATGGCGATGTGCACCGTGCGCTCGGCTTCGATCCGGAGCTTGGCCAGCTCGAAATCCTGCGCGACCTTGCCGTGCCGCTCACGCGCCGCGAGTTCCGGCTTGACCACCGTCTCGATGCGATCGCGGTCGAGCTCGACCTTCGCCTTCTCCACCTCCACGGGAACCATCTCGGTTGCCTTCATTCCTTCGGCGCGCTGACGCGCCGCCTCCGCCTCCGCCGACGCCTTCTTCCGAATGGCGGTCGACTCGGCATCCGCCGAGAGCATCTGTGCCTCGGCCTGCTTCTGTACGGAGTACGCGTTGGCGTCCGCGCGCCGCTGCTCGGCGACGAATGCACGCTCGGCCTCCGCCTCGGCGTCGATGACGCTCTTGGCCTTCGCCCGCTCCGCTTCCTGGGTCACGCGCACCGTCTCCACCTTCTGCTGCGCGGCTTCCCGCTCCGCTTCGGTGTTGGCGAGCTCGGCCTCCGCCGCCGCACGCTCCTGCTCGGCGCGCGCGATCTTCTGCTGCTTGGCCCGCTCGGCGACCTCGACGGCCTCCTCCTGCTCGCGCGACGCGAGCTCGAGCGCCTTCTGCTTGTCGACGGCCGCGAGGGCCACCTTCCTCTCGGCGGTGATGCGCTCGACCATCGCGGCACGCTCCGTGTCCGCCTTGATCTTCTGCACCTCGGCCAGCGTGCGCGCCTCTGCCTCCTGCTCCTTCTGCTCGAGCGACAGAACCTCCTGCCGCGTCTGCACATCCTCCAGCTTCCTCTGACGCTCACCCTCACGGACGAGCCGGTTCCTCTCGGTCAGGTTGATCTGTGTGATCTCCGCGATCTTCCGGCGACCCTGGGCATCGAAGATGTTCTCCGCCTTGAGGAACTTGTCGTCGGTCTGGTCCAGCCGAGAGATGGTGACGGTCTCGAGGATCAGGCCGTTGGCGCGAAGGTCCTCGCCAACGAGCTTCATCACCTCGGTGAGGAACTCGTCCCGCTCGGAGTTGAGCTGCTCGAGGGTCTTGCCCGCGGCCGCCGTACGCAGCGCGCTGACCAGCTTGTCCTCGACGAGCTCCTTGACGGCCTCTGGCTCGCCCATGCGGTCACCGAGCGAACGCGACGCCTGCAGGATGCTCTCCTCGTCGGGCTGAACCCGAACGAAGAACTCCGCCTCGATGTCCGCGCGCAGCTTGTCCTGCGTGATGAGCGCGTCCTCGTTCTTGCGGGTGACGCGCAGCTTGAGGGTCGTCAGCGTGACCTCGATCAGCTCGTGAAGGAACGGCACGACAAACGCGCCCCCATCCCGGATGACCGACACCCCGCCTCGACCGGTACGGACGAACGCTTCGTTCGCGCGGGTCTTCTTGTAGAGCCGCTGGTAGGTCACCAATGCGCCGACGAGCAGCAGCAAGAGAGAGCCGACCGACGTCAGCGCGAGCGTCGCAGCGAGACCGAGCGGGAAGCCCGCCGCCGCCGCCGCGATCGGCGCTCCGAGGAGCCCGAGCGCAAAGACGCAAACCAGAACCAAGACCATCGATGTTCCTTTCCTAGGATGTTGACGAATGCGACCCGTCGTCAGGACGGGTAGCGGGTGACGAGGAACACACGGGTGTCCTCGTCGTAGTCGGCGACGAGCAACGGCTCGCCGCGGGCGATCGTTTCGCCGTCGTAGGTGCACACGCGGACTTCCAGCCGCGCGCCGCCCGGGTCCTGCACCGCCGCGAGGCCGTACTGTCCGTCCGTCGCGTGAAGCGCGGTCCCGGTCTGGCCGAGCAGCTGCTCATGCGAGCTGGCGTAGGTCTCCTTGGTCGGGACCAGCTTGGCCGCGAAGCCCGCCATCTTTCCCGTGCCGAGTCCCGAGAGGACGAGCGCGATCGACGCGCTCAGCACGACCCATCCCGCGCCGGAGCCGAAGACGTGCTCCAGCACCCCGTCGACCGCCAGGCCGAAGGTGCCGAAGAGAAAGCAGGCGCACATCACGAGCACACCCAGCGGCGCCTTTCCGACACCGAGCATCGTGAGGATGGACGCGCCCACCGCGCTCGACTCGCCCTCGGCGTCCGCCTCGCCCTCGAGCTCGGCCGACACCTCCGCGTCGATGTCCATATCGGCATCCATGTCGAGATCGATGTCCAGGTCGGGCATCGCTTCGAGCAAACCGAGCGCGGCGCCGAAGGCGAGGATCGCGCCGAAGACGATGGGCAGATAGAAGACGAGTTGATGCACGCGAGCAGCCTCGCTCGGCCGCGCAGTCGACGCGCCGAGGGGGTGTCCCTTTCTCTCGGATGAAGGCGGGTTCTTTCGAGGGGCCGGTGCCTCTGGCGAGGCGGGCCGAAGAGTCGTCCGCTGGATTTGCGTGTATGACCCCGGAACGGGTCCCGTCATTCCGGAAATCGGAGAACGGCGGAGCGATTCGTGCTCTGGGTAGCGAGGGTCCGCGAGTGCCCGTCGCGCGCCGTGGTATCCAGGCTCATGCTGATCGATCTGGTGGATGGGGCAGACGTGGAGGAGCGCCGGGGGGCGCTGCACCGCTTTCTGGAAGCCTGGTACGAACGTCCTCTCACGGGCGTCGACTGGGAAGCCCCGGACGGGTGCCCCGGACTGCTCTCCTGGTGGCACGGTCTCGTCCTCGCGAACCCCGTTCTCGCCGGAACGCAAAACCACTTCGAAGTCCCTGAGAGCGAGGTCGTGGATCCGTTCGTTCGCTACCAAGGCGGTGCGCTGGAGGGTGAACCCGCTCGGCCGCTCTGGTTCTTCTACGGCGAGAACCAGGGAGTGGTTTCTTGGGGCTGTGAGAGCGGAGAGGACCCCGTCGTCTGGGCCGGCAGCGATTGGCCTCCGACCCACTCGCCGTCGTGGTCTCGCGAAGCGGAGAGCCTCTCCGGCTTCCTGGTCGGCGCGGTCATGCTGGAGACGATGTACGGCGCGGAAGCGGCGGCGCGTGGACGACCATGGAGCGCGGCGACCTCGATGCATTGCCCGGCATCACGAAGCTGGGTCTCGCGCCCTCCCCCGCGCCACACACGCAGCGGGAGTTCTGGTCGACTCGACAGTTCATCGCCGTGACCCAGTCCACCGGCGGGCCCGAGGTCGAAGTCATGTTCGGCGCCCCGTCGAGGGACGCCCTCTCCGCGGTGGGGGAGCTCGTGGACGACCCCTACTCAGCGGGTCTCTGGTAAACAATACCCTCGAGTTCGTTAACGCGATCACGTGGGCTGCAACCGAGCTCGAGAAGGCGCGGCGCAGCGATCGCAGCAAAGCTTCTCCCGGACGACGCGCTCCCCTTCACCGCCCGGATCGTGGCGATCCTTCCGGTCACCGCGGAGCCGGTAGCGGCGCGCCGGATGGGAGCAAGGTTCCGTGACCGCCACGACGCGGTTCGCAGGCTGCCCCGGCTGACTGACGTCGCCGCACGCTTCGCAGCGGTATATCATCTCGGGGTGCGCTCCTCCACGAGGGCGGCGACTTGGCGAAGGGTGAGTCTCTGCATCGGCAGGCCGTCGGTGCTGCTTCGCGGTCGATGACGAAGCGCCATGCGGTCGTAGACCGTGAGCTCGACGGGATCACACGGTCGAGTCGGAGGTGCTGATACGTGCAAGGCCCGCCCGGCCGACGGATGAACACGTCCTCTCGCTCATAGTCCCATGCGTGCGCTCGTAGCCACGCTTCGGGCGCGTCGGGGTCGTCGCTGAAGAGCTGGATGTCGATGTCGCTGCCCAGACGGATGTGCCCCGTCGCGACCGACCCGATGAGGCGAGGTTCGAAAGCCGCGAGCGCGCGCATGACGTCGAGGGCAATCGCCCGCATCTCCCCGAGACGTTCGAGCCGGTCATCGCCCTCCCGCAACGCGGCCAACTCGAGCAGGGCCTCTTGGATCTCCCCGTTCGAAGGCAAGTCCCGCGGTCGGAACCGGAGACGCTTCTGACCGCCGCGGCCGAAAAGCCGCTTGGCGGCCATGCGCTTGGCCGTGAAGTACTGAGTGACCCCTTCCTCGTACATGAGCCGGGCTGCTTCCCGACCCAGACACAGACGCGTCCGCGAAGGCTCGTTCCGCCTCACTGCGCCAACCGGGGTGCAAGGTACTCCGCGAGGCGCTTGAGCGCGCCGCCGACCCGCGTGCCCCCTTGAACGACGCCGAAGATCCGCTTGTGCACGACTTGCTGCCGGACACCGAGCGCGCGGGCGATCTCGGACTGGCTGCGGCCCTCGAAGAAGTACGCGGCGACGACCTCGCGCTGCTTCTTGGTGAGGCACTCGTCGAGGGCTTCCCGCACGAGACGCGTGCGACGCTCGTCGCCCGACGCGTCCGCCCACCAGAGCAGGCGGGTGGGGTCGAGGTGGTCGAAGTTGGCGAAGAGAACTTCCCTGCGCTCCTTCATGCCTCCACCGTGTGAGAGGCATGCAACCAAGCTTCCGCCACGCCCGGCTCGAGCCACATGCCGAGGGCCCGTTCGAGGCTGGTCACACAAGCTGTCGGCCGCCGGCCTCGCTCATCGTAGGAGCGGAGCCGCTCGAGTTCAAGAGGCGAGGGGGCGCATCGCGTCGAGGAGAAACTCGAACAGATCGTCGTACATTGCAGGGGCCTGCGAGCGCGGCTGGGTGAAAGGTCTTCGCCGCTCGACCCTCACACATCATGCACGGCTACACCCACCTCAGCACGGAGACGCGCAACGAGGACTCACTCTTCGAACGTGCGCCGCGCTCCGCGCCCCCCGTAGCACGTTCGAAGAGTGACTGCGTTTGCGCTGCGTGCAGCTTCGCTGCCGCGGGTTCTTGGTCGTTCCTTCAGTTTGCGAGTGTGCGGCGCGCTACTGCGAGGTCGCCTGGGTCGACGGCGCCGAGGAAGCCGTTGAGGGACAAGAACTCAGCGCTCCATCATCCCGGCCCAGCGCTGATCTGGATCAACCACCTTCTCGCTTCCGAGGAGTTCCCCTCGGTCGAAGACGAGGCCACCGTCGAACAACAGTCCGTCGAGGCACGCCTGATCCGCTCGGTTGACGTACTCGCAGTGCGTGCCGTGTTTGTTCACCGTGGTCGTCTTGCAGCGGGGGCAGGGGGAGTGCATCGCGACGACCCGTAGACTCCCTCCCACCACGCCCACATCGAGCACGACCTTCGGTTTGGTGGTCCAGCCAGTCTGGTCATCGCTCACGAAGACACGAACGATTCCGCCCGCGTCTGGAGCCGACCACTGCTCGGCCTTGAACAGCACCCGCTTCGCCAACTGGTCCGCTCCGACAAACGTCGACGGCCCGGGCGAAAGCGCGTTCGCAAACGCGGCAAAAGGAGCATCTCCCGTCCAGAGAGACTCCGTGAGGAACATCGGTTGCAGCTCCGAGTCCACCCTGGCGCTCAGCTCGTGGCTCCACGTTGCGGATGCGCTGTGCAGCTCGAATGAGAGTTCGACCCAAGTCCGCGCGAAGTCGATACCAGCTTTGAGGTCCATCTACGTCTCCTACCCATTCGGGGCCAGGGCGCAAGATCGAAGTGATCGCGCTCAGCTGATCGCGAGTCAGATGTCCGCTCCGACGGCCCTGGTAAGATCGTTGGGGTCGTTCTGGCAAGGAACCTGGAGATGCGGCGGCGAAGCCGCACGCCAGCCAGCATCGTGCGTCAACGAAAGTGCTACGAGGCGCGCGCAGCGCGACGCACATTCGAAGACTCAGTCGTCGAAGCTGTTCCGGTTTTGGCGCACGCGGCGCTCGAGCATCCGGTGCATCATCGAGTCGACGCGACTGCGGATGAAGGCCGCCGTCGCGGCGCCGCTGGCCCCGGCGCCGATGGCCTTGGTCATCGCGGCTTCGCCCACGACGTAGCCCTGCTTCTCGTAAGTGCGGTCGGCGGCCGCGAACTGCGCGGCCTTGGCCGCGCGGGTGAAGGGCTCGTGCTCGCCGCCATCGAGAAAGAGACCGCCGCAGCACGTGGCGCGGTCGACCTCGACTTCGCCGGCGAGGGAACGCACGCGCACCGCCTCCATCGGCTGCTGGCAGGCCGGGCAGTGGAGCTCGCTCGGGCCCATCACGGTCGCCGCGTCGGAGCCGACCCCGAAGAGCGCCGCGGTGTCGACGCCGCGGGCTTCGACTTCGCCAGGGTCGAAGAACATCGAGCCGCATTCGTCGCACACGTCGACTTCCACGTCGTCGGAGCGGTCGGCGCGGTAGAGGGAGTCGCAGCGCGGGCAGTGTCGTTCGGTGACGATCTGCGCGTCGAGGTTGCGCACGCTCGTTGGCACCGCTCCGGTCGAGGCGGCCGCGCCACGGAGGAGCGCGCCCATGGCGCCGCCGGTCTCGGGCGGCGGGGCGGCGAACACGGCGCCGGTTCCCGTCTGTACCGTGTCGACGCTGGGGGCGTGAACCAACGGCGCGCGCGCACCGGGCGTCGTCTCGGGAGCGAGCCGCCAGGCGTGCGCAGCGGCCTGGGCCAGCTCGCTCTGCTCGCCCGGATCGAGGAAGATGCCGCCGCAGCAGGCCGCGCGCTCGATCTCGACGGTCCGGTACGCGCCGGTGATCTCGAACCGGGTCATCGGCCGGTGGTGCACCGGACAGCGGCGCTCGGTGACCATCAGCTCCCTGGCCGCGCCCGGCCCCACACCGAACAGCGCGCCGGTGTCGATGCCCTGCGCCTCGGACTCCCCCGGGTCGAGGAAGACGCCAGCGCACACGGTGCACATGTCGATCTCCATCCCGAACTGGTGGCGCGCCTCCATCGGGTGGCGGCACAGAGGGCAGGTGCGCGTGGTGGTCACAGTTCGATGTCCCGTCAGAGTTCGAGGTCCGGCAACTCGTAGCGAAGCTGGTACCGCATGCCGCCGCCGAAGAGGGATCGGTTGTCGATGATCACGCCGTGGATGCCGCGACCCGGCTCGAGGTCGGGGATGCGCGCCCCGAACCGGGATCCGCCCTCCTCGGGGCTGCAATTGACGGTGAAGTCGTCGTCGACGCACACCGTCTCGGTGCCCGTGAGCCCGCTTCGCACGTAGAGGACCGGGTCGTACGTCTCGCCTTCGTCCGTTCCCGTCCCGTCGCGCCTCCAGAGCCCCCCGTCGGCCGGGCAGACGCTCAACAAGTGCGTGTCGTCGCCGCCGCAGCTGAAGAACCAGCGCATGTCCTCGCCGCCGAGCCCCGTGCCGGCGCCACCGCATGTGGCGGCCGCCTCGTCCGCCTCGACGAGGAACGTCTCGCTGGTGGTGCCGCTGTCGTTGATGCGGCTGCGGTAGGTGATGCCCGTGTCGGGGAGGAACTGCACGTGCAGGCTGAAGTCCCCTGTCTGGCTGACCGAGTAGCCGCCGACCGAGATGAAGTAGGTGCCGGCGTCGACGTAGCGCGCGGTGCACGACTCGAGGAACTCGAAGTCGCCTGTGTCGTCACACTCACAGTCGTCGCTGCACATCCCCGAGACCTGCGTGCCGCTGTCGTCGGTGACGAAGATCGCCGTGTCGTAGCCCGACATCGCCGTGTCCGCGTAGAGCACGCCGCCGCCAGGAGGCACGATCACGCGGTACCAAATGTTGGGCCCGTTGGCCGCGCAGCTCAGCGCGGGCAGATCCGGCGTCGCGCCGTCGGTCGTCCCCCGCTGGACCAGCTCGCTGCCGTCGCCGGGCAGCGTGAGCGTGATCGCGTTGATGCGGTCGTCGTTGCGAGGGCGGCAGACGCCGGTGATGCACAGCAGGCCTGGGTCACACACGTTGCCGCAGCTGCCGCAGTGGTTCGCGTCGAGCGAGGTGTCGATGCAGTCCGCCCCGCACTCCGTGAGGCTCAAGCCGCACGAGGTCACGCAGCTGCCGGCCTGGCACACCTGGCTGCCGGAGCACGGGTCGTTGCAGCCGCCGCAATGGGCCACCGCGATGTCGGTGTTCACGCAACTGCCGCCACACTCGGTGAGGTCCGTCGGGCACTGGCACGAGCCGCTGACGCACGCCGAGCCCGAGTCGCATGTCGTCCCGCAGTCCCCGCAGTTCGCGGGGTCGGTGCGGGTGTCGACGCAGCGCCCGCCGCATGTTTCCTGCCCGGACGAACACCCGCAGCTCCCCGAGCTGCACGCTTGACCGGCGTCGCACGGGTCGTTGCACGCCCCGCAGTGCGCGCTGTCGCTGTCGGTGTCGACGCAGACCGACGCGCCGTCGACCTCACACGTGGTGCCCTCGCACGACGAGACGCAGCCGCCGGCCATGCAGGTCTGGTCGAGCGCGCACTTCATGCCGCAGCTGCCGCAGTTGCCGTTGTCCTCTTGGGTGTTGGTGCAGGCGCCCTCGCAGCGGTCCGGCTCTTCCGAAGGGCAGCTGTCCGGGATGCACGCGCCGTCGGTGCAGGTGGCGTTGTCCCCGCAGGCTTCCCCGCACCGGCCGCAGTGGTCGTTGTCGCCCGACACATCGGTGCACCCCCCGCCGCAGTCTTGCTGCCCGGACGGGCACTCCACGGCGCCCCGGCACATGCCGTCCTCGCAGGTCTCCGACGCCGCACAGACGTTGCCGCACATCCCACAGTGGAGCGGGTTGGTCGCGGTGGGCAGGCAGCGCCCGTTGCAAAAGGTCTGGCCGGGTGGGCAGTCACGGATGTCGCGGCCCGCGTCCATGCCGGGGTCGCCCCCATCGGTCATGGGGATCGGCCCCGGTCCGGGGTCGCACCCCAGAATCGCCAGGACCCCGGCGCAACTAAGCAAGACACGGCGCATGGGTATGGTGTTACCGCGCCAGCCTCTCCGGGTCGAGAGACGGCGCCTCCTCCGTCGCTCGAGAGCGCCCAGGCCCGGGGTCGAACATCCCGCACGACGCATACACATCGGGGCCCACACGGGGGATCACCTTCACCCGTCCGGGGAGTCGGCTTCGAAGGAGCGCGACCAGTTCCTCGAACCGGTCATTGGGCGGCTCCGCGCCATGCTCGGGGGTCGGCGGGTTGTACCGGACGACGTTGACGTGCACGAAAAGATCGCGCGCGAGCACCGCGTCGCAGATCGCATGCACATCCGCGGGGGTCGCGTTCAGCCCGTCGATGAAAGCGAAGTGCAGCTTGACGATCTTGTAGCTTCGGCGCTGCCACGCGACGAGGCGGTCCAAGCCCTCTTCGGCCGGCAGCGCTTGAGGCAACCAGCGACGCCGGAGGCGCGGGGACATCGTGTAGAGGGAGTAGTAGATCTCCGGCTGATACCGGTCGAACACGTCCTCGAGTGGACGTGTGAGCGAGCGGGGCAGGATGGTCGAGACGAGGAAGCGCGCTTTCAGCCCATCGTCCGCCGCGCGGCGCCAGAGCCGGTCGAAGACTTCGCCGGAACGCTCGACGAGGACCTGGCTCGCGAGCGGCTCGCCGCGGGCCATGAAGTTGTAGTGAACGGTCTCGGCGGGGGCCTGGGTCGCCGCGTGGCAGAGGACGTGGTTGGCCTGCTGAAGCAGCTCATCGACCGTGACGTCGCGAAGCCGCGTCTGTCGTGTCGCCGTCAGATGGCACATCCGGCAGGCCTGCCGACAACCCGTCTGCGACGACAAGTACGCCGCGAAGTAGTGGGGCTCGCGCCGAACGTAGCGGGACTCGAGAGCGCCCGGGCCCGCGGGCGTGACCCAGTTCACGGAGGCGTCGAGCAGGCTCCGGCGCGCGGCGGTTTCGCGGCGAGGTAGAGCCATCGCGGACGAGCGTATAGCCTTGCATGATGCCGCGCCACCAGGGTGGAGGAAGCGCTCGAGCTCGACTTCGCCACGCGTTCCTGGCCCGGCTGGCCCGACGCACAGAGGCGCCCGCGTTCGTGGTGCGGGGAGGAGTGCGCATCCAGCGGTGGCTGGGCGAAGGCCGGCCTGTGGGGGACGTCGACCTCGTCGCGACGGAGATCAGGTTGGCCGACGCGGAGTCGGTCCTTCGCCGCGCGCTCGACGACGGGTCGAGCGAAGACGGCGTGGTCTTCCACCCGGATCGGGTCCGGGTCGATCGCTTTCATCCGGACAGTCCTCACGAGGGGCTTCGGCTGTTCGCCGCGGGGTCGACGAGAACGCGGCGCCACGAGACCCGCGCAGACCTCGTGGTGGACGTCGTTGTCGGGCTGCCGCTCTGGCCTCGCCCCGGCTGGATCGAGTTCGCACCGGGCACACGCCTCCGCGCCATCCTGGCCCCGACCGTGGTCGGCACGAAGCTCAAGGTGTTGGGAGAGCTGGGGCCGCGCGATTGGCGCGCCAAGGACCTCATCGATGCGCTCCTGGTGATGCGGGCCTGCGAGATGCAGCGGGGTGAGCTCGGCGAGGGCATCGAGCGGGCGTGGGCGTCCGGGCGGCCACAGGTCGCGACGCCGGGCGCGATGCTCGCCTCGGCGAGCTGGTGGAGCGACCCGCGAGCAGAGGACCGGTTCCGCCGACGCACGAGGGGGGCGGAAATCAGCGTCGCGGGTGCCGTCGCGGAGCTGCGCGCGGGGCTGCGGGGGACGCCTTGATCACACCCGCGATCCTCGAAGCCCGAAACGCCGTCTGCGCTGCCCCAGGTGACGACGACGCGCGCACGCGGCTCGTGCAGACGTACGCGGACGCCGGAGACGAACCCCGGAGCGCACTCATCCGGATTCAGCTCGAGCGGGCCGCGCTCGAGGCCCATGAGCGACGCGCGGTGGAGCTCGACCTGGCGGCGCGGGCGCTGCTCGGCGAACACGAAGCGCGGTGGCGACGGGAGGAGCTGCCCCCGTCGGACCGAATGCGCTGGGGGCCCTTCGAGCGCGGCATGGTCCGAGGCGTATGGTTCGACAGCCCCGCGCTGCTCGCCAAGGTGGGGCCCGAGTGCGCCAAGCTCTGCCCTCTGACCCACCTCGTCGTGGATTGGCCCTACCCGGACGACCCCCCGCTTCCGGCGATGCCCAACGTCCGCGAGCTGACGTTGACGGGCACGGTCTACCGGACGGAGGACCTGGCGCGCCTCGTCGAGATGCCGCTGTTCGCGTCGGTGCGAGGCCTCACGCTGCTCGACGCGAACTTGCGCGGCGGCCTGGAGGCGCTCTCCGATGCCGGCCTCGAAGCGTTGCGCCTCCCCTACCATCAGCTGCCGCTCTCCAGTCTGGCGCCGCTGATCGACGCGGGGTGCGCGGGCCTGCGCGAGCTGGTGCTCGAGGCGGCGCCCGCGACGGAGCACAGCGGAAGCGGAGATGACGGTCACCGGCCTGCGCTCGACGAACGCGCCGGCTACGCGCTGGCCTTGTGGCCGGGCCTGTCGACGCTCGAGTCCCTGGACCTGAGCGGCAACCCGATCGGCGTCGAGGGCCTCTCCGTCCTGCTCGCGTCCCCTCGCTCGAACGCGCTCCGGCGGCTTCGGCTTGCCCGCATGCCGAACGACGTCGAGTGGGACGACGCCCTCGTCGGCCTTCGGCAAGGCTCGACCCCGCTGGCCGAGCTCGACGTGTGCAACAACCGCCTGCACTCCGAGGCGGTCGAGGCCATCGCGCAGTCCGATCGATGCCGTGCGCTGCGTGCGCTGTCTCTGTCGACGGTTGGTGGCGATCTGGGCCCGTTGCGGGGGGCGCGCTGCTGGAAGAGCCTCGAGGTCCTCGCCTGCGACGAGGCGTCGCTGCCGCTGCTGCTCGACGAGCCGCCGCCCCGGCTGCACTCGCTGGTGGTGAACGTGGCGGACCTCGACGCGACGCTCGACGCCCTGGCGCGTGTGGTCCTCCCAAACCTGCTGCAGCTCGAGCTGCGCGGCGTTCGTGATCTGAGTGCCGTGTTCGCGCGCCTCGACGAGACCTCGATGCCCTCTCTCCGCGCGCTCCGTGTCCCGGGTCGAATCACCGTCGAACCAGAGGACCTCGACGCCTTCCGCGCAACGCCGCTCGGCGCCGCGCTCGTGAGCCTCGACCTCGACGATCCCGACCTGGCGGTGCGCGGCGCGTATCGCGCCGAGTTGGAGGGAGACCCGTACGGCGCGCCGGGCTACCAAGGACCGCTCCGGAGGCTCTCATGACGGTCAGCTTCGCGGTGGGCACGGGGCGTTGCGGGACGACTTTCCTGGCGACGCTGGCGGGGCTCGAGCCCGACGTGGCCGCCTCGCACGAGCGCCTGCGCCGCGCCGCGACGTTTCACATGTTCTGCAAATGGCACGGCATCGACGTCGACCCGTCCGGCTTCCTCGGCGACCGACAGCGGGCCGTCGACACGGATCTGTCGCGCCACCGCGTCAGCTTCGAGTCCAGCGCGCTCCTGTCGCACTCGATCGCCGAGCTGGCGCAGCGGTTCGACGCGCGGTTCGTCCTGCTGGTCCGAAACCCGCATGACACGGTCGCCTCGTTCGCAGCGCGCGGCTGGTTTCTCGCGCCGATTCCGTGGGAGGACGCGAACCTGCCGCCCACCCTGCCGGACGCCATGGAGCCGAGGCACTTCTTCGGCCGGAATCTGCCGCGAGGACCCGAGCTCGACCGCTGGCGCGCGCTCACGCAGGTCGGAAAGCTCGCGTGGTTCTGGCGTGAGAGAAATCTCGACGTTCTTCGCCAGTTCGCGACCCTGCCGGCCGAACGGCGCACCGTCGTCCGGCTCGAGGAGCTCGACCTCGATCGCTATGGCGAGGTCGCGCGTGTGCTCGGCTGGGAGCCCACGATCTCGGCCGCGCGTTTCGAGGCCCTGGCCGCTCAGCGCCTCAACACGGGGCCTCGCCCGGTGGCGCCTGCGCGCTGGAGCGCTCGAGAGACCCGGGAGTTCGAACGGGAAGCCGGCCCGCTCGCGACGGCGCTGGGGTTCGAACGCTCCACCTCGAAGCGACTCGCCGGATGCGCGCCGCTGGGCGCGGACATACGTCCTTCGACGGAGCAGGCGCTGGCCGCGTACTTCGCCCAGATCCCGACGGAGAGCGACCGGCTCTTTCCGCCGGGAGGGAGCGTGCGCGTGTGGCGCTTCGTGCATCCAGACACGGACGAGAGCGTCGAGCTCACCTGGAGCGGCCAGCAGGTCGAGCGCGAAGGCAGGCGCACCGAGCGCTCGACGTTTCACACGGCAAACGCGCTCATCACGCACGTTCGCGACGAGCTCGAGGCGCTCGCGCTCGATGGTTTCCGGCTGGAGGGATCGTCCGGCGGCCCACCGTGGACGGCCGCGGGCTACGCGCGCATCGACTTCGCCGCCATCGAAGCGCGGATCGCGCGGGAGCTCCCGTCACGGGGAGCGTGGCTGGTCCAAGAAGTCGAATCCGCGCGCGACTCCGACCACGACTGGGGGGAGGACGACGCGTACTTGGACGACGACACCCCAGAGCGCGACGAAGACACGCCCGACTTCGAGGTGCGGCGAGTGGAGTCCCTCGACGTGGACGAGGCGTTTCAGGAGCCGATCAAGGAGGGCCCGTTCGACCTCGATCCTCGGTTCGCCAGGCCCTCTGCGCTGGACCAGGGCGGCCGCGACGACAGCGAGCTCGAGGCGTTCGGCGGAGGCCACGTGATCGAGGCGCGCGACCTCTGACACCGCGAGCCGCTCAGGTCAGGCCGACGCGCTCGGACAACACGCTCGAGAACCGGGTCTCGGGGTCGTATTTGGCCTTGATGCTGCGCCACTCGTCGAGCCTCGGGTACATCTTGGCGAACGTCTCCGCGTCGAGGAACGCGTCCTTGCCGAGGTAGAGCCGGC
This sequence comes from Sandaracinaceae bacterium, assembly GCA_045106715.1. GTDB lineage: Bacteria > Myxococcota_A > Polyangia > Polyangiales > Sandaracinaceae. The sequence goes on from JBGCFC010000031.1 coordinate 75,466, forward strand.
CGCCGGCGTCGAGCACCATGCGGTCGAGGCGCTTGGTCAGCGTGTCGAGCCCGGCGCGGATCGGGAAGTCGATGGCGAACGTGTAGCCCTCGAAGGGGAAGGACAGCATCGTGTCCGGGTTCTCGGGGCCGAACTTCTTCAGCACGTTGAGGAACGGCGCCTGCCCGCTGGTGGCGATCGCTTCGAGGATCTCCCGAATGCGGCGTGGGCCCTCTACGAGCGGGATGACGAACTGATACTGCGTGAAGCCACGCGCGCCGTAGCCGCGGTTCCAGTCGCCGACGAAGTCGAGCGGGAAGAAGAACTTCTCGTAGTGGGCCAGCGATGCGCCGTGTGACTGCACCTGGTCGAGCACCGCGTTGAGCACCCGGATGGTGGCGCCGTTGAGCGTCCAGCTGGGCATCTCGAAGGGCACTGAGAGCGGCGACGGAGCGCTGATGGCCAGCGGATCCCGGCGTGCGCGGCCGGTCAGCGCGTCGCGCTTCGCGTGGTCGCCGCAGGTCAGCACGCCGCGGCCGAGCCGCTTGCCCGTCGCCAGGGAATCGATCCACGCCACCGAGTAGGGGTACTGCGCGTCGTAGCGGTCGAGCGCATCGAGCAGCTCGTCGAGGTCCCGGACCACCACGGGGACTTGTTCGAAGTAGGTGGTCTCGATCGGCTTGAGCCGCATCGTCACCGTGAGGATGACGCCCAAGAGGCCCATGCCGCCGAACGACGCCCAGAAGAGGTCCGCGTTCTGTTCCCGGCTGGCGGTCGTCACCGAGCCGTCCGCGAGCATGACGTCCATCGCGATCACGCACGTCGAGAAGCAGCCGTCCCGATGGTGGGCCTTGCCGTGGATGTCGTTGGCGATGCAGCCCCCGAGCGTCACGAACTTGGTCCCCGGCGTCACCGGGGGGAACCAGCCGCGCGGGGCGAAGGTCTCGATGATCTGTCCGAGGCTCACGCCGGCTTCCGCGGTGAGCACGCCGGAGCTCGCGTCGAACGCGAGGTATCCGTCGAGACCGGTCATGTCGAGCACGAGTCCGCCGTCGCGAAGCGCTGGGTCGCCGTAGGAGCGCCCCAAACCGCGCGCGATCACCCCGGACGGGATCGCCTCCGCGACGTCGCGGGCGGCGCGCGGCTTTTGGATCTGACACGCGAGCCGGGGGTAGTTGCCCCAGCCGGCGATCTCCCTCTCGGTGATGCTCGGCACGTGACCGGGAGATAGTGCGGCCCGCGGCATCGGGCCAGCGCTCGTCGCGTCAGTGGGCCAAAGCGCGTTCCGAGGCGTCGTGAGGGGCAGCTGAGTGGATCGTCTGAAAGGGCTCCGCTGTCTTGGCGTATGACGCGACGATGATGGTTTACGCGCGCGCCTCCAACGCCGTCGTGCTGCCGCTCCTCGCTGGATTCGTGGCCATGGCTTGGTATGCGAGTCGCGGCATCCTGAGCATGAGCCTCATCGACGCCATCGGCTTCGAGGCGTACTTCTCCCTTCTGGGCATCAGCTATCTGGTGTCCCTCGCGGGGTACCTGGTGGGTGGGGTCGGCGCCGTCTTGGCGACACCATGGGCATCCCTCTCTGTGGGCCTGTTCCTGACCGCGACGGGGCTCGCGGGACTCGGCGTCATGGACCCCGAGAGCGCAACAGCGCCGTTTCTGATCGCCACCTTCGGCCGCGCCATCGCGTCGATCGGTCTTTGGGGGGCGTTGGCCGCGGCGCTCGACGGGCGGTACGGGAAGCTTCGGGACGCGGCGTTCATCGCGACCTACGTCGGGACCAACATGGGCGCGATGGTGCTGAGCGTGGGTCGCGACGCGATGCGAGACGCGCCCCCCAACGCCGTTCTCGTGTTCGCGTTGGCGTCTGCCTCGGCTCCTTCGCCGCCATGTCGGGCGCCCGAGTCGTTCCACCTTCACCTCTGGACCGCTTCGTCTGCTCGAACACCTGCCCGAGCTGCACGCCTCCGGTGCGGAGCGGACTGAACGGCCGCTGGCTGTGTCACTTCGCGGGGTCTACGGGCCCCCGCGCGGTCCCGGTCCCGTTGCCGCTTCAGTTCATGACCAACATCGCCGTCCCCACGATCGTCTCGCTGCCGTTCTGGCTGACGCTGCTGCTCATCGAGGTGTATCGAGGGGAGCGCGCCCGTGACCGAAAGGACCTGAAGTGGCGGGCCCGCATCGCGGATCAACAAACCAAACTCGGCCTCGTCGAGGCGGAGCTCCGTCAGCTGGCCCGACGCAAACGCTGAGGCGACGGATGTGCGAGGCTGGGGCATGCGCATGACGAAGCCGCGCCAGTCCTGCACCGTGCCCATCGGCGATCAACGCGTCGCGATGGAGGTCTCGGGCTCGCTCAGGTTCGGGCGCGACAACCCCACGCTGCACGTCGACTTCAACGGTCAGGCGCGCGCCGACGTGAACGGGGTGGCGGGCGGTGACTCTGCGCAGTTCAGCTGGTCGTTCGACGGTCGCCGCCCCGCGGACTGAGCGAGATGCTCGTCCTCGTTCAGCTCCTGCACGCGGCCTACCTCGGCTTCGTGATCACCAGCCCCGCGTGGGTGCTCTATGGCGGGTTGGCGCAAACGCGCTGGCTCCCGTGGCTGCGCCGGATGCACTGCGCGACGCTCGCCTTCATCGCCGTGCAATACACGCTCGACTGGCCCTGTCCGCTGACCCTCGCGGAGAACGCCCTGACCGGCCGCCCCGCCCCGAGCGAGCTGCTCGCCCCGCTGGCATCGCACGAGGCGCTCGTCCTCAGCTTCGTGGTCATCTACTGTCTCGCGTCGCTTGCCGCCCATGGTGTGGGCTGGCGCCGAACGGAGCCCGCATGAGCCCCCCTGCCGTCGTTTTCCTGTTCGGTGTCTTGGTCATCGGCATCTTCGCGGCGGTCAGCAGCCTGGCCGCGACCTCGCTCGCGATCGGGCTCAGCTACGTCCCGTACGTCCTCTACGCCCTCAACAAGAAGCGGCCCAAGCTCCGCCTCCTCCGTCAGTTCGGGGTGTTCGCGCTGGCGTGGTCGATCCTGACGACGCTCGTGACCCTCGTCCTGCTGATGAACGCCGACTTCAGCGCCCGGGACGCGCACATGACGGCGTTTGGCGTGGACGTGCTCTCAGGGTGGCTGCTCGGCGCGCTCGCGGCGCCGATCCCGTTTGTCCTGATCGCGGGGGAGGTCCTCCTCTACCTGCTGCGACAGCGCATCCCCCCCGAGACGCCGGACGCCTGAGGGACACGACGACGACGTCACACGCCGAGCTGAGCCAGCCAACCGACCACTCCACGACGCGCAAGCGACAGCAGCAAATGGTGAGTTCTCGCGCGTGCGATCACGTCGCGCGGAGCGCGGCTGCACGAGGGAACTCAGCTGAATCGGAGACGGGGAGCTCGTGCGATCACGTCGCGCGGAGCGCGGCCGCACGAGAGGGAACTCAGCTGAATCGGAGACGGGGAGCTCGAGGGGCTTGCCCCTCGTCCGTGGCGCGCAGCGACACCAGCAAATGGTGAGTTCTTGCTCGTGCGATCACGTCGCGCGGAGCGCAGCCGCACGAGCGAGAACTCAATCGGCCTTGGGCCCCACGAGCCAGTAGGTCTGCATCGCGCCCTTGCCCTTGACCTCGACCTCGCCGCGCTCCTCGACGACAAACGTGTCGCGCAGCTTCTCGGCCGTGGCCGCCGTGATGTGTACGCGGCCGGGTTCACCGTGGGACTCCATGCGGGAAGCCGTGTTCACGGCGTCGCCCCAGAGGTCGTACGCAAACTTGGTCTTGCCGATCACCCCGGCGACCACGGGACCCGTGTGCATGCCCAGCCGAATCTGCAGCGGGTGGCCCGTACGCTCGGCGTAGGCGGCGAGTGCGTCCTGAATCTCGAGCGCGAGGTGCGCCATCGCTTCCGCGTGATCTGCGCGTGACTCCGGAATCCCGGACGCGACCATGTACGCGTCACCGATCGTCTTGATCTTCTCGAGCCCACGCGCCGCCACGAGGTCGTCGAACGTCGCGAACACCTCGTCGAGCATGCGGACGAGGTCGGTCGGGTCCATGTCCTGGGCCACCCCGGTGAACCCGACCAGATCGGTGAACAGCACCGTGACTTCGTCGAACGCATCCGCGACGACCCCGGGCTGCTCGCGCAGGCGCTCGACGATGGGCGGCGGCAGGATACCGAACAAGAGCCGCTCGGAGCGCTCCACCACCACCGAGAGTCTGTCCTCCGCCATCTCAGAGCCGCGACGGTAGAAGGCGATGAACACCCACAGGATCGCGAACGAGAACAGCAGGTTGAACAGGCCGAGGTAGTGCGACCACGGCTCGGGCAGGGGGTAGCTCGGCGACGCGTGGCCAAGCTCATGCTGAACGCCCAGGGCGATGAACGTGCACATCGGGATGCACGCCAGCAAAGCGCCGAGGCGCGGCCCGACGCCGGGCAACATCAGGGTGAGCGGAGCCACGGTCAGCAAGTAGTACTGGTAGCCCGGGTCCCAGCCGCAAAAGCTGACCGCGAGCACCTGGTGCAGGATCACCTCGCCGATCGCGAGACCGAGCGCGACGCCCAGCTGGCCCCGCTTGAACAGGACCCGGACGACGACAAAACACATCACGCTCAGGACGTTGAACGCGGCCATCGGCCAGACACCGAGGGCGGCGAACGTCAGAAGCAGGACGATGTGCACCCCAAGCCCCACCGTGCTCGCGGCGCCATAGGGCAGCTGCACGCGGGTGGCGCCAGGCGTCTTGCCGATGAGATCGCGTAAACCCGCCATGCGCCGTGGATCCTACTCCACTGGTACGCGCGCGCCGAGAGACTGGATCGAAGGCGCCCGCGGTGGGTCGCAGAACACTTGAATGGCACCGAAGGCTGAACCGGAGCGAGGCCTGACGTAGACTGGCCAGGAGGGATGGTGGCCATGGCGCGTCGGTGTGTGTTCTTGTGTCTCGGGCTGTTTGCGCTCGGGTGCGGCGGCGGCGATGGCCCTGCCGACGGCTCGGTGGACGGCGACATCCCGCTCGTGCCCGTGGGCGTCGAGACCGCCGCCCCGACCTCGGTCGCGGCAGGAGAAACGCTCAACATCACCTGCCTGCTCGTCGACGCCATGGGCGACACGTTCACCCCGCCGGCAGACCTCAGCGCGTCGATCCGGGCCGTGCCCGAGGCGTCGGTGCGACAGGAAGAAGACGGCTCGTACACGGCCATTCAGGCCGGCCGAGTGGAGGTCGCGTGTGTGTTCGAGTCGCTCCGTCTGAGCGACGAAACTCCCGCGCTCGTCGAGATCCGGCCGGGCAGCCCGGCGCGCGTCGTAACCACGCTCGACGTGGACTCCGTCGAGGCGGGCGGCACGTCACGCGCGAGCTGCGAGGTATTCGACGCGTTTGGCAACGTCATCGACGACGCCGAGACCAGCATCCGGTCCGAGCCCGCCGAGGAGGGCAACACCTTCGACGGGACGCTCGGCACCTTCACCAAGGCGGGCCGCTTCGAGGTCTACTGCGACGTCACCGGCGCCGAGGGCGAAGGCGCCGACATCGAGGTCCGCCCTGGCTTGCCCGCCTCTTTGGTGCTGGCGCGCGACCCAGCGCAAGCCATCTACGGGCACGGGCAGGTCATCACCATCCGCCGGCTGGTCAGCGACCAGTACGGCAACACCGTGGTCGAGGCCCGCGTCCCGACGCGCAGCGAGCCGGCCGGCGACGAGATCGGCGATGGCCGCTACCGCTACGACGAAGACGGCATCTACACCGTCACCGCGACCGTCGACCCACCCACCCACGAAGACATCACCCTGACCGCGAGCGTGCGCATCGTGGTGGACGGAGACGGTCCCGCCATCGCCTGCGACGCTCCGTTCGACGGGCAGATCCTCGACCGCAGCCCGACCGGGAGCATCACGTTCCAAGGCAGCGTCAACGACCTGAGCGGCGTCAACGAGGTCCGGGTCAACGGCACCCCCGTGGACGTCGGGCACAGCGGCGAGTTCGAGGCGCCCATCGACCTCGAGTACGGCATCAACTTCGTCGACCTCGCGGCGGTGGACTCCATCGGCCGCGAGACGAGCCGCACCTGCTCGTTCTTGGTGGCGAACCGATGGGCGCCCGACAACCGCAACACCGACGATCTCGTGAGCTTGCGTCTTCGCCAGAGCGCGCTCGACGACGGGGACCGGAGCGGCTCCATCAACTCGCTCAACGACATCCTGTCCCGTGTGCTCAACAGCGACGGGCTCGAAGATCTGCTCGACACCTCGCTGCGGGCCAACAACCCGCTCAAGCCCAACGCGTGCGACCAGCGGGTGCTCGGCGTCTGCGTCTTGCGCAGCCAGGTCGACTACGTCCGTTCGGAGCTCAACGGGCCGAACACGACGACGCTCACGCTCGTCGACGGCGGCATGCGGGTCAACCTGGTCGCGAACAACCTTCGCTTGCGCATCCGGGTGCAAGGCCGCGTCGCGGGCATCCCCTTCGACACCGAAGGCTGGGTCACCTTCGAGCGTGTGGCCGTACAGGCGATCTTCAACACCACCCTCAGCGGGGGCCGCCCCCGCATCTCGGTGCGGTCCGGCTCGGTCTCGACGACGGTCGGCGACATCGACACGAGCTTCTCGGGCTTGGACGGCGGCATCATCAACATCGTCGTCGGCCTCTTCAACGGGACGGTGAAGAACCTCGTCGCGGGCATCGTGACCGACTTCGTCACCGACAACTTCAACGACATTCTCGACGACGTGGTCAGCGGCCTCGACGTCAGCACGCTCGGCACCTCGTTCGACGTGCCACGCCTCGACAGCGACGACACGATCCCGCTCACGTTCGGCCTCGGCTTCTCGCACCTGACATCCACCTCGAGCCGTATGCTGTTTGGCCTCGGCACCCGCTTCCGCGCCCCTCCCGCGCACGCCCGCCCGACGTTCGGCGCGCCGATGCAAGACGTCGCGCCGCTGCTCGACGTCAGCGGCTCGCAGCCGGCGGGCGTCGGCGTCTCGGAGACCATCCTCAACCAAGCGCTGCACGCGCTCTGGCGCGCCGGGTTCTTCGACGTGGCGCTCTCCGAGAGCAGCTTGGGGCTGCCCGAGGGCGTGGCCGTCGACATGATCACCGGCCTGCCCCCGGTGGCGATCATCGAGGACGGCGGGCGCGTGGAGATCTCGCTCGGCGCGGTCCAGATGCAGCTGGTCTACCCGGACCTCTTCGCCGAGCCGATTCAGCTCGGCTTGGGCGTGCGCGCATCGATGGGCGTTCGCCTGGACGGGGATGACCTCTTGTTCGAGGGCTTCCGGATCGAGGAGCTCTACTTCTCGACGGATCTGGCGAGCCTCGACATGTCCACCCGAGACACCATCGAAGGGTTCCTGCGGCGGCTGCTCGAACGCATCCTGCAGCCCGCGCTCAACGACGCGCTCCCCGCCATCCCGATCCCGAGCTTCGAGCTGCCCACGTCGCTCGCGCCGTTCGACATTCCCGCCGGCGATCTGGGCGTGGTGAGCCCGACGCTCGCGACCGAGCCGCCGCACTTCGTGCTGCGCGGAGGCTTCGCAGTCCGATGAAGAGAGCCATGACGATGAGGCTGCGCGCGCTCCTTCTTCTTCCGGCGATCCTGCTCGCCTGTGACGGCGGCGATCCCGTTCCGTCCGGATTCGTGGCGGGCATCAACCCGTCGCGCGTCTGGTACGCGACGGGCCAGACGGTCCGCGTGGTGGGGGTCATCAGCGACCAGTTCGGCATGCCGTTCACCGACGCGAGCGTCGAGTGGACCGTCGAGCCCGCGGGCGCAGCGAGCATCGCGCCGTCGGCGGACCCACGCGACGCCGAGGTCACGTTCAACACCGAGGGCAGCACCACGTTCACCGGCTGTGTGCTCGACGACGAAGGGCTGGTGCTGGCGTATCTGTGCGACACGCTGACCGTGCGGGTCGACGACGGGATGCCCTCCATCGAGCTGACGCGGCCCGAGCCCGGTGACGAGATCGAAGGGCCCGGCGGCATCGTCGTCGAGGGCTCGGTGTCGGACTCGTCGATGGTCCGCATCTACGTCAACGGCGAGCCCGTCGACGTGGGCGACATGGGGATGTTCTCGACCACGGTGGACGCGCGTTTCGGGGTCAACCACCTCGCGGTCGCCGGCTCGGACGGGCTGACGGACCCGAGCGCCGTCGAGATGGACGTGCTCTACGCGGAGGCGTTCACGCCGGCGGTCGGCGAGGACGGCACACCCGAGCTGCGCATCGACGACGGTCTCCGGCTCTGGCTCGGGCAGGATTTCTTCGACGACGGGGAGCCGCTCGATCTCGAGGTCGAGCCGCTCGTGACCCGCGACCTCGCGGACATCCTCGAGCTGGTCATCGCCTCGGTCGAGCTGGGCGACGTGATCCCCGACCCGGTGGTCGACTCGGCGCCGACGTTCCTGCTTCGTGTGACGGACGCACGCCTCGGCGGCGCGACGGTCGAGCTCGGCCTGACCGACGAAGGCGCCGAGCTCTTCATCCGGATCGCCGACCTCGAGATCGACACCGCGGGCGCGCTGATGGTCGACACCACCAGCCTGCCGCTGACCGGTACGATCCGCGGCAGCGCGGTCGCGTACGCGCGCCTCGTGATCAACAAGGACAGCGAAGAGGACGAGCTGACGGTGGAGCTCGAGGGCCTGACCGTCGGGCTCGAGGAGCTGGAAGGTGACTTCATCGAGGAGGAGACGACGGCCGTGTTCCGGCTGGTCGAGGGTCTGCTCCGCACCACGGTCGAGGACCTGCTGGTCGACGCGGTGAGTGAGACCCTGACCGACAGCGTGCCCACGGTGCTGCGCGACGCGCTCGGCGCCGTGGACACCGCCCTTCAAGACCAGAGCATCGACCTCGACAGCGACCCGTTCCCGCCCGTGAGCATCCAGATCGACGGGCGGATCGCCAACCTGAGCATCACGACGCAGACGGAGATGGAGGCGGTCCTTCGCACGACGGTGGGGACGAGCTCGATGGCGACGCATCCCGAGAGCCTCGGCGTGGCCCGGCTCGATCTGTTGCGCGGGCCGCGGTTCTACCGAGACGGCGCGCTCAAGCTGGGCGTGCGACTCGCGATGATGAACGCGCTGATGCACGCGCTCTGGAACTCCGGGCTTCTCGACATCGACCTCAGCCCCATCCTGCCCGACGGAATCTCGGGGCTCGTCAGCGAGGGCCGGCTGCTCGGCCGGCTGCCTCCCGTGCTGCGGCCGCCGACGCCCATCGAAGACGCGGACCTCATCTTGACGCTCGGTCAGCTCGAACTGGACATCGTGTTCATGGGCGAGCCCGTGCGCTACGCGGTGAGCATCGAGGCGGGCGTCACGGTGGACCTCACCGACAACACGCTCACCATCGATCTCGCCGAAGAGCCCGTGCTGCGTGTGTGGACGATCGTGCCGCCCGAAGACGACCGCTTGCTCAACGAGGCGCTCGTCTCGGACATCCTCCTCGGGCTCTGGCCGGACCTTCGCGAGTCGATCGCCGGCGGGCTCGCGCTCGAGCTGCCGCTGCCGAGCCTCGGGGATCTCGGGGGGCTCGCCCCGGACCTGGCCGGGCTGGAGCTGACGATCGGCATGACCGAGCGCGCCCGCTCCCGGGGCACCGGCGGCACGCTCGTCTTGGACGCGGCGCTGACGGGGCAGCTGACCGAGTAGCTACGGCGCTTCTGACATCGCGACGAGCAGGTCCAGCGCGGGTGCGAGCGCACGAAGGACGACGAACCCACCCAAGAACAGCAGCAGCGACAGCGGGGTCGCTGCGAGCTCGACGAGGACGCGCCCGTCAGACGCGGCGAGAATGAGCCTCGCTGTGGCAGTGATGAGGCCGAGCGCCAGCACCACCCAGCTCAACAGGCGAAGGCGCGAGGACGCCGCAGTCACGCGGTTTCGCAGGGTCTCCCGGGTCACCGTCATGTCTTCGCCAACCCCGCTCGGCGCGATTCTCTTCCGTTGCGGCCCGACACTCAGAACGCGCCAGACAACGACACGCCACCCAGCCCCCCAGAGACGCGAACCCTCACGGCGTCCTCGTCCGAGGGGATCACGACGAATCCGATGACGCTGCCGAGGATCGAAGCGGCACCGAGCCCGACCATGGCATAGCCGACGCCCGAGAGAACGTTGAACTCGGTGACCTCCGCGTTGAACATCGACTCGGCCAGCGCGAGGGCTTCCGGGTAGTCCGTCGGGCGCGTGGATGCCGGGACCACGCGTCCGAAGCAGGCGGGGTCCGGGATCATGCTGTCGCAGAAGATGAGGTCGGCGCGGCGTTCGTCGAAGTTCCTCTCGCTCCGCACGACCTCGCTGCCGATGATCATCGCTGTCCCCCCGAGGATCAGCACGCTCCCCACGACGGTCATCGCCGCCGCGAGCGCGCGCTGGGACGAGACGTCGGAGAGCCGGGCCTCCCGGCCGTCGGGGGTGAGCTGAAGGGACGGCTCCAACTCGACGTCGGCCTCGGCGGTCACGTTCACGTGCTCAACGCTGTCGAGGATGCCGGGCATCTCCACCCGCACCTCGTGATCTCCGACGGGCACCCGAAACGGGCCCGGCGGGATCACCCGCTCGTCGTCGAGGAACACGCTCGCGGTCGCCGGCGCCCGGACGAAGAGGCGTCCGAGCGCGTCGGTGGCCGCGAGGTCAGGCTCGAGCGTCAGGGTCAGCTCCGCCTCCGCGCCCATGCCGACCTCGACGGTGCGCCGGATCGGGAGGTAGCCCGGACGGGTCGCGCGCACCTCGCGCAGCCCCGACGACACCGACAGGCTGCCCTCGAGAGGGGTCCGGCCCAGGACCTCTCCGTCGACACTGATCTCGACATCGCGCACGTTGCTCGTGACACGCAGGCTCCCGCGCGTGGTCCCCGTCTCCTGAAGCTCGAACGCGACGCGCGCGACCTCCTGGCCGGCCACGGAGATGCGCCGCTGCTGGGCGACGTAGCCCGCGGCGGAGACCTCGACGGTGTGCTCTCCGACGCTCACCCGGATGGGCGCGTCGAGGGGGGTCTGCGCGACCTGGTCTCCGTCGATGCTCACCGACGCGCCCGGCACCTCGACCACGATGTCGAGCGAGCCGATGCGCGCCTGCTGGGTGGCCAGCTCCGCTTCGGCACGCGCGCGCTGAGCGGCGTCGATGGCGTCCCCCCCTTCGGACAGGAAGCGCTCGTAGGTGTCCGCAGCCCGCACGGCTTGGCCAAGACGCGCGTGCACCTGCGCGAGGTTGTAAAGCACGCGGTAGTTGGGCGACGCGCGGTAGGCCGCCTCGAACTCGGCCAGCGCCGCGGTGTGCCGGCCCTCGTCGAAGAGCGCGACCCCACGCTCGAAGTGGGCACGGGCATCGGATTGCGGGCCCGGCTGCGCGTGGCCCGTCATTGGGAGCGTCGCGAGGGCCAGGGTGAGGAGGCCGGCGGTGAGGAGGCGTGCGAGCGTCATGCGAGGCGGTCCGAACGATCAGTAGGGGTTGTCGCGTTCGATCTCGAAGCGGTCGGGATCCTGGCGGGGGGATTCGGTGGGGCGAGGGCCACGACGGCCACGTGGACGGTCGGTCTGGGCGGGCGTCGGATCAGGTTCCACGGGCGCAGGGTCGGGCTCGAGGGGAGGCGGGTCGAGCGCGAGCGGCGGCTCTGGACCCGCGTCTTCGGCGGCTTCGGTGGGCGTGTTGGGCGTGCCCTCGCTCCGCATCGCCCGCTCCGCTTCAATGTTCACCTCGGGCCCGCGCATGAACGCAACCAGCGCCGCACCGGCGAGCAGCAAGGCAACCGCGGCCACCGCCCACGGCCACTTCGACGGCGGGACGGGGCTCACCGGTTCGGGCGAGTCGGGCGCAGCGTGCGCGGCGAGCTGGGAGGGCGTCGCGGGCGTGGTGGACGTCATCTCCTCGTCCGCCACGACCGTGTCTTCGATGCCCGTCGGGCGCTCGACCGGCAGGCTCTTGGGCGGCGTCAGATCCGGCTTCACGCTCGGGAGCCCGCTGAGCGTCTTCATGTGCGCGGTGTGGGAGCCCTCGGCGAATGGCAAGAGCACCCGCAGGAACGCCTGCGCGCTGGGGTACCGGTCTTCGGGCAGCGTCGCGAGCGCCTTGTCGACGACGGCGGCCAGCTTGGGATCCACGCCGGGGACCAGCTCCTCCACCGGCGTCGGCCGCACCGTGTGCAGCTTGAGCAGGAACGCCGGGTAGGATTCCGCTTCGTGCGGCGTCTGTCCGGTGAGCCCCTCGTAGAGGATCACGCCCAGCGAGTAGATGTCGCTCTGGGGACCGACGGTCTTTCCGGCGGCCTGCTCGGGCGACATGTAGAGCGGCGTGCCCATCACCGTGCCCTCTTGGGTCACCGCACCGCCGCCCTTGATCGGGTCGATGTGGAACTTCGAGATCCCGAAGTCGAGCAGCTTGATGCGCTCGCTCCCGCCTTCGGTCACGAGGAACAGATTGTCGGGCTTGAGGTCGCGATGGATGATGCCCGCGGCGTGCGCGTGCACGATGCCCTCGGCCGCCTGACACACGAATCCGACGAGGGTCGAGACCGGCAGGCGCGCCGCGGCCATCCGCTCGGCGAGCGTCACGCCATCCATCAGCTCCATCAGCACGTACGGCGAGCCATCGTCGAGCTTGCCGACGTCGAACGTCTCGACCACGTGGTCGGTGCGGAGCGTGCCGGCCACCCCTGCCTCGCGCAGCAAGCGCTGGAAGATCACGGCGTCGTCGGCGAACTGCGCGTGCAGGACCTTGAGCGCCCGGTCGTGTTTGGTGACCTCGTGGTGCACCCGGTACACCGCGCCCATTCCGCCCTCGCCGAGCAGCCCGTCCACACGCAGCTTGCCCAGCAGGGTCGTCCCAATTCGGGGATCCTGAGCGTCCGCCATTCCGGGACGGTATCGCAAGTCGGGACCTGCTACCGTCTTCGGGTGAAAAGATCCGCGTTCAATGCTCACACCGCGCTGCTCTCGGCGATGACGGTGCTCTCCCTCTGGGGCTGCGAGGCGACGCTGGACCTCGGCTCCACGTGCGCACTCAACAGCGAGTGCACCGCGCCGCTCGCCTGCCGCGCCGCGCGTTGCCGCGTGGAGTGCTCGACCGCCCGCGACTGCACACCGGGAACCGTCTGCCTGGCGACGGAAGAGAGCCTCACTGCCTGCCAGCTGGAAGAAGCAGACAGCTGCACCACCGCCGCCGACTGCGGAGGCCGCCTGGTGTGTGAAGACGGGATCTGCACGAACGAGTGCGACGCCGATAACGACTGCGTGTCCGGTGCGGTCTGCAGCCCCGCCGGCGGCTGCGTGGAGTGCGTGGAGGACGCGAACTGCGCACCCGGCCTGCGGTGCACGGGCCAGCGCTGCACGAGTGAGTGCACGACGGACGCGGACTGCGACGTTGGCGCGTGTCAGGGCGGCCGCTGCCAGCGAACGGTCGACGCAGGGAGCGATGCAGGACCGATGGACGCGGGGTCGGACGGCGGACCGGACGGCGGCCCCGACGGAGGACCCGATGGGGGGCCCGATGGCGGCCCCGACGGCGGCCCCGACGGGGGACCCGACGGGGGACCCGATGGCGGACCCGGGTGCGTCGGTGCGAGCTGCCCGCCGCCGTTCCCAAGCGACGGGAGTGATGGGGACTTGATCCTGACGGGAAGCGAGACGTTGGAGTTGGCCCCGGGCATCTACCAATACGGGCGCATCGAGATGGACCCGGGCACTCGAATCACCACGAACGGCAGCGGCGTGCTGGAGCTCCGCGCGACGGACGCGGTGGAGATCTTCGGCACGATCGACGTTTCCGGCGGGATCGGTGGGAACGGCACCACGACCAGTTGCGGAGGAACACATCGAGGAGGGGGCGGCGGCGCTGCCGGTCGCGATGCGCGGGGAGCAACCGGGTCCGGGTGCGCCTCCGGCGGCGACGGCGGTGACGGGCGCGTTGGCGCACCCGGAACCGGAGGCTGTAGCAACGGCGGCGACCATGGGGGCGGCGGCGGGGGGCGCGGCAACAACATGATGGGCGGCGGCGGCGGCGGCGGCTTCGCAGGCGGAGGCGGAGGCGCCGGCTACCAATCCGGTTCACGAGGTGGCGGAGGGGCGCGCGAGCCCGCTGGCATGTCGGGCGGGGACGGCGGCGAGCGGGGGGTCAGCGTGGCCATTCCCGGCGAGACCAGCGAGCCCGCCTACTCGGGACAGCCCGGCGCATCGGGAGGGTGCGGCGGCGGCGGCGGCGGAGGCTCGATCGGGGAGTTGGCCGCGCTCGACCTCGCTGTCGAGAGCACGTTCCGTCCCGGGTCCGGTGGAGGCGGCGGTGGCGGCGGCTTCTCTAGCAGCTCCGGTGGGCGATGCGGTGGGGGCGGCGGAGGAGGAGGCGGCGGAGGTGCGGTGCGGATCAGCAGCCACGTCTCAATCACCATCGCCAACACGGCACGCATCTTCGCGAACGGAGGGCGCGGTGGCACGAGCCCCGGGTCTGACACGGTCGTGAGCGCTGGTGGCGGGACCGGCGGCGGAGGATCGGGTGGAGTCATCTTCCTGGCCGCGCCCGCGATCACCACCGAGGTCAGCTCCGAAATCGAAGCCGCCGGAGGCCCTCGCGGGTTGCGCGGGAAGTCCTGCGGTGGGTTCGGCGGAGACGGCGGACCAGGCCGCATCCGCCTGTCCGTCGTCACGGCCACGTGCACCATCACGGGCGCGAGCTGGGACCCTCCGCTGCCGAGCGGGGGCTGCACGCCGTCCGCCACGCCGGCCGAGGTCTACATCGCCGAGTACCCGAACTGAGACTCCGCCTGCGTTCCGCCCGTCAGTTCAGGCCGCTTCCTCTTCTGGGGTGGGCGGCACCGTCAGAACGCGACACCGCGCGAGGCGGATCAGCTTCTCCGTCACGCTCCCGACAACGAACCGAACCACGCCCGAGCGGCCGTGTGTCGAGATGACGATCACGTCGTCCGGTTCGGCGAACGTAGCCAGCGCCCGTGCGGTCGAGGCGTCGTGCAGGAGCTTCGTGCTGACGGGGATCCCTTCGAAGACGACCGACGCCTGTTCGTCCAGCGAACGCTGCAGCCCCTCCTCGAGCGAGTTCACCAGCGCCAGGTTCTCCTCCTGCGCGGTGCGGAGGTACGGCAGGTTGAGCGTCATGGCGGCCCGATCCCAGACGTGCACGAGCACGAGGGGTGCGCCCGACTCGGACGCGAGCGCGCGGGCTTCGGTGAGTGCGTTCGCGGCGACTTCGGAGAAGTCCGTAGGGACAATGATCCGGTTCAGCCTCATCTCGGCTCCTCCTTTGGGCGAGTGCCAAGTACGCACTCGGTTGCAGCGGGCAACCGGGTGACCTCAACGCGACGCCGAGAGCGCCGCGATCGCCGCGTCCACGTCCTCGTCGCGCGTCGCCGGGCCGACGCTGAGGCGCAGCACGCCGTCCGGCTGGGTGCCGAGCGTGCGGTGCGCCTCGGGCGCGCACATCAAACCGGCAGCGGCCTGCACGCCGCGTTGCCGGAGCGAGTCCGCCAACTCGGCCGGCGAGCGCGTTGTGTGGGTGAGGGCGAGGGTGGGCATGCGGGCGCTCGTGTCGGCGGTGCCATGCACCGTGAACGCGTCGCCGAGGGCCGCCTGCATGCATGCGATCTGCGACTGTGCGCGGGCGAGGCGGTCGGGCCGGGCGTCCAGCCAGTCGAGGCCCGCGCAGAGGCCCGCCAACGCCGCACGGTCCACCGAGCCTCCATCGCAGTAGCCCGGCATCGGCGCACAGGGCACGCCGACCTCACAGGTCGCGAGGGGGGACATCATCTGCACGTGCGGCGCCACGTAGAGCCCCCCGATCCCCCACGGTGCCTGTGGGCCTTTGTGGCCGGCGAAGGCGACCAGGTCGAGGTTTCGCTCCTCCGCGCGAAGCGGAACCCAGCCCGCTTCCTGCGCGGCATCCACCAGCACGAGGGCACCCGCGGCGTGCGACCGCTCGACGATGGCGTCGATGGGCAGGCGCGTCCCCGTGATGTTGCTGGCCGCCGACATGGCGACGAGCCGCGCTCCCTTGGCCAGCGCCGCGTCGAAGCGATCCAAGTCCACGGGCGCGTTCCGGTCCGGCGGCACGACCTCCAGCTCCACCCCGCGCTGCGTGAGCTGAAGGAGCGGTCGCATCAGCGCGTGGTGCTCAAAGCCGCTCGTGATCACCCGTTCGCCCGGCGACCACGGCAGGTCTTGAATCGCGAGGGACAGCGCGCTGGTCGCCCCCGGGGTCAGCAGAACGCGCGTCGGATCCCCAACCCCGAGCCCATCGGCCACGCGCCGATGCTGACGTGCGAACGACGACGCCCAGTCCATGGGGTTCGACGCCAGCGCCCTGGCGACCGCCTCTTGGACCGGGCGAGGCTTCGGCCAGCTCGTTCCAGCATGATTGAAGTGCGCCAGGCTCATCGGGCGCGTCGTACCACGCGCCTGCTATGACTCGCTCCATGAGCTACGCACCGATGGGGCGACGGGTCGTCATCTCCGAGTACGGCGAGGACCCGATGGAGGCCGTCGACCGGTACCTGTCCATCGAGGACCAAGCCCCGCCGGACCCCGCCTCGCTGAAGCCGACCGACGTGGTCGTCGCGGTGAAGAGCTGCGCCGTCGGCTGGGTCGACCTCATCATGAGCAGCGGCCAGTACCAGCACATGGCCAAGCCGCCGTACACGCCGGGGCTGGAGTGCGCGGGGGAGGTCGTATGGGCGGGCGACGATGCGACGGTCGAGGTGGGGGCGCGGGTGCTTCCGGACGGGCTCAGGACCGGACCGCGCTCGCTCGGCGCGTACCAAGCCTACGGCGGCTTCGCGTCCTACGTAGTGGCGCCGAGCGAAGCGCTCGTGCCGATCCCCGAGTCGCTCAGCTTCGACCACGCGGTGAACCTTCTGGGCAACTACGAGACGGCGTACCACGCGCTCGTTCTGCGCGGCCGGCTCCAACCGGGGGAGACCATCCTCATCCACGGCGCGACGGGCTCGACGGGGCTCGCGGCGGTCCACTTGGCCAAGCACCTCGGCGCCACGGTGATCGCGACGAGCCGGAGCGCGTCCAAGCTCAAGGTCGTCATCGAGGAAGGCGCCGACCACGGGGTCCGCACGTCCACCGATGACGGCGGCGTGGCGCGTTTCCGTGACGAGGTGAAGGCACTGACCGACGGAAACGGCGTCGACGTCGTCTACGACCCGGTCGGGGGCCCGATCTCGCTCGAGACGCTGCGCTGCATCCGCTTCGGCGGGCGCTACTTGATCATCGGCTGGGCCGCGACGCCCAACGTGGCCAAGGGCAAGGGCGGCCGCGGCGCGCCGAACGTCAACACGCTGCCGACGAACCTCATCTTGATGAAGAGCCTCGATGTGCTGGGCTCTCCGGCCGCCATCGCCGTGCATCGAGACCCCTCGCTTCGCAAACCGCGCCTCGACGCCATCTTGGGATGGGCGGCCGAGGGCGTCTTCGAGCCGCACGTGGGCCCCGCGTACGCACTCGAAGACATCCGCGACGCGATGAAGGCCAAGTGGCAAAGCGCGTTCGTCGGCGGCTGCGTCGTGCACCCGGGCTGAGCGCGCCTACCCCCAGAGTTCGGGGCCCCAGCCGATCGTGGCGCGTCGATGAAGCGCGGTCAGCGAAGCGGCCGCCAGCGCCAGGTGGAGCCGATGGGCCAGGCGCGCATCGGCCTCTTCGAGCGGAACGCCGCGACCAAAGAGGCGGAAGCTCGTGAACCCCGGTTGGTCTGCGAACATGAAGCGCAGGTCCGTCACGGGGCTCTTCCTCATCATCGCGCGGGCGATCGCCTTGCCGGGTGAGATGCCCACGCCGATCGCGACGCTCGAGGCGACCCCGAGCGCGGTGAGCGCGCCGCCCACGACGTCGCGACGCGGATCGATCTTGAAGTCCACCATGTCCACGTCGGGCTGCGGCTTCTCATGGGCGGCGGGCGGGCCGAACATCTGCACGAGCGTGCCGCCGAAGTCCCGCGCGCTCATGGGGCTGATCCAGCGCCCTTCGACCATGCCGGGGCCGCTGAGGCTCGCGCGATGGGCGAGCAACACGCGGCCGGCAAAGTCGAGGCCCGTCGCCGCGTCCATCCGGCCCTCCTCCACGTGACCGACGACCATCGACAGCAACTCGCGCGACATCGCGTCGTCGGTCCAGAGCTGCTCAGTCGCCCCGCGTGCGCCGCTCGGATCGGACGCGCAGGGCTGCAGAAACGGGGTCGGGGGCGGGACGCGCGACGTTGCTGGGATCTGCCCAATCGCCCGGTAGAACGCACCGAGCGGCTGGGTCGACTCTCCGAACGTCAGCACGATCTTCTGGCCTGCACCCTTCATCGTGACCTTCTGGCCCGAGAGCAGGGAGTCCTTGACCTCAACACCGGTCAGCGCGGCGTGCGGGATGGATCCGCGGTTCTTGTTGAAGGTCATCGGCCCGCTGATCGAGGACCAGCCGGAAAGGCACGTTCGCTGGTCGGTGATCGCCATCGCCAGCCGGTGTTCGGTGCCCTTTGGCGTATCCCGAAGGAAACCCGACGCGAGGATGCGCTCCCCCGCCAGAAGGTCCACGCCGCATCCCGATCCGGCGACCGCCTCGACCCCGTGCGGTACGGCGTCCGCGAACAAGCGGAAAGAGGACTCGGAGGTGTCGACGATGCCAGGCTTGCGCTCCCGCGCGCGGAGGAGCTCGCCGGCGATGTCCCGGACGGTCTGCACTGGAGTCTGCATTGGAGGAAGCATACGCAACCCGATGAGAGATCTCCCAGGGGCGCTGGCGAGCCTGCGTGACGCACCCCAAGCTCCCTGGCACATGCACCCCATCTTCAATCGGGGCTTCCTCGCGGAGACCTTCGCCTGCGTGTTTCTCGTCGGAGCCGGGTTCTCCGCGGGGTGGGCTCTGGCGCCGAACGTGCTCGCGGCCTTCGCGGAGATGGTGGGCGTCGGCGCGGTGATGACGACGAGCCCGACGGACCACCTCGTCGTCTGCCTGAAGCTCGCGTTTGCGTGCGCTCTGCCCGGAGCGGTCACCTGGATGGCGCTGCTCATCTACCGCGGACGCGCGCACATGCGCCCCTCCGGACGGGCCCTGCTCGCGCTGCTCCTCGTGCCGTGGATCGTCGGCGTCGCGGCGGAGGCGATCCGCACCACGTGGGTGGCGAACGTGCTCGCGTCGACGGAGACGTACGGGGTGGAGGCGATCCTCTCCGCGGTCGAGTTCTCGTCCGGCACATGGGCGAGCCGAGCCATTGCGGGAACGGGCGTGCTGCTCTGGATCGCGGTGTTCCGCTTT
Source organism: Sandaracinaceae bacterium (assembly GCA_045106715.1). Lineage (GTDB taxonomy): Bacteria > Myxococcota_A > Polyangia > Polyangiales > Sandaracinaceae. The sequence continues at coordinate 94,686 of JBGCFC010000031.1, forward strand.
GCAGCACGGCCGCCAGGGACACCGAGCCGCACGCCCAGCGAGCGACAGGATGTCCGCCCCGACCGCGCGCATGGACAGAACGGCGAGCCCGCGCGCCCCGCCTGACAAGACTCCCATCGGCGATGGTGTGGCACACCCGTTGCACATCGCGTGAACCATGCGGAACGCAACCGTGCAGTGCTGGCTCATCCTCGTCGTCACGCTGGCCGGGGTGGGCTGCGCGGCAGGCCACGTCACGCAGCCCCCGACGACGCCACGCCCGTCCGGGCGCACCGCGCTGCGCCTCCCGCCGCCGGGACAGGTCGTCGCCGATCTGCTCGTGAGCGGAGACCCGGTGTTTGTCGTTCGCACCGAATCCGACGAGGTCCGCGTCCTCGCCGCCGACGTGCGAAGCGTCGCCCCTGTCGCGCTCCGCACCGTGCGACTGGGCTACGACGCGTCGTGCGACTGCTTCTGGGGTGCGGCGCCGTTTCTGTGGAACCTGGAGGGCCAGATCATGGCCTCCACCCAGGCGGACACGTCGCACGTCTGTACGGGGTGCGCCATCGGCGTGTTCCGGTCCTTCGACGGTGCGCTCGGCTACGCGATGGACCGCTACGACATCGAACGACAGGGGGAGCGCGTCGTGGTGGGCGAGCGTCGAGGAACCCACCGACCCACGCAGCGCGTGGAGCGTGTGGTGGTCGACAGCCATCTCCAGAACCGCGAGTGTCCGGAGTTGCCTCCGCGCTTTTCGCTGAGCGAGGCCCTCGAACAGCCGGAGGGCCAGGTGGTGGCGTTCCCCGCCCGCGTCACGGCACACGACGATCGTTCGGTGCGCGTCTGCGACCCCGCGCCCGAGGATCGGATCTTCTTTGCTGCGTCGGTGACGTCGACGCTCCGCCCGAGCATCAGCGGGCTCTGTCCCGACGACGCGCCGCGGGTATCCGGCGAGATCCCAGCCTTCTCCGGCGCGCAGGCCGTCGGGCTGCTCACCGCACGGCGCCACGGGGAGGGCTTCGCGGAGCTGGCGCTGGTGGATTGCGAGCCGGACTGGGTGTCATGGTGCCGCGCGCCGCGACACGACCCGAGCTGGATGCGGACCGCAGCCGGCAACTTCGACGACGTGACGATCGACCCGCCCGTCGCATGCGAGGAGCGCCCTCACCCGCACACCCGCATGGTCGCGGTTCACGGACGCGGGCGGCGTTCGCTCGTGGGGAGTGAGCACAGCGAGGGGTGCTTGGCCGCATCGCCGGACGATCCGTGTGACCGGGTCGCGCAGCCCGCGTTCCACCAAGCCGTCATGAACGCGGTTCGATCGCGCCCGACGATGTCGTTCGGAATCGGCGACTGCTTCGACGCGGTCCGGACGACCGAAGGCCGGCTCGCCGTCGGCGTGCACGACTGGGCGCACGTCGATGAGGCGCTCGAGGTCGTGCGCGCCCTCCTGACCGAGTGGGACGTGAGCACATCGTTGTGGGTCTCGGTCGAGCCGATGTTCTGCGGGCAGATAGGGTAGAACTCGTCCTCTTTCACGTACACCCGGCAGAACCATGACCTACACGCGCACGATCGCTTGCCTGTTCCTCCTCGCGGGTTGTGGCCAACCGTCTCCGCCCGAGCCGGACCCGTTGGCGGAGGGCTGGCGCGCGGCGCGGGCAGGAGACCATGAGGGCGCTGCGACCCACTACGCGCGCGCGGTGGCCGCGCATCCCGAGGATCCCGCCGCGTGGATGGGAAGCGCGCGCGAAGCGCTCCGGAACACGCGGCCCGCAGAAGCGCGCGAGGCGGCCACGCGGGCGGTGGCGATCGCGCCCGAGTCCGCAGACGCCCACGAGCTGCTCGGACGCGCGCTGCGGGCGCTCCCGACCGAGCCAGCCGAAGACCCGGAGCCCGCTGACGCCACCACGGCGGCGGACGAGCTGGCCCGTGCATTGGAGCTCGCCCCGGACCGGTCGCGCCTGCACTTCCCGCTCGCCCGGGCCCTGGAGCGGAGCGGCGACCCGGACGGAGCGATCGAAGCGTACCGCGCGGCCGCGGAAGCCGGCGTCCAGCCCGGACGCACGCTCGCCGCCGCGGTCCGCACGCGCCTGGACGCGCTCGGAAATCAGCCCGCCAGCGAGACGCTGCTCCGCGAGCTCGAGCAGGAGCTCGACCGGGCCGCCGCGCGCGCGGACGGAGACGACGCGGCCGAGGGGGCCATCCGCTCGCTCCGGCGGCGCATCGCGCGAAAGCGCGTCCCGGCGCCGCGCACCGATTCCATGAGACCCGCTTCGGTCCGCGAGATCGCTCGGAACGCCGGCCTGCTGGGGGCGCTTCAGAATTCCGAGCTCTCGGGCGTTTTTGGTTCAGCAGCCGCACCCGGAGAGGGGCCCAACGAGGCGCTGGGGGCTCTGATGGGCAGCCCGATCGAACCCGGCTTCGGCGGCTTGGGCACGCGGGGCACGGGTCGAGGCGGCGGCGGCACCGGGGAAGGCACGATCGGGCTCGGCAACTTGGGCCGGCTGGGTGGTCCTCGTAGCCGTCCTCCTCGCGAACGCGGCGAAGCCAGGCAGGGAGAGGTGCGCGTCTCCGGCGCCCTCCCCGACGCCGAGGCCCGACGCGTGGTCCGCCGCTTCATGAGCCAGGTGCGGTACTGCTACGAGCGCGCACGCACCCGCGACGCAGACCTCGCCGGCGCCCTCACCCTCAGCCTCGATGTCACCGCCGACGGCACCACAACGAGGGCGCACGTCGTCAGCTCCACGATCGGCACCGAGGTGGAGCGGTGGGGCGGCCATGCGCGCACGCTTCCCGAGCGCGGACGGCACATCGTCGGTCCAGACCGCCTACACCTTCGAGTGATCCGGTTCACCCGTTCGCGATCAGGTCGGCGCCCTTCTCGGCGATCATGACCGTCGGCGCGTTGGTGTTGCCGGCGACGATGGAGGGCATCACGGAGGCATCGCAAACCCGGATTCCCGTCACGCCGCGCACGCGGAGCGACGGGTCGAGCGGCGCCTCGTCGGCCGGGCCCATGCGCACGGTGCAGGTCGGATGGTAGGTCGTCTCCACGTTGCGGCGGAGGTAGTCGACGATCGGTTCGTCGTCGTCGAGCCGGCGGTCGGGGCGCAGCGGGCGACCGCGATACCGGTCGAACGGGGACGCATCGAGGATGGCGCGAGCCAGGCGAAACCCGCGCGTCATGGTCGCCATGTCGTCTGGATGCGTCAGGAACGCTGGATCGATGGCCGGGGCTTCGGCGGGGTGCACGCTGGCCAGGCGAACGTGGCCGCGGCTCTTCGGGCGCAGGACCAGCGGCGCGAGCACGTAGCCGTCTTCGCTGGGTTTGCCATGGTAGTCGTGCACGTCGTGGGCCCACGCGGCCACGAAATGCAGCTGGATGTCCGGCTCGCCGAGCCCGGGGTCGGTACGCAGGAACCCGCCGGCGCCAGGGAGCGGAGAGGACAACGGGCCCTTGCCGACCAAGGCGCGAAGCAGGCTCGCGGGCTGATCGGCGATGGTGTTGCTGGTGATGGGCGCGCGGCACGCGTCGGCGAGCACGCAGATGGGGTGGTCCTGCAAGCCTCGGCCGACCTCGGGCGCGTCCACCAGGACCTCGACCCCGAAGTCCCGAAGATGCGCGGCCGGGCCGACGCCGGAGCGCAACAGAAGATGCGGGCTCCCGACCGCGCCTGCCGCCAGCACCACCTCGTTCGCTCGGACCTCGAAGTCCGCGCGGCCGCGCCGGTACGACACACCGACGCACCGCGTGCCCTCGAACCGCAGCCGGTCGACGCGCGCCTTGGTGACGAGCGCGATGCGCGCGCCGTGTTGGCGGAGCGCCGGGCGCAGATAGGCGGGCGCGGTGCCGAAACGCCGGCCGCCCTGCACCGTGAACCGGAAGTGCCCAACCCCCTCTTGCACGGGTCCATTGAAATCGTCGTTGCGGGCGTGCCCGGCGGCCACGCCCGCCTCGACGAAGGTCTCCCAGAGTGGATGCACGTACGACGGGGACCGCACCGGCATCGGTCCGTGACGACCGTGGAGCGCATCGTGCTCTGCCCCCTCCGCCGCCTCGGAGCTCCGGAAATACGGCAGGACATCCCGCCACGACCAGCCTCGGGCGCCATCCCGCGCCCAGCCGTCGTAGTCGCTCGGCGTCCCGCGAATGACGATCATCGTGTTGGTCGAGCCGCAGCCACCGATGACCTTGCCGCGCGGATAGTAGAGACGCCGCCCGTGCAGCGCGGTCTGTGGCTCCGTGGTGAATCCCCAGTCCGCGTCGCTGCGGTGGAGCAGGCTCGCCGCGCCCGGCAGCATGACATCAGGGCGGCGGTCGGTGCCGCCGGCTTCGAGCACACAGACGCGACGCCCGCGCTCAGCCAAGCGCGCGGCCAGCACACACCCCGCGGTGCCCGCGCCCACGACGATCACATCGAAGGGACCCATCGACGGGATCTTAGGCCTCTTGCGCCAGCGCCCACACCTCGGCGATGGCCTGGTCGAGCGTGCGGGCCGACCAGCGGGCAAAGCAGCGGTCCCACTCGGGGAGGCGGTCCTCGCTCGTGCCCACCGCCAGCGCGCGCGCGCTGGGATGCGACTCGAACACCGAAGCGACCAAATAAGGGCGCAGGGTCCTCGGCAGCGGGTGCAGGGTCAGCCAGAGGTCGACAGCCTGCTCCAGCGCCTCTTCGCTCGGCGCATCCGGCCCTTGCGGCGGAGGCGGCTCAGTAGGGATGTCGCTGGGCACAGTGTCACCATTCTTGGACATGCCGCTCACCGAATCAAGCGGGTGAGCAGGCCGGATCAGTGCGCGCTTGGCGCCGCGTTGTCCAGTGCGCGCAGCCGAGCACAGCAGGCTTCCACGCCTTCGGCGATGCCTTCGTAGAACGCGGCGACCACGGGCGATGGAGGCATCGCGCCGAAGCGCGCCTCGAACGCGGCCATGTCCTCGTCCGAGAGGTCCACGAAGCGTTCCGCCCGGGAAAGGCCCTCCCGCTCACACGTCTCGATCGCCTGCTGAAGAGAGCGCACGCGCTCGATCTCGCGCGCCTGCTGAAACGCCTCCACCACGAGCTCCAGCACGGCAGGGCCGAGGGCGCGAGCGCGATGGACCAGAGCCTGGGGGATGGAGGTGCCGTCCGACATGCCCCTTCCATCGGACGCGCTGACCTGCGGGTTGAGTGCGATCAGCTCGACGCGTCCGCGACGCCTCCCGCCGGACCGCTGTCATGGGGCAGCGAACCGCGCGGAGACCGGAGGTAGACGAACGGGGTCAGCGCGAGCAGGTTCGACACGCGCGACATGTACACGTCGGCGTAGCGCTCGATCTGGCGCGCCAGATGGCTCTTGTCGTTGCCCGTGCGCAGGAGCAGACCCCACCGCTCCGAGGCGAGCGCGCTCGAGGCCTTCGCCAAGGGAGCGATCTTCTGGTCGAGCGCAACGAGCGTCTCGCGGAGTTGCGTCATGCGGGACCGGAGCGTCTTCGACTCCGCCTCCGGCTGGGGCCCATAGCCCTTGTCCCGTCGCTGGAGCGCCAGGCGAAGGCGGGAGAACTGATGCTCGAGCCGGTCCTTTTCCTTCATCATGCGGGACAGCTGGGCCTGCTGCGGCTTGAAGGCCTCGATCGCGTCCAGCTCACGCTCGAGGTCACGCAGGACCAGGCCCGTCCGCCATCGCAGCAGGCTCCGCGACACCCGCACATCGCTGTAGATGTGGTCGCCGATGTAAAGGATCTCCTCGCCCGAGATGCCGAGCATCTCTTCGATGCCCATCGCGTTGCCGCCGACGTAGGTCTTGCCCTCTTCCGGACCCAACACGGGCAGCAAGTGGCCTTCTTCGTCGATGACCTCGAACCACGGCATCCGGTGCTCGAAGAAGGAAGGCTTGCGCGCCGAGACGATCGTGACGTCGAACAGATCCTGCCAGGTCATGCCGTCGGGCAGGTACCGATCGAACGCGTACTCCATCATCGGCAACGTGTACGACCACTCGCTGTTGGTGATGAGGAGCAGCTTCTTGCCGGCGTGTTTGAGGTCCTGCAGCGCGAGCGCCATCTCCGGGTCGAGCACCACGAAGCGCTCCGGGTCGGCGATGATCGCGGCCTTCAGCGCGCCCTCCATGTGCGCCTCGTCGAGGCTGGCGCGCACGAAGCGATAGAGATCCTCGTAGCCGAGCACGCCCTCGACCTGACCTTCGTCGAGACGCTCGACCAGCTGGGCGTACATGCACGCCTCGCTCAGGGAGAAGAGCGTGTTGAGGAAGTGCCAGCGCGGCTCGGAGAGGTCGATCGGGTCCCGCTTGTAGAGCGCCTTCTGCTCTTTCCACGGCATCATCTTCGTGCCGTGCATGGCGCGCTTCACGTAGCCGAAGCGGTTCGCCTTCACGAGGTTGCCGTGCTGGAGATCCAGGATGAGACCGAGCGCCACCAAGCTCGGATCGAACTCGAGGTCGTCGACCGGCCAGCCGCGTTGGGCGAGCCGTGCCTTGAGGTGCGCGTACGCGTGACGCTCCCACTCGACCTCGTCGTAGTGCACGAGCGTGTAGTCCATGTCGAAGCCCACCGCGGACAGCCCTCGGAGGTTCAGGGTGCGGTTGGTGAAGATGCGACGGCCCGCATTGGGCAGCTCGAGCGCTTCGTCATACGGGTGAAAGCCAGCCATTCGCGCGTCATAGCGCGCGCTTGACCACAACGCCGGAGACAGACAGGAAACCTTCGTTGTGAAACGTCGTCGCCCCGCTCGCCACTCGTCCTCGAACGACCCCGTCGCCCGCCTCGCCGACGCCGCCCGGCAGCTGCTCGCGGGTCAGATCGACGCGGCGCGCGCCGCGACGGACGCCGTGCTCGGAGGGCACCCCAACCGCACAGACGCGCTCGAGCTTCGCGCGATCATCGCGCTCGAGGAAGCGGACTTCGCGGCCGCACAGAGCGCACTCGACACAGCCATCGCCATCGAACCGACGGCGAAGCGCAAGGTCGCGTGGGCCAAGGCGAAGCTCGGGCAGGAGCAGCTCGAGGATGCGAAGGACGCGCTTCGGGACGCGCTCGTGCTCGATCCCACCGACCCGACGATCTACGAAGTCGAAGCCGCCGTGCACGCCGCGGGCGACGACTTTGACGCGGCGCTCGCCGCGGCCGAGGGAGCCGTCGCCATCGCGCCGCGGCGCGCCGAATCCCACGCGTGCCTGGCCCGCGCCTTGCTGGCGCTCGACCGGGCCGACGCGGCGGTCGAGGCATACGTCGCCGCGGTTCGTGCCCCCGACGGAGACGCCCGCATCCGAAGGCAGGTGCTCTCCGAGCTCACCGAGTTGCACGAGAAGCGCGGCGAGTCAGGAGCGGCCGAGGCCACGCGCGGCCTGCTCGCGCAGCTCGAGGGCTGAAGGGGCCGGCCGGCCTGACGCTGGAAGGTCGGGGCGCCCGCGGCGTAGAGTGGGGCATGAGCGGCGTAGAGTCTTGGCTCGCGAACAAGATTGAAGCCTGCGCCCCGCCCGGCACGATGAGCGCGTCTTACGGGCAGCTCGCTTCGGCCTGCGCGGTACTTGGAGGCAAGGGCGGCAGTCTCATCTTCGGGATGGCCTCCGAGACGGTTCCGCCCAACGATGCGCTCTATCGTCGCGCGTGCGCGGTGCTCGCAGCCTGGTTCGAGCACCTCGACGACGAGGCGGGCGCGAAGATCGCGACCTTCGTTCACAAGGCAGGACTGGACGTCCCAGTCCCCGAGCGCTTCGCCACTGATGCCGTCGACAAACCGCCTCCCGCGCCCGACCCTGAACGCATCGCAACGATGCGAAAGCGGGTGGGCGCGGCTTCTCCCTTGTTCGGTCAGACTGAGTGGGACGGGCTTCAGGCGGGTGGCGAGAGCTGGCCAAGCGGGTCGGCGCGCGGGGCGGTGTGGTGCGTGAGCCACCGCGGGTCGCCGCGCCGCTGGATGCCGAAGGGCTCGCGGCTCTTGAGGCGGACCTCGGCCTGCCCCTGCCGGAGCCGCTTCTCCGGCTGGCTCTCAACACGGGTGCCATCCACATGAGCTGGGCCCTACCCGACGATGCGCCGGTCTTCGGGGGAGGCTACGAAGGTGGGGTGTTCGTGGCAGCCGACCTTCCCGGTCTGCGAGACGAGTGCGCTGCCTGGGATGGAGGTACGGACAGCCCTGAGGACCGGCTGTTCCAAGAAGCCGTGCCGTTTGCAGGCGTCGACGGGGCATACCTCGCCCTTCGAGGCGATGCCGTCGTGTTTCTCGAGCACGAGGCCGACGCCGCGCTCGGCCACGGCCGGGTGCTCGCGCCGGACCTGCGACGCTTTCTCCTTCGCTGGACTGCGTGTGGTGCTCCGGTCGCGAGCGACTGCGATGCGCTTGCTGACTTCCTCGGCGCAGACGGGCTCGAGGAATCGTCTCCCGCGCGCGAAGCGCTGATGGGGTGGCTCGAAGACTGACCCTCACCGGTAGAGCTCGGGTCGACGATCGCGAAAGAACCCCCACGACGCGCGGCGGCGGGTCAACGCAGCGCGATCGAAGGTCTCGAGGATCACGCCGGAATCCTCGGGCCCCAGCTCGTGGAGCACGTCGCCACGCGGGTCGGCAATGAACGAGCCGCCGTAGAACACCTGACCGCCCTCGTCTCCGATGCGGTTGGCCGCTGCAACCGGGATGGAGTTGGCGACGGCGTGACCAACCATCACACGCTGCCACGGGTCCTTCGTGTCCTCACCGCTCTTGGGCTCGGATCCAATGGCCGTCGGGTAGAGCAACACCTCGGCGCCACCGAGCGCCATGGCTCGGGCCGCCTCGGGGAACCACTGGTCCCAGCAGATGCCCACACCCACACGCCCGAACTTGGTGTTCCACACCTTGAACCCGGTGCGCCCCGGACGGAAGTAGTACTTCTCCTGATAGCCAGGACCATCTGGAACGTGTGATTTGCGATACACACCGAGCAGCTCACCGCCCGCGTCGATCATCGCCACGCTGTTGTAGTAGTGCGGCCCCGACTTCTCGAAAAACGAGCAGGGCAGCGCTACGTCCAACTCCTCGGCGAGGCGACGGAAGCGCGCCACCGTGGGGCTGTCCTCCAGCGTATGAGCCCACTCGAAGAAGGCCTCGTCCTGCTGCGTACAGAAGTACGGACCATCGAAGAGCTCGGGCGCCACGATCACCTGGGCCCCCTGCTCCGCCGCATCACGGATGAGTCCCATTACACGGGCGACGTTGATCTCCCGAGCTTCGGCGAGTGCGCACTGCACGACACCGATGGTCAGTGCGTTGGGATCGTGCGGGGCGCTCGGAACGGCTTTCGGCTTCTTCTTCGCCTTGGCCATCAGTGCGTCTCCGCGGGTTGGGGCTGGGTGATGCAGTGGACCGCGCCGCCCCCGAGCAGCAGGGTCGAGGCCCGCACGCCGACGGCCCTTCGTGTGGGAAAGAGGGCGCCGATGAGCTCCACCGCGGCGTCGTCCTGCGGACTGCCGTAGGTCGGGACGACGACGGTCGTGTTGGCCAGGTAGAAGTTCATGTAGCTCGCCGGCAACAGCATGCCCTCGTGGTCCTCGACCGGGCCCGGAGAGGGCACCCGCTCCACTTGGAGCGAGCGGCCAGCCTTGTCCTTCATCTCGGCGAGGTCGCGCGCCACGGCCTCGAGCACATCGCGGTTCGGGTCGTCCTTCGCTGGCTCCATGCAGACCACACGTCCCGGCTCGACGAAGCGCACCAGCGTGTCGACGTGCCCGTCGGTGTGGTCGTTGGAAAGCCCCTCCTCGAGCCACAGCACGCATTCCGCGCCCAGCGCGTCACGCAGTCCCGCCTCCAGCGTCGACCGCTCCATGCCGCGGTTTCGGTTGGGGTTGAGCAGGCACTGCCGGGTCGTCAGCAGCGTGCCCTCGCCGTCCGGCTCCACCGCCCCCCCCTCGAGCACCCAACCGAACGCGTACAGTTCGCCGCCCGCAGCCTCGGCGACGCGCCCCGCCACCAGGTCGTCGCCGTCCAGTATGTACTTGCCGCCCCATCCATTGAACGCGAAGCACACCGGGGCCACCTCGCCGTCGCGCACGACGAAGATCGGCGCCACGTCCCGCATCCAGATGTCGCCGAAAGGGATGCGGTGGAGGTTGGGGCTCAGCCCTTCGAGGGCGGTCGATGCCTCGAGGTGCCGAACGCCATCGGGCACGAGCACGTTCAGGGTTTCCCCCCGGGGCTGGCCGTCGTCGTCCACGTCGGCGATCGCCTCGGCGAGCGCGATGAACTCCTTCTGCACATCCGGGAGGAACGGTTGCCAGAGCGCGTCGTGGCTCGGCCATGCCAGCCAGACTGCGGCGTGCGCCGACCATTCTGCGGGCTGAAGGAAGCCCCCCGCATGGGGCGTGGCGGCGCGTGTCATGGCAGGCCCAACCATACCTCGCGGGCGCGGGCGCAGTCCTCTCGATCCGTCACGGCGCGGCGCAGGTCCGGTCAACGCGGGGCGAACGCGCCGTCTTCGAAGCGACGGCTCGTCGTCGGCTCCGAGAACGTCGTGTCTTCGACCTCGTAGACCACCCGACGGCCTTGTTTGTGGGTCACCGTGGCCCCGTCTTCGACGAGCTGTTTGATCAAGCGTTGCGCAGTGCGAAGAGGGATCGTCATGCAGCGTGCCAGGTCCCGCGCCGACATGCCGCGCTGCTGCCCGAGCAGCCGAAGAGCCCGCTGATCGAGACCCTGGCTGCAGGTCGGATCGCGGAGTATCAGAGGCTTCTCGCAGCGGAGGCGCAACCCTTCGGCGTTGCGCACCACCTCACCGGCGCCGCCGAGCCGCTCGCGCATGCGCGAGATGTGTACGCTGAGCATCGCGCCGTGCAGGAGGGCGTCGTAGGCGTAGCCGTACACCTCCGCGAAGTACATGTCAGCGGAGACTGGCTCCGATCGAAAGGCGAGTGCGACGAGCCCGGTATCCACCCGCCGTTGCAGGCCTCCGTCGAGGGTCGCTTCCGTCGCTCCGACGCGCTCCGCAACGCGCCGCACCGCCAGCTCTGGGAGACGGTAGGCGGGGCGGCCGGACCCCACCAGCACCCGGGCGACCGGATCGGAGCCGCCACGTTCCGACCAGAAGACGAGGCCGACGAGCCCCGTCGGGATCTCGGGGGAGGCCCCTGTTCGCCAGGCGCGAAGCGCATCGTTGCCGCCGTCTCGCTCGAGCAGCAGCGAGAGCACGAGGTCGATCTGCGCGCGCACGACGCGGGGCCAGTCCGGACGGTGCAATCGCTCGGCGGCCGTCTCCACCCCCGCCCCGCCGTTCGCGAGATGGTGGATCAGCGCCCCCAGGTCCCGCGCAGGCCCGATCGCCTCGGCGCGTGTGGAACCACCCGCCAAGCCGGCCTCCCAGTCCAACCAAGCGCGCCACGCAGGAGGGGTGAACGGCCGCAGCGCAGCGATGATGTGCAACGCGAGGTGCGGTCGGTTCTGCAGACGGCGCGCGCTCGCGAGCGCGATATTTGCGAGCACCTCTGCATCGGGCAGGCCCTCGCTGCGCGACATCCGTGAAGCCGTTCGCAAGGTTGCGGTCGCCTCTACGATCTGGCCGGTGTGCAGCGCCGACAGACCGCGTAGGCTCTGCGCTTCGATCGCGAAGGCAGCAAACCCCGCCGCCCGAGCGCGACGGTAGGTGGACTCGAGGTCGACGTGCCGGGTCACGTCGAGCCAGTCCCGCCACCCCGCCAGCAGCTCGGATTCGACGCACGCGCGCTCGTCCGTGGGTTTCGCGAGGGCGTCATGGAGCGCGGAGAGCTCGTGCAGTGAGGCCGCGTCGAAGCGAAGCGCCGCGACCCGAGCCAGCGACGCCAATGCGCGTCGGACGCCAGGCCGCGCATCGATCGAGGCGTCGGAGAGGGCGACGAGCTGGCCGACGTCGAAGGGGAAAGAGGCGTCGTCGGAGAGGGCGCATCGTGCGGCGAGCGCCGCGCTCCAGGCTCTCGCGGAGGGGGAAGCATCGTGCGCCAACGCGCTCAGGAGGGCCGCAGCGGGGCCCATGTCGCCGCGCTCGGCAGCCGCCAAGGCCGCTTCCGCCGTGACTGATGTGGTGCCGGAGGCCGTTGCTTCCATCGAGACGCGCCATGGTACCCTGAGGGTCGGGCATGAGCACCGCGCCCCACGACGAAGACGCCACGAGGAGCACGTATCGTCGGCTCTTCGACCTGTCTCGTGGCGGCATGGGAAGCGTGGAGCTCACCATGCGCGAGGAGGGGCGTTTCAAGCGACTCTATGCGATGAAGCGCCTGCTGCCGGGGCTCCGCGACAAACCGGACGCACGGCGGATGTTTCTCGAAGAGGGGCGTTTGGCCGGGCTGATTCAGCACCCGAACGTCGTTGGCGTGCTCGACGTCGGCGAGGATCGCGAGGGGCCGTTCCTCGTCATGGAGTATGTGGACGGAATCACGGTGCGCGACCTGGTTCGCGCCGCGAAACAGACGGGTCTTCCGCTCCCCACGCAGCTCTGCTGCTGGATCGGCGCCCAAGCGGCACGCGGCTTGGCCGCAGCGCATTCGCTGACCAGCCACGACGGGACGAAGCTCGACCTCGTCCATCGCGACATCTCGCCGCAGAACATCCTGGTCGGCTACGACGGGGTGGTCCGCGTGGTCGACTTCGGAATCGCGCGGGCCGCGGGCCGCGACCATCGAACCAGCACGGGCGTGCTCAAGGGCAAGCTCGGCTACATGGCCCCGGAAATTCTTCGGTTCGAGCCCGCGCGACTCCGTTCGGACCTCTTCTCGTTTGGGACCGTGCTCTACGAGATGCTCGCCGGCACTCGCCTCTACGGCGGCCGAGACGACGCGACGCGGGCGCGGGCCATCCTCTACGACCCTCCCCCCGACATCTTCGAGGTTCGCGACGACGTGCCCGTCCCGCTTCAAGCGCTGCTCGTCCAGCTCCTGGCCAAGGACCCCGCGCTTCGGCCGGCGTCCGCCTCCGAGGTCTCCGTTGTGTTGGAGACGGTCGCCGAGGCGCTCGCGGCCGAGGAGGGGAAGTCGGACATCGCGGAGTTCGTGGCCGACGGGTTCACCGACGCACGAAACGCGCGGCGAGAGGCCTTGAAGGACGCGCTTGCGGAAACGGACGCGGCGCCGGAGACCCCCTCCGCCGCGAGCCCTCCGTCCGCCGCGCCGACGTCACCATCGCCGCGGAGGGCTCTGGCGGCGGTCGCCGTTGCGATCTCACTGGGGTTGAGCGCGCTCGGGGTGCAGGCGCTCTTGGCTGGGCGGCCGAGCGAAGAAGAAATCGCGGCCGGGCCGGCGCTGCCCACCTCGGTCGCGGTGAGCCTGTCGAGCCAGCCGGAAGGCGCGCGCGTGATGGGGGACGGGATGGACCCGGTGACCACACCCGCGACCCTTCGGCTGCCGAGCGGCGAGGCGCGCGTGCGCCTTCGCTTCGAGCGCGAAGGCTACGCGCCGGTCGACGAGTGGGTCGTGCCTGACGTCGACCAGCGACTTCGGGTCCAGCTCCAACGAGTGGAGATCCCCCCGCCGGCGGCGACCGAGCCGGAACCCGAAGGCCGGTCTGCGGTCTCGACGCCACGCCGCCCGCGTCCCCGGCCGCGGCGCGCTCCACCCGAGCCCACACCTGGCGGCGGCGAACGACAACCCGACTTCTGGCTGTTCGGAGACTGAGACCCGGAGAGATCGACTACCCTGGTGCGGTGTTCGATCGCGGCAAGCTGCGTGTTCTGATCGTCGCCTGGGCGGTGCTCACCACGTCGGTGGCCACCGCCCAACAGCCCCCGGACACAGCGGAGCAGCAGGCGCGCGTCCTCTTCCAGCGCGCCGTGGCGCACTACGAATCGGGTGAGTTCGAGCGCGCCGCGGTGATGCTCGAGGAGGCGATCGCGCTGCACGACATCGCCGTTCTTCACCACAACCTGGGCCGCGCGCTGCAGGAGATGGGTCGGTGGGAGGAAGCGCGCGCAGAGTACGTGCTTTACCTCGATCGAGAACCGGACTCACCGCAGCGCCCTCGGGTGGAGGCACGCCTCGCACAGCTCGACGAGAGGATCGCCGAACAGAGGCGCACCGAGGCCGTTGAGGGGGATGCGGTCGGTGTAGAGCCGACCCTTCCGTCCCGCGACGCGAGCTCGCCCAGCCCCGTCCCCTGGGTGGTGCTCGGGGTCGGCGTGGCGGCGCTGGTGTCCGCGATCCCGTTCGGCGTGCTCTTCGACGACGCCGTCATGCAGTCGCGCGCCGCAGCGGACCACCGAGCAGCCGCCGGACCTGCGGCCGACGCCGAGGTCTACGCCGTCACCGCCGACGCGCTCTTGATCGCCGGCGGCGCGCTGGCGTTGGCGGGCCTGATCTGGGGCACTGTCGAGGTCAGCGCCACCACGTCCGTGGACGTCGCGCTTGGCCCGACGGGGGTGGTGGCGCGAGGCGCGTTCTGATCAGCGGGGTTGGTAGGTGAGCCGGGTCTGACGGCCCCGCCGCAACACGAACAGTTCGCAGCCATCGGGCGAAACGGAGACGTCCTCCTCGCGGTCGAGCTCGAAAAACGCCCCCGGCACCAGGGTGAGGTCCCCGAACGCCTCGCCGCGCCTGTTCCGTATCGCGTAGTGGGCTTGGCGTTCTGTCTCGCCGCTGCCCGAGCGGATGATGACGATGACCCGATCGTCGGCGGTCACGCTGGGCTCCGCTTCGACCGAGCCTCCTTCGGCGAAGTCCGCGAGGGGTGTGGGGACTCCGAACTCATCGGCCAGTGCGGCGCGTTGCGCCACGAAGATCCTGCCCACCGCGCCGGCGACCCGGGTCATGTAGACGTCGAGACCGCGCGGCGAGAGGGCCACGTCGAAGCTGTCTGATGTCGCGTCGTTGAGGATGTCCACGGGCGCCCCTGTGTCCCAGGCGCCCGCGCGATCGCCGCGCCGGGCACGGAACACCTGGGCCACCTCCGCGACGCGGACGAACAGCAGCTCCCGTCCGTCGGGACTCTCCGTCCCACGAACCTCCGGCGCCGACGTGTTGATCGCGCCCACGCTCCGCCCCAGGCCAAACGGGCTCGTTCCGTTGGGCCGCTCGGCGACGAACACCTCTCCGTCACTCTCATAGTACAGCGAGCATCCGTCGGGGGAGAGGATTGCGTTGCCCGTGACAGCGACGTTGGAGAGGGCAGTGCCGTCGTCCTCGAAGAACGCGAAACTGCCGGGCTCGCTCCAGTCGCAGCCGGTCGCGTCGACCCAGCAGGTGGTTGGGACAGCATCGGCTGGCCCAGCATCGCCTGGACCAGCATCGCCGGGGCCAGCATCGCCGGGGCCAGCATCGGCGGGGCTGGACCCCGAATCATCGGAGCCAGTGCCGCTGTCCGACCGCACGCAGACGTTCCTCGGCTCGTCGCAGCTCCACCCCGCAGCGCAGGGGCAAGGTCGGTCCTCGAGCAGGTTTGGGACCACACACCCGCTGGCCAACCCAGCCAGGATCGCGGCCACCAGGTGGACCGACGGGGAGGAGACCGACATCCCCTGAACGATCGCAGCTCGTTCCGAGGTCGACAAGCGCGTCGAACCTCTATCGCTCGTCGACGACGTTGAGGAACTCCTCGAGATTCGTGTATCCGTCCCCGTCGTCGTCGCCCGCGTGGTCGGTCGCATCCGTCGGGTCGAGACCGCGGGCGAGCTCCCACGTGTCTGCCATGCCGTCCCGATCGGCGTCGAGGTAGGGGGTGCCGCCCACAATGGCCGGCACGTTGTACTCGGACCGGTTCACACGCGACACATACGTCCCGCTTCGCACGTTGCCGAGCCACTCCGCATCGAGCATGTCGGTGTTGTCGACGACCGATCCATCGGCGAGGATGCGCGCGTTGGCGCCCACGTCGTTGGAGACCGCGGTGAACGCCGCGTCGGCCGAGAGGACCTCCGCTTCCGCGCCCAGCAGTGGATGGGCCGTCGCCACGAAGAAGCCATCGGGAAGGAAGTCCCCGATCTCCAGTCCCTCAGACGGCTGAAACACGCGCCACATGCGTGTGTTGTCCGCGTTCATGGCCGCCACGTCGACCATGAGCGGGCTGCTCGGCACCCGCGCGACGATGCGGTTGCCCGAGGTGTAGATCGCCGGGGGAGCCGCGGAGCGGTACGTGTACATGTTGAGGCGTCGATCGGTGAGCCCGCGGTCGCCGTAGTCGTTGTAGTTGCCGAGGTGGTTGAGGTTTCCGTTCCCGTCGCCTCGGATGAGCCGGTTTCCCGCCGTCCAAGACACGTTGTTGATCACCTCGATGGTCCCTGTGTAGTTGGAGACGTTCGGGTAGCGGTGCGACTGGTTGTAGTAGAGGTTCCGCAGGACCGAGACCTCCCCGACATCCACCCCCTCGGCGCCGCCCACGATGCTGCCCTTCGAGCCCTCACCGAAGAAGCACCGCTGGATCGTGAGGTTCGTGACCTCTTTTCCCGCGGTGACCGTGTAAAAGCTGGCGGCCTCGTCGTTGTCGAACGAGAAGGAGCAGTGGTCGAAGATCTGGTTGGTGATGTCGCCCACCACCGTGAGGGAGTCGTTGTCACCATCGACACCACCGCGGAACCGCACGTACCGCCAGATGACGTTGTCGACGTCGGCGACGTAGACACGCTGCCCGTCGATCGTGATGCCCCCGGCGGGCGCGGTCTGGCCGGCCACGGTCACGTTGTCGGCGACGTCGGCGAGGATCCCGTCGAGCTGGATCACCCCGGCGACGTCGAAGACGATCGTGCGCGGCATGTCGAGGGCCAGCGCTTCACGAAGCGTCCCCGGGCCGCTGTCCGCGAGGCTCGTGACGTGCACGACGACGCCTCCGCGGCCGCCGCTGACGTAGGCGCCAGCCCCGAACGCGGAGGGGAACGCCTTGAGCTCGCCGGTCGATGGGGCGCAGGCCCCCGCAACGCAGGCCTCGCCGCTGCCGCACGATCCACAGGAGCCCCCGCAGCCGTCGCCCCCGCAGCTCCGGTCCGCGCAGCTCGGCACGCATTCGCCGCAGACGCAGTAGTCCGAGATGTGCCCGGTCGGCCCGCAGCCCAGCTCCGGCAGCGTCGTGTTCGGGGAACACATGCCCTCGTTGTCCTCGTAGCCGGCCGTACAGCTGAGGCCGGCTGCTGCACAGAATGCCGCGCATCCGGCGCTGTCCTCGAACACCCCCTCACACAGGCCTTCGGTCCCCTCGCAGAGCGTCCAGTCCGCGCGTGCGGCGATCGGCGCGCACGGGTCGCCCGCGTCGGTGGGCACGCCCGCGTCTTCGGGTGCTCCTGCGTCGGTTCCCGGTCCGGCATCGGTTCCCGGTCCGGCGTCGATGGCCGGTTCGGCGTCGCTGGGCGGCGCGGCTTCGTCGCAGCCGGCAATGGCCAAAAGAAAGAGGACGGCGACGGCAGCACGAGTCATGCGGCGACCATAGCGTCGCACCGCCGAGAACCGGCCAACGCCGTTGGCGCGGATGGGTCCGGCGGGACCCTGCCCAGAGACGCGGGGCGTTTGACCGGCCCCCTGTGACTGCGTCGCCCGCCTCGCATACCGCCTCGGCGGTTGCGCAGAGCTACTTTTCAGACAAAAATAATCCTTAGCATAACAAAATCAGACAATTATGCACCATTGTCCGCCAAGTCTTCGCCCGCTCGTCATCTGGTCAGACACCCGACAGGAGACGAAGCGATGACCAAAACGACCATGATGACCGCCCTTGCCATGCTCACGACCGCGCTCTTGGGAGGCGTTTCGGCGTTGCCGAGTCGAATCCATGTGGAACGAAGCCGCGCGGTTGACGCCAGCCCGGAGGAGATCCGGCCGCTCCTCGCGAACTACCGGCAGCGTCACACGTGGATCCCGTGGACGGTCACCGACCCCGACGCGCGGTACAGCTACTCAGGCACCCCCGGCACGGTCGGCTCCACGATGAGTTGGGTGGGCGACGAAGTCGGCGAAGCCACGATCACCCTGCGCCGAGTGACGTCGCGGGAGGTGGTGAGCGACATGCACTACGACGCGCCGCTCGAGATGGACACCCGCGACCGGTTCGTGCTCGAGCCGCTGGCCGACGGTCGCACTCGAGTTACGTGGATCAACGAGGGCCCGGCGACCGGCCTGGTGCGGGTGTTTGCAGTCTTCGCGGACGGCGTCATCGGACCGGACTACGAGGCTGGCCTTGCACGCCTCGGCCGCACCCTCGCCGAGCGCGACGAATGAGCGCGGAGGGCGTCGAGGAGCTCGTCGAGCGGTTGATGCATGAGCAGGGCCCTTCGATGGTCGCGCGCCTGGTCAGCAAGACGCGCGACATCGAGCTCGCGGCAGACGTGGTTCAAGAGGCCTGGATCGTGGCGCTGCAGCGATGGCCTGCGGAGGGCATCCCCGAGCGCCCCAGCGCGTGGATCCACACCGTCGCCCTGCGCCGGGCCTTGGACGTCCTCCGCCGGCGTGGCACTGAAAAGCGCGCGCTCGAGCAGCTCAAGCACGAGGGCGCGGCGGAACCGCCAACCCCAGAGCGGCGCGATCCGCTGCGGACCGACCAGCTAGGCCTGCTCTTCGCGGTCTGTCATCCGGGCATCTCCGCGGCGGATCAGGTTGCTCTGGCGCTGCGGGCGGTCGCGGGCCTTCACTCGGCCGAAGTCGCGCGGGCCTTCTCGACGACGCCGGAGGCGATGCGTCGCCGGCTGTCGCGCGCTTCGGCGGAAATCCGCGAGTTCGGCCTCGAGATGTCGGTCCCGGAGGGCGACGAACTCGGACGCCGGGCGGGCTCGGTGATGGCGACCCTCTACCTCGTGTTCAACGAAGGCTACGCGCCGTCACGCGCAGACGCTCCGATTCGCCCCCAGCTCTGCGAGGCGGCGATCCGCCTGGGCCTCCGCGTGATGAAGATGCTCCCCCGCGATCCAGAGGCGTCCGCGCTCGTCGCGTTGATGATGCTCCACCACGCCCGGCGTGATGCGCGGCAAAGAGGCGGTGTCGCCGTGTTGCTGCGGCAACAGGACCGGAGTCTGTATCGGCGCGGTGAGATCGCCCGGGCTCGCACGCTGCTCGAGCGTGCGATGCGCGCCCACCGCCCCGGCCCCTACCAGGTTCAGGCAGCCATCGCGGCCCTGCACGCGGAGGCGGACAGCGCGGAGGCGACCGATTGGGCCCAGATCTCTGCGCTCTACGGGGCTCTGCTCCGATACCAACCCACCCCGGCCGTGGAGATGAACGCCGCGATCGCGTTCGGAATGGCGGGAGAGCACCGGGCCGCACTGGACTGGCTCAACAGCATCGGAAGCCGCGCCCCCGATACGCGCAAGATCCACCTCTTTCACGCGGCCAGGGCGGAGTTCCTGATGCTCCTGGACGAGAGCGGTCGGGCCGCCGACGCCCTTCGCGAGGCACAACAGTGGGCCTCATCGCCTTCCGACCAGAAGCTGCTTCTCGAACGGATCGAGCAACTGCGAGGCAAGGCCATCCGTCGGCGGCGCCGAACACGAAGGGCGCTGGCCGCTCCCGAGCCCCTGAGCGATGCCGCGTGGGGACGGGTGAGGGGTCTGTTCCCGGCGCGGACCCGCGGTCGCCCCGCCCGATCGGATCGGATGCTGGTCAACGCGGTGCTCTGGGTGCTGGCGACGGGCCAACCGTGGCGCGCGCTTCCCTCCGAGTTCGGTCCGTGGAAAACCGCGTACTCTCGGTTCCGGCGCTGGGAGTCCGACGGGACGATGAAGCTCCTGCTCTCACGACTCGGCGAACGATACGCGCTGGGCCGAGCCGCACAACGCAGCTGGAGACAGATGTCGCATTCCTGAGCGGCGCCTGGTTGAGACCCCCGCCAACAAAATCACGCTGGCGACGCGTGGCGGCGATGCTGCCTGCCGCGCTGAACCTGCCAGCCACCCCCACGACAAGGAGAAACCAATGCAGTTCATGATGCTCTTGTACGGAGATGAGGCCGCTTTCTCGGGTCTGCCTGAGGACGCCCAAGAGGAGGCGTTCAAGTCCTTCATGGCCTACAACCGCGAGCTCGCCGAGGCGGGCGTCCTCGTCGCCGGCTCGGAGCTGCTCCCGAGCCGCACAGCCGTCACGCTACGCGGGAAGAAGGATCAGATCGTCGCGACGGATGGGCCGTTCGCGGAGGCGAAGGAGCAGATCGGCGGCTACTACATCCTGAGCGTCGACAGCCGTGAGCAGGCCCTCGAGTGGGCCAAGAAGTGTCCGTCGGTGTGGGGCGGGGCGATCGAAGTACGCGAGCTCGGTACACAACCCGAGGAGCTCGGGTAGAGCGAACGACACGGCATGCGGCTTGCGCAGTGAACCTCGGCTGCGGCTTGCGCCCGATCGAGCTCCGGCGTTCAACACCAACTCTTCGGACACCCACTGATGGCAAACGCAGCTCCGACCTCTACGACACCGGGCAACGTGCCCCCCACCGTCGCCGATCCCCGGGCGTACCTGCAGCGCCGCGTGGCGCTGTTTTCCGGGGCTGGCGCCGTGTTTTTCGGCCTCCTTCTGGTGGCCGACTTCGCGACGCCGGCGCCCGGGGAGCCCTTCTTCTCGAGCAGTCGAATCAGCTCCTTGCTCGCACTGACGGCCACCGGCAGCGCGTGGTGGTTCTGCAGCCGCGGCCGTCGCTCGGCGGGCGCGTGCCGAGCGGCCGAACTGACCGCCATGGCCGCGGTCGGAGCGGCCTTTATCGTGCTGCCTCTGTTCCCTCCGGTTCCCGGAGGCGGAGGCGTGATGGGCATCTTCGCTCCGCTGGTGATGAGCGCGGTCGTAAGCCTGCGAGCCGCGATCATCCCGAGCTCGGCTTGGCTGTCCGCCCTGGTCGCGGCCGCGTGGGGGCTCGCAGGCACGGCCACGTCGGTGCTCGGGTGGGAGTCGATCGTCTTCGACTTCCCGGTCCCTGAGCTACGGGTCGAGAACCCGTGGCTCTTCCCGCTCGCGATCGGGCTCTTCGCGATGGGGTGCGCGGCGTTCGTATCCGGAATCATCTCCCACGTCGTCCACGGACTGGCGACACAGGTCAGAAAGGCCACAGAGCTGGGGCAATACACCCTCGAGGCCAAGATCGGAGAGGGCGGCATGGGCACGGTCTATCGGGCGCGCCATCGGCTGCTTCGGCGGCCGACGGCGGTGAAGCTCCTGCCCCCCGGTAAGTCGTCGGGTGGGTCGATCGCGCGATTCGAGCGGGAAGTGCAGCACACGAGCCGCCTGACTCACCCCAACACGGTAGCCATCTTCGACTACGGTCGGACTTCGGACGGCATCTTCTACTACGCGATGGAGTACCTCGACGGCCTCACCCTACGAGACATCGTGACGGAAACGGGACCCCTGCCGCCGAGCCGAGCCGTGCATCTGATGATACAGGCCGCCTCGGCGCTCGCGGAAGCGCACTCCCTCGGCCTCGTGCACCGCGACATCAAGCCCGACAACATCATGGTCTGTCGCCGAGGCGGCATACCGGATGTGGTCAAGGTGCTCGACTTCGGGCTGGTGAAGGACTTCGCGTCGGGGCAGCGCCGCGAGCAGGAGGTCCGGCAGCAAACCGGACCTCGCGCGGCGCCGGAGGCTGGGAGCTCGAGGGACTCGTCCCTCGACGTGGCGCGCGAGCGCCACCAGGAACTCAGTGCCGACACGATTATGGGCACGCCGCTGTACATGGCCCCCGAGGCCGTCTCCACCCCCGAGGACGTCGATGCACGAGCGGACATCTACGCGCTCGGAGCGGTCCTGTACTTCCTGCTCACCGGTCGACCGTTGTTCCGCGGGAACCTCATCGAGGTGCTCGGGCATCACCTGCATACAGACGCCTCGACCCGCGTGTCGGAGATGGGGGTGGGTGAGCAGCTCACCGAGGTCGTCCGACGCTGCTTGGAGAAAGAACGTGAGCGGCGGTTTCCTAGCGCGAAGGAGTTCCTGGATGCGCTCACCGCGCTGCCCGAACGAGGAAGCTGGACGCCGCGCCAGGCTCAAACGTGGTGGCTCGAGAACGGCGACTTGGTCCTCGAGCTCAAGCGCGAAGATGCGGCCTCGAATGAACGGCTGACGGTGGCCATCTAAGGGGCACGAACGTGCTCGAAGGCAGCCGCATGAATGGCGAGTCGCAGCCTGGTGACCTAGAGTCCACGAGATGAGCCGCGCTTGGATTCTCGCTTCTCTCATCACCACCTTCGCCCTGTGCGGCTGCGGTCCGGACACGACCTGGAAGACCGCGTTCGACGCCCAGGAGACGGGCTGGCTGATGAACGTGTGGAGCCTGCGCGACGACTACCGGATCGCCGTCGGCGGGAGCTTCTCCGACGGCCGCGCGATGCACTACGACGGCGAGACCTGGGTCGAACAGGAGACGGGCGCCGAAGCGCTCATCAACTGGGCGCACGGGCTCGACGAGAACGAGGTGTGGGCGGTCGGTTCGAGCGGCACGATCCTCCGCTGGGACGGCTCCGCGTGGGCGAGCCAGGAGAGCCCCACCGATCAGGACCTCTGGGGGGTCTGGGGCGCGGCGGCGGACGACGTCTGGGCGGTCGGCGGCAGCGCCCGCTTCCCCTCGATGGCCGAGCCGACCGTCATTCACTACGATGGCTCGAGCTGGAGCGTGGTCGAGCTTCCGGCGCTCGAGCGCACCGGCGTGGCCGCGTACTTCAAGGTGTGGGGCTCGAGCGCGAACGACGTCTACGTGGTCGGCGACGCGGGTGTGGTGCTGCATTGGGACGGCACCACCTGGACGGAGCTGTTTGTCGGCGCGACCGATGACCTGGTGGCCCTGTGGGGCACGGGGCCGGACAACATCGTGGCCGTCGGCGGACGCGGCAACGGCATCGTGTCGCACTGGGACGGGAGCGAGTGGCGCAGCGTGAACCTGTCTCCTTTGCGCGGTCTCAACGGCGTGTGGATGCGGGATCCGGGCGTGGCACACCTTGTCGGGCTGGGCGGCACGAGTGTCACCCTGGACGTGGCGACGCTCACGCCGACCGAACTGATCGTGGCTGAACGGCTCGATTTTCATGCGGTGAGCGGGGTGGACGGCCGCCTGGTCGCAGTTGGCGGCAATCTTGCTGTGCCTTCGGACCCGGAGGGAATCGCTTGGACACGCGAACTGGGAGACGACGAGTGAGAAGTGCGGTCTGCATGCTGTGGGTGCTCGCTGGCGCGGGCCTCACGGGCTGCCCATCTCCGGCGGAGGTGCCGGACGACGTGTTCGGCGCGCAGGGCGACATCGTCCCGTACGCCACCGCCGAGCAACGGGAGACCTTCGCGCGCGGACGGGACGTGTCCACGCGCCAGTTCACCCTCGAAGACGGCCTCGGCCCGCACTTCAACCTCTCTTCGTGCTCCGGCTGCCATGAGCGCCCCGTCTTCGGCGGCTCAGGCCCGCGCTACCGTGACTTCCTGCTGATCCAGAACCGGCAGCCCGACGGGGTGCAGATGCCAACCGGGGTCAGTGGCGTGCAGCCGCAGTTCGACGTCACCGGGTCGCGTTTTCCCACGCCGGAAGACACCGCGGTCTCCGCACGACGCAACGCCATCCCGTTCTTCGGCGTCGGCCTGATCGCGGAGATCCCGGGCGAGGTCATCGAGGCCAACGCGGATCCGATGGACGCCGACGGCGACGGCGTCAGTGGAGAGGTGAACTACGATCAGGGCTTCGCCGGCCGGCTCGGTCGCAAGTCCCAGACGGTCTCCGTCGAGGGCTTCATCCGCGGCCCGCTCTTCAACCACCTGGGCATCACCTCGGACCCGCTCTCCCAGGAGCTCAAGGCCCGGCTGCCCGTGCCCAGTGCGTCGGACACCGCCGGCACGCGCGCGCCCCTTGTGGAAGGCGACGTCGGCGCCGTCCGCATGCACCAGGCGGCGGCGCCCGACTCGCCCATCACGGACGAGGACGGAATCCCCGACCCGGAGCTCTCGCCCGACGACCTGTTCGACCTGGTCTCGTTCGCGATGCTGCTGGCCGCCCCCGAGCCGGACGCGCCCACCGCCGAGACCGAGGCGGGGCACGCCCTGTTCGACGAGGTTGGCTGCGTGGACTGCCACATGTCGCTCGAGAGCCCGCGCGGCTCGATCCCGCTCTACAGCGATCTGCTCGTGCACGACATGGGTCCCGCGCTCGCCGACGGGATCGTCATGGGCACGGCGGACGGGCAGGAGTTCCGCACGCAGCCGCTCTGGGGCCTGGCCTCCACCGGGCCGTACCTGCACGACGGGCGCGCCGACACCATCGAAGAGGCCATCCAAGCCCACGCCGGCGAGGGCTCCGAGGCCAAGACTTCGGCCGACGCATTCAACGCGCTGCCGGACGTCGACCAGGCCCGAGTCGTCGCGTTTCTGCGCTCGCTCGGCGGTGAAAGCCAGGCCACCCCGGGCTTGCTTCCGCCCAACGCGCCGATGCCCGCAGCGGGCGAGTACGGCGCGCCCCTCGCCACCGCGGACGCCGACCGTTTCGAAGCGGGCCGCGCGATCTTCGACACCGACATGCTGCGCGCCGAAGGTCTGGGCCCTCTGTTCAACGGCGACTCGTGCCGCGCCTGCCACTTCCTGCCGACCATCGGCGGCGGCGGGCCCATCGACGTGAACGTCACTCGGCAGGTCGTCGTCGACGGAGACGAGATCACCGTGCCCGGCGCCGGCACGATCACGCACCGGTTTGCGCGCGACCCCGTGCGGCCGGACGTCGACCCGATGGCCAATCGGTTTGAGCTCCGCCAGACGCCGCCGCTGTTTGGGCTTGGACTGATCGACCGCCTGAGCGAAGAGGCGATCGTCGCCAACGCGGACCCCGAGGACGAAGACACCGACGGGATCAGCGGGCGCGCGCACCGCTTGGGGGACGACCGCCTCGGACGGCTCGGCTGGAAGGCGGACGTGCCAAGCCTCGCGGAGTTCTCGCGGGACGCGATGAGTGTCGAGCTCGGCGCCACGCTGCCCGACCAGCCCGGCCTGACGTTCGGCCGCGCGACCGACGACGACGGGATCGCCGACCCCGAGGTCACCGTGCAGCACCTCGAGGACCTCACGTTCTTCATGGCCAGCCTCGGTCCGCCGCCGCGAACGCGGAACGACATGGAGGAGGAGGACGCAGGCCAGGCGCTGTTCGAGACCATCGGGTGCACCGGCTGCCACATGAACTTGGCGCTCGACGACGGGACCATGGTGCCGCTCTATAGCGATCTGCTCCTGCACGACGTGGCCCCCGAGGACTATGTCGGCGTGCCGTCCGGCGACGCCGGCCCGCGTGAGTTCCGCACGACGCCGCTCTGGGGCCTGGCCACCAGCGGTCCATACATGCACGACGGGCGCGCCGGTACGATCGAGGACGCGGTGGCCCGCCACTTTGGTGAGTCGAGCACGTCGGTCGAGGCCTTCGGGGCGCTGAGCGCGGACGAGCGCGCCTCGGTGCTGGCCTTCCTGCGCTCGCTCTAGCCAGGTCCAAGATCGACGCGCGACGACGGGTCCACCGCCCATGCGTCACGCGATCGCACTCGAAAGCGCCGGGGCCCGAGGACGGCTGTCGTTCCTTCTGTTCTCCTGCCTGCTCGCTGCTTGCGTTGAGACACCCGCTTCGGTGAACGGCATCAACTCCGTGGTGGGCGACCTCTCTTGGGTGGAGGCTCACGGAGAGCGCCCATCGGCCGACGTCCCCGACCAGGAGCGCATCGTCACGCACCTCTCATGGGTGGAACGGCACCTCCGCGCGGCCTCCACGACCGAGTTCAGCGCAGGGCAACGAACACGCCGAGCGGCGCTGCTCGACGAGCTCGGCGCCTATCGGAACCGCGGCATGTTCCCACGCAACGAGGGACTGGGCCGGGGGCGCACCCCGCGGTTCGTCGACGACGCCGGACGGCACTGCGCGGTCGCCCACCTTGCCGCATACAGCGGCGATCGGGAACTCGTGGCCACTGTGCAGGCGCGCCACGAGCACGACCTGGTGCGCGATATGGAGTCGCCCGCGCTTGCGGAGTGGGCGAACGAACACGGCATGCGCGTGAGCGAGCTAGCGCTGATCCAGCCCAGCTACGACGACGGAAGCGATGTCGGTGTGCCGAGCCGGTTCGAAGAAGAACGCGCGCGGCGCCGCGCGCGCGCCGCCGCAGGGGTACCTCGACCGCTCACGGCCGCGCGCGTTCGCACGAGCGCACAGTCCGTCACGGCATGGCCCGTCGTCCAAGAGTGCATGGGAGAGCGCACGGGGCACTGGCACGTCGAGGCGGAGCTCAGCGTGGGGCGCGGCTTCGCGGTCCGCTCTCGCGTGCACCTTCGACCCGAGGGAGGCGGGGAACGAGACCGATCCCTGGAGCGCTGCTTCGAGCGCGCGCTGGTGGCAGGAATGCAGCAGTTCATACGCTCCGCAAATCACCGGCTGGGTCGGCCGATCCACGAGACAATCGAGACGCGCTTGGATGTGGCATCCTTGGCCGAGGTGCGTCACGCGCTGCTGCAGCAGCAGCGCACGTGGTCGGGCTCGGGATCGCGCCGGTCGGCGCTCGCCGCTTGCTTCGAGGCGCTGCCCGCAGAAGAGGGCCTCCGCGTTCCGATCTCGGTCTCTTCGTCGAACGGACGCGTGGGCCTCCGCTTGCCCGCCCTCGAGTCGGAGTCACCCGGGATGACGAGGCCGGAGCGCCGGCGCCTTCATTGTGTCCAGAGCGTGCTCGGCTACGGAGATCTGCCGGCGCGTGGAACCCGCGACTACGCGCTCGACGTCCTCGTGATGCCCGATGGGAGTCTCCGCGATGCAGCCGGGTCGGAGCCGTGATGACTCACGCGCTGAACGCGAGGCCGACCAGGCCCAGGGACGACAGGAACCCGACCGCGAACGCGCCGCTCCGAGGCACACGCAAGTCCATCACGTAGAACGCCCCGTGCGCGATGCGCGCGACCAGCCACACCACCGCAAGAACGGCCGAGGCCGTCGTCGCGGCGGCGCCCGCCAGGTGGTTGAGCAGCACGGCGGTAGCGAACACTGTGAGCGCTTCGAACGCGTTGGCGTGCGCACCCATCGCGCGCGCCCCGAGCCCCTGGAGCTGCGCCGCCTGTACACGCGGCAGCGCGAAGTCCGGCGCACCGAAGCGCGACTTGCGCTCGCCGAACGAAAGCGGCGCCCAGACGTAGGGGAGGAGGATGCCCACGGCGAGGCAGATCATCGGAATCGTCATGCGCACCATCGTGCGGCTTCAGACACCTCCCGATAAGTGCAACAATACGAGAGTCTATGTTGCAAGAACCACAAGTGGAGGATCTCCGCGCACTGGTCGCGATCGCGCAGCAAGGCAGCCTCAGCGCCGCCGCCCGTCAGCTCGGGGTGAGCCTCTCGACGGTCAGCCGCCAACTCCAGCGGCTCGAGCGCACCACCGGGCTCGCGATCGCCGACCGCTCCACGCGGCGCGTCGTGCTGACGAGCGAGGGCGAGACACTGGTAGGACGCGCCCGGCCGATCCTCGACGCCCTGGACGCGCTCTCCGAGTTTGCACGCGCCGAGCAGGGCGCCTCCGGCTGCGTGCGGGTCGTCGCCCCGACGCTGCTCGCCTCCCACGTGTTCTCCAGCCTCGGACGGCTGCTGGACGCGCACCCAGCACTCTCGATCCTCTGGTCGCCCGGGGACGCGCCGACGCCCGACACGATCGCCAGCGCGGACCTGGTGCTTCAGGTGGGCCCGCCCACCGAGCAAGCCGCGATGATCGCGGTCCGCCTCGGGGGCTTGGTCGGCCGGCTGGCCGCCGCCCCTGCTTACGTGGAGGTGCACGGCAGTCCTGCGCGCCTCGCAGAGCTGAGCCGCCACCGGGTGCTCCGCTTCCGCGGGCCGCGACCGCAGACGCACGTGGACCTCACGGACCGATTCGGAGAGACCCAGTCGGTGCCGGTGATCGGCGCGTTCGAGAGCGGCCACTCCGAGAGTCTACGAGCCGCGCTCTACGCGGGCGTCGGGGTCGGCTTCATCGTGGAGCACGAG
Organism: Sandaracinaceae bacterium; assembly: GCA_045106715.1. Taxonomy (GTDB): domain Bacteria; phylum Myxococcota_A; class Polyangia; order Polyangiales; family Sandaracinaceae. The sequence continues at coordinate 122,510 of JBGCFC010000031.1, forward strand.
CTTCATCGAGCGGTCGAGGAGGGATCGCTCGTCCCGGTCTTGCCGTCCTACCGGACCGAGGTCGGTGATCTCTACGCGCTCTACCCGCCCTCCCGCCGGCGGCTCAGGCGCCTGCAGGTCGTGCTCGCCTGGCTGCGCGGCGCCGTCCCGTGGACGTGATGGCGCACCTCACCGCAGACTCAGGACGACGTGCATCCTTGAGGATTTTGGAGGAACGACAGGCGGCCTGGGCGGCACATCCGTGGCTCGAGGCGCGGCAGAACGGTTCTTCAACGGGCTGCTAGATCAGCGGGTTGATGCGCTCGAGGTCCGAGCCGCCCGCGTAGCCGTAGCTGCCGACGTTGTAGTAGCCATAGATCATGATGCCGACGGGCTGGTCGGCTTCGACGCGGTGCGAGCCGTCTTCCACCGGGCAGGTGACCGCCTGGTACGGCGTGCCGTCGAGCATGCCGGCGTCCTCGTAGACGCAGAGCGACATGAACTCGTCGCCGTTGATGTCACCGCCGTCGAGCAGGACCGACGTCCCCGTCGGCATGGCGATGACGACGTAGTCGGCGCTGAAGGTGCTCGGCGTGAGGAAGATGTAGTCCTCGCGGAACTGTTGGAACGGCGGGTAGAGGATCATCGACGGGTCGCCGCCGTTGCCCGCGGTCCATTCGTCGACCCAGCCCTGACTGACGAGGATCTGTTCGATGCTCACCGGCGCGCTCGACTGCATGATGAACGAGCGCTGGGAGTAGAACTCGCGCCACTCGCCCGGCGCCAGCGTGAAGGTGTTGTCAGGAGCGGGCAGGTTCGTCGTGATGGTCGCCCCCTCACGATCGGCAATGACCCGGTAGATGTCGGGTTCGTTCCACGAGGCGCCGCGGATCGGGCTGCGCGTCATGACAAAATCGCGGCCCCAGGCGGTGGTGGGGAAGACCTGCTCCTCGAGGTGCTCCGTGCAGCAGCTGCTCTCCGGGATGCCCCCCGGAGGCGCAGGGATCCGGGTTCGGTCGGCGGGGGCAGAACCGCGCTCGCCACCGCTGAACACGGCCACGGGCGCGGAGGACTGCACCACGGTGCCCGTCAGATCCCCCGCCTGCGTGGCTTCGCCAATGCGTCCGTCGCTCTCGAGGTTGAGCACCTCGTAGCGGTTGATCGTCCGCGTGATCGTCTCACCCGTCTCCGCCGGCCCGATGCCGAGGCCGTAGTTGTCGCCGACGATCGGCCCGCCCGCGGTCACCGTGACCGTGGTGCCGTCCTGCGTGCCAACGATGGTCACGAACGAGTGGTCCGGGATCCCCTCGACGTTGTTGAACAGGTCGATGGGGTTGGCCGTCGGCCAGCCGAGCACGCGGTAGTCGTTGTCCAGTCCGCTCTGGGGGATCAGGAGCGACGCGTCGTTCGAGAAGCTCTGGATGATGGGGTTGAACTGGTACGCCACGACCGGGTAGTTGCTCGTGATCCGGTAGGCATGCGGGCTCGTCCACGTGCCGCGCTCATCGGCGTTGGAGGGGATGGGGCCATCGACCTCGCGGACGTCGAGGTTGATCTCGAGCACGTCCTGGGGCTGGGCGATGCCCTGGAACACCTGCCGCTCGACGGGGGTCTCACCAAGCGCGGCGTCGTTGAGAAAGACGCGGACCGTCGCCGGCACGTCGGAGGGGTTGGCGATGGCGACCGCGAACTGCTCCTCCCACGCGTTGGCGCCGCCCGCGGACGCGTGCTCGTTGTCGAGGTCGACCGCCCAGTACTCGCACCCGATGTTGGAGCGGTTCGACACGGCCTCCGCGCAGGCGTTGTTGCAGCGCCCAAGCGGACCCATCGCGACGCAGACCTCCTCCGCCGTGCAAGACAGCGACAGGTCGTAGCCGCTGCCGGCGTCGTTGCACTCGAACAGCTCTGAGCCGTTGCAGATGAAGTAGCCCGGGCGGCACGACACGCAGCCGAGCCCGTTCGCGCACACCTGGTCTCCGGTGCACGTCTCCACGTCCACGCGCTCGCCGCCCGTGCAGCGCTGCACGGTCTCCCCCTCGCCGCAGAGCAGCTCCCCTTCGGTGCAGGGCCCGGTGGTCCCGGTGTCGCTGCCCGGCCCCCCGTCGGTCTCGGTTCGGGTGGTGCAAGCGAGTGCAAAGACGGAGGCGAGGACGATCAAGCAGAGCCGCATGGCGGACAATCTAGCAGCCCATTCGGGCTTGAGAAGGGCGGATCGTCACGCTCGCGCTGCGCACATCGATCGCGCCGAACGACACCTAGAATCACGAAGACTTGGCACAGCTCACACCGATACACACAAAAACACAGCACTAAACGAATCTCGTGTATCCTGACAGGAACAGATCGTGACCTACTACACTCGACAGCCCCGGAGGCGAAGCTCAGATTCGTCGAGGAGGCTTGGAAATGCTTGCTCGAATCACGATGGTCGGATGTCTTCTCTTTTGCGGGTGTGGACAGTTGATGGAGCTGTCGAAAACGGAGGCCGCCGCGGCGTACGCGGACGGGGACCGACGGACGGACTACTGCGCCGACTTTGGTTGGTATGAAGACGGGTTCTGCGACGACTTCTGCCTCACGCCCGACCCGGATTGCGGGGTGGGGTGTGGGGGTCCCAATCCACAGGGCTGCCTCGACGACGCGGCGTGCGGCGATGGGCACACCTGCGACTTCTCGATGGGTGCATCCAGCGGGTGCGCCTGCAGCGACGGGGTCTGGAACTGCACCCCCGACGTCAGCGCCGGGACCTGCGTCGAGGCGTGCGAGGGCCCCAACCCACAGGGCTGCCTCGACGACACGACCTGCGGCGAAGGGCAGGTCTGCGACCTCTCCATCGGCACCTCCAGCGGGTGCAGCTGCTTCGATGGAGCGTGGACCTGCACCCCCGACCTCAGCGGCGGGACGTGCGTCGACGCCAGCTGACACGGTTGGCCGCGCGCGAGGTGCAGCGAGGCCATGAAGCCCGCCGTGCCACACGTGTTTCGCTACCTCGACGCGCGCGCGTTCCTCGGTGACTACTACGCGGCCAAGAAGGCGGAGCGGCGGGCGTTCTCGTTTCGCGCCTTCTCTCGGCGGGCCGGGCTGAAGTCACCGAACCACCTGAAACGGGTCATCGACGGCGACCGCAACCTCTCGGAAGAGACCGCCGTCGTCTATGCCCGGGTCATCGGGCTCACTGGAGATGCGTCGGAGTATTTCTGTGAGCTGGTGCGGTTCACGCAGGCCAAGGGCGCCGAGGCGAAGCGCACGTCGTACCGGAACCTCGTGCGCTTTCGAGGCTACCGTCGCGCGCAGCGGATCGACGTGCAGCACCACCGCTACCACGCCCACTGGTACATCCCCGCGATCCGGGAGCTCGTCGCCCACCCCGGCTTTCGCGCCGACCCGGGCTGGATCGCGCAGCGCTTGCTTCCGCCCATCCGAGAAGCGCAGGCGGCCCGGGCGCTCGTCGTGCTTCAGGACCTCGGCATGATCGAGGTCCACGAGGACGGCACCGCCGCGCAGAAGAACGCCATCGTGTCGACCGGCGCGCAGACGGCGGGCTTGCACATCGCTGACTACCACCGCGCCATGATGGAGAAGGCGGCGGAGGCGATGGACAACGTGCCCGCGAGGCGCCGCGAGATGTCGGGGGTGACGTTTTCGATTCGGGAGGACATGGTGGACACCGTCAAGGAGCGCATCGCAGCCTTCCGGCGGGAGCTCATCGCGCTCGAAGCCGACGCAGACGAGGTCGAGCAGGTGGTGCACGTCGCCATCCAGCTCTTTCCGCTGACTCAGGAACCGAATTCATGAACCGCGCCCTCTTTGTCCTGGCTTGCTCCGTGGCGTTCTCGGCCTGCGTCGCGACCGAAACCGGCAACCCACCCTTTACGGTCGAAGAGGAGTCGTTCGTCGTGATGCAGGTGGCGCTTCCGGGCCCGGACGACCCGGTCACCACCTTCATCGACGCCCCCGCGGGGACCGTCACGCCCGCGGCCGGCCAGGTCGAGGTGCGCTTGCTCGACGACGACGCGCCCACGCTCACCAGCCCTGTGGCCGCCAACGGCAGCTTCTCGATCTCATTCGACGAACGAGGTGGCGAGCGGTTCCGCGTCCTGGTGCGCGACGGTCGTGACGCCTCGGCGCCGATCGACGCGGTCGCGGGCTTCGATGGCCTGACCGCGCTGCCCCGCACCGCGTGTCTCATGATCCAACCGGTCGTCGACCTCGAGACCGACACGGTCGTGGTGCAGAACGACTGCGCGTTCGAGGTCACCCGCGCGCCGGCCACCTGGCGGTTGCCGACGTCCGCGTCGATCGCCGAAGGGCCGCTCGAGCTCGGCCCAGGGGATGCAGCCGAGATCACGATCACCGGCCTGAATGCCGACAACACCCTGCGCATCGAGCTGACCGCCCCAAACGAGGAGCTGCGCGCGGTCACGTTCCTCGCCGCCGAGTGAACGCCAAGGCAAAGCACCCAGGCAGAGCGCCCGGGCCGTGTCATACAGAGCGCCATGACTCACGCGACACGGGTGCTTCTGTTGATCTCGGGCCTGGCCCTCGGCCTGGGCGCCTGCACCTCCCGTGTGCAGGTCGTTCACCGCACGCCTACGCCGGCACCGAGTGAGCCGGCACCGAGTGAGCCGGCCCCCGAGCCCACGCCAACACCGACCACGGGCGTTCCGGTCGAGATCGCCATCGCGTCCGCGACCTTGGGTGGCGACTGCCCGCCTCCCCCGACGGCTGCGCAACCCGTGGCGGCGGACATCGCCGAAGACATGCCCTCGGCAGGCGCGCCGGCCATGCGCTCCAGCACGGCACACGGCCGATTCGCCCCCGGCTACTGTGACCGCACCGGCCTCCAGCTCGCCGTCACCGCCCCCGAGCACCACCCGGGCGGCGCCCTGGAGGTCCTCGAAGTCCGCCTCCTGACCATGGAAGGCGCACCCGCCGGCACCCTCGAAGTCCGCGGCCAGACCCTCTTCGAAGACGGCGCGTACGTCGCGTGGGACGGCAACGTCCGGGCCGGCCAGCAGAACATCTCCGTGCACACCAGCGGACCCGACTGGGCCGCGATCGGCGGAGACCGGCAGGGCTTTGGCCTGTCCTACCGCATCGAGGTCGACCTCCGCGTCGGCGGCGAGACCCGCACCCTCGAGATGGCCCCGGTCAGCCGGGAGCCGATGGTCGTCACCTGAGTTCAGGTCGAGTTCGAGCTCGTCGTTCGGCTGTCGCGTGCGCGAAGCAGCGATTCGAGGTCGGCACGCGGGTCGTCATGCGAGGTAGGCGAGAGCGCACCGGGGCTGATCCTCGACTCGGGCAAGCGCAACGCCGACCTCTGTGTGCTCAGCATGTCGGGCACCCCCCATCATCAACACGCTCCAGGAAGGCCGCTGCCTCATCGAGATGATCACCCGGCATCGCCACGACGGGCTGGAGACGAAAGCGACCGTGCAGCACTGCATGCGGCTCTGCATGGGTTGGATATCTCACCCCGCGCGATACGCTCGGCCCATGCGTCGTGCCGACGGTGGGTTTGCTCTGGTGTGCCTCGTTGTCCTGGTTGGCTGCACCCCCGCGGAGCCGGCGGCGGTCCTGCCCGAGCCCGCGACCCAAGAGACGCGGCCGTCTGGACCTCAGCTCACGTTCGTGCAGGCCGAGCCGGGAGACGTCGCCGCGCAGGTCATGGGGTTCATGGCGGAGGCGCGCGCGGACGCACGGGTCCCGCTCGTCTATGTGGGCGCCACGTGGTGTGAGCCGTGCCAGTACTTTCATCGCGCGGCCGTGGCGGGCGAGCTCGACGACGAGCTGCCGCGGATGGCGCTTCTGGAGTTTGACCGCGATCACGACGGGGACCGTCTCGAGGCGGCTGGATATGGGTCTCGCATGATCCCACTGTTTGTGGTCCCGGATGACGCCGGGCGCGGGACCGAGCGGCGCATCGAGGGTTCGATCCACGGGCCGACGAGCCCTCAACAGATCGCGCCACGACTTCGCGCGATCGTGGAGTAGCTACTCCACGCCGACGAGCTCGAACGCGGCTTCGGCCACGACCTCTCCGTTGACGCGCACATCACAGCGGTGCTGGCCGTCGTAGTACCGACGTGTGCTGATCGGCCGGATGGCGTGGCGCTTCTCGAGCACGACCCGCTCGCCCTTCTCGACGGTGCGGCGCGTCCACTTGAAGACCTTCGGTTTGAGCTTCCCGTTGGCCAACATGCGGTGCACCGCGTAGTCGACCATCCACGCGCCCGCCCGCTGCGCGACGGCCTCGAAGCGAAGCGTGACCGGGTCGCCGAACTGGACGGTCGTGGGCGCCGCCGAGAGCGTGGCCGTGCGCAGTTCGGCGGGCTCGAAGCCCTGCAGCGCGAGTGCGCCGACGTGACCGCGCTTGACCAAGGTACGGAGCGCATGCCGGATCACCGCGCGGGTGTGCTCGCCCCCCTGTTCGTGCCACGCGGCAGCGACCTGCACCGCGAGGTCGGGGTGGTCCTTCGAGATGTCGTTGATGTGGTTGGCGACGGAGCGCCGTACGTCCTCGGAAGGGTCGTCGAAGAGCCGATCGAGCAGCGGCAGCGACGGGCTCGGATCGGACTGAAGCGCCTTCAACCGCATGCCCCACGGAAGAAGCGGGCGTGTGCCCTCGCTGGCCAGGCGGCGAACGTGCCAGCTGGCATCCCCCGCCCACTCCTGCAGGACGGGAAACACCCGTGTGGGCTCGGCCGCGAGAAAGGGCCGGATCGCGAACTCGCAGCTCGCGAGGTGCGTCAGCCCGCGCATCACCCGGAGCGCCTCATCGACGTGCCCAGTGCCGTGGCGCTCGATGTACGAGCAGAGCGGCCAGAACACCCACAGCGACGCATCGGAATCGCGCGCCGACGCGTTGGCGCGCTCGATTCGGGGCGCCGACTCGACGAAGGGAGGCAGGCATGACGCGAGGGTGTCGGCCACGTGGTGGACGCGCGCCTTGAGCTCCAGCGGCGGCAAGCCCGCTCCTGCGCGCCGCACGAAGTCCTCCGTATCGAACGCGACATGCGGAGCGAGGTGATCCGCGAGCCGCCGGACGCCGGCCTCCGTGATGTGGTGCTTGAACGCAGTCGACTCGCTCATGATGAGGCTCGAGTAGCGCATCCCTGCTGACAGCTGCGTGTCAGGAGTGTCGCGGCTGGACGGGCGGCGGGCGGTGTTTACCTGTCCCACGTGGGATCAATGACGATGAGCGACACGACTCTCTCCAACGATGCGAACACGGACCTCGAGGGCGCAGACCCGGTTCCAGGCCCGATCGCGGACCTCGCACCGGAGGCCTCCGGCTCGACCGCGCCGGAACCGGCCCCGGAGCTGGAGGCGCGCCCGTCTGGGCTGGGCGAGTCGTCGCTGGCGGGGCTCGAGGAGACCGGACGTGAGGAGCCCCCACGTGAGTCGGGCTGGCCAGCTGCGGAGCCCGGCATCGACGTCGCAGACACAGCCGTCGCGGACACAGCCGTCGCGGACACAGCCGTCGCGGACACAGCCGTCGCGGACACAGCCGTCGCGGACACAGCCGTCGCGGACACAGCCGTCGCGGACACAGCCGTCG
>JBGCFC010000032.1:0-92295 GCA_045106715.1 Sandaracinaceae bacterium
CGAGGAAGCCAAGGCCGCTGAGGAAGCCAAGGCCGCTGAGGAAGCCAAGGCCGCTGAGGAAGCCAAGGCCGCTGAGGAAGCCAAGGCCGCTGAGGAAGCCAAGGCCGCTGAGGAAGCCAAGGCCGCTGAGGAAGCCAGGGCCGCTGAGGAAGCCAAGGCCGCTGAGGAAGCCAGGGCCGCTGAGAAGGCCGAAGCCGAAGAAGCCAAGGCCGCTGAGAGGGCCAAGGCCGAAGAAGCCAAGGCCGCTGACAAGGCTGGGGCGACGGAGAAGGCCGAGGCGACGGAGAAGGCGGACACCGAAGAGTCGTCCGAGGTCTCTGAGGCAGCGCCGTCCGGAGAGTCCAAGGTCGCCGCGACGGAGCCCGCGAAGGCCCGGACCACGCCCAAGAAGAAGCCCGCGAAGGCGAAGGCCCGCCGCGGCAAGCGCAAGAAGACCAAGCGCGAGCGCAAGCGCGAGGCCCGGGAGCGCAAGGAGCGCAAGCGGCGCGAGGCGAAGGAGACCGACGCGCAGACGGCTCCGCACGCCGCGGTCGCGAACGCTGCGAAGCCGGCGGCCGAGAAGCCAGCGGCCCAAAAGAAGAGCACCCAGAAGGCCGCGACCAAGAAGCAGGCCGCGACCAAGAAGCCCTCGACCACGAAGAACGGGGACGACCGCCCGGCCATCGAGGAGCGCGCCCAGGAGACGGACGACGCGAGCTCGTCGCAGACGATGTGGCTGCTGGTCGGAGGGCTCGTGCTCATGGCCGGCATCGCCGCCTACGTCTTCCTCATCCGCTGACACGCGCCCGAGTGGGCCGCGCCTCGGTGTAGTCTTCGCGCGCGCAGCGGGATGGCTGCGCAAACGGAGGAAGTCAGATGGAGCCGTTCGAGCAGCTGGGCTCGTTCTACCTGGGACACCGCATCGAGGGCGGGGAGCGCACCGCCGCGCCGTTGCTCTACCGCGCCCGGGATCTCACCACCCACGGGCTTTGCGTGGGCATGACCGGGTCGGGCAAGACCGGACTGTCGATCGTCACCCTCGAAGAAGCGGCCATCGACGGCATCCCCGCGATCGTCATCGATCCGAAGGGCGACCTGTCCAACCTGCTACTCACGTTCCCCGGTCTGACGCCCGCCGAGTTCGCGCCGTGGATCGACCCGGCCGAGGCGGGACGGCACGGGCGCACGCCCGAAGCCCACGCCGAAGTGATCGCCGAGCGTTGGCGGAGCGGGCTGGCCCGCGACGGCCAGGACGGGGCTCGGATCGCGCGGTTCGCTGGCGCGTGCGAGCGCGTCTTGTACACGCCCGGCAGCGAGGCGGGACGCCCTCTGTCCGTGCTCGGGCGGCTCGACCCTCCCGCCATCGCGGCCGACGACCCGGACGCGCTTCGCGACGAGGTCGCCGCCATCGCATCGGCGCTCTGTGCCCTGCTCGACGTGGACGGGGATCCCATCACGAGCGCGCCACACATCCTGCTCGCTCACCTCATCACGCGCGCGTGGTCTGTTGGCACCGGACTCGACATTCCGACGCTCGTCCGCCAGGTGCTCGACCCGCCGTTCGACCGGCTGGGCGCGCTCCCTCTGGATGACTTCTTCGCGCCCAAGGACCGCAAGAAGCTCGGCATGAAGCTGAACCACTTGCTCGCGTCTCCGTCGTTTGCGCCGTGGATGAAGGGCGACCCGCTCGACGTCGGACGGCTCTTGCGTGCGCCGGACGGGCGCCCCCGCCTCTCGATCCTCTCGATCGCGCACCTCTCCGAGTCCGAGCGCATGTTCTTCGTGACCCTCTTGCTCTCCAAAGTCGTCACGTGGATGCGCGCCCAGTCGGGCACGGCGAGCCTACGCGCGCTGCTCTTCATGGACGAGGTGTTCGGGTTCTTCCCGCCCGTTCGTGAACCCCCGAGCAAGCGCCCGATGCTCACGCTGCTCAAGCAAGCGCGCGCCTACGGGCTCGGCGTGCTGCTGTCCACGCAGAACCCGGTGGACCTCGACTACAAGGGGCTGTCGAACTGCGGGACCTGGCTGCTCGGACGGCTCTCGACCGAGCGCGACGTGGACCGCGTCATCGATGGGCTCGCGACGGCGGGCGCCGCGATGGACCCGGACGCGACGCGCGCCCAGCTCGCGGGGCTCGGCTCCCGGCGCTTCCTGATGCGCAACGTGCATGAGAAGGCCCCCGTCGTGTTCGAGACGCGCTGGGCGATGTCGTACCTCCGCGGGCCCCTGACCCGCACCCAGCTCGTTCAGCTCGCGCGGCCGGTTGGACAGCCGCTCGCGCAGGCTCCCGCCGCACCACCGGCGGCCGCATCGTCAACCGTCGCAGCGGTCCCGGCCACGCCCGCGGCCGAGGAGCCGCCTCCGGTCTCGGCACGCCCCGCGCTCGACCCTGACGTCCGTGAGCGCTTCCTCGTCCCGTTCGCCGGACGCGCGCCGTTGAGCTGGCGACCGCACGCGCTGGCCGCTGTGTCCATCCACTACTCCCACCGGCACTCGGGCCTCGATCTGTGGCTCGCCCCGTCTGTGCTCGCGCCGCTCGGCACGAGCGCAAGAGCGACCTGGGAGCAGGCGTCGCTGATCTCGCCGACGACCCTCCGGGTCAGCGACGAGCCGCCGCTCGACGGAGGCACGTTCGAGCCCATCCCTCGCGGGATGGGGACGGTGAAGGGGCTCGGCAAACTGAGCAAGGGGCTCAAGACGCACCTTTACCGCGAGGAGAAGGCCATCGTGTACCGCTCAGACGCGCACAAGGCGTGGTCGGAGCCCGGCGAGGACCGGGCCAGCTTCGTGGCGCGGCTCGCGCAGCTGGAGCGCGAGGACCGGGACCGCCGGGTCGACGCACTCCGCGAGAAATACGCCGGCAAGGTCGACAAGCTCGAGGCCAAGCTCGAGAAGGCCCGCGACAAGGTCGAGCGCGAGAAGGGGCAGCTGCGATCCGGGCAAGTGAGCACCGCGGTCTCCGTCGGCACGACCGTTCTCGGCGCGCTGTTCGGCCGGAGCGTGGTGCGACGCGCCGGCACGTCCGCGCGGGGTGCGGCGAGAAACGCCAAGGACGCCGATGACGTGCGGCGCGCCGAGGAGCAGGTGGACGAACTCGAGCAAGAACTCGTCGCGCTGTCGGCCGAAGCGAGGGTCGAGCTGAAGGCGCTGCAGACGAGCCCGCTCGAGCCCCCGGCCGTCGAGGAGCGCGCGGTGAAGCCGACGAAGAGCGACCTCAGCGTGGACGAGCTGACCCTCGTCTGGGTGCCCTACCGCGAGGGGCGCCCCGCGTGGGCCGAGGAGGCCACACAGGGCGCCGGTTAGCAGCCCGTTGAAAAACCGTTGTGCCGCGCCTCGAACCCGGGACCCACCGCCCAGGCGCTTGTCGCTCCTCCAACATCCTCGCGCTCAGAATCGATCGGAGTGCGGGAACGCGAGCCCGCTCGGGACCTCCACCGGTTCGCCCGCGCCCGGGAACACGCTCTGCTCGGCGTCCGAGCTGAGCGCCTCGAGGAACGCGACCAGGTCGTCGATCTCCTCGGGCGAGACTGGCAACACCGGCCGCGCTCCAGCGTCGAGCGTCGAGAACACCGCCTCGACATCGGACGGATCGGGCGACTCCCCTTCCCGTGTCGGACCGCGCACGAACCGCTCGGGGTCCAGGTGCAGTTCGACCGCATCCCTGAGCCAGGGGACCGAGCCGTTGTGAAAGTAGGGCGCCGTGAGCGCGACGTTCCTCAACGAGGGCGTGCGGAAGGCGAAGCGGTCCGCCGGCTCGCCCGTCACGCGCGCCCTCCCCTCGTCCGCCTGGCCATCGAAACCCGGCCCGACCGGGGGAACCCCAATGTTGTGGAACGACTCGTCGCTCAAGAGCGGCCCGTTGTGGCACCGCGCGCATCCCGCGTCGCCAAAGAACAGCGTCGCCCCGCGCAACGCCGAGTCGCTCATCGCGTCGTCGCGCGGCTTGGTGTGCTCGGTGCCGAGGTAGCGGTCGAACGGCGTGTCGGTGAGGTCCCAGAGCCGCATCTCGAATCGGGCCAGCGCCCGCGCGACGTGCTCGATGCCGTGCTCTCCCTCCGGCACGGACGGAAAGGCGCCGGCGAAGCGCACGCGGTACTCATCGATGGCCATCAGGCGCACCATGACGGCGTCCCACACGGCGCGCGGGTCATCGTCAGAGATGGCCGCGAGCTCGTTCGGCAAGGCTGTCACGCCCACGTCGCCGTCCTGTCCACGCATCTCGTGTCGATCGAGGATCGGCAACAGCGCCTGGGCTTCGAGCGGCGTGTCGATCCCCTCCGGAATGGGGAGTTCCACGTTGGGGGCCAGCAAGATTCGCAGGCTCTTGTCGTCGAGCTGCTCGACGCGCCCATCCCACAGCAAGCGGCGTGCGAACGATCGGTTGAACGGGGCCAGCGTGTGGCGCGGCAGCACCACCCCACCCTCGCGCGCGTGCCCGGTGCCGCTCGCCCCCACGCCAATCCCGAGCGGCAGCGTGTCGGACGCGTGGTCCACCGGCATGTGGCATGACGCGCACGCCACGTCGCGGTTGCCGCTCAGCTCGGGGTCGAAGAAGAGCAGCTGCCCCAGCTCGACGATGCCGGGGCTCTGTGTCCCCGTCCTCGACGGCGAAAACACCTCCGCCGCTTCGATGGCCATCCGCGGGTCTTCTCCCGCACAGCCCACGGCAAGCAGAGACAGCACGAGAACGGACCACGGCCGCGCACCGAAGCGCGCGGCCGGGCACGGCGTCGCCACCGAAGCGGCATGCGCAGCGTAGGGACGCATGACGGCTCAGTCGTCCTCGGTGTAGCGCATGACAACGCGGGCTCGCTCGCCCTCGCCGAACGTCCCCTCGAAGGACGCCACACGGCCGTCTGGCGTCTGTTCGATCTGAATGTCGAAGTCATCCGCCGCGAAGCAATCGTCACCATCGCAAACCATGAATCTGGCACCCTGCTCTGGAGCGAGCCCCTGCTGCGGCAGGAACGCCCCGGCATCCTCGAAGAAGGGGGCATCTCCCTCCCCGAAGAACGGCCCCTCTCCCTCGAACCCGTCTCCCTCATACGGGTTCACCGACGAGCCATCCGCCTGCGGGACCACTACGTGCATCATCGTGTCGGGCCCTCCGACCTGGACCGCAAACGAGAGCTGAGCTCCGTGTCGGTCACCGGTCGCAGCGAGCATCTCAGGCGACAACGCCTGCCCTCGGAGCGAGCCCTCCGCCGCTTCCACGCGCACGCTCAGCGCGGCGCTCGACGGCTCGATGTCGTCATTTCCCCCGAGCTCCGCCGCGATGAGCGGCACCGCGAGCTCACATCCGGACGTGAACAGGCCGAGCGCGGCCATCAGAATCATCACTCTCTTCGTCATCGTTTCCTCCTGGCTCAACCCCGTGGTCGAGATGACGAGGCAGTGCGCTGAGCACGCCGAACGTTGCAGAGAATCGGTGTTTCCAGCTTTCTTCGTTTCGTGTGCAACGTTTCCCGTCGAACACGCCACAGTGGTCTCGCGATGCGCACCCTCCCCATCATCTTGGCTATCCTGGCCGCAACGACATCCGCGTCGGCCCAGGCAGAGGAGACTCCCGTCCCCACGCCAGGGGCGTCCGCGATCGATGCGGAAGAGCCCGGCATCGATGCTGAGGAGCCCGCGTCTATCCCGGCACTGGCCGAGGTGGCGCTCAACACGCCCTCAGAGACCGGGGAGACCGAAGTCGTGCTGGTTCTCGCACCCGAAGCGCTCCGCGCCGAGTGGACGGCGGCGCTGCAGATCGAGCTGGCCCCACGCGGGGTGACCGTGGTTCCGCTGGACGCCCCCGCTGGAGCGACTTCGCTCATCCGGGACGCACAGGCGCAGCGAGCCGTGCTCGAGCGGGGTGCGGCCTGTGCGGTCTTGGTCGTGATGGGTGACCCGGCGCACTCTGTTCGTGTGCTCACCCCGGACGCGGATTCCGCACGTGTGGCGCCGGTCTCGGTCGAAGCCGACGCGCGCACCGCAGCGCTGATCGCGGTCAGCCTCTGGGATGAGCAGCCGCTCTCTCCCGCTCCCGTTGCGGCAGAGCCACCCTGGTACCGGCGGACGACGGCCCCCACACCGACACCGCTAACCGAGATCGACTTCGAGCAGTACGAACCCACACCGACCTCCGACGGGGACCAGCTCAGCTTCTCGTTCCGCGTGGGCACCGGAGCGTTCGGCTACTTGAACGATCGACGCGCCTATGTGGGCTCACTGATACGGCTCGGTGGCGGGCTTCGCTTCGGCCTCCTCGAGCTCGACCTTCTGGTGGAGGGCGGTGCGATGCTCGACCATGTCACCGGGCAAGGCGACGAGGCGCAGCCGATGGCGCGAGGGTGCTTCGGCGGTGGCGTCGCGACCGTGGACACGACCGAGTTCCATCTTGGCCTTCGCGTCTGCGCAGGGTACGCGGAGGCGCGAAGGCTGGAACGGTTCGGCCCGCCTCCGTTCCCGGAGCCCCCCTTCGCCTTCGACCAAGGTGGTCTCCTGCTCGGCGTGGGGGGCTACAGCGCCGTCTCCTTCCGAGTCAGAGAGGGCCTGCGTCTGTTCGTTCGAGCGGACCTCGGAGCCGGCTACTTGGAGGCCAACCCGGGCCTCCGGATCGCGACCACGCTCTCCACGATCCTGGCGGTGATGTGATGGGCCTGAGCATGAGTGTGGACTCCCTCGTGCATCTGTCCCCCCGCGCCGTCGCCGAGGGTGAGCGGGCGCTGCTCGTGGAGCTGGTCGGCCGGCTGCGCGCCAAGGACGACGCCATCCTCAATCGGGTGCTGCGGGAGCTGGTGCCCGAGGTGCGCCGGTGGATGCTCCGGCACCTCGGCCCGGGGCCCGACCTGGACGACGCGGCCCAGGACGCGCTCAGTGAGATCGCCAGCGCCCTGCATCGCTTCGAGGGCCGGTCGAGCCTCGCCACGCTCGCCCACCGCATCACGCTGCGCACCTCGTATCGGTACTACCAACGGCCCACGCCCGAGCTGCCCCCGCCACCGGAGTCCCCCGACGTGGAGCGCCAGGTGGCGGCCCGCCGCGCGCTCGCTCGCTTGCACGTCGCGCTCGGTCAGCTCCCGGAGCGACGTCGGTCCGCGTTTGTGCTCTGCGCGGTGGAGGGGCTCGCCCCTGCGGACGCAGCCGACGTGCTCGGCATCTCCGCCAACGCGATGCGCAGTCTCTTGTGCCGCGCGCGCCAAGAGCTCGAGGTGATCCTCGCGGACGACGACATGGGCGGCGCGCGATGAACGAACTCGACGCACTGCTCGCAGAAGCGCGCAGCGCGGAGCCCGACACGCTCGACGCCGCGGAGGTGGATCGCTGGGTCGACGCGGCGCGGACGGGGGATGCCTCGGCGGAGGGTGCCCCGAAGCTCGATGTGCTGGCGGCGCTGCTCGCAGAGGCAAAGGAGGCCGAGCCGGCCGCCCTCGACGAGCTGTCGGTCCGTCGGATGGCGGAGCGCGCGGCGATGACGGGACGGGCACGGCACCAGCGTGGGACGCGACGCTGGTTGATCGGGTCGATGGCGGTGGCGGCCGCGGCCGCGGCCGCGGCGGTGACGCTGTTCCTGGCAGAGCCCACACCCACGTCTTCCCCCCGGGCCGAGGCGCCGCTCGAGGAGACCCACGAAGCCACCGAGGTGGTGCTGTCGACCGGAGACCGACTGCGCGCGTCGGCGGGTACCCGCTTCGGGGTGGAAGTCGAGACCGAGACCGCTCGGCGGGTGCGCCTCGAGGGCGGCGCGATGCTGTTCGACGTCCGCCCCATCGAGGGGGGCGAGTTCGTGGTGTCGACGCCGCGCGCGGAGGTGACCGTGCTCGGCACGGTATTCTCGGTCGCGACCTCCGAGCGCGGCACCACCGTGCGTGTGTACGAAGGGCGTGTCCGGGTCGAGAACGGAGAGCGTGTCCGGGAGGTCGCCGCGGGCGGTGTCGTGCACCTCGGAGGAGGGCGACCGGATCGCGACCCACTCGCCGAGGCGGGCACCGAGGCCGCCCGACGGCGCGCGCCCGCCGAACAGGTGGAGCTGCCTTCCGCGCCGACGGTGGAAGCTCATGCCGCGTCGTCGGTCCCCACACGCCGGCCTCGTGCGACAGCGCCATCGGAGACGGAGCAGCCCACCGAGACCGAGCAGCCCGCCGAGACCGAGAGCACGCCCCCGCCCGAGCCGCGGCCTGCAACGGCGTCGGAGCTCCGCCAGTGGATCGCCGCCGGTGACGCAGAGCTCGCCTTGGTGGAGGCGCGCGCGCGGATCAGCAGTGGACAGACCGCGCCTTGGCGCATGCTCGAAGGCGACGCGCTGCGGTCGCTGGGCCGCGCGAGAGAGGCGGCGGACGTCTACCGATACGCGTCCGAAGAGCTTCCTTCACCGGGGCGGGAGCAAGCCGCGTTCCTCGAGGCGCGTCTGCGGGCCGGCCCGCTCGGAGACGACGTGGGGGCGTTGCACGCCCTCCGACACGGCGGGGTTCTGGCGCCCGGTTCCCTGCTGCGCGAGCGAGGCATGGCCACCGAGGTCGAGCTGCTGCACCGGATGGATCTGGAGACCGAGCGTCGCCTGGCGGTGGCGCGCTACCTCGCGGCGTACCCGGACGGGCCGAGCGCGGCGGCGTTCGAGGCGAGCGAGCCGGCTCCGGAGTAGACGCGAACCTTCGTTCACGCCTGGACGTGTTCGTGGTCGCGGAGGTGGTCTTTGCAGTAGGCGCGGCCGCCCGTGCACTTGCTGCAGTAGCGGAAGGACATGTCGGGCGCGGTCAGGTCGGTGATCCCGCAGACGGCGCAGGTGTGTGTGGCGGTCTTGGCAGCCCGCGCCACGGCCACGCGCTTGACCTGCTTCTTCCCTGCGCCCTTGAGGCGGCGGACCATCTCGGGTCCGAGGAAGAGGAAGAAGTTGGAGATGCTCGCGAGGATCATGAGCACCGTCATCCACTGGGATGTGCTCGCCGCGGCGTAGACGGCGTAGGCCAAGCCGAGCCAAGCCAGGAGCGCGAGCCACTTCACCTTCACGGGCAGGACGAAGAACAAGAGCAGCTCGTAGTCCGGATAGAGGTAGGCGAACGCGAGGAACACGGTCGACATCAGGAAGAAGTTCGTCGCCCCGCCATACGGCACGACAAACGCCACGCCGACGCTCATCACCCAGCCGACGAAGATGAACGCGTTGAAGCGGAAGGCGCCCCAGTCCGACTCGAGTCGTCGGCCAAAGATGTAGAGCAGCAGCAGCCCGAAGATGACGCCAAGGTCACCGAACAGCGCGTCCGGCGGTGGCGGCATGAACAGGAACGTGACCAGGCGCCAGACCTCCCCCTGCAGCACCATCGCCGGCACCATCACGAGCGCGGACGCGAACGCGGGCTCGGCCTTGCTGATGATCCACGCCGCGCCTTGCCCAAAGACGAGCATCAGCGCGAGATTCGGGATCGCCAGGCGCCCCAGCCACGATCGTTCCAGCTTGTCGAGCACGTCGACCGAGACTTAGTGCAGTCCGGCCGTCGGCGCACCCCTTTGGCGCGTCAGCGGCGCATCCGGTCGGATGCCTCTTCCACCTCGTCGCTCACCTCGAGCGCGTGCTCGCTGGGAGACAGATCCACCCGCGCCCGCGCCCGGTAGAGCGTGGCCGCCTCGGTCTCGGCGCGCTTCTTCTCCTCGCGGACCTGAATCCACGTCACCACCTCGGGCATCTTGAGCGCCATCGTGCCCAGCACGATCAGGGCGGGCACGATGGAGCACATGAGCCCCGCCGCGGGCTCGTTGAACATGAGCGCGAGCGCCATCAGCGCCATGGGCAGCACGCCCGCCACGAGCATCAACGCCCCGGCGACGCGCATGGCGCGAAACGGGAGCTTGCTGAGCTTGTTGCGGGACCGGGCGCGGGCGAGCGCACGCGGGTCTCCAGTGAGCGCGTCGAGGCGGCGGGACAGCGCGTCACGCTCGTCCTCGAACAGCATCGCCCGGCCCGTCGTCTTGGCCAGCGACAGCTCCAGTTGGTCGATGCGCTCACGCAACACCGCGGTCTCGTCGCGGTAGCCCATCGGTCAACGCGAGCGCTTGAAGATCGCCTGGCCGAGCGGGCCCTTCGCCAGCTCTTGGCGCGCGATGCTGAAGCGGTGCACCTCGTCTGGGCCGTCGGCGAGCCGGAGCGAGCGCGCCCCTGCGTACATCCACGCGAGCGGGAAGTCCTGGCTGACGCCGCCGCCGCCGTGCGCTTGGATGGCCCAGTCGACCACCTTGCACGCCATGGTCGGTGCGACGACCTTGATCATCGCGATCTCCGCCTTGGCGACCTTGTTGCCGACGGTGTCCATCTTGTGCGCCGCGTCCAGCGTCAACAGGCGGGCCTGGTCGATCATGCAGCGCGACTCGGCGATGCGTTCGTGCCAGACGGTGTAGCGCGCGACCGGACGGCCAAACGCGACCCGGCCGATGAGCCGCTCGCACATCAGCTCGAGCGCGCGCTCCGCCAGCCCGATGAGCCGCATGCAGTGATGGATGCGCCCCGGCCCGAGCCGGCCCTGTGCGATCTCGAACCCGCGGCCTTCCCCGAGCAGCAGGTTCGACGCCGGCACGCGCACGTCCTCGAACGTGATCTCCGCGTGGCCGTGCGGCGCGTCGTCGTAGCCGAACACCGTGAGCGGGCGGACCACCGTGAGCCCGGGCGCGTCCATCGGGACGAGCATCATCGACTGTTGCTGATGCCGGTGCGCCTCCGGGGACGTCTTGCCCATGACGATCAAGATTTTGCAGCGCGGATCCATCGCGCCCGACGTCCACCACTTGCGGCCGTTGAGCACATACGCGTCGCCGTCGGCCACCATCGACATCTCGATGTTCGTGGCGTCGCTCGAGGCCACCGCGGGTTCGGTCATGGCAAACGCGGAGCGGATCTCGCCGTTGAGCAGCGGCTCGAGCCACCGCGCCTTGTGCTCCTCGGTCCCGTAGCGCTCCAGCACCTCCATGTTCCCGGTGTCGGGCGCTGAGCAGTTGAAGATCTCCGGCGCCCAAAAGCTGCGCCCCATGATCTCGCAGAGCGGCGCGTACTCGAGGTTGCGGAGCCCCGCACCGCGCTCGCTTTCCGGCAGGAACAGGTTCCACAGGTCCGCCGCCTTGGCCTTATCCTTGAGCTCTTCGATGAGCGGGAGCGGCTGCCAGCGATCGCCCGACGCGCCGACCTGCGCGAAGAGGTCGGCCTCCCGTGGGTAGACTTCGGCGTCCATGAACGCGAGGAGCGCCTCGCGGAGCGCCTTGGCGCGGTCGGAGATCAGCGTGTCGTACATGAGCGTCCTCGTGGGCAGAGGGATCAGAGAAGGCGCTCGCGCCAAGTGCGCGGCGTGGCGTCGGTGACGATCTCGAGCTGGAGCGTGTAGTCGAAGGGGCGGGTCCCGCGCGCGCGCACGTACTCGACAATGTCCGCGAGTCCGTCGTCGAGGCTGCGGCGTGGAGCGTAGCCGAGGCGTTCCCGCGCAAGCTCACTCGAGCACGTCGCGAGCTTGACCTCGCACGGCCGGTCGGCGAGGTAGTTCGGCGTCAGCGGCGTGAAGCCGACGATCCGAGCGAGGCGCTCGGCGAGCTCGTTGATGGTGATGAAACCGTCGTCCGGGCCCACGTTCACCGTCAGGCCATCGAGGCCGGGCTCGAGCACGAGCGCAACGAGGCAATCGACGACGTCCTGCACGGGGCTGAAACAGCGCTTCTGGTTTCCGTCGCCGTAGATGTAGGGCTGGCGCCCGCTGAGCATCAGGTTCGTCATGATGGACGCGACGTTGCGATACGGGTCGTCGTACTTCTGACGCGCACCAATGATGTTGTGCGGGATGGCAACCACGCGCTCGACGCCATGGGTCGCGGCCAGCATGTGGAGCATCTGTTCAGAGGCCACCTTGGCGATCGCGTAGGGGTCCTTCGGCCGGACCGGCATGCCCTCGTGGAACGGGACGGGGTTGTCGCCGTAGCGCGCCATCGATGAGCAGTAAACGATCCGGTCAACCCCGTTGGCGATGGCGGCGGTGAACACGCTCGTGGACGCCTGCATGTTGTCCCGCACGATGCGGGTCGGGCTGAACACACTGAGCCCCTCGTGCGCAGCGGCCGCGGCGTGCACCACCACATCGACACCCTCCATCAGGCGCTTCTGGGTCGGCAGATCCGTGCAGTCCGCGATGTGCAGGGTCGCGCCCTCGGGCACGTTGTCTTTGTAGCCGCCGCTCAGGTCGTCGCAGCCGCTGACCCGGTGCCCGAGCGAGAGCAGCCGATCGGCGACGTGGCTCCCGAGGAAGCCCGCGATGCCGGTGATGAAGACGTGGCGGGGCACGGCGCTCGTGACGCTAGCACGATCTGTCATCTCGCCGGGGCGGGCCACCTGCTACACACGCGTGTGCGCCGCTCGCTCGCCGATGGGTCCGAACGCGCCCTCGGCGCGCCCCGCCACGCATGGCTGATGGCACTGCTGGTGGTGCTCGGCGTGACGGCGTTCCTGCACGCGCCGGTCGTCGACGACCTCGCAGGGGGCGAGACGGCCTGGTTCGAGTGGGATGTCCCGGAGCAATACTGGCCGGACCTCGTGCTGCTCTGCGGCGACCTTCACGCAGGGGAGCTTCCCTCCTGGTCCCCGTGGGATCGCGGCGGCTATCCGCGCTACGCCGACCCGCAGGCGGGCACCTACCACCCGCTGAACTGGCTCGTCTGCGGCGCGGCGGGCGCGTCTCCGTCGATGGGCTGGGCCACCTTCCGGGTCGTCTTTCACTTCTTCCTCGCCGGGGCCTTCGGGCTCCTCTGGCTGCGGCGCCTGGGCGCCTCGTGGGCCGGTGCGATCGCAGGCGCGACGTTGATCGAGGCCGCGCCGTTCATGCGGCATGCGTGGGAGCTGAACCTCTCGAGCGCGATGGCCTACCTTCCGCTGATGCTCTTCGCCGCCGAGGGCATCCTCCGGGAGCGCCGCGCCCGGGACGGCGCACTGTTGGCCCTGGCCACCGGTCTGTGCGGCTGGGTGGGATCGCCGCCCGCGCTCTGGTTCGCCGCGTCTTTCACGGGGCTCTATCTCGCGTTCCGGCTCGGTCAGGGCGCAAGAGAGGCCAGCGCCCGCGGGTACGCCCTGCCTCTGACGATGGCGGCCACGCTGACCGCGGGCCTCTTGCTGGTCATGCTCGTGCCGGGCGCGCAGCTGGCCGCGCACTCGGTGCAGGCGGGGCGCTCGCTCGCTTCGATCCGCCAGGGCGCCCTCGACGCCGAGCAGTTGGTAGCGATGGTCTGGCCGCAGCCCGGCAACCACCTGTACGTGGGGTGGCTCGCGCTGGTGCTGATGCCGGTGGCGATGAGCCGCCGCCGTGAGGCGTGGCTGCTGTTCCTCCTCGCGGCGCTCGGGCTCGTGCTCGCGACGGGCGGAGCCCTGTTCGAGTGGGCGTTCGAGTGGGTGCCGGGCGTGCGGCACTTTCGTGCACCCATCCGCTACGAGTCGTGGATCGGACCAGCGATGGCCGGGGGGCTCGCGCTCGGCCTGACGCACCTCCGGGGAAAGCGGACCGCGTGGGGCACACCAGCCGGCGCCCTGCTGCTCACGCTGGGCGCCGCGCTGTTGATTGCGCTCGAGGGGCGCGGCCCGGGCCTCTTGGCGCTCGCGCTCGGCGGGCTCTCGCTGCTTCGGGAGCACCGTCCCGACGGGCTCGCGCACCCGCTGACGGGCGCCGCGCTGGCGCTGCTCTTGCTCCTCGACGTCACCCAGACCCTGCCCCCGCATCGGCACATGCGCCGCGGCGAGCCGACGTGCGGCGACGGCAGCACCATCCTGTCCCACGCACCGGGCGAGGGCCGGGTGATGGACGAGTTCGCGATCGGATGCCGGGCGGGGACGCGAATCCGCCGGCCGGATCTGCGCGGCTACCAGGACCCGCTCATTCTTCGCACACACGAGCGCGTCGTCGGCTCGCTGCGCGACGCGCCTGGCCTCGCGCCGCAGTTCGGGGTCCGCTACGCGCTGTCGGGGCCGCACTTCATCCACGGCTGGGACCGCCACTACCTGCCCCCGCCGGGCGAGCTGCGCGCGCGGCTCCGCACCGAGACGCGCTTCGAGGACGCCCAGGAACGAAGCGTGACCGAGTTCCTGGACGCGCTGCCCGGCGCGTACTTCGTACCCGCGGACGAGATCGAAGTCGTCCCCGACCGGAGCGACGCGCTCGCCCGGGTGCGGGAGCTGGCCCCGAGCGCCATCGCCGTCCTCGATCGGGAGGCCGGCGCCGTGCCCCTCTCGAGCGGGCCTCGAGGCGCGGCCGCCGGCCGACGTGCGATCCGGTGGGCATCGCTGACGCGCCGAAACGACTCCGCGGCGTTGTCCATCGACGTGCCCGAAGCCGGCGTCGTCGTCATCAATGAGGCCCACTATCCGGGCTGGCGCGCCTGGGTCGACGACGAGCAGACGGCCGTCCTGCGCGCCAACGGCTTCGTGCGCGCCGTCCCGATCGAAGCCGGCTCCCACCGTGTCGAGCTGCGCTTCGAACCGGCCGACGGCCCGCCCTGGCGCTGGCTGTATCTGCTCTCGCTCGTGGCCGCAGCCGCGGTGATCGTCTGGCGCCCCCGTCAACCGGGCGGCGGCGTGGAGAAGACCACCTGATGCGGACCTGACGTGGCGGCCGTCTCGCCGGTGCCGAGCTGCCCCTCTCGGTTGGACCCCCAGCAGAACAACGAGCCGCTGTTTGCGTCGCCGCCGACGCGACGCAGGAAGCAGCCAAACTCGCGACCGAGCTGCACGCGGTTGATGTCCGTGTACTCGGGGTACGGCTCGGTCTGCGCAGGGCGGCAGCTGGCCAGGTCGGGGTTCTCGTAGTCGCGCCCCCAACAGATCATGCGCCCCGTCCCGACCTGGGCGCCGCAGGCTTGGGATGCCCCGACCGAGAGGCTCAGGGAGTTGGCGTTGTTCGTCCCCGCGACCTCCGTGGGCTCGAGGACTTCACGGGTCGGGAAGCCGCAATCCCAAACGCCCCAGCACGCGAAGCGCGACGCCGCGCTGGGCTCGGCGAACGGCGCGCATGCCGCCTGGTAGCCCAGGTCCATCGCGCTGTCGGAGGTGAAGCGCGCGCTTGGAACCGGAGAGGTGATGGTGCTCGGCGACGCCGCTCCTCGATCGGTGCCGTTGCCCGTGAAGACCCTCTCGCCCGACGAGGCGAGGCCCCAACAGAGCAAATCGGGGAACAGTCCAGTCCCGGAGACTCCACACGTGACCCGCTCCCCCCGTGCCAGGTTCGCGAAGGCCGGCAACGTGTTGACCGTCTCGAGTCGTCGCAACGGGATGGGCCCGATCCCGGGAGAGATGAAGTCCGCGAACGCGCCGAAGTCGCGGCTCCCCCAACCGAAGAGCTCGACCGGCGGGCCGCCTGTCGATCCTCCATCGAGCAGGAAGCCGGAGCCGCCCCCCACGTCGAACGGCAACAGGCCCGTGGCGGAGCCTGCGATCACCGTGCGCGACCCCACCGGGCGCGCGATCTCGTCCCGCGGGTCATCCCCCCAGAACAGGATGCTGATGCCGGACAGGATCGCGTTCGACTCGATGTACGACGTGGTGTCGTCCAGCGCCCGGAACGTCAGCTGTGGCTCGACGGACTGCATGACAAACGCCGGCTTGGGAATCGCCCCCGACGTCGGACGAATCGTGGACTGGCCGAGCTCATTGGCGCCCCAGCACCACACGCTC
Organism: Sandaracinaceae bacterium; assembly: GCA_045106715.1. Classification (GTDB taxonomy): domain Bacteria; phylum Myxococcota_A; class Polyangia; order Polyangiales; family Sandaracinaceae. Next base: position 15,641 of record JBGCFC010000032.1, read on the forward strand.
CCATCCTCGAGCGCCGCGCACGCGTGCCGCGCTCCGACCGCGAAGCTGCGCACCGCGTTTGAGCAGACGCCCGCCGAGCAGGTCCCGTAGCCGCAGTCGATGCCGCACTCGCCGCAGTTGCGGGGGTCGTCGCCCGAGGGCGTGGCCTCGCAGCCGTTCGTCGGGTCGCCGTCGCAGTCGGCGAAGTCCTCCTCGCAGCTGGAGACGCACACTTGTTCAACACACGCGACCGAGGCCACGTTCGCCGCGTCGGTCGGGCAGGGGCTGCAACGGTCGTCGCCGGCGCAGAAGTTCACGTCCGTGTCCGACACGCATGTGCCGTCACACGGGTGCGCACCGAGATCGCACTCGATCAGGCACTCGCCGTCCTCGCATTCGGCGCTGCCGAGTTCGGGTGCGACGCAGGCCTGCCCGCATCCCCCGCAATGGCGCCGGCTGTCGAAAGTGTCCACGCACGAGCCATCGCAGTTGGTCGTCGACCCCGTGCACATGTCGACGCACTCGGCCCCGTCCGTCCGGATGGCGCAGAGCGAGGTCGGCGGCGCGCAGGTCGTGTCGCACGCGCCGCACGCGTCCGGGTCCGTGAGGCGCGTCTCACACCCGTTGCTCGGGTCTCCATCGCAGTCGCCAAAGAGCGCATCGCACTCGTAACCGCACTCCTCGTCCACACACACGGCGCGGCCGTTGCCTCCCTCGATGACCTCACAGGCCGCGTGGCAAGCACCGCAATGTCGTGGGTTGCTCCCGACGTCGAAGTCCTCGTCGGTGAATCCGTCGGCGTCGTCGTCCCGACCGTTGCACAGCTCCCCCGCTCCCGTCGGACGGTTCGGCCGGTGTGGCGGTACCAGGCTCGGGTCGATGTCGATGTCGATGCAGCGCGCTTCGTCGTCGATCGACGCGCATGTCTCCGATTCCGCGCACGCCGCTTCTTCGCAGCGACGCGTGAGTTCGACCCGCAGGGCCAGACTCGCGCCCGGGACGAAGGCGGTCCGGCGGGTCTGCATCGCGAGCACGCTTCCGTCGGCACGAAGCCCCCGCACGGTCACCTCGAGGGGCGCATTGAGGGTGGACTCCGGGGTGGTCGTCAGCGTCAGCGGGAAGCCCTCGAAGCCCACCGGGATCTCCTGCGAGGGCCGCGGCGACAGCGGCTCAGTGGCGTTGCTGCGGAGCTCCCACTCCACGCGCGCCAACTCCGTCCCCGGTGCGTAGTCGGTCCCGGTCTCGATGACGATCTCGGTGACGCCCTGCCCCGAGCAGGACATGAGCGCGAGGGCCAACAGCAGTGCTGCGGTTTTCTTCACACCGAGCAGTCTACAAGCCCTCGGGCCGCGTCCGGAACACGACCTGCGTGGGCCCCATGAGGCCGCCAGCGCGCCCGACCCCGAGCTGGCCCTCCGCGTTCGATCCCCAACAGAACAGCGAGCCCGAGCCCGCGTCACCGCCCACCCGCCGGAGGAAACACCCGTGGTCGCGCCCGAGCTGCACGCGGGTGACGTCCTCCAGCGCAGGGAACGGTTGGTGCTGCTCAGGATGGCAGACACCGAGCAGATCACGCCCCCAGCAGATCAAGTTCCCGCTCCCGAGCTGCGCCGCGCACGCCGCGGACCGGCCCACGGAGATGTCGGGCATCGAGGGCGCGCTCGCCACCCCCTCGACGAAGGTGGGCGACAGGCCCTCGGGCCCGCACTCCCAGACTCCCCAGCATCCGTAGCGCGACGGCACGGCGGTCTCTCCGAACGGAGCGCAGCCGGCCGCGAACCCCAAGTCGAACGACGCGTCGTCGCGGAAGCGCTGGTCCTCCATGTCGATCCGAGTCGGGGTCAGCGAACCCGCGACGGTCCCGTTTCCGAGGTACACGGGATCGGTGTCTTTGCCGATGCCCCAACACATGAGCTGCGGCGCGCTCATGGTGCCGTCGACCACGCAGCTCTCACGGTCGCCTCGGCTGAGTCCATCCTCGCTGTCCGGACCGGTGTGGCGTGTCAGGTCGATCGGCCCCGTGAACCCCGTCCCCGTTCCGTCGTAGTCCGAGAACGCTTCGAACCCGCGGTTGCCCCATCCCCACAGGGTGTCGCTCGTGCCGAGCGCGCTGTAGAGCATCAGCCCCGAGCCGCCGCCCACGTCGAACGGGATCTCCCCGCGCGACTCCACCAGCCGGGTGAGGTCGGTCGTCATCCGCCCGGCCTCGTCTGCGGGATCGCGCCCCCAGTAGTCGATGCGCGTGACGATCACGGAGCCGGACTCCTGCACGACGGTGAGGTAGGAGGTCTGTTCGTCGAGCGCGCTGAACGAGACGACCTCGCCCTCCTTGGCCCGGGTGACCAACGCCGGTCCGGGCAAGGTGCGCTCGCCGAAGTTCAACGACGACTGGCCGTGTTCGTTGGCCCCCCAGCACCACACGGTGTCGTCCGCGAGCACCGCGCAACTGTGGCGCGCGCCCACCGCGAAGCTTCGCACCGCCGTGCTGCAGACCCCTTCCGCGCAGGTCCCGTAGCCGCAGTCGACGCCGCAACCGCCGCAGTTGCGCGGGTCGTCATCGAGATCCGGCCGGACTTCACAGCCGTTGTCCGGGTTTCCATCGCAGTCGAAGTAGCCCGCCTCGCAGGTGTTGACGCAGGCCCGCTCCTCGCAGGCGACCGACGCGACGTTGGGCGCCCCGGTCGGGCACGGACTGCAGCGGTCCGCGCCCGCGCAGAAGTCCATGTCAGCGTCGGAGACGCACTGTCCGTCGCAGGCGTGCGCGCCCATGTCGCAGTCGACCGTGCACTCCCCTTCGACGCACATGCTGTCGCCCAGCCCCACGTCCCCGCACTCGATGCCGCAGCCACCGCAGTGCTGCGAGTCGAACTGCGTGTCCCGGCATGCCCCGCTGCACTCGGTCGTCGACGCATCGCAGATGGCGACGCACTCCGCGCTGTCCGAGGTGGGCGTGCACAGCGACGTCGGTGGACCGCAAGCCGCTTCTGTGCACGCTCCGCACCGCGACGCCTCGTCCAGCCTGACCTCGCACCCGTTTGCCGGGTCCCCATCGCAGTCTCCGCGACGCGGGTTGCATCGGAAGCCGCATGCCCCCGCCTCGCACACCATGGTGCCGTTGCCGTCCTCGATCTCCTGGCATGCAGCAAAGCAGCCCCCGCAATGCGCCGTGTCGACGTCGAAGTCGAAGCCCTCGTCCACGGTCCCGTCGCCGTCGTCGTCCCGGCCGTTGCACAGCTCCGCCATCCCGCTTGGCCGGCCGGGGCGGTGCGGTGGAACGAGCTCCGGGTCGACCGCGTCAGACCCACAGCGCGCGTTGTCGTTCACCGCGAAGCAGCTCTGGTTCTCGTCGCAGGGGAACCCCTCGCAACGGCGCGCCAGATCCAGCCGCAACACCAAGCTGGCCCCGGGGACGAACCGCGTGGTTCGGGTCTGTGCGACGAGCAGCGAGCCGTCCGTTCGGTACCCGCGCGCGGTGACGGAGAGGGGCGAGTCCGGAAGCTCGGCCGGCACCACCGTGAACGTCATCGGGAAGTCGACGAAGTCCTCGTCGATCTCGACCGAAGGCCGCGGCAAGAAGGGCTCCGACCGATTGGAGCGAACCTCCCACTCGACCCGCGCAATCTCGGTGCCCGGCGCGTAGTCCGTGTCCGTCTCGATGACGACCTCGGTGAGCTCCATCCCCGCACAGGACGCCAGCGTCAGCAGGGACGCGAGAGAACCGGTGAGGCGAAGACTGCGAGCCACACGGTCAGTGTACAGGAGGCGGGCCCATCACCCAGGCGGCCCCGGCGAGCCGGGCGGGGATGTGGAGAACACGACCTGCCGAGGCATGCCGGATGGCCCGGCGGAGCCGAGCTGACCTTCGTCGTTTGATCCCCAGCAGAACAAGCTACCAACACGCCGGTTTCCGAGCCCCAGTCCGCCCGCCCTTCGCAGAACGCAGCCGAAATCGCGCCCAAGTTGAACCTCGATCGCATCGCTCAGGCCGAACATCTCCGTTTGCGATGGGGCGCATCCGTCGATGAGGCCCGGCTCGAAGTCGGTGCCCGTCTCCACGACGATTTCGGTCAACTCGTCGTTGGCGCACGACCCGAGGAGGGCCAGTACCAGCACGCCGAGCACACCCCGCACGATTGCACTCACACCAGCAGTCTACAGGAGGATCATCACGCGTCATTACCGCGCGAAGCGATCTCGATGCTACCCTTGTCGCGGTGCGGAACGTCTCGGTAAGCCTCCTGCTCTGGTCCGTGGGTGCCCTCGCGTGCCTGGTCGCGAACGCACCGCGAGCGCACGCACAGGACGAGGTGGAGCGGGCGCGCGCTGAGTTCCGGACCGGGGTGGGCCTCGCTCAAGAGGAGAACTGGGCTGAGGCCGAGGCGGCGTTCCAGCGGGCGTACGCGCTTTACCCCGACCCGGTCATCATCTTCAACCTCGCCGGGGCGCGGGCGCAGCTCGGCCGGCTGGTCGACGCACGCGCGAGCTACCGCGAGTTCCTCGAGCGCGCGACCGACGAGCACGAGCAATACCGCGGGCCCGCCGAGGCGGAGCTGGAGCGCATCGACGCGCGCATCGGCACGATCGAGGTGAGCGTCGAAGGGCTCGAAGACGGCGACATCGTGCAGATCGACGATGAGACCGTCGACGCGCGCGGCCCGACCGAAGCTGACCCTGGCGATCACGTCATCACGGTGCGCCGAGGGACCGCCGAGGTGGCGCGTGACGCAGTGACGCTCGAGCCGGGCGGCGTGGCGCGGGCCGAGCTCACCGTCGTGAACCCCGAGCGGGTCGTCATGGTGGAGGGCGACTCGGACGAGGGCCTGATCATCGGGATCCTCGTCGCCGTCGGCGTGGTGCTCGCCGGCGGGGCGGTGCTCACCGCCTTCCTGCTGTCCGATCAGAGCACCGAGCCGTTCATGGGGAATGTGGAGCCGGGTGTGGTGACCCTTCCTCTCACGTGGGCGCCGTGAGCGCCGCCGAGGCCACGCCCGCGGGCGACGTCGACATCGAGCTCGACGAGCCCGAGGCGCCCGAGGCCGTCGACAAGGTCGAGTCGATCGGCAAGTACCAACTCGCGTTCCAGCTCGCCTCCGGCGGCATGGCCACCGTCTACCTGGCCCGCGCCGACGGCCCCGCCGGGTTCGAGAAGCTCGTGGCGCTCAAGCGCATTCACCCGCACCTCGCCAAGGAGCGCGCCTACGTCGAGATGTTCCTCGATGAGGCCCGCATCGCGTCGCGCATCACGCACGCGAACGTCTGCAGCGTCTTCGACTTCGGTGAGGTCGAGGGCGAGTACTTCATCGCGATGGAGTACCTCGTGGGCGAGCCGCTCTCCCAGGTGCTGCGTCGGCTGCATAAGCAGCGCGAGATGATCCGCCGTCCGCAGTACATGCTGCTCGTGGCGCGCGTGATGTCCGAAGCGTGCGAGGGACTGCACGCCGCGCACGAGCTTCGCGACCCGCGGGGTGAGCCGCTCGGGGTCGTTCACCGCGACGTGTCCCCACAGAACCTCTTCGTGACCTTCGACGGGACCTGCCGCGTCGTCGACTTCGGAATTGCGCGCGCGAGAGACAAGATCCACCAGACCGCGACGGGCGAACTCAAGGGCAAGTTCTCTTACATGTCCCCGGAGCAGATCCGCGAGGGGCGCGAGGTCGACCGACGCACCGACGTGTGGGCGCTCGGCGTGATGATCTGGGAGATGCTCACCTTTCAACGCCTCTTCCGCCGGAGCAGCCAGTCCAAGACGATGTACGCGGTGCTCGAGGGCGAGGTGAAGCCGCCGTCGGCCGTCCGCAACGGGATCCCGGAGGCGCTCGACACCATCGTGCTCAAGGCGCTCTCGCGGGACCCGGCCGAGCGGTACCCCACGGCGCGCGCGCTGGGTCAGGACCTGGCTGCATTCCTGGCGAGCGCCGGCGAAGCGTTCGGTGCCGCCGAAGTGGCGGAATGGATGGGCGAGCTTTTCGAAGGCGGCGAAGCCCGCTCGCGCCAGCTCATGGATGTCGCACGCATGCCGCGCGATCCTGTCCCGGCGCTGCCCCCCGCGCCGGCCACCCCGGACGACTTGAGCCCGGTGTCGAGCGTACGCACGGTCACCCCCGGCAACACTGGCGCGGCCAAGCTCCCGATGCGCCGAGGCGGGTTGTGGGCGACGCTCGTGGCGCTCGGGCTCGGCGCGGCCGGTGCGGGTCTCTACGTCGCGACCGCCGAACCGTCCACACCGCCGGGCGACGCGCAGGCGAGAGAGACGGTTGGGTCCGAGTCGGCCCAGCCCGAGACGCCGGAGACGGAGACAGCCCAGCCCGAGACGGCCCCGGCCGAGACTGCGGGTTCGGCACTCACGGACCCGCAGACGGCCTTGGCCGCGCCTCCGGTCACGGAACCCGTCGAGGACCCGACCACCGAACCGGCCAACGACGACGAAGCGACGGAGAGCGCGCCCCCCCAGGCGGAGGCAGAAGGGCCCGACGAGGCAGCCCAAGCCGCCGCGAGGGCGAGGGCGAGGCAGCGAGCCCGGCGTCAGGCGGCGAGCCGAGCCGAGACGTCTTCGCAGACGGATACGGCAGCAACGACGACCCGATCGACTCCGCCTGCCCGAGGGAACTCAAGTGCACCGACCGACGTGCACGGCGTCCCGATCGTGCACGACACGCCGTTCTGACAAGACTGGAGAGCACCCTGCTCTGAGCAGCCCGGAGTGTTCTGAGCAGCCCGGAGTGTTCCGAGCAGCCCTCACGCGACGCGCGGCGTACGCCCGGTCGCGGCCTCGACCTCCGCGATCGTGTCAACGCCGTCGAGAAGCGTCACCTCGTCGAGAACCCAGCCGCGTTGAACCGCCTCTTCGAGCACCGACCGCCAGGTCACGTCATGCACCACCAAGTGCAGCCCGCGCTCGAGCGTCGAGGCCTCGAGCGCGCGCAGCCCTGCATCGAACGCGGCCCAGGTTCCCTCCCCATGCAGGGCCTCGTAGGGAACCGCGCGAAGCGTGTGCAAGAGCAGCACGACCCCGCGGAGCCCCGACCCCATCGCCGCGGCGAGGAGCGCGGGTTCAGCGAACGGGTAGGCCAGCGTCTGCATCGAAATCCACTCGAACCTGGCCGCGCTCAGCACGTCGACGAAGGCCTCGTGCTCCGCCGGCGCGCCACCGAGCAGATAGAGCGAGCCGGCGCCGACCTTCTCCGCGTACGCGACACGATCGAGCAGCTCCTCGCGGGGCACACCGCCCGGCTGGACACGATGCAGCCGGCGGTGGTGGGGCGACCGATGCGCGGCGTGTCCCCCCATTTCGAGGCCGACGGTCGTCGGACGTCGCACCGTCTCGGCGATGTCTTCGCGCGCCCGCGCCACATACGACTGCACGGCCGCATCATCAGGATGCCGCGCCTCGAGCCGCGCGAGGTTGGCCCGGTAGCCGTCGAAGTCGGAGGCCTCCGGGCGCGTGCGCCGAAACGGGTTGCGACTCGCCGGCTCCGCGGGGTCCACGATGTGTGTGCCCACCGCAAAGCGACTGAACACGAAACGGCCCCCGGCCCGATGCAGGCGCACCCCGAGGTCCACGTCCTCGAGCCCCCAGCCTTCGAAGCCGTCCGCGAACCCGCCGGAGCGCTCGAGCAAGGCACGCGGCAGCGAGAGGTTGCCCGTGTAGGTCAGTGGCCACGGCTCGGCGATCCAGTCGAGGTTGTCGAGGTGCGCGCGGAGGGTGGGCTCACGGCACCGGTCGGGGATGATGGGCAGCTCCGCCACATCGTGTCCGAGCACCTGCGTAGGAGTGTGCAAAAAACCAAGGTCGTGCAGGTTGTAGCCGCTGAGGTAGCCGAGCAGGACGACGTCAGGTTCGCGGCGGTGCACCCAATCGAGGTGCCAAAGGAAATCGGGATCGACCGCGACGTCGGCGTCGAGGAACACGATGTGGTCGAAGCGCGCCGCGGACACGCCGCGCTGCCGCGCTTGCCCTGCGCGGAAGGTCTCATCGCCCTGGCGGATCAGCCGAAAGTGGGGCGGCCCATCTGAGAACCAGGCGGCGAGAGGAGGCGACGACCCGTCGTCCACCAAGATGACCTCGTAGCGGTCGTCGGGGTAGCTCTGCGAGACCAACCGACGCACCACATCGGCCACGATCGGCGCGCGATCGCAGGCCGGCACGACCACGGTGAAGCCGGTTGGGGTCTCGGAGCACGGCGCGGGCACACACGGGTCGAGCCGCGGCACCCGAAGAGGATCGCCGTCCCAGAGAAGATCCTCTTGCGCCCCCACAACGGTGAACGCGGCCTCGTAGCCCGCCTGCTGAGCGAGGTCGCGCGCTGCCTCCGGCGCCTCGCCGTACGGGTACGCGAACAACGTCGGCGCCGCGCCCAGCCACCCAGCGAGCGTCTGCCGCGAAGAGATCAGCTCCCGAAGGAGGCGCGCCCGGTAGGCGGCGTCATCCTCGTCATAGAGCCGCCACCCCATGCGCGGGTGTGTCGCGCTGTGCGACCCGAGGGTCCACCCCGCCGCCTGCACCTCGCGAAGCCCCTGCACGTCGAGAAGTTCGTCCGAAGTCCCCACGAACGCGGTCGGCACGAACAGGGTCGCGGTCAGGCCCAGCTCCCGAAGAACGGGGACCGCGTGCTCGAGCACCGAGACGTGCGCGTCGTCGAAGGAGACGGTGAAGGCGTCGGCCCCGGGTGGCGTGGGCCCGAGCACATCGAGCAGCGACGCGGGGCGGTGGGTCACGAGGAGCTCGGTCAGCTGGGCTCGCAGCTCGGCCCGCGAGACCGTCTGTCGCCGGGTTGGCGGGCCCTCGCTGACGTAGTGATAGAGCAGGTGGCGAGCGGAGCGATCCACGGAGCCGTCGTAGCACGAGCCGCGTGGCACACTCGGGTCGATGCGCTACCCGGCCGTCTCCCGCGCGCTCCTGATGTTCATCGTCGCGCACGGGCTCGGCATGCTGACCATGGCCGTCCTGTTGCGTGGTGGCATGGACGCCGCGTTCGCGGACGGCGCGGCCCGGCAGGCGTATGTGGCCGGCCACCCTTGGGCGTGGCGTCTCGGCTGGGTGCCCTGGCAGCTGTCCGCGCTGTCGAACCTCGCGGTCAACACGACGCTTCTCCTGTGGCTCCGCGAACGACGCAAACCCCTCGCGCTCGGATGGGTGGCGCTCGGGCTGTGTGTGGTGGCCGCGATACCGGAACAGTGGTCGGAGCTGCAGCTCGGCACACGCTTCGTGGCCCTCGCGCAGTCCGAGGACACCGCCGCGTTTGTCGACGCCTGGCGTACCCATGCGTGGATCACGGGGGTTTGGGCGGCGGCGGCGTACACGCTGATGACCGGCGTCTGGATGCGGATCGTCCGGCAGGTCGCGGGGCGTGGGGCGTGGGGCGGCTGGCTGGAGACGGCGCTGCTCGGCGCGTTCGTGGCGGGGACGGCGTTCACCCACGTGGCCGTCGCCTACCCGACGTGGGAGGCGCGCGCGTTTCTCCTCGGAGGCGCCCTCAACGGGCTCGCGTTTCCCGGCCTCGCCTTGTGGGCGGTTTTCGCCGCCGCGCGCGTCGGACGAGCCGCCGCCGAGGAGCACCCCGATCCCACCGACCGCGCGTTCAGGCTGCGGTGGCCAACGGGGCGGGCGCTCCGGTTCTGCCGCGTCCTGGGCTCGGATGGGGTGCGCGACTTGATGCGGCCTCTGTCGCGCCTGATGCCGTATCCGACGCTTCGCTCGGACATCATCGATGTGGTCTACCTCACGTGGCTGGTGCCGGTCGGGCGCGTCAGGCCGTTGCTCGCGGAGGGCACCGCGCTCGACACGTACGAGGTCGACGGGGAGCCGCACACCATGCTCACGGTGCTCACGTACCGGCACGGCCACTTTGGCCCGGAGCGCCTCGGCCCGCTTCGCCTCGCGCTGCCGAGCCCGGCCCACTCGAACTGGCGCCTTCACAGCGCACGCGACGGCGGCGTGCGGTTTCTGAAGAACACGATCGACAGCCCGCTCTACACCCTCGGGAGTCGGTTGCTCGCCGACGGGCTTCCGTCCCACCTCCCCGCCTCCATGCACCATCGACGCGAGGGGAGCACGCTGCACACCGCGATCATCCCCGGTGACGGGAGCGCCCCAGATCTGGAGACGCAAGTCATCGAGCGAGACACGGGGCTGCCGTCGGTGTTTGAGGCCGTCGGACCGGATCACGCGAGCGTGGTGCGCCGGATCGTGCACCGCGGCTGGGTGGAGCGTCCGCTGGCGCGGGTCGGCCTCGAAAACCGGTCCCAGATCGCGCTCACCACGGATCTCGACGACGTCCGCCCGGCCGAGCTCGTTCGCTTCGCGTCGGCTTGGCTCGCCCCGTATGTCGAGGGCTGTCCGCCGCTGGCGTTCGTTCTGCCCCGTGTGCTCTTTCGCTCGACCGGAGAGTCGTGGCGCCGCCGCTGAACGGAATCGGCCTCGGCTGCATGCGCCTCTCGACGGATCCCGAACGCGATCGGGAGCGCGGGCTCGCGACGATCGACGCGGCGGTGCAGGCCGGTGTACAGGTGTTCGACACGGCGAGGGCCTATGGGCTCGACGAAGCCGACCTGGGGCACAACGAGCGTCTGCTTCGAGACGCCGGACTCCCCGACGACGCCGTCGTGGTGACGAAGGGAGGCATGCGCCGACCGGGCGGCCAGTGGCGCCCCGACGGACGCGCCAGGTCACTGCGTGCCGACGCCGAAGCAAGCGCGGAGGCCCTCGGCCGGCCGGCGGATCTCTGGCTCCTCCACGCCCCCGACCCGCGGGTGAAGTTCGAGACGAGCGTGCGCGCGATGGTCAAGATCCTCCGCGACGGGACGGCGAAGGCGGTGGGGCTGAGCAACGCTCGGCGCGAGGAGATCAGACGGGCGCGGGAGCTCGTTCCCCTCGCCGCGGTGGAGGTCGAGCTGTCGATCTACCAAGACACCTCCCTTCGCGGCGGGGTGCTGTCCCTCTGCCGGGAGCATGGCATCCCCGTCCTCGCCCACCGTCCGCTCGGTGGCCCCAAAGGTGTGACGCGCACGGACAAAGACCGCGCGCTCACCGAGCTCGCCGCGGGACTCGATCGAAGCGCCAACACGATGATGCTGGACTGGTGGAGCACACGGGTGATCCCGTTGGCGGGCGCGAGCCGACCCGAGACCGCCCGCCACCTGGGCGCGCGCGCTCTCCCCGCCACGGTGCACGCCCAGCTGGACGCGCGCTTCGACAACGTGATGTTCGCCGAGAGGCCGGTCCCGCCGAGCAGGCTCGAAGGCGACGTCGTGGTCCTCATGGGGATCCCTGGTGCCGGGAAGTCGACTCGCGCCGCCGCGTGGACGGACCGGGGCTACCTGCGCCTGAACCGTGATGTACGTGGCGGGACGCTGCGGCAGATCACGAAGGCGCTCGACGAAGCGCTCGGCGGAGGTGCGCGCGAGGTCGTACTGGACAACACGTACCTCTCGCGCGCCAGCCGCGCCGATGTCATTCGCGTGGCGTGGCGACACGGCGTCGCGGTCCGATGTGTGCACGTGGACACGCCACCGGACGTCGCGCGAGCTCGGGTCTGCGGCCGCTTGCTGGAACTCGGCGACCTGCCATCACCGGAGGCACTGAAGAAGAGCCGTGTCCCGGGCGTGTTTCCCCCCTCCCGGCACCACCGCATGGTCGGCGAGCTCGAGCCACCCGAGCGCGACGAGGGCTTCTCGTCGCTCGAGGTCGTCGAACACCTTGTCGCTCCGCCACACCCGCCGCGCGCGCACGTCGTGGCGGAGAGTTCCCACGTGGCCAAGGTCGCCGGGCAGCCCACGATGTGCCTCGCCGTGTTGGAAGGCCCACCCTCGGACGCACTGACCGAACGCTGTGCCGCGGCGGGGGTCACGCTGCACGTCTGCTCCCACCGGAGCGGCGCGCCGCGCTGCTGGTGCCGCCCTCCCCTTCCCGGACTCATCCTGACCTGGCTGGAGGACATCGACGTGCCCCCCGAAGCACTGGTCCTGCACGGCGGCGGGCCCACCTTCGAGCGCATGGCCCGCGGCTTGGGCGCCCGGTGGCAGCCCACCGTTGGCCAGGATGAAGGCGCGCGGTAGCCTGCACGGCATGCGAACGAGACTGACCGACAGCAAGTACTTCGAGGAGAAAGAGGGCCGCGTGCAGCTGGTGGACGGCCTCGGGCCGATCTGCGACGTGCACACCCATCTCGCGCTGACGTACGTGCCCTCCGGGGATGTCGATCTCGAGCGCAACGAGATCGCCGAGCTGTACCTCGACGAGAACATCGAGCTCGATCTCGACGCGTACATGAACCGCAATTTCGACGAGACGGCGCTCAGCCGCATGAAGAAGGACCTCTCGATCGGGTCCCTGCGGGACGACGGGATGCGGGCCACGCACACCGCGCCCGCGCTGGAGCAGCAGATGAAGGAGACCCGCGTCGCCCGTTCGGTGATCCTGGCGATCGATCTGCCGCACACGAGCCGAAACACCGAGAGCTACGTCACCGTCGCGGACGGTCGAGAGGGGCTGATCCCGGCGGCCGCCATTCATCCATACGCCCCGCGTGCCGAGGCGCTCCTGCGCAAGGCCCACGCCCGAGGCGCACGCGCGCTGAAGATGCACCCAGCCGTCCAGATGATGCGCCCGGACCACCCGAAGGCGATGCGCCTCTACGAGGTCTGCGGCGAGCTGGGCATGCCGGTGATGTGGCACTGCGGTCCGGTCGGCATCACGTCCGACGGGGCGGACGCGCGCTGCCACATCAAGCACTATTGGCAACCGATTCACGAGCTCCCGGACACCACCTTCATCCTCGGGCACTCCGGCGCGCTGATGTACGAGATGGGCGTCAAGCTCGCGTGCATGTACGACAACGTCTACGTGGAGATCGCCTCGCAGGGCATCCCGGCGATTCGGCACATCCTCAACACGGTGCCCTCAGAGCGCGTCATGAACGGCTCGGACTTTCCGTTCTACCACCAAGGCACCAGCGTGCTGAAGCTGCTCGAGGCGACCGAAGGCAACGAGCCCCTGCGGCGAAAGGCGCTCTGGGAGAACGCCGCCACCCTGTACGGGTTCGAGGCCTGAGGCGCGAGGCACGACGTGGACTCCCCACCGCTCGTGGCCGACCGACTCCGGGTCGCCATCCAAAACCGAAAGGATCCCGTCTGGGTCTTCGACGCCGAGCGTCGGTGCATGCTGTTCGGCAACGCGGCCGCCTGCGCGTTCTGGCGCGCCGACGGCGTGGAGGCCCTGGTCGCGCGGGATTACGCGACCGACATGTCGAGCGCGACGCACAGCCGACTGACCGCGCTGCACGCGGCGCTGACCGCCGGCGAAGTGGTGCACGAGCAATGGACCTTCTACCCCGCGGCCAAGAAGCCCAAGACCGTCGAGCTGCGTGCGGAGGGGGTCGACCTGACCGACGGGCGCCTCGCGGTCTTGTTCTCGATCGAGCGCGCCGGCCAGACCCCCAAGGACGCGCTGCGCGGCGTGGAGGCGGTGCGGCACACCACGGTCGCGATCACCCTGTTCGACCAGGACGGCGCGCGCTCACTGTTCGCCAACCCGGCGTCGCTCCGAGCGTACGGCGCCGGTCAGGCATGGCGCAGCCTCTGGGTGAGCCGGTTCGTCGACGAAGACGAAGGACACCGCGTCCTACGGCGCGTTCAGGCCGGCGAGACGGTCAGCCTCGAAACGCAGATGCGAACCCGTGCCGGGGCGCGGTGGCACGGACTCGATGCCCGGATGACGGTCGACCCCGTCACGGGGGATCCGGCGATCCTCGTCAACGAGAAGGACATCCAGGACGCGAAGCACGCGACGGCGGCGCTGCAGGAGGCGCATGAGGAGCTCGAGCACCGCGTCCTCCTCCGCACCACCGAGCTCGCCGCATCGCGCGACTTCGTCAGCACCGTCCTGAACACCCTCGACGCGATGGTGTTGGTGGTCGACCACGCGGGCCGCATCGAGTGGGCGAACCGCGTCGCGGTGACCCACCTGGCCAAAGAAGCCACGGCCGAGGCGCTCGTCGGCCGACAGCGGACTTCGGTAGAGGGGCTGCCTACGGAGGACGCCTCCAACGAAGTCGAGATGCAGACCGACGCGGGCAAGCGCCGGTTCTTCTGGACGCTGACTCCGCTCGACGGGCCTCAGCCGCAGACGGTCATGACGGGCGTCGACGTCACGGACGAGCGGGCCCTCCAGCAGCGGATGCAGCTCAACGACCGGCTCACGTCACTCGGGACCCTGGCCGCTGGCATCGCGCACGAGCTGAACAACCCGTTCGCCATCATCCGCGCCAACCTCGAGGTGCTCCGCGATTCACTCACCCGGGACGACCTCGGCGCCGAGGTGCTGGCGGCCTCGGTGAGCGACGCGCTCTCCGCGATGGAGCGGGCTGCGCGGATCGTCGCGGACCTTCGCGCCTACACCCGGCTCGAAGAAGAGGCGCGGTCGGTGGAGCTTCGGGGGTTGGTGGACGGCGCGGTCGGCTTGGCTGCAGGACCGCTGCGCGATCTCACCGTCGAGGTCACCGTGCCCGAAGGCCTGCACGTCCACGGCGTCGAGGGGCCCCTGACCCAGGTCTTGCTCAACCTGCTGGTGAACGCGGCGCAGGCCGTGAACGGCCCGGGTCGGTTGCGCGTGGACGCCTCACCCGAGGCGGAGCGGGTCTGCCTGGCTGTGCAGGACGACGGCCCGGGAGTGAACGCCGACCTCGCAAAGCGCGCTTTCGATCCGTTTTTCACCACCAAGCGCGTCGGCGAAGGCACGGGGCTGGGGCTCTACGTCTGCCAGCGCATCGTGCGCGCCCACGGCGGGGACATCTACTTCGACACGACGGCGACGCACGGAGCTCGTATGGTGGTGGAGCTCCCGGTCGCCGCGCCCCCGGTCCGCAAGGCCTCCACCCCACCGGTGGCGGACACCCCCGCCCGCCGTGTGCTGGTGGTGGATGACGACCGGGCGGTGCTGCGCGCGTTGAAGCGGCTGCTGAGGGACCACGACGTCGACCTCGCCATCTCTGGGGCAGAAGCGCTCGGCCAGCTGCGGGAGCGGGAGTACGACATGATCCTGTGCGACATGATGATGCCGGGGATGTCGGGGGATGCGTTGTTCGCGGCCGTTCAACGGGAGCTTCCTCGGGCGGCGCCCCGCTTCGTCTTCATGAGCGGAGGGCTGCCCTACCGATCGTCGATCGGGGAGTTCCTCGAGACCGTGGAGAATCGCTTCCTCCAGAAGCCGGTCACCCGGCGCTTGCTCGACGAGGCGCTGCGCGACCTCGCCCCCTGACGTGCGAGGCATCCGCCGCGTTGCGAGTTCCGCCCAAGACATCTAGCTTCCCGCGCATGGATCTCGACAACTTCTCCCCGGACGAAGACCTCGCCCTGCTGGGCCTCATGAGGGCCGTCATTCAGGCGGACGGCGACTACTCCAACGAAGAGCGGGCCGAGGTGAGCGCGCTCCGTGACGAGATGGGAGCGGCGCGCTTCGACGCCGCCGTCGCGGGCGCCAAGGCGCGCTTCGGGACCCTCGCCGCCTTGAAGGAGCACGCCAAGACGATCCATCGCGAGCCCGCGCGGTCGAGCATCCTGCGCCGACTGATGGCCGTCGCGGCGAGCGACGGAGTCGAGGAGTCGGAGGAAGCCCCCATCCGTTGGCTCGCCCACGCCTGGCCCGACGCGCGCCTCAGCTGATCGGAGCCGCCGCGGCGTGGGCCTGTTCGACGAGCGAACGGAGCTCGAGCATCTGGTCGGCGCCGAGGCGCTGGCCGAACAAGGCCGCTGCATAGACCGCCGCTTGCACGATCAGCGCCGTTGGGATGCCGAAGAGCACCCACGGGTCTTCGCCGAGCGTCCACACGCTGAACCCCCAAACGGCGGACGCCAGCGCGCCGAGGGTCAACAGCAGGTAGATGGCCATGAAGAGCGTCCACACATGGGGATGCGGCGCGAACCGTCCATGCAGGCGAACAGGGGTCCCGTCCGGGTCGTCCTCGTCGGGCTCGCGCAGCTCGAGATAAAGGTGAGGGGACCAGAAATGGGCGGCCCGATCCCGGATGCGCAGGACCGCGTGACGGCGGAACACCGTCCCGAGACAGTCCCCTTCGTGTGCGTCGAGCACGGCCTCGAGAGACGCCCACACCGCCGCCGGGTCGGCGACGGGCTCGAGGAACTCAGGCCTGATCTGCGTGCGCTCCACGTGGGTAAGGTAGCCCCGCGCCGACGGACGCAAGCCCTCCGTCGTCCGCGCGCGGCATGACGGCGTCAGAGCGGTATGGCACGCTCGCCGCGGACGTGACCGCCACCGTCGTCATCCCGACCTATCGCCGCTCGGCGCGCCTTCGTGCGCTGCTCGAGTGTTTGACGCGTCAGACGCCCGGGGCGCTGGCCAAGGTGGTCGTATGCGACGACGGCTCGGGGGACGACACCGAGGCGGTCGCGCAGCGGTTCCTGACGCGCCTGCCCCTCTCCTACGCCCGCCAGGAGGACCTCGGCTTTCGTGCAGGACAGGCGCGAAACCTCGGCATCGAGCGCGCCGTCGGCGACGTGGTGATCTTCGTCGACGACGACGTCTTGGTGCGCCCCGACTTCGTATCGAGCCACCTCCGTGCACACGCCGCCGCGGGCCGAGACCACACCGTCGCGATCGGATACCGCCACCGTACGGCCTCGTTCGGAGGCGGCGTGCCCACCTTGGAGGAGGTCCTCGGCGCGGAGCGGGACGACCGCCTCATCGAGCTCGACGCACCGATCGCCGAGCATCCGCAGCCGTGGATCTACGTCTACTCGTGCAACTTCTCCGTGTCCCGAAGCGGCCCCGAGCTTCGGTTTCACGAGGGCTTCCGCGGATGGGGGCTCGAAGACACCGAGCTCGGCTACCGACTGCATCGCGCGGGCTACGCGATCGTCGAGGCGCGCGACGCGAGGGTCCTGCATGTCGAAGACCCCACGCCGCGGGATCCCTTCCGTTGCGAGGTCAGAGAGCTGCCTCCGTCCTATGACTCCTACGTGCGGAACGCCGTCTACTTCATGGATTTGCACCCGGACGACGCGGATCTCGCCGCATTCGTCCGCGGGGACCTCCGCTGGTACGTGCTCGACGACGCCGGCCGGTGGGTGAAGAACGGCTACGCCAACGACGTCGACTTCGTGATCGAGCAGTGCCGAAAACAGCTGGCCGAAGCGAGCCCGCAGATTCGAGAGAGCGCATGACCCAGCTACCGATCCTGAGCGCGCACCCCGCGCTGACCCGCCCTCTCGACGAGATCGCGATCGAGCTCACCGTGTACTGCAACCTCAAGTGTGAGATGTGCAGCGTGTGGGAGCTGCGGGAACACGGCGTCTCCTTCGAGCTCGCCAAAACGCTGCTCGAGGACGCACGCTCGCTCGGCGCCACCGCCTTCACGCCGTGCGGCGCCGAGAGCTTCATGCGCAAGGACTTCCTCGACATCGTCGAGCACGCGCACGGGCTCGGCTACGAGCGGCAGGACATCGTCACGAACGGCACGATGATCACCGAGGAGCACCTCGACCGCCTCGAGGCGTGCCCCTCGGTCGCCCTCCACATCAGCATCGACGGACCTCGCGACATCCACGACTCGCTCCGCGGGGAGGGCAACTACGACAAGTCCGTGGCCACCGCGCGGCGGTGCGTGGAGCGCGGCATCGAGATCGGCCTCAGCGGTGTCATCCTCAAAGAGTCGCTCGACCACCTCAAGCCCCTGGTGACGCTGGCCGCCGAGTTGGGCGTGCCCGAGGTGAGCTTCCAACCCTTCCAGACGGAAATCAGCGGGCCCGACAAGGACATTCCCCGCTTCTCGCTCCTGCGCACGCCGAAGTCGCGCATCATGGCGTCGCTCGAAGACCTCGCGAAGCACGCCGAGGACAAGGGCGTGAAGATCTTCACCGAGTCCTTGTTCGGCGTGATCCCCGACTATCTGGCCACCGGAAAGCGCCCCATCCCGCCAGGCGGCTGCTACCTGCCGAGCAAGTTCCTGCTCGTCGACTTCCGCGGCGATGTCTACCCCTGCTTCTTCATGCGCAGCGACCAGGACCGAATGGGGAACGTCGAACGAGACAAGATCGGCGACCTCTGGCATTCGCTGCACCACGAGCAGCTGCAGACCCTCGCGCTGACCGAACGCTGCCCGGGTTGCCTCGCCGCGTGCTCGGACGTCGAGACCTTCGACGTCGCCGACGACGGAGCCGCGGTCCGTTACGCGCCGCCCGCCCAGATCTTGCTGGACGCCGCCGGGGCCGTGACATGAGCGACAGCCGCATCACCCGCGCGTGCCGCGCCTGCGGAGCCGAGTCCTCCCACACGATGCAGACGTTCTCCGCCTTGGAGACCCAGCCGTGCCCGAGCTGCGCCGCGGACGTGCACTTCAGCCGGTTCGTCCGCATGGACATCGCGCTCTCCGAGTACTGCAACCTGAAGTGCCAGATGTGCCGACGCCCAAGCGAGACGCTCTTCATGGATGCCGAGCGCTGCAAACGCGTCATGAGCGAGGCGGCTGAGGTGGGCGTCGAGTACCTGAGCTTCTCGGGCGGCGAGCCGTTTGTGCACCCGAACATCCTCGAGCTGCTCGAGCACGCGTTTTCGCTCGGCGTGAAAGTGCAGATGGTGAGCAACGGCACGCTCATCCGGGAGAAGCACCTTGAGCTGCTGTCGAACCTCGACTGCCTCACCATCAGCATCGACGGCACCGAAAAGGCGCACGACCACATCCGCCGGCGCGAAGGCACCTACCGACGCTCCATCAAGACGATCCGGCTGCTGACGGAGAAGTCCGACATCCAGTGGGGCACCAACACGGTCATGCAGCAGGACAACTTCGACGTCCTGTACGACAGCTTCCGGGCCATTCAGGAGATCGGCGGGCTGAAGTACGCGTACTGCGGTTTCAGTCACGTCGAGGTCGTGCCGGAGACGGTGCACCTGCAGATGACCCCAGCGCAGAGCCGCGTCGCGCACGAGCAGATCAGCCGGGTGGAGGCCGCCTGCAAGGAGACGCACACGTGGTTCAACGACCGGCAGATGCTGCTCGAGCACTTCGACACGTACGCGCAGAAGGACCGGCGCTACCGTCCGATCGACGGCTGCCGCATCCCGCAGAAGTTCATCGGGTTTTCCGACCACGGCTTCTACCTGTGCTGGCACCAAGGCCGAAACATCACCTCGGAGAGCCTGATCGAGGGCCTGCGCTCGGAACTCGCGCAAGACATCGTGCGGGAGGGTCTCGAGAAGCGCTGCGTCGCGTGCAACTGCTTCAACTACTCCTGGGACGACGAGTGGAACCAGGGGATCCTCAAGTCCGCGGTCGCCGGGGACGACGTCGACGCGCCCGGCGAGAGCCGGAACGTGGAGCAGGGCGTCGTCGCACTTCGGGTGCCCGACCGTCTCCGCATGGCGGTTGGCGGGAGCTCGGGGAACACCCTCGACATCCACGAGATTTAGCGCCCTCGAAGGTGATAGCCAGCACCTATCGAATCGATACACAGCGTGCCTTTTCGCTATGAAGCGGCGGAGGCCATCATGACGGCATGACCCACCGCATGCTCCGCTCGATTGTCTTCTCCAGCGCCTTCCTTCTCGAGGGCGTGGGGTGCACCACCAGCCACCCCGGCCTCCCCTCCGCGCCGCCTCCTCCCCCGCCTCAGCCCGACGCCGGACGCGACGGGGGACACGTCGCCGACACCGGGTGGTTCGACGACGCCGGCGAGCTGCGCGACGCCGAGGCTCGGTGGGACGCGTGGCGCGCGACCGACGCGGGACCGGAAGACGCGGGACCGGCGGACGCAGGCGCGCCCGACACCGGGCCGGGCGACGCAGGACCGGCCGCCCTCCCGGATGGAGGCTTGCCGTTCTGCGACGAGGTCGGATGGCCGACGACCAAGGGTTTCTGGTGCGTGATCGAGAACGACCGCGAACTCTGCGGGAACAGCTTCTCGACGGAGCCGGTCTGCGAGCGAGATCGCTCGTGAGCCACGCGTCGAGCACGACGCGCAAACGAGTTCGGACCGACGGACGGTGGGACGGGCGTGTCACGCGCCGCCCGCTCCCCGACCCGACCGACGAGATCGCGCAGATGACAACCGCCACACGTCGACGCCTCGCGTCGATCTGGCACGCCCAGGCCGCCACCGAGGCCCGCGTCGCGCGCTCGTTCGCGCTCGTCGCGGAGAGCCTGGCCGAGCTGGGCGCGCCCGCGGCGTTGACTTCGCTCGCGGAGCGCGCCGTGGACGACGAACACCGTCACGCGGCCCTCTGCGAAGACGCCGCCGGTCGCTATCTCGGGGCGTCGGTTCCCCCCCACCGAGAGCTCCCTCATCAATACCCGGCGCACACCGCTGCGGAGAGCGGCGCGCTGCGAAAGACGCTTTGGGTCCTGGGCCAGTGTGCGTTCAACGAGACGTTTGCCAGCGCGTATCTCGGCGCGGCCCACCGCGGGGCGCGGTCCCCTTTCGCGCGCGCCGTCCTGCGGGAACTGCTCGAGGATGAGGTTGACCACGCGCGTCTCGGTTGGGCGTACGTCTCCGTCCTCCCAGAGACGATCCGGCGCGGCGTTGAACGATGGCTGGTGCCGCTGACAGTGAGCAACCTGCGGGAGTGGCGGGGCCTGAACCTGCCCGAGGAGGACATCCTGGCGGCGCACGGGGTGCCCGCGCGTGAGGTTGCCGTGACCGCAGTCGAGGACGCTGTTCTCGGGCTGATCGTGCCCGGCTTCGACGCGATGGGCTTGGACACGCAGGCGCTCAGGCGGGCGATCGAATCGGGTGAGCTGCGCGCCCGGTCCAATCCCTCGACGCGGTGAGCGTCGTTCAATCCTCGAGAGGGACGTCGATGAGCTCCGGCCGCTCGCGGGGGTGACCGTCGCCGCGCACCGCCCCCCAGCACCGCACCGAACCCGACGACAGCACGCAACCGCCGCCGGGCACGAGGTCCACCAGGCTCGCCGCTTCCACACCCGGCATGGGGCCGTACGGCTCGCGGGCCGACACCCGCGGTCGGTCGAGTGCGAGCTCTCCCGTGCAGAGTGGGGGGTCCGACGCGAACCAGGCGCAGGTCGCTGCGGACGAAGACACCATGCCCTCGGGAGAAGAGAGCCCGAGCACCGGCCAAGGACCGTCTGGGTTCTCGTCCGGTGCGGCGCCGAACGCGGACCGGAGCGGGACGCCGAGCCGCCCGTTGGTGTCTTCGCCCCAGGCGAACACCGCTCGGCCGCGGGTCCCGAAGCGGGCGCGTCCCGTCGCGAACAAGCGCTCCATCCCAGATGGCGGATGTTCGTCGGTCGGGACTTCGACGTCGCCGTCACACACGAGCGTGCCGTTGTCATCGATGCCGCAGAGGCGCGCGTGCGCGACGAAGCCCAGGTCCCGCGCACCGTCGAGTGCCGGTAGTCGATGCAGGGACACCCCGCGGGGCGAGCGCATGTCTGCGAGCGTGACCGCCCGCTCGCCGTCGACCGCCGCCAGCACACCGCCCAGCACTTGCTCACCGAGGAGGCCGCCCGAGGCGTCCAGGCCCTCCACCGCACGGACCTCGCGCGACGGGTCGATGCACGAAACCGCACCCGACGCCGTGCGACCGCAGACCTCCGCGCGGCAGGACACCACATCCACGAGAGGAGGCTCGATCGGAACCGCCACGGGGCGCGCATCCGCGCGGGTCCAGCACACGAGGCCATCCGGCTGAAGCGCGCACCCGAGCGCCTCGCTCAGCGCGAGGTCGACCGCCCCCGTGACCCCGTCGACCGCGCTGAGTACGTTCAACGCGGGCGGAGGCTCGCCGCTCGTCTGCCCGACCTCGTCCGTCCCCCAGCACGACACCCGCCCGTCCTCCAGGCGCACGCACGCGTGTCGAAGTCCGACCACGACCTCCCGCGCCGGGCCCTCGAGCGGGGTGGGCAGATAGCGCCGCCCCACCGGATCGAGGCAGAGCAGGACGCCTCCTCGGTCGATGGCGCAGTAGCGGCCTCCGTGCCCGTCGAACACCGTGATGGGGCGGTCGGGAGAGCGTGCGGCGACCCGGTGCAGGGTGCCGTCGTCGAGGATCGCCGTGGGACGCCCCTCGACATCCGCGATCCCCGGCGGATTCGACGGCCCCGGCAGGGTGCGCTGGCGGATCGAGTGCTCGTCCCCGTCCCAACACTCCACCGGATGCTCCCGCCGACGGGCGCACACATAGCCGCCCGACTCTTCGAGGCTCACCGCGTCGTCAATGCCGTCTGTGACGCTCGGCTCGAGCCGACCATGGCGCAAGCAGCGCACCGAGCCATCCTCGTACACACCGCAGACGAGCGGGCCGGCGACGGCGATGTCGATCGCGCCCTCGAGCGGTTCGAGCGCCGACAGCCCGCCCTCTTCGACGCACACCACGCGGCCCGCGCCGTCGCGGGCGCACAGAGAACGCACCTGCCCTTCGATCTCCACGGCGCCCGCGAGAGGCGCGAGTGTGGAGACCGGCACAGGCACCAGCGGATCGTCTCGATCCTCGGGGAGCACCATGAAGGGCAGCGCGCCGAAGCAGCGCACTTGGCGGTCTTCGCGCAGCACGCACGTCCAGGTGTCGCCCAGCACGAGGCGTGACTCTGTTACCTCTCCGTCGCCACCAAAGGCCGTCGGAACCGGGAGCGGGTCCGGGTTGCGCCCCGAGGCCGGTTCGCCCTCGCCACATCCGCCGAGCGCCGCCGAGAGCAGCATCAGACCGGTCAAGCAGCGGGTGGCAGATCCCATCGCAGAGACGGTAGCAGGTCGGGTGCGCGGCGGGTCCCTCACGATCGGCGCGACCGTGTACGCGCAGGTGGGGTGAGGCCGCGAGGCTGGATCGCCAGATCAGTCCGGCGGATTCAGATCGACCCGGCTGACCAGGCTGACGAGCGCGTCCTGGCCGGCCGCATGGTCGCCGGGCGCGCTGATCAAGCCGAACACGACCATCGCCGGCACACGGCGACCCTGCCTGAGCGGACGGCGCGCCTTGACCCCGACGAGCGTGATGGTCTCCTGGCGGTCCTCCCCGGTGCGGAGCGCGAAGCGGATGGCGTGCGCCGGCTGTCCGTCGACCGTCGTCGGCCCCTCGCGAAGGATGCGGAGCTGCAGCGCTTCGGTCCCAAGGGTGCGCCCAAGCAGGTCGGGCGCATCCGCGCCAGGCGTGAGCAGGCTCGCGATCGTGCGGCGCATGAGCACCGGCAGGGTGTCGTCCGTCCATGGGTGGCGCAGGGGGACGGTGCGCGCGTACACCACGCTTCCGTTGTCCGCGTGCCGGTACTCGAGGTCGTAGCGAGCGAGCCGGAACGTTCGCCGACCTCGGCCCGACACGTACCGCTGCCGGTCGTACAGACTCGCGTTCTCTTCGCCGGTGGGGACGTGCGACGGACGACCATTCTCGTCGGCCTCGAAGTTCGCGAGCCGCCACGGGGCGTCGAGCAGGTGACGGGCTTCGGCGTGGCCGTCCGCGTAGCGCACCCGGTAGTGGTCGCGATGGTGGTAGTAAGCGGCCTCGCCAAAGTGGCCCGAAAGGCGCTGCGGCAGGCAGCCACCGAGCACGCTCACCCCGAGAACCAGGACGCCGAGCACCGCCGCGCGCGCGCTCAGCCGCGTCACGGAAGCAGCCCCGTCGCGCTCGCACCCAAGATCGGCTGGGCGATCACCCCGGTTTGCCAAGCGGGCGTGAAGTCTCCGGGACGCTGCGCGTCGCCGACGCCCGTCAGCTGAACGCCGCCGTGCACGCCGAACTCGAGCAGACCATCGAGAAGTCGAACCGACAGCTCCGCGGTCCCCCCTCCGAACGCCTCGTACACGAAGCCGTCGGTCGTCGAGCGGGTCGCCGTGTTGTTGACCCGCGGGATGAGCTGCACGCCGATGGAAGGTCCGAGCCGCACGGCGACGTATCGGCCGATGTCCATCGCGAAGGGCTGAATGCGCAGCCGGAGAGCCCCAGGGCTGCTGGTCACGGTCCGCCCTGCGCCGAGGAAGTTCTCCACATGGGACTGCCACGAGATACCGAGGCCCACCCGAAAGTGCCAAGGGCTGCGGCGCGAGAACCGGAGGTCAGCGAGCGCGACGAGTTCGATGGACAGGCCGTCGGGAACGTGGCCCTCGCGTGTGGAGATCAGCCCACTGCCCCGGAGCTGCCCCCCGAGATGCACGAGCCCCTTCGGTCCGTGCTCCGTGTAGGGATCGTAGTCGTCCCAGGGCATCTCCTCGCCGAGACCGTCGTCGAGCGGCAACCGAAGCGGCTCGACCGCCTGAAGCAGAGGCTCGACGCGCTCGAACTCCTCCGTCTCGACGGGCCGTGCCACGGGCGGCGGCGGAGGCGCCACGATGACGTCGTCGAGTTCCGGAACGGGCGGCTCCGTGGGACCGTCGGGGTCCGGCACCCCGGTGTCACCGGAGGGCAGATCCGGGATGGCCTCCGCTGTGCGCTCTGCCGTGCCTCCGACCTCTGCCGTCTCTTCGACCTCTGCCGTGCCTTCAGCCTGCGCAGCGGCCCTCGCCGTCCCCGAGACAACCAGGAGAAGCGCGCCAAACGTTGCCAACGCCCGCGGGCAGCGGTTGCCACTGCCCATCGGGGCCGACCGTCGGTCACGCTTCATCATAGGGTGCTGACGCGTTGGGCAGCGAGTCAGAGCGAGCGAAGGTAGGCCGCCACGTCCCCGCGCTGCGCCTCGTCGAGCTGGACACCGCCGGCGTGGGTCGTGAGAACCTCGTCGAGCGTGCTGGCGCGGCCGTCGTGCATGTAGGTCGGGCGGTAGGCGACCTCGTAGAGCGCCGGAACCTGGAAGCGCGTCGCCCCGTTGCGGTGGTCATCGGCCGTGCCGACATCGACCGTCTGGTTGTTCGTCCGCATGTCGCCGGAGTGGCAGCTGGTGCAGCCGACGTCACTGCGCTCGAACAGCGCGCGCCCACGCTCCACGGCGTCCGTGTCCGCGACGTACGCCCCGGGCAGCGCGGGCAGCTCGTCCATCCACTCCGCGAAGGACTGCACCTCGAAGGGCAGCGGCATCGACCCCCCCATGCGGCCGACGAACGTGCCGTCCATGACCTCGGTGGTGTCGGTGACCTGACCATCCCAATGGAACGGCGCCGTCCCCAGGATGCCGCCGAGCAGCGTCTGGCTGCGGCGCGCGCCCGTCTCGAACGCCCACGTGTGTCCGTCCTCCCCGCCTTCCGGGTGACACCCGGCGCAGGTCGAGCCCGTGCCCGCCGACTCGTGGAACAGCGCGTGCCCCACGTCCGTCACCTCGCCGCCGTCGAGCGTGATCGTGCGGCGACTTCCGTCGACGACGAGCGCCAGCTCCACCGGGTCGCGGTAGAGCACCGCGTAGCCGCCGTCCGGGAGCGCCGCGATG
Organism: Sandaracinaceae bacterium; assembly: GCA_045106715.1. Classification (GTDB taxonomy): domain Bacteria; phylum Myxococcota_A; class Polyangia; order Polyangiales; family Sandaracinaceae. Next base: position 40,933 of record JBGCFC010000032.1, read on the forward strand.
CTGGTCGCCGGGCGGTCGCTGTCCTGGAGTCCGTCGGGGTCCCCGAAGAAGCCCCCGGGGCCGCTGCACACCGGCGTCGCCGCGAGGTCGCCCATCGGGATCGCGCGGGAGCCCGCGAACCCGGGCCCGCCGTTCAGCGTGCTCTCACCCGGCTCGGCGGCACCGGCGACGACCATCTCGTCCCCGTCCACGTCCACGTCCACGCCGAGGCTCAGCTGCTGAACCGCCACGCCGCCGACCGTCGCGTTGGGCGCGTCGCCCCAGCGCGGCGAAACGCGGCTCACCGCCGGCCGCACCACGCCGACATCGCAGTCCCCGCCGTAGTAGACGCCGCCGGTCGTGCTCCCCAAGCTTCCGAGCTGGGACGTCACCGAGTGCTGGTGCATGACCATGACGTCACCGCCGGCCGTCTCCCGCATCCGCCAGGCAACCGTGCTCGCGAGCGAGCGACCCAGCGCGTCGTCGAAGCGCGGCAGCACCTCGGTGTGCACGATGCGCTCGTCCTCCACCATCAGCACCTCGGCCGACCGGAAACGGCTCACCAACATGCGGCCGCCGGAGTACACGACGATGTCTCGCAGGTCGGGCGCGAGCGGGAAGCGGGACATGACGCCGCCCTCACCGCCCGGCATGCGCACGACGATGCCCTCGGTGCACGCCACCAACAGGTCGCCCGTGTCCGGGTCGACGTCGATGCCACGCGGGCCCTCGCATGCCTCTCGCCGGCGAATCTGAGTGCCGGTGGCCGGGTCGATCGAGAGCACCTCGCCCGCGCTGCGGAGCACCACGTGCACCACCCCGTCGGGGCCTTCGACGATGCGGCCGGGTTCGTCCGCTGCGGTCAGCTGAATCCGGCGATCGGAGCCCTGCTCGAGGTTCACGATGTGGATCGATGCGCGCGCCGGGTCGGACGCGATCGCGTAGGCCCCACCCGCCACGATCTCGAGACCTCCGCCCGACACCGGGGGTGGCCCCTGTTCTGGGACATGCGTGTCGACGGGCTCGCGGCAACCAGCGAGCGCGAGAAGAGACATCAGCCAAAGGCCGTGAGACTGAGTTCGGATCGAAGTGAGCATCGTGACAACCCCTCTGCACACACCATACCGGATCAATGACGTGAGGATCACGGCACGGGTGCTGGAAACGAGATGCACAGCGGCGTGAAAGTGGCTCACACTTTCGGGCGAAGTGGCACACCTCCGACAAGAAATGTCGGACTCTGCTACCGTCCGCCGCCGTGTCCTCCCCCCTTCTCGGAGTCTGCGCGCCCGTCTTGGGCGAGCACTACGGCCACGACCTGGCGGTCAATCCCCGCTTCCCGACGTGGCCCTGCTCGTTTGACGCGATGGGGGCCGCGCGTCCGATGGCGCTGGCGCGACGTCTCGGGTTCGGTGCGGTTCGGCTGTTTCTCTGCGAGGGCGGCGAGGGGCTCCGGCTCGACGACGAAGGACGCGTCATCGGGGTGCAGCGGCGCCTGCTCGAGAGCCTCGAGATCCTGCAGGAAGCCGCGCGGCTGCACGGCCTCTATCTGTACCCGTCACTGCTCGATGCTGGGTCGATCGAGGCCACGCAAGACCCTTTGACCGCGCAGATCCTGAAGGACCCCGACGCGACGTCGCGCTTCGCCGAGCACGTCGTGCGACCGCTCGCGGCCGCCCTCGACCCGGGCCGCACTGTCGGGCTGGACGTGCTGCGGTGCCCCGAGAAGGTGGCCGGCGACGTCGGCTGGCCCGCGATTGGGCGGGCGGTGAAGACGATGGGCGACGCGGCCCGTGACGGCGCGCGGCTGCTCGTGACGAGCGGAACGACTATCGACTCCTTGGGCGATCTGCTCGGGGCGTCCCCAGCCGTGGACGCGGTGGACCTCGAGCTCGACGAGGACGCCCTCCCCCCGACTCGCGCGTCACTGGCGGACCGGCTCGGAGACGCCTGGATCCGGACAGCGCCGCTCATCGTCGGCTCGGCGCCCGTAAGCGGTCCGGCCCCTATGACGGCGCTGCTGACTGCGATGCACGACACGGACGTCGCCGCAGCGTTCGTCTGGCGCCTGTCCGCGCTCACCGACGGCGACGGACCGAACGCGATCGGTTCGCTCGTGGCTCAGGCCGGCTGAACGCCGGTCGCCGGCGACCACATCAGACGCCCGCGTTCGAAGGCTTGGACGATCGCCCCGGAGTCTGAAGGCGCCGCGTCGGCGAGCGGGAAACCCAACGTGCCGGTCATCTCTCCGTGCTGTCGCCAGTAGAAGAACAGCGCACCATGGACTTCCGTCGGCGCGCGATCGGGATGGCCCACCAGCGTGCCGCGAAGGCAACGCAGCACGCGCGCGCCCGCCTCCTCCTCCGGGGGGCGCACCGGCCAGCCGAGCGCGGAGCGACCGCCGCCGCGCCCAGTCCAGTCAGCCACGAGCAGGTCCGCGTGCAGGAGCACGATCGGGTCGGGCGGCGGCGCCCCGGAGGGCGGCTCCCAGAGCAGCATGGTGCCGTCGGAGAATCGCACAGCCGTGCCGGAGAAGGCGCCTTCAGTCACGGGTCGAGGCGCCTCCACGGGGGCGCCGAGCGGGCCCATCCGACCTCCGTCGCGACGCCAGAACGCCGCCATGCGGGGCGGGAGGGTCTCGACCCAGGAGGGCTCCGCGGATTCGACGTTCGACGGGCGGGTCTCATGGGGCGTCCCAGAGGCCGAAGCCGGCGCGGGCAATGTCCTCCTGGCGGCTCCCGCCAGGACCGCCGCCCCTGCCACGACGGGCACCGCAGGCGACGCGGCACCTCGGGGCGTGGGCTCGTGCGTTCGTCGGCTGGCCTTCCGCACGGCGGGTTCGCGGGCCTTACGTGGACTGGCCTTACGTGGACTGGCCTTCCTCACGGCGGGCTTGCGCCCGCGACTTCGCGTTGGAGCGCCGATCGCCTCTTCGTCGAGTCCGTCATCCCACGGCAGATGCGCCGCCGGAGCGGCGGCGTCGGCCTTCATCACCTGCAGGATGCGCTCGCCCAGATCTTCGCCGACGTGTGCCCCTTGGTCCCGCCCGGAGAGCGCGCGTGAGACGCCCGGCACGATGCCGCTGACCAACCCTCCTGCGAGCCCCGCGAGCAAGCCCGAGCCGGTGAACATGCTCACCGCCATCTGCGCGCCGACCGCGCCCACGGTCCCGGCCGCGCCCACCGCGCCGCCTCCCTTCGAGCGCGGTGGCGCCTTCGGCAGGCTCCGGAGGTCGACGCCGCCGTGCTCTCCCGGGTCGAAGGCCTGGCGCTCGCTGACCCGAAGCGCCCAACAGTTCCGTGTCCAGCGACGGTTGAGCACATAGTCGTACGGCATGTAGACGTAGCCCCCGTCGCCCCAGTCCTGTCCCCAGCTGTTGCGGACCACGAACCGCCGCGCACGGTCGTCGTACCCCACCGCGAGCAAAGCGTGCCGACCATGCCGCCGGTCGTCGGCGCCGCGCGGCATGCCCGTGAGGCCGCTCTTCGGAGTCCGCACGAAGCTCTCCGTCACCTTGGTCCCGAACGCGATGGGGAACCCCGCCGCGAGGCAGCCGCGGAACGCGTCGGGGTCGACGGGCACGCTCCACCAGTCGGTCACCTTGGTACGCCCGGCTTCGCGCAACACGAGTCGAGGAGGCTGCACCCCGAACAGATCAGGGTGATAGGGCCAGCTGCGTTCGGTCGGAACACCCAACCGGCTCATCGCGCGCACGCCGTCGACCAGCGAGGCGCCCAGGTCTTCCCGCACCGAGTCGTCCCAGAGTCGCTGCGCGAAGTAGACGAACAGTCGGCTGAAGTCCTCGGGCCGCCCCGACTCCCGGCGCACGAGGTATTCGAGCCCGCCGACCAACGCGTTGGCCGCGCAGCTCCCGAGCCGCCCCTGATCTTCCACCGGCGTCATCCAGCGACGCAGGTCCACCGCCGGTGGGATGGCGTTCGACGGCAGGCGGGGCGTGAACCCCCGACGCTCAAAGTCGTCGTCGCGATCCTCTCGACACGCCCCGAGGGCGAGCTGCTGACCGAGGTAGCTGCCGAACCGACGGCCCACCATTTGGCCGAGATACGTCCCCGCGCTCATGAGCTGCCTCTACCAGAGTGTGTAGATGAAGGGTGTCGACGCTTGCCCGGTGAACACCACCAGCGCGAGCAGCGCCAGCACCAGCAGGAGCGGCACGATCCAGTAGACCTTGTTCTCCGACGCGAAACGGACGAGGTGCCCCAGCAGCGTGCCAGCGTAGCGAAGTCGGCCCATGGCGCGAGAGTAGCGCACGGGGCGCGACAACATCCACGCAGCCCGGGCGCAAAGGGAGGCGGGTGCTATCCTGCGCGCGTGTCCGGGGGCAAAGCGCGGAAGCGGTCCAAGGGGGTCGGGCGGATCACCGCTCGGCTGCCGCCTGTTCGGTTCGATCCGCCCGCCGCGAAGCCGAGCGCTCCTCCGGTCGGGGTTGCCCCAGAGGCCCTCGTCGTCGACGAAGCGATGCCCGAAGGCGACGAACGGGCGCTGTTCGAGGAGGTCGACGCGACGGATCCCGACTTCGGCGCCCAAGGCCCACTCGACACCAACGTCATGCTCGCCGCCTTCGACGACGCGACTGAAGTTCAAGACGGCTGAAGCGCTCGTCTCGCGCTGAATCTGCCCCCCGCCCCTCCGTCCAGACGCCGATGGCTCGACGCACCCCCAGCAACACATATCTCATGGACCGATCCGGCGACCTGCTCGCCGGGCGCTACCGTGTGCGTGAGCTGCTGGGGGTCGGCGGCATGGGGAGCGTCTGGATCGCGGAGCACCTCGCGCTCAAGCACGAGGTCGTCGTGAAGTTCCACGAAGAGGGATTCCGCGCCGCCAAGGGGGACAGGGCCTACCAGCGCTTTCTCCGCGAGGCCCGCATGCTCGGCAGCGCGCCGCACCGCAACGTCGCCGAGCTGTACGAAGCGGGAAGCAACGAGCGAGGTGTGCCCTACCTCATCATGCAGCGGCTGCATGGCGAGACGCTGGCGGCACGGCTGCGGCGCCAGCGACGACTGCCCTTGCTGGACGCGCTGCGCATCGCCCGCGCGGTCGCATCAGGGCTCGAGGCGGTGCACGCGGCCGGGGTTCTACATCGCGACATCAAGCCGGAGAACCTGTTCCTCCACGAAGATGAGGAGAGCGGCGAGATCGTCCCCAAGCTGATCGACTTCGGCGTGGCGCGCCCGTCCACCAAATCGGGGCGCGTGACGCTCACCGGAGAGGTGGTCGGCACGCCCGGCTACATGGCGCCGGAGCTCGCTCGGGGGAAAACCGACGTGGACGGACGCGTCGACGTCTACGCCCTGTGCGCAACGCTGTATGAGCTTCTCACGGGCGAGCTTCCGGTCGCGGGCGAGAGCGCGATGGACCGCATGATCGCGACCGTCAGGCAGCCTCCGATGCCCATTCGGCACTACCGTGGTGACCTCCCTGGCGAGGTCGAGCAGCTGATCATGGCAGGCCTCGCGCGAGACCCGAAGCAGCGCGTCCGCGACGCGCGCCGGCTTCGCGAGTGGCTCGACGCGTCCATCGAGGCCCTCGTTCCCTCCGACACCGACGAAGAATGAGACGCGGGTGGCGCACGAGACGCGCTACTCTCTCGAGGTGGTGAAGGCATGGACAGAGTCCGGGATGGTGCCGGATGCGCTACGGAGCGAGCCCCCTCCCGCCCGCGTGCGTTCCGTGTCCCCGGCGGAGATCGGCGTCGCCTTCCAACCGATCGTCGACCTGAAGAAGAAGCGCACGTACGCCGCGGAGATGCTCGTCCGGTGCCGGTCCGAGCCGTTCCGAGACCCGGCCTTTCTCTTCGAGCAGGCCGAGCTCCAGCGCGCCACCGGTCGCCTGGGCCGCCTGATCCGCGAGGTCGGCGTGGAGCGCGCGCCCGACCTGCCGTTGTTCTTGAACCTGCACCCGCATGAGCTCAGCGAGCGCTGGGTGGTGCGGACCGACGACCCGATGAACTACATCGAGCGCGGCATCTACCTCGAGATCACCGAGTCGGCGGCGCTCGACTACTACGACCTCTGTCGTGGCGCGCTCGCCGAGCTCTGCTCGCGGCTCGGCGCGAAGCTGGTGGTGGATGATTTTGGCGCGGGCCAGTCCAACCTGCTGCGCATCGCGGAGCTGCGACCCGCGGTGGTGAAGCTCGACCGCAGCCTGGTGGCCGACTCGGATCGCTCCTCCACCAAGCAGACCATCCTCAAGCATACGGTGGCGCTGTGCCGGGACCTCGGCGCCAAGGTGGTCGCGGAAGGGATCGAGCGAGAGGACGAGCTCCGGTGCTTGATCGACCTCGACGTCGACTACGGACAGGGCTACTTGCTCGCGCGCCCCGGCGACCCCATGCCGAGCCTCACCTGGCCCGCCGGCGTCTGACGGCCGCTCCAAGAACGTCGATCCATCGGAGACGGGGAGCTCGAGGGGCGTGCCCCTCGTTCGTGGCGCGCAAGCGACACCAGCAAATGGTGAGGTCTCGCTCGTGCAATCATGGCGCGCGGAGCGCGGCCGCGCGCGCGAGCTCTCAAAGACGGTCGAAACAATCGGAGACGGGGAGCTCGAGGGGCGTGCCCCTCGTCCGTGGCGCGCAAGCGACACCAGCAAATGGTGAGTTTTCGAATGTGCAAAAGTGCGCGAAGCGCGCACATTCGAAAACTCAGTCCGGCGCGAACTCCCGCCGCATCGACGCGCGATCGGCGTACCCGGGCTGCACCTCCGCCCGGAGCACAAACGGGCCCAAGCTGAGCAGATCCATCTCGGTGCCCATGAAACACGCATAGGCGTCTTCAGGCGTGCACACGATGGGCTCACCGCGCACGTTGAAGCTCGTGTTCACCAGCATCGGGCAGCCCGTGCGCGCCGCGAACGCCTCGATGAGCGCGTAGTAGCGCGGGTTGGTGTCCGCGCTCACCGTCTGCACACGCGCGCTGTAGTCGACGTGCGTAATGGCAGGCACGTCGCTGCGCGTCTGGTTGACCCACGCGACCAGGTCCTCGCCACGTCCATCGACCGCCTCCCGCCGCGCCTCTACGAGGGGGGCGACCAAGAGCATGTACGGCGACGGGCGGTCCAACTCGAAGTACTCCGCGGCGCGATCCTCGAGCACACTCGGCGCGAACGGGCGGAAGCTCTCCCGCTGTTTGATCTTGAGGTTCATGACCGACTGCATCGCGGGCGAACGCGGGTCACCGACGATCGACCGGTTGCCGAGCGCGCGAGGACCAAACTCCATCCGCCCCTGAAACAACCCAACGACCTGCTGAGCGTCGATCGCCTCCGCGAGGTGGGCCGCCCAGACCGCGTCGTCCTCGAACGTCTCAAACGGGTACCCCTGCGCCTCGAGCCACGCGCGGATCTGCGCCGCGCTGAACTCCGGGCCCAGGTAGGCGCCGGCCATCGTGTCGTGGCTGCGCGGAGACCGAGGCGCCTTCTTCTCGCCGTGATGCACCGCCATCGCCGCGCCGAGCGCTCCGCCCGCGTCGCCCGCAGCCGGCTGGATCCAGAGCTCGTCGAACACCCCCTCGCGGAGCAGCACGCCGTTCGCCACGCAGTTCAGCGCCACCCCGCCGGCCATGCACAGGTTCGCCTTCCCGGTGACCGCACGCGCGTGCCTCGCCACCCGGAGCACGATCTCTTCGGTGATCGCCTGCACGGAGCGCGCGAGGTCCATCTCCCGCTTCGTGATGCGGTCCTCAGGGCTGCGCGGCGGCCCGCCGAAGAGCGCGTCGAACCGCGGGCTGGTCATCACGAGGTCGGACACAAACCCGAAGTAGTCGAGGTCCAGCCGGAATGAGCCGTCCTCCTTGATGTCGATGAGGTGCTCGCGGATCACATCGACGTAGGTCGGCTCGCCGTAGGGCGCGAGGCCCATGAGCTTGTACTCGCCGCTGTTGACCCGGAAGCCGCAGAAGTACGTGAACGCGCTGTAGAGCAGCCCGAGGCTGTGCGGGAACACGAGCTCTTCCACGAGCGACAGCGCCGCGCCCTCGCCGACCCCGAGCGTGGCCGTCGCCCACTCCCCGACGCCGTCCAGGGTGAGCACCGCAGCTTCGTCGAACGGTGACGGGTAATACGCGCTCGCCGCGTGGCTGTGGTGGTGCTCGGGGAAGTACACCAATCGATCCCCCGACACGCCCGCGTCGTCCAACGCGTCGAGCACCTTGGGCTCGATCCAGAGCTTGTCCGCGAGCCAGACGGGGACCGCCTCGAGAAACGGCCGCAGCCCGCGCGGCGCCACCCCGAGGCTCGTCTCCAGGATGCGGTGCAGCTTGAGGATGGGCTTGTCATAGAAGGCGACGGCGTCGACCGCGTCCAGACCGGCCTCCGCCAAGCAATAGCGGACCGCGTTCCGCGGGAAGGCGGCGTCGTGCTTCTTGCGCGTGAAGCGTTCCTCCTGGGCGGCGGCGACGATGCGACCGTTGTCGACGATGCACGCGGCGGCGTCGTGGTACCAGCAGCTGAGCCCGAGCACGCGCATCAGTAAGGCCGATCCAGGGGCCGGGAGGTGCGGGCGCTCCAGTAGCTCGCGCGCTTCGGGTCGATCTCGCGCCGGAGCGGATCCCGGCGCGCGCGGACCGCCCACGCGAGCGGCGTGAGCATCAGGTAATAGGCGGGCGCGAGCAGCAACCAGGTGAGCACCAGCCCGACCCCGCGACCGAGGCCCGCCACCGCGCGATCGAGCGCCGCGTAGGCGCCCAGCGGACTCGCCACCGCAAGCACGAGGGTCAGCCCGGCGAGGGAGCCGGCCACCCCGGCGACGACCGGGCGGTCAAAGTAGAAGAGCACCGCGCCCGCGACGACACCGACCCCCGCGCGCACCAGACCCGCCTTGCGCTGCGACGCCGCTTTCTTCGCTCGCTCGTCGCTGCGGTCCTGCCAGCGCCAGATCACTCCCGACGCCTCCTCGCTTCCCGCTTCCGGCCCCACCTGCCGACTCATCGCGCCCCCTCTCGCACGGCCGCGGCGATCGTGCGGCCCATGACGCGCGCCCCGCTGCGGTCGTAGTGAAGGTTGTCTCCGCCGACGCGCATCGACTCGGCGTCCTCCGTCTCGCGCCAGTCGTCGAGCGGGTCGACCACCGTGAACCCGGCCGCTTCCGCACGGTCCCGTACGTGCGCGTGGATCGCGCGCCAGCGGTAGTCGTCCCAGCGCTCCAAGACCGGGGAAATCACGAACAGCGGACGGGCCCCGTCGTCCTCGATGGCCGCGCCAAGACGGTCGATCGCCCGCTCCGCTCGCTCTCGGGACGGAGCGTGCGCAAACGCCAAGAGGTACTCGTCGGTGTAGTCGCGGTCGAAGCGCCATCGCTCGAACAGCCCCCACGCGCGCGACAGCACCTTCGACGCGGCCTGCCGCTCACGCTCGGCCAACGCGCCGTCCAGGGTCTCCCTTCGAAGCGGGGCAAGCTCGGCCTGCCGCGCCTCCTGACTGTCCTTTCGTGCACGGTCGCTCGGGTTCGCGTAGCGCTCGAAGGGGCCGCTCATGATCATCATGTCGTTCATGCAGTAGACCACGACCACCACGTCGGGATGAAGCGGGCGCACGGCGCGTTCGTACCAAGCGGCCTCCTGGGTCAGGTCGTATCCTGTGACGCCGAAGTTCATCACCTCGAAGCCGTCGCCCAAGGACGCCTCGATCTGCCTCGGGATGGTGTCTTCCAGCGCCAGGAACTCGCTCCACACGAGGGAGTCACCGACCACCGCGACGCGACGCACCCCATCGGTCGCCGTCTCTCTGAACTCACGGTCGTCCCGCATCCCGGCCGCGTTGAACCCCGCTGGCCCGTACTCCATCTCGACGGACGCCCCCCGGACGGGCTCGTACACGAGCGCCGCGTCGTTGGAGCGCCGGTAGATCGTCTCGTTCATGTGGATGTAGCGGGCGCGCCAGCCGCCGTCGTCGCCGCTCGGATGGTCTTCGAGCGCCAGCTTCGCGCGAAACGCGCCCTCGGCGAGGACGAGCGAAACCAGCAGCACCCCCGCCGACAGCGCCAGCCGCCTCATGTTCGAACGGGACGGGACGCTCATCGTGCGCTCCACCCGGATCCGATGTCGGCCATCAGCGCGATGAGCGGTGCCTCGACCGCGTCGGCAAACAGAGCGTGGGCCGCCGCGTTCGGATGACGGTCCGCAGGATGAACCCAGAGTGACGGTGCGTCCTGTCCCTCGAACGCGGCCAACGTGTCCACCACGCTCACGCCCGCGGCCTCCAGCGTCTCTCGGATGGTGCGGTGCAGATCCCGGAACGGGGAATCGTCGAGGGAGACGAGCAGGGGCCACAGAGCCACGAGGAACCGCCCCTCGAGCCGCGTGTTCATCGCGACGATCCGCGCGACGGTCTCCTGCCACCCCGCGGCGTTGTCAGGCCCGATCATCTCGCGGTACCAGCGCGTCGTCGCCGCGCCGACCCGTCGGCCTTCGAGTCGATCGTCGACCACCTGAACCAGGCGCGGCGGCCAGTTCGGCACGCCGTGCATCGACTCCACCTGCCTACGTCGGTCCACGATCCAGTCGTCGATGAAGCGCTGCCGGGCATGAAACGCATCGGACCGCGCAATGTCATTGAGCACCATCGCGTAGAGCACCGCGTCGGGCTCGAGCGCGTCGACCAGCTCTTCGAAGCGCTCGCTCAAACGGGGGAAGTCCAGCCCCCGCCGGCCGCATCCAACCACGCTGACGTCGAGAGACGCGTCGAGGCGGGCCACGAACGTGTCCTGCTCCTCGACCCCTTGCCCCTCGGTGAACGAGTCGCCCACCACCACGAGCCTGGGCGCGGGACCGGGGCCCTCCCCCCGACAGAGCATCGCGTCGAAGCGGAGCGGCACCGCGTGCGGATGCGAACCCAGACTCGCCACTTCGGGGATCTGCGTCGCCCAGCGTGCGCGCGTCGCGTCATCCCGAAGGTCGAGGGGGAACCGCTCTTCCGGGTCATCGGGGTAGAGATCGAGCGCGACGCGTTTGTCCGCGGACTCCAGCGCGAGGGGTGCCTCGAAGCGGGCCGGCGCGATGCCCAGCAAACGAAGCAGCAGCTCCGCCGCGACGAGCCCGAGCAGCAGACTGCCGCACGCGAGCCCGACGCGCCCGAGCCATCGACGCCGGGGGGAAGCGATCACGGGCGCGAGGGTAGCCCCGCTCGACCCCCACGCCGATGCGAACTTGGCGGCGAGGTCAGCACGGGAGCGTCTCTCGGATCCAACGACCCACCCTCAGCTGCCGTCGGTGCCCGTCCATTCGATTCGGTGGCCGCTCACGCGCCGAACACGCTGGCCGGAACGACGGACCCGACGCGGCTCCTCGGCGTCGTCCTTTTCCTCCATCTCGGCCGCGACCGCGGCGAACGCGATGCTGGCCGCGTCGGCGGTGGGTCGTCCGAAATGATAGCCCTGCATCATGTCAGGCCCCAGCGGCAGGAGCGCCCGCGCCTCGGCCTCGGTCTCCACGCCCTCGGTCACGACCTCCATGCGCCGTTCCCGCGCGAAGCGGCAGAGCATGCGCACGACCGCTCGTTTGCCGTCGCTCCGGTCGACGCCGCGCACCAGGCTCAGGTCGAGCTTGAGCACCTCCGGATCGACGTCCGCGAGTGTGGCGAGCGAGGCCGCGCCCGCGCCGAGGTCATCGAGCGCGATGCGAAACCCGACGGCGCGGAGCGTCTCGACCGAATGCTCCCACTGGCGCTTGTCCCCGAGCGACGCGCGCTCGGTGATCTCCAGGACGACACGCTCGGAGAATGCCCTCAGCGGTCCGAGCGACTCGAGCAGTCCCTCGGGGTCCGCCAGCTCGGAGGGGTGCAGATTCAGAAACAGATGCGCGCGCGTCGGCAGCTTCAGAAGCCAATCCGCCGCGCGCCGCGCCACCACCGTGCCGAGGTCAGCCAGCGCCCCGTTCTCTTCACACGCGTCGATCACGTCCCCGACCGTGCCGAGCGGCCCTCCGCTCCGCCGGGTGATCGCGTCCGTGCGCAACAGGCCCTCGTAGGCGACCACCGCTCGGTCCGCGGACCGAACGATGGGCTGCAGCGCCAGCGCGATCCCGTTGTCCCGGAACAGCTGCGACAGGGCCTGACGGCGGGCCTCGCGCGCGTCATCGGCCTTCTCTGCCCAGTGCATCGCGACGACGGTCCGGTGCGCGATGGCCTCCGCGACGGCGTTCGTGATGCTGCGGGACGTGGCCGGCTTGGACAGCACCCGCGAGATGTCGCCCCGGTTGACCGCCCGCATCACGACATCGAGATCAAGCGCGCCGGACAGCAGAATACGAGCCAGGCTCGGCTGAAGGGTGCGGAGGCGCGAGAGCAGCTCGAGCCCGTTCATGCCCGGCATCTGGTAGTCCACGACGGCGGCGACGAGCGCGCGCGATCGGGCGATCGTGAGCGCCTCGTCGCCTCCTGAGGCGGCGAGCACCTCGTATCCGGCCCGCCCCAGGATCCGCCCCAACGCCGCGCGCACCGAAGGGGTGTCGTCGACGATCAGGACTGCGCGGTTCACGGCCATGGGTCTAGATATCCAAGGATCGCCACGCCTTAGCTGGCTTGGGAGCCAGGATCTGAATCTCAGGAGCGTGCGTCACCTCACTCATCTTCTCCCATCCCGACACCGCCAGCAAGCCAAGGCAGCCCAGCGCGCCAAACAACACCGGTTCCGGGCGGCCGGCCCATGCGAGCTCCGAGTGCACGCTGCTCATGACGAACAACCCGGAAACCACGCCCAAGACGCCGATCGCCCATCGCAGCCGGCCCGCTGTGGCCAGGAACAACAGCGGCACAGCGTGGGCGAGATAGCGCTCGTGGACCCCGGTCAAGAAGAGCGCCATCACGAGGCTGGTGACGCCCGCCCCCCGGACCAGCGCGCCATCGTCCGCCCGGCCGATCGCCTTCGCGACCCACATCCCTGCACCGAACAGCCACACCGCCCAGCCGAGCTGCGACGGGCTCACGGGCCCGAGCCACGGATCGCTCGCGGCGAGCCCGCTGCTGCGGAGCAACACCCACACGCTGGCCCCGTTGGCGACCAGCAGACTTCCGTGGTCTCCCGCGCTGCGCACGACCACGTAGACGAGGTGGCTGATGTGTCCATCGGGCAAAGACAGCCAGGGGTCCGCGACGAGCCAGAGCAGCGGAGAGGCCAGAACCCATCCGACATGCGTTCGCCGGCGTGCCCCGCTCCTGGCGGCCCGTAGACCCAACAACAACAAGATGAGCAGGGACGGGATGGCGAACCAAGTGAGCTGTTTGAGCAGCAGCGCCGCGTGCAGCCACAGGACGCCGCGCGCCAGACTCCGGCCGTGGCCGTTCCTGCGGTAGCGGAGCAGCCCGTCGGCCGCCGCAACCAGCGCGAGGGTGCCGTAGACGTCCGTCTGACCGAACCACGCTCCTCCCGCCCAGCTCGAGGGCAGGAGGCAGAGCCCGAGCGCCAGCCATCGCGGGCGCGGCGCCCCGAGCGTCTTCGCCAACCGGGCCGATGCGAAGACGAGCGCGATCTCGCCAAGCACCAGCACCCCCTTGTGGACGGCATGGAAGGTCGGGAAGTCCAGCTCGCCACCGACCACAGAAACCCAGCCGGTCGTGGGCAGGCAAACGAGGAGCGCGCCCAGGATTGGGTAGTTGACGCCCGGTCCGTCGCGGTAGAACGCCGGGCCCTCGGAGAACGCGCGCGCCCAGCCGTGGAAGAATGCGAGGTCGCCTTCGTGTCCGAATCCGTGATGGATCCACCAGCCGCAAGGCGGCAGCAGGCACGCAGCGCACGCAAACGCGCGAAAGGACAGCGGCGACGGGCGACGCACGACGACGGCAGGGTGTCTTGCCTGCCTCCCTTCGTCACGTGGTATGGCGGCCCATGGGCGGAGTGCTGGTGATCTCGGAGCGGGGCCCGTCGAGCCGCGGTGGTCTGGCGGTCGCGAGCACGCGCATCGCTCGGCAAGCCGCCGCGCGCGGAGAGCCTGCGCACCTCCTGTACCTCTCGAAGGAGAGCTCCCCGGGCGCGCGCGGTCACAAGCGGGAGCCGACCGGGCTCACCCTTCACCCGCTCGGTCCTCCGAGCCGCGACGAGCGGCGTCGGATGGCGCTGACCGACCACGCGCTCGAGCTCGTCGCCACGCACGAGCTCGATCTGGTGCACGGCATGTACGGCACCGCCGGCGGCTATCTGGCCACGCTGGTGGGCGCGATCGCGGGGATCGCATCGGTGGCCTCGCTGCGCGGCAACGACCTCGACCGTGGCTTGTTCCGCGCGGCGGACCTTCCCTTCTTGAGCCACGCGGTACGCGAAGCGACCCGGGTGACGGGCGTCAGCCGCGCGCTCTCGAGCCGTGCCGCGCGCGTATTTGGCCTCCCCGTCGCGCACATTACGAACTCCGTGGATGCTGACGCGTTCCGGCCCGAACGCCGTGACAACACGTTGGCCGCCGCGCTCGGCATCCCGCACGACGCGGAGGTGATCGGGTTCTCCGGCGAGCTCCGGGAGAAGAAGGGCATGCGCTTCCTGCTCCCGGCGTTCGCGCGGCTCGCCACCGAGCGGCCGCTGCACCTGTTGCTGATCGGAGGCGTGCGCGCGGACGCGGAGGACGCGCTCGCCGTGTTTCGCGACAAGGTGGGCTCGGAGGTGTTCCGCCGTGTGCACGAGGTCGAGTACAGCCGGGACCCTTCTCGACAGAGCCGACTCATGGCGCTCTGCGACGCGTTTGTCTTCCCGTCGCTGTTCGAAGGCACCCCCAACGCGGTCCTCGAGGCGATGGCGACGGCGCGCCCTGTCCTGGCCACCGCGGTCGGCGGCCACCTCGACCTCATCGACCACGGGGTCAGCGGAGCGCTGCTCCCGATGGACGCCCTCGACCGCCTGCCCGACGCCATCGAAGAGATGCTCGACCTGAGCGACGCCGAGCGCGCGGCCATGGGCGCGGCCGCGCGGGAGCGGGTCATCGTGCGGCACGCGCCGGACGACGAATCAACCGCCTGGGCGGCGCTCTACGAAGCGGCACGCGCCGACATCAGCCGCACGTAGGCCTCGACGAGGGCCGCCCGCCGGTGCGCCCACGTCCCCCCCTGCACCAGCTGCGCGCGCGCGGCCCGGCCGAGCCCTCGCCGGAGGGCTCCGTCGCTGGACAGCTGGATCAGGCCCTCGCTCAGCGCCCGTGGATGCGACGGCCGCACCAACCACCCCGTCTCGCCGTGGGTGAGGATCTCTTCCACGCAGGCGAGCCGTGTCGAGAGCACAGCACGACCGACCGCCATGGCCTCGTAGATCTTGATCGGGTTGCACCCCTGCACCCGGTTGCGGACATCGGATCGGAGCGGCGCCACCGAGAAGTGCGCCTCCGCCAACCGGGCCGGAAGCTCTGTCCGAGGCACCGGTGGCAGAACGCGGACCGCCTCCTCGACCTTGAGCCGACGCGCGCTCCGCTCGAGCTGACGGCGCCATCGCTTCTTCGCAGGCCCGAGCAGATCCAGAGAGAGTTCAACCCCAGCGCGCCGCGCACGTCGCAGCGCCATGAGCAGCTCGGGCAGGCCCTGCCACGGAGCCAGGCTCCCGATATAGAGCCCGCGGAGCGCGCCCTCGGGCTCCTCCGCGACCGGCTGGACCGCGGCCCCGTTGGGCACCACCGCGCACGGCGCACCGGGCGGCGCGCCCCGATCGAGCAGGAACCGGCGCGTCGTCTCGCTTTGCGTGATGCGGAGGTCGACCGACGAGAGAAGACGCGACTCCAGCCGTCGAAGCCGCCCCTCCAATGCGGGATGCTCGACGAACCCGGGGTAGTGATAGCGGAGCTCCACGCTCGGCAGTCCGTTGACCTCGAACACGGTGCGGGCGCCGGCCGAGGATGCAAACGCGAGCGCGGCCTGGCCCTCGAAGGGCCCTCGAAAGTGCACGACGTCGGGACGAAGGTCGACCAGCACCGCTGCCGCCGCGTCCCGAAACGCTTGCGCACGGGCGAGCCAATTGCCCTCGGCGAGCGGGATGGGGCGCAACGTCACCCGCGGGTGGCTCTCTTCGATGCGGCCCGGGAGCGTGACGAGCGTGACCTCGGCGCCCGCGTCGGCGAGCGCGCGCACGGACTGCGCGATGCGGGTGCCCGAGCCCTTGGCGTTGGGGAACGCTTCGAGCGCGAGGAACGCCACGCGCAGTCCATCGAGCATGCCCGTGGTGTAGCAGGTCGGCGGACCGCTTTGGTGCGACGGCTCGAGCGGGTACTGTTTCTGTCGTGGCCCCCGCAAGCGCCAATCTGCAGGAGAACTTCTCTGGAACGCCCGAGGCGTTTCTCGCGCGCTGCGACGCGCTCGAGCTGAGCGACATCCGAAGCGAGACCATCGAGCGTTCTCTCACCATGTGGGGCGTGGTGCTCTTCCTCGGGGGCTTCGGCGGCGCGTGCGTCGTGGGCATGAGCTTCCCCGACTACCTGCTGTGGATGGCGATCCCGCTCGGGCTCGGCGTGCTGCTGTTCCTCATCGGCAGGTTCTTCGCCCGCGGGGACCTCGAGAACCGCAAGTACGAGATCGCCCGGCATCTCGTGAAGTCGCTCGCAGCCGAGCTCAAGCCCGGTCGTCCCGTCGAGATGACCCTCGACTTCCGCACGCACCAAGACACCCGCCCCGAGACGGAACGGGTAGATCGGTCCACCCAGAAGCTCCGCTATCGCCAGCAGTGGCTGAGCGCGTCGCTCGTGCTGCTCGACGGCACGCGAACCCGGATCACCATCAGCGCCGACGCCAAGCGAAAGGAGCGGCGAAAGCCCAAGGGCACCAAGCGCAAGGAGCGCTCCATCGAGCGCCTGAGCGTCGTGTTCATCCCGCCCAAGGCCAGCCGGTTCGGCGCCTTCAACATCGGCCGGCGGCTCGACGCGCCCGGCGCCATTCATTTTCAGAGCGGCGAAGTGAAGCCGGAACGCGCCACCTTTGCGTGGCGCTCCGAAGAATCCCGGTACTTCAGCTACCGAGGGACAGTGCAACGGTCGGGAGAAGGGCTGCGCCCCGCGGCCGTGCTGGGTGCGGTCGTCGCCAGCCACCGCGCGTCACGGATCGCTTCGGCCCGAGACGCCTGATGTACGACGTCGAGCAGCTCCTCGGTGACCCCCTGCTGTTCGAGCCGCTGCGACGGTCCGTGGAGGAGGGCGCGCTCCCCGCCTATCTGCGCTCCGCCAAGATCAAGGTCACGGCGCGCTGCAACCTGAAGTGCCGGATGTGTCGCTACGGACGCGGGGAGACGCCGCCCGAGATGAGCACCGCCGATATGCTGCGTGTGCTGGACGAGCTGGCCGAGATGGGTTGCCGCAAGGTGCACTTCTCCGGAGGCGAGGTGCTCGTCCGAAAGGACTTCGAGGCGCTCGTCGAGCGGGCCGCGACGCGTTCGCTGAAGGTCACCCTCACCAGCAACCTCACGCTCCTCACCAAGGCGCGCGCGAAGACCCTCATGCGACATCGCGTCCGGTCGATCTCCACGTCGCTGGACGGTGCACGGGCGAAGACCCACGACCGCATCCGGGGCATCGAAGGCAGCTATCGACGCACGCTCCGCGCCCTCGGCTACCTGGCCCGGGAGCGCGAACGTCGGGGCCGAAAGACGCGGCTCCGGGTGAACTTCACGCTGATGCGCGACAACTTCCGCGAGTATCCCGCGCTGCTCGAGCTCGCCGCGCGCCACGGCGTCAGCGACGTGCTGCCGATGCCCGTGGACACGGAGGACGAGACGCTCCGGCTGAGCCAGCGCCTGATCCACGAGTACGAGCGAGACGTGGCGCCCGCGGTGCAAGCGACACGGCGGAGGCTCGGCATGCCGCTCGGGGAACGCTACGTGCACCCCTTCGGGTCAGGTCAGGGCGCGGTCAAACGCGCCGCCGGGGGCGCGTACGCCGACGGGTTCTACCGAACGAAACAGTGCTTCGCCCCGTGGACGCACATGTTCATCGCCTGGAACGGCCAGGTCTTCCTGTGCTGCATGACCAACGGCCGGATCCGCCCGCTCGGAGACCTCCGGCGACAGAGCGTCGGGGAGGTGTTTCGCGGCGACGCGTTCCAGCAGATCCGCAGAGAGATGCGGCGAGAGCGCCTGCCGAGCTGCCACCAATGCGACATGATGCTCGACGAGAACACGCGCCTGAACCCTGCGTTCGCGCCGCCAGCCCCTGCCGCGCCAGGCCGCGGGCTACCCGTCGTCCGCGGATAGGGTCTGGATCACACGGTCGGCGGCCTCCGCGAACGAAGTGAGGGGCACGCCCGGAGGGCGCGTGGATGGAGAGGCCAGATGGCGGCCAAGTTCGTGAATTGATCGCACGCGGGTCGCGACCGCGTCGGCGCGCGTGCCCTGTTGGTCGAAGCGCCGGGGACGCGGCAGCGCAAGGTGCGGGATCCCCGCGGCCATCGCTTCGTAGGTGAGGTTGTAGCCCGCCGGACCGACGAGCATCTCGGGGGCCACCCGGTCCAAGAGTCGGGGGTGGGACGGTAGACAGCGCTCCCCAACACGAAGGGCACCCTCCGCCGCCACCCCGACTCGCCCCCCGATTCGTGCCGAGAGACGCTGGGCGAAGCCCGAGAGCGCGGCGTCGTCGGCGACGATCAGCACATCGAGCGACAGCGCGTCGGGGTTCCGTTGCGGGATGCGGACCATCGGTGACAGCGGCTCGGCGGGCCCTCCGAACCACCCGAGATGCGGCTCCGTGTCCAGGACGCGGCGGTAGCGCGCGGCCGCCGCGATGAAGGCGGACGTGTGCCCCTCGCGATGCGCGCGCCCCACGAGCACCGCCGGCGGAAGCGACACGTCGCTCAACTCGTTCGCCGGGCCGTTCGGGAAGACGTCGCTCACCCAGCCATCGAAGCGCTCAGCGCGCAGCACCTCCGTCACCGCGCGGCTCGCCTCGGCGCGGCTGGCGACGGCAGGCAGACGGCTGATCGGCAGAGTCGGATCCAAGTCGTCGAGCGGGCGGGCCGCCGGGACGATGAGGACCGGATGGGCGTCGCGTTGGTGCAGCGCCCGCGCGAGCCCCGTCGCCCTCAGAGCGTGGCCGCGTCCTCCGCCCGCCGCGTAGAGCCCAATCCGCAGGCGCGCCTCAGCTTCCCGCCCAGTCGGCTTCGAAGCTCGCATCGAAGGAGCCCACAGGCTCGTCGAAGAGCGCGTAGTCCGACTCCTCGAACCCGTCTTCGAACCAGTCGGCCGCGTTGAAGTACCAGTGAAAAAGCGGGTCCTGTTCGAGGTGCGCGTACGTGCCGCGGCTGCGGCGAGACTTGATCGCCTCTCGCGCGCACGAGATGCAGCGCGTGCCCTCCCGTGTGTCACGTCCGTGCGCCTCGCAGATGGGTCGCTGACAGGCGCCACACGCGGCGCTCGCTTCGCTGCGGCAGGGGCGAGGGAACAGCAGTCCCGCGGTCTCTCGGCATCGACTCATCGGGCGCTCCCCCTCCGAGCGCGACCATACCCACCGGCGCCGGCCTCTGCTACATCGGCGTGATGCTCGACGCGATGGACTGGGACGTCTACTGGCGGTTCGAGGCCCACCGCCGGGCCGCCGACCCGCTCGACTTCCGGCGATGGAAACGCGACAGCCAGCGCGGACTGCGCTCGCTCTACCCCGATGGGGCGCCCCTGTTGCTCGACTCGACCGCCGGCATGGGCGACCACACCGTGAACCTCGCGGAGGCCGGATTCACCGTCGAGGCGTGCGACCGCTCGGCCGTCGCGCGCGCTGCCACCCAAGACGCGGTTCGGGTGGCTGGGCTGAACATCCCGATCTTCGACGCCGACTGGCGCGAGTTGAAACGGCCTGGTCGCTACGAGATCATCTTCAACGACGAGCTGCACTCGATCGACGACCCGAGCGAGCTCGACGCCGTGCTGCGCGGCCTGTTCGAGGCGCTCACGCCAGGCGGCGCTCTGGTGTTCTTCTTCGCCGACGAGGCCCACCCCGAGCCTGGCCACGGTGCCCAGATGCGCGCCTGGGACGAGGCGTCGATGGAGCGAGCACGCATCGCGTGGGACCACGAGGTCGGCGGGCGCCGGGTGACCCTGACGAAGCTCGCCCGCTTCCGCGAGACCTGCATCGACGAAGACCACGTCTACGTGTCTCGGGACGGCGAGGGACCGGCGACGCTCGAAACCCTGACGATGCGCCGCGTCTACCGCTGGGACTGGGCCGCGCTCGCCCCGCGCATGCGGGCCGTTGGCTTCGAGGGCCTTCGCTCGGACCACTTCGAGAACGTCAAAGGCTACACCTTCGCGCTCAGCCGCGCGTTTCGCCCCTGAACCTCAGGCGGGAAGGTAGTCCGCCACCCACTCCAGGCTCTGCGCTTCGAGCTTGTCCGCGAGCGCCGCGTCGAGGGCAGGCGCGCTCGGCTCCACCACCTTGCACTCGTCGTAGTAGAGCCCGGTTTCCGAGGCCGCCCGGTCGCTGACCGCGCAGTGGATGCTCGTGGCGGCGCCCTCCTCGTTCGACTTCATGAACATCGTCATGAGCGGGCGGATGGGCCAAGGCACGTTGCGCCAGACGTCCGACGCGATGACGCCCGGGTGCAGCGAGTACGTCGTCACGTCCGTGCCCTCGAGTCGCGAAGCGAGCGTCTTGGCATGCAGCACATTGCAGAGCTTGCTCACCTGGTACTCGGGGAGCCCCGTCGTGGTCGCGGTCTCCTGGCGGAGCGCGCCGAAGTCGACCCCCGTGGCCTTGTAGTGCGCCTTGCTCGCCACGTTGACGATGCGCGCCGTGCCCGTCTCCTTGATGCGGTCCAGCAGCCACTCGGTGAACAGGTAGTGGCCGAGGTGGTTAACCCCGAACGTGAGTTCGAAGCCATCGGACGTCTGCCCGCGCTTGCCGGCGAGCCCCGCGTTGTTCAGCAACACGTGAAGCGGCTCGTCCTCCGCGAGAAACGTCTTGGCCGACGTGCGCACGCTGTCGAGATTTCCCAGATCGAGCGCCATGAAGCGCGCGTCGGCGCCGAGCGCGGACAGCTCCTCGAGCACCGGCTTCGTGCGCTCCTCCGAACGGCATGCGAGCCAGAGCCGGGCGCCGCGCTTTCCGAGGGCGAGCGCGGTAGCGCGACCGATCCCCGTATTGGCGCCCGTGATGAGGATGTTCTTGCCAGCGAGGTCAGTCGTCATGGGCCCGACACCTACGGCCGGGCCCGCTGAACCGCAAGCTCTACGATCGCGGGGTCGCACTCCGGCGCCAGTTCGATCTGCTGGCAACCGCGCTCCACGACCCGCGTTCCGGCCAGACACACGGCGTCTCCCCCGGAGAACTCCTCCTGCGCGCAGCGCACGCAGCGGAGGTCTCCGCCGATGAACACCGCGGACCGCTGGCCACAGAAGCGCGTCGTCTCGAAGTCGGTGCCGAAGGTCGAGAGTGTTTCGCCGCCCACGGTGCTCACGCGGACCACCCCGTCGATGGAATCCAGCCCGCCGCCGATGCGCGCTCCCACCACGTTCGTCGCCACCATGCGCAGCTGGTCGGGCGGGCACGCGGCGATGTCCACATTCTGGAGGTCGCTGTTGCTGAAGGTCAGCTCCTCGCACTGCGCGAAGGTCGCGCCGGCCAACAAGACGTTGGCGAACGCCCCGTACTCCACGTCGATGTCCGTCCGCACGAGCTGCGCGCCCAGGGCGACCAGCTGCTGCCCCGCGAGCCGGACGTCGGTGAGCGACGCACCGATGAGATCCACGGCCGGCGCGGAGACGTAGCTGGTCTCGATCCGCGCCGAATCCAGGCGCACGCGTCCGGCGCGATCGGACGTCGCCTCGTACACCACGCTGTCGACGATCTCGGCGCCGGTCAGGTCGAGCGCAGGACGCAACTCGGCGTCGGCCAGCCGCGTGGGCGCCGCGACCTCGAGCCGCGCCTCGTGCAGCACCGCGCCCCGCGCGTCGAGCGTGGCACCCTCCTCGAGTCGCAGCGTCGAGCGCCGCAACGTGAGGCCGGGCGCCTCCACGCGAACAGGCCCATCCACGGTCAGCGAAGCGTCGGTGAGGCTCGCGCCCGCCAAGGCCAGCGCGTCGGCCGGGCCCCACTCCGTCTCGACGTCGGCGGTTACGAACCGGAGGCGCGCGCACCTCAGGTCGGCGTCGGCGAACGACTGCGCGGGGGAGATGGCGACCTCCGCCTCGCACCCGCGGAGGTCCGCGCCGACGAAGCTCCCCTCGCCTCGGGCCAGCTGCGCGCAGGCGCGCTCCGCGGCGGCGCACTCACTTCCGTCGCCCGCGAGGCTGGGGTGGCCTGGGCAAGCGTCGTCGAAGTCCGGGATCCCGTCGAGGTCGCAGTCGTCGCTCGGTCCGGGCGCCTCCGGCAGCGCGAAGTGGTCGGACGGCAGCGCACGAACCGGCTCGCAGCTCGGGCCGATGTCGCACGTCCCGTCCCGCTCGAGATCCTCGATCGGCCGTTCGCCGACGATCGGCGCTCCAAACCCCGCGCAGCCGACCGCCACACAAGACGCGAGCACGGCGATGACCCGCCTCATCGCGACTCCTCCGTCACCAGAAAGCGCGCGCGGCGGTTCTGGAAACGCTCTTCGTCGCTCTCGTTGCCCTCCATGGGCGCCTGTTCCCCGCGGCTCGCGACCTCGAGCCGCTCCGGCGCGATCCCGTGCTCGACCAACCAGTCGCGGATCGCCTCGGCCCGCGCCAACCCGAGCGCGTTGTTGTACTCGGCGTCGCCCTGCCCGTCAGCGTGACCTTCGATCGTCAGTTCCTCGAGCTCCGGGTGCGCGGCGAGGTGCTCCCGCAAGCGGTAGAGCGACGGCATGGTGCACGGGACAATGTCGGTGGAGTCGAACGCGAACAGCACGGGAACCAACAGCTCGCGCGGCGCCAAGCCGGCCGCCTCGTCGAGCATGTCCATCAGCTCCTCGGTGGGAACCGGTGGTGGCGCGGGGTCCGGGGTGGGTGCGCGCAGGACCCGGGTTCGGGCGGGCGGGGGCGGAGGCGGCGGCGCGGCGGGCGGCGACGGCTCGCCCAGCCGCGGCCGGACGGTCAGCGTGAGCCCCACCGAGAGCGCGATCGCATCGTCGGTGGCGTTCTCCCGGTCGTCCTGAAACACATGCGTGTAGCCGACCGTCGGCCCGAGCGAGAGCGTGTCGTCCACGGCCATGTCCGCCCCGAGCGCGAGGCGGAGCACCGGCCGGACGAGCGTGCCGGTGAGCCCCGCGCCCACATGCGCGCTCAGCCACAGCCGGGCCGGGCCCTCCTGCGCACCGACCTCCGCCCCCAGCGTCGCGTCGAGCAGCGCCCCCGTATCGCCCTCGGACGCGAAGTACGCCCCCCCGGCGACCGCCACCTCGAGCACCAGCGGCTCGAGCACCACCCAGCCGAAGTGCGCCCGTCCCTCGAGCACGGGGAGCTCGAGGTTGAACACCGCGTGTTGATCTGCGCTGACGACGTAACCAACGGCGCCGGTCGTGCGCAGCCGGAAGTCCGAGGACGTGTCCGCACGGGCCCTCGCCAGCGGGAGCGCGAGCAACACGCAGACCGCGAGTCCGGCCGCCCTCATGGCCTCGATCGGGTGGGGGTTCGCATGACCATGCAGAGCAGTCGCGGCAAACGCAGTTGATTTCCAACGACGCGCGGCTTTTTTCTTCCGCCGACGGTCAGAATCTAGACTCTCGGCGTGCGTGCCGTGCCCACCGTTCTGCTCTCACTGTGGATTGCTTCCAGCGCAGCTGCTCAGGCGCCCCCGGAGCGCACACAGTTTGTGCTCGTGTCGCTCGACACGACCCCGAGTGGCCGCCGCGCCATCGAAGGCACCGACTTCAACCGCATCCTCCGCGCGACCACCCCACCGCGCGCGGAGCAGCCCGGCAGCTTCACGGTCTTCGTGGCGACGGGCGGCCTGACGCTCGACCCACGCACGCGCTCGTCGGATTCGGTGCGCGCGCACCTCGGCACCCTCCCCCGCAACCGCCCCGTGATGCGCTACGCCGAGGACCTCGCTCACCTCGAAGCGAGGGCCGCCGCGGTCCGCCGCATGGCCGAACTCGGGATCGAGATCGGTTCCCATGCCGTCCGACACGAGCACGGCCGAGAGTGGTCCCGCGCCCAGTGGCAGAACGAGATGCGCGAGCATCGCACCATCTCCGAGCGTCTCGGCTTGCCGCGCCCGACGGGCTTCCGCGCCCCCTTCCTCGAGCACAATCCGTCGATGTACGACGTGCTTCGCGAGCAGGGCTACCGCTACGATGTATCGCGCACGGGGGGCAACGCCTGGCCGTCCCGCGACCCGGATACGGGGCTTTGGCTGTTCACCATGCCGAGCGTGCACATCGAGGGCTTCGGCCGCCCAGCGCTGCTGTTCGACGACAACCTCCGCCGCGTGCTGACTCGTCGCGCGGAGGAGGAGGGTCTCGAAGGCGGAGCGCGCACCCGGTTCATGGACAGTGCGTTTCGCCGCGCCGTGAGAGCCGGCTTCGAGCGTCGCTACCGTGGCAACCGCGCGCCATTTCTGATCAGCGGGCACGGCGGGTTCATCACGCCGACGGTGCAGTTCCTCCGCGAAGTGTGCCGCCGCCCGCACGTGCGCTGCGCCTCGTTCTCCGAGGCCGTCGACTACATGGAAGCGCACCCCGAGCTCGAGGGCGCCGAGTAGCGAACTCCGTGCGCGAGTGTGCGACGCAAACGGCGGTTGACGGCTGCGTACCCACATCAACACAATGCGCGCAAGGCGAAGTGGTGGATCGTGTTCGGGCTGGCCGTGGCTGTGGCCGTGGGCTGCGACGCAAGCGACGATCTCGATAGCGGCGCCGGTGAAGACGCCGGCCCGACAGGAACGGACGGCGGCCCGCCCGACGCTGGCCGACCCGTCGATGCGGGCCCAGGGCCAGACACGGGTCCTGCCGCTCAAGACGCTGGCCCATTGGATTCGGGAGCACCGGATGCTGGCGTGTCCGATGCCGGACCACCCGACGCTGGCGCCACCGATGCCGGCGAGGATGCGGGCGACACGACCGCCCCAACGATCACCGGTATCTCCCCGATGGATGGCGAAGCCGGGGTCCCCGTTGACGCCGAAGTTGTCATCACGTTCAGCGAACCCATGGACCAGGTGAGCGTGGAGGGGGCGTTTCAGGGCACCTGTCTCGGGGGCGTGAGCTTCTCTTGGAATCTGGCTGGCACGGAGATGACTGCGACGCCTGACGACTTGCTGGCAGCTGCAACGGGCACCATTCCCGGTGCCGTGACGGCGCTCGAGTACGAGTTCGGGTTGGACACCACCGCGTATGACCTCGCCGGAAACACGCTCGCCAGCCCGTCGGAAGTCTCGTTCACGACCGCACGCCGCATTACCCAACGGCTGACACGCATCACATCGCTGACTGGAGTCGTCCTCCACACCGGCGTAGGCGCCACGGACTTCATGGCGACGGGCGACACCGGGACAGGTGGCGACCCCTCCAGCTTCTACAAAGCCGCCATGTCGTTCGGCTTCGATATCCTTCCCCCCGCCACGAGCGGAATCGCAAGCGCCACGCTGGAGTATGAGGTGGAGCGTGTCGCGAACGACAACGTCGAAGGTGTATTCCCGATGGATCTCGGTGCGCTCACCTTGGTTTCGGTCGACTTCAGCGCGATGGACACCTCTTTTATCGACGCCGCGGGGCCCCTCGCGGCGACCCTGCCCTCTGCCAACGGCCCCGCAACCGTGGATGTCTCGGACGCCGTCAGCGCGGACTTCGCAGCCCGTTCGCGCACCCAGTTCCGGATGGAGTTCGAGTTCACCACCGACGGTGACAGGGCAGGTGATTTCATCGAAATCGCGCTGCCCACCGTCACGCTCGACGTCGACTACTGGCTCCCTTGAGACTTCGTGATCTCATCGCGAGGTCTCCGACTCCGGCTTTGCCCGCTCACACGCCGTACTGCGACATCAGCTGGCGCAGGTACTTCGGGTGAAGATCCGCTTCTTCCGC
The DNA here is from genome assembly GCA_045106715.1 of Sandaracinaceae bacterium. Taxonomy (GTDB): domain Bacteria; phylum Myxococcota_A; class Polyangia; order Polyangiales; family Sandaracinaceae. Next base: position 66,784 of record JBGCFC010000032.1, read on the forward strand.
GGCTGCGTTCACGTTGCCGTCGTGCCGCTCGAGCAGCCGGACAAGGTAGTCCTTGGCGAACGCGTCGACCCACGAGCGCTTCGCCTCCTTGAAGCTGCGACCGTCCGAGCTCTCGAGCGCGCGCACCGACTCGGGGACCATGCGGGGAGGTAAATCCCGCGTCTCGAGCGTGTCACCGTCGCCCAGTCCGATGGCGCGCTCCGCCGCGTGTTTGAGCTCGCGCACGTTGCCCGGCCAGGGCCATCGTTCGAGCACCTCGAGCGCCGCGGGGCTGACCCTACGCACCTTCCGATCTCCGTCGGGGGAGACGTTGATGTCGAGGTTCAGCAGGAAAAAGTCCAGCAGCGGGCCGATGTCCTCGGTGCGCTCACGGAGCGGTGGCAGGGTCACGCTCACCACGTCCAGGCGGTAGAACAAGTCCTCCCGCAGCGTGCCCGCCTCGACCATGTCGACGAGGTTTCGGTGCGTCGCGGCGACGACCCGGCAATCGACCGGGATGTAGCGCTCGGCGCCGACCCGCTTGATCTCCCGCCGCTCGAGCACGCGCAGCAGGTTCACCTGAAGCTCGAGCGGCAGCTCGCCCAGCTCGTCGAGGAACACCGTGCCGCCCTTGGCCGCCTCGAACGCGCCGATCTTCTGCTGGTCCGCGCCGGTGAACGCGCCACGCTCGTGGCCGAAGAGTTCGCTGGCGACGAGGTTCGGATGGATCGCGCCGCAGTCGACCACCACGAGCGGCCCATCCTTGCGGCGGGAGTGCTCGTGGACCGCGCGCGCGGCGAGCTCCTTGCCCGTCCCCGTCTCCCCGAGCACCACGACGGTCGCGTCCATCGGCGCGATGCGTTCGATCAGCGCAAAGGCCCGGCGCATCGGCTCGCTGGTGCCGACCATGCCGCCCATCTCGGCCTTCTTCGAGTTGGCGATGGCCTCGAGCCGCTCGTCGGTGCCGAACCGAAACGTGGTCGACCCCAGCCGAAGGCGCGCGTCCGGCAGCAGGAACGCCTCCCGGATCGGCACGTCGTTGACGAGGGTGCCGTTCTTCGAGCGCTCGTCTCGGATCACGTGGCGGCCGCCTTCGATGAAGATGCGGCAGTGGTGCCGGCTCACGCCGGGGTCCTTCAGCACGAGGTCGTTGTCGTCCGCGCTTCCGATCCGGACCGACTCGGCCTCAAAGCGATGCACGGCGGTACTCTCGGCGTCGATCAGCACGAGGCTGCGTACGGTCAGCTGCGGGATGCCCTCCGGCAGCCGGACCAGGCTCGTCATGGTGGGGGAGTCGGCCATCCTGCGCCGAGAGTACCAAGGCTCGCTCAGCCGCGCGCCTCGCTGCCAAACAACTGGAACTCTGCAAACTCACCGGAACCGCTGGGGACGCATGACCCCGGCGAGGTGCGCGAGACCCCGGAAAACTTGGGTCCCCGGCCTGGGATCATCCAAGCTCCGGGCCTGGCACGTCCCCTGCTGGTGATGAGGTTGTGATCGAATCGACGGACACCGTTCGCAGGCGCCTGATCGCCCGGGCCGAGAGGCTCGAGCGTCACAGCACGGCCCCACCGCCGCCGATGAACCCGACCCGCGCCAGCGAGGCGATGAGCGAGGGGCGTCGGCTCGCCAAGGAAGGGGAGTACGCGCGCGCCTTGGCCGCCCTCCGTGTCGCGGCGCGCTCCCCTCGCTACGCGGTGAAGGCGCTCCGCTACCAGGCCCGCATCGAATGCACCATTGGGCAGCCGCAGAAGGCCATCGCGACGCTCAAGGACGCCCTGCACGCCGCCGAGGGCGACGACGCCACCTCCGCCGGGCTCTTCGAAGAGGTCGCCGCGCTCTACGCCCACCTCGATGAGCTGGACGAGGCCCGCTACTACCAGCGCCGCGCCGTGAAGCTCGCCCCCGACCGCCCCGAGATGCGTGAGCGCCTCGCGTCCTTTGGGCCGCCTCCCCCGCCGCGCCGCCCACGCCCGCGCCCCTGAGGCGCGTGACGCGGGTGCCCGTCCTCGCACTCGTTCACGTGCCGATCGCCGCTCCGTGAACCCAACCGTCCGCATCGCGCTCGCCTTCGATCGCGCAGAGTGTGGCCCCACCGCCGTCGAGGAGAAGGTACCGGGCCACGCGGCTTTTACTTTTCGACCTCGTCGAGCAGGGTCGAGGGCACGGCCATCGCGTGGTAGCCGTGGTCGACGTGCACCACCGAGCCGGTGATCCCGCTGGCGAGCGGGCTGCACAGGAACGCGGCGGTGTTGCCGACCTCCGCCGCGGTCAGCGGGATCGGACGCGGCGCGTTGGCCTCGTAGTGTTCGATCATCTTGCCGATCAGGCCGATGGCGCTGGCGGCGCGGGACGCGTAGGGCCCGGCGCTGATCGCGTTGACGCGATGGCCCCACTTGCGGCCCGCCTCGAAGGCGAGCACGCGGGTGTCGGACTCGAGTGCGGCCTTGGCCGAGCTCATGCCGCCGCCGTAGCCCGGCACGACCCGCTGGGCCGCGAGGTAGCTCAGGCTCAGGAAGCTGCCGCCGTCCCGGACGAGCGGGCCGAGATGCGAGACCAGCGAGACGTTGGAGTAGGCGCTCGCGCTCATCGCTGCGAGGTAGCCGGGGCGGCTCGTCTCGAGCAACGGCTTCTTCACCTCGGGCCCGTTGGCCAGGCTGTGCACGACGATGTCGAGGCACTTCTCGCCGAACTGCGCTTCGAGCGCCTTGGCGGCACCGGCGATCGTGAAGTCACCGCGGTCCCGGTAGCGGCGGTTCTCTCGGATCTCGGCCGGCACGGCCTCGAGCAGGTCGTACTCGGCGTCGAGCGGCAACACCGCCTCGAACTCCATCTTCGAGCCGTCCGCCAGCGCCAAGGACTTGTCCATCTTGCCACGGCGCAGGAGCGTCTCGAAGATGTTCATGGCCGGCGGCCAGGTGCCCACGCAGACGGTGGCCCCCGCTTCGTATAGGGCCTTGGCGATCGCGAAGCCAAAACCGCCGTCGTCCGCAACGCCGGCGACGAACGCCCGCTTGCCCGAAAGGTCGATGGAAAGTGACATGGGGCCGAAAGGTCCCCTCGCGCCCCCCCGCGGTCAAGGCGCCGATTCGTCGACGGAATCGAGCGGCCCCTCTTCCGTCGGATAGCCCTCGTCGATCCAGTGGTAGACGCCCTCGTCGAGCACGGCGGTGTTCTCGAACCCGAGCTCCCGAAGCGCGTCCATCACCGCACCGCTCGCCGCGTGTGGGCAGCCACAATAGGCAACGATCCAGGTGCCGTCCCGGGGCAAACGCGCGGCCAGCGGCGCCATGTCCGGGTCGTGGGGGTCCCGGCTGGTCACCATGTAGTACGGCACCGGCAGCGAGCCGGGGATGCGGCGGATGAGCCAGTCGCTCGTGGCGCGGGCGTCGAGCAGAACGAATCGCTGCTCGGCCTGAAGCGCGGTCAACACCTCCGTCGCCGGCACGTAGCGGCCTTCTCGGAGCGTGAACGAGGGCGCGTCGCCGTCCGGGTGGCGCAGGAGCGGCATGTCCGCGAGCGGCGGCGGCGCGAGGTGCTCCGGCAGGTGGTTCGGCTCCTCTTCGAAGGCGCGGAGGAACGCGACGAGGTCGTTCTGTTCCGTGTCGGACAGCGTCTCGCCGAACGCAGGCATCGGGGTGTCCGGACGGCCGTGTTCGATCGCGTAGCGCAGGAACGAATCGCTGACGGTGCTCAGGAACGACCAGCGGTTGAGGCTCTGCGCGCTGGTGCCCCCGTCCGCGAGCACACCGTGGCAAGCTTGGCAGTGGGTCTCGTAGAGGTGCGCGCCGTGCTCGGCGTCGCCCTCGATGGGGGTGTCGGGCAGGTCGAGCGCGGGCTCCCGCTGCCAGGCGCGGATGAATTGAACGAGCTCACCGACCTGGACCTCGTCGAGCGGGCCACCGCGGTCCCGGATGTAGCCGCCCATGGCGGTCCCGGGCCGGCCCCGCGCGATCGCCGTCTCGAAAAACGCATCGCTGCCGGTGCGGAGCAAGTCTTGCCCCCGCAGACGGGTGGCGTTGTCGGCGGCGTAGCCCTCGCCCTCGGCGCCGTGGCAGAGCGCACAGTACTGCGCGTAGAGGGCCGCTCCCTCCGACGACGCCTCGACGGGCGGCGTGGTCTCGGGAGCCGGGGTGGACGCTCCACAGCCGAAGCTGAGGAGCGCGAGCAGCAGTCGCGCGGTCTTCACGGGGCGCTATGGTAGGCCCGTCTGGCGCGCCGCGCGATGAACAAGGCGCGATGAACAAGGGAGCTCGTGTGCGCGTCGGACGGACGAGGCGATGAAGAACCCCAAACCCATGATCGCAGCCTTCGTGATCGCGCTGCTCGCGGTCGGCGGGATCGTCGCCTTCCGGCTGAACCGTGACGACGGCCGGCGCTCCGACCGAGGCGCGGCTGCCGGAAGCGGCGTCACCGGCGCCTCAGTGCAGAACGGGGAGGGCCCCGTCGTCGTTCGCTCGCGAAACGATCGCGTCCCGGCGTTCACGGGCGACGCCGGCGCGGCTGCGGCCCCGGAGCTGGTCCGGCGTCCGACGCCCATCGGCGGGGTGCCCGGAGGATCCGCCCGAGTGGCCGCCCGCGCGCAGGCGGAAGCGGATGACGCCGAACGCAGCAACGGCTGGCGTGCCGGGCAGCGGCGCCGGCAAGTGGAGGTCCTGGAGGCTCGCGTCGAGCGCTTGCGTGAAGCGGTGGGGCAACTCCGCGAGGAGGGGCGAAGCGACCTGGCCGACCGGCAACAGAGCATCGTCGAGCGCATCGACGCCCGCGCGGACGAGGTGCGCGAGGAGTTGGGCGAGCTGCGGGCCGCCGCCCAAGCGGACGGCACCCTCGCCGAAGCCGAGCAGGGCTACGAGGACAGCGCTCCGGTACGGAACGAATCCCGCGCGCGCGGGGCCATCCCGGGGCGCTGATCCGTTCAGTCCTGGGGCACCATCATCACGGGGACCTTGGCCTCCCGGATCAACTTGATTCCGCTCGTGCCCATGAAGACCCGCGCCAAGAGAGAGCGACGCGATCGACCGACCACGATGAGGTCGGGCTCGACACGGTGGATCTCACGCTGAATCGCAGCCGGCGGCGAGTCCGACACGACGTGGGTCGATACCTCCAAAGCGGAGTCACCGAAGACCGTCTCCACGTCGGCTGTGAGCTGCGCTGCCGCTGCCTCACGCGCCATCTGATGCAGCGAAGAGGGCCCGTCGCCGGTGAGTTCGCTGTCCGGATCCGGTCCCACCGCGTGAACCACATGAACCTGCTCCGCGATGCCGAGGCCCGCCACGCGTTTCAGCGCGGTCACGGCGCCAAGCTCGTGTGCGACGACCACCGTCCGAGGCGTCTTCCACGGCGCCCCGTCGGGTAGCACCAACACCGCGCGGTCCGCGTTCCTGACCACCGCCTCCGCCGTGCTTCCGAGCAAGGCGCGGCGCAGCACACCGCGTGCACGGCTGTTGAGCACGACCAGCTGTGCGCCGATGCGCTCGGCCACCGCCAAGATCTGCGTGTGCGTCACGCCTGCACGCACGTGCGCCTCAGCCCGCGAGGCGCCTCCCAAGAGTCTTTGCAGCTCCTCCTCCGCACGATTGAGAGCGGCGTCAACGTCGCTTGGCATCGGCGACTCCGGGACGTCGCAGACGTTCACTCCATGCAGAGTGGACCCCATCGTCTGCGCGAGGGAGCGCGCGTAGTCCACGACGCGCCGATCATCGTCTCGGAGTTCCAAGGCGCACAGGACGGGAGGGTTGGGCATATCCCGTAGCTACGCCCACGCGTCACTTCGACCATGAGTAAGTATCGCGACTCGGATTCGATTTTACCTCATCGAGCACGGAACGGATGCGGGGCTGCGAACGCAGAAAGTTGCCGCTTCGTCCGTTCGCCGCGGAGGGTCGGGTCATGTTGAACTGCGATGTCTGCGAGAACTTTCGACCCGAGGCCAACCTGCGCGAGCGCACGATCACCCGCGTGACGTTCGGCACGCGCACCGTTGACGTCTGCGAGTCGCACCGACGGATCGCCGAGCGTTCCGATGTGAAGACGTTTGAAGGTCTGCGGGAGCTCTACGGGGAGGCGGACGGTCGGCGCTCGTACGTGGCGCGACGCGGGCGCAGTGACGACACCCATCGGCGTGCTGGGCGGCGCAAGACCGACGTCCTGGACTGACGGCTCACGCCCAGCGGGAGCCGATGCCCAGCGCACGCGCTTCTCGAAAGGATCGCGGAGCGCGACGTGTCTGGATTCGTCGGGACCGACGACGAAACGACGAGTCACTTCGGAGGAGCGACCCGGCGGAATCTCTCCGCATCCCACCCGTCGAGGCGCGAAAATTTGAAACTGCCGCAACCTGCCAGAGCGAGTGCCCCCGGCCCGTCCGGGATACCGGCGAGCCATTGGCTTCGAGGTCGACCTCTGACGTGACGAGGCGATGCAGCGCATCGTCGAGGAGCGGCGGGGGTCGAGATCGGAGTCGAGGGCCGGCGCAAACCCGGAACGAACTTGCGGACGGAGGTACTAGATTGCACGCATGAGCACCTATTCGGTCACTTGTCTCGAGCGCGAGGGGCGCGTCCTCCGTCTTCGGTGCCGGTCACTCCAGGATCAGGATCCAGACGTCCTCGAAGCCACGCGCTCGTTTGTGGTCGCGATGCTGGCCGAGCGCGGAGGCAAGATGGCCGATGCCCTCTCCGTTCGCGGCATCTCGGAGGTCTTCGACGCAGACCGCGCGTCCATTCCCGCGCTCCGCATGGCGCTGGATGCGCTCGTCGAACGAACGCAGGTGACCCACCGGGAAGCGCCCAAGGCGCCCCGTCATTCGATGCCTACATGGCTGTCCTTAGCGAACTCGCAGACGACCCAAAGCTCACGTGGGAGTCGCTCCACACCTGGTCTGCTGGGGACCGTGAGGCCCTGAAGGGGTTGAGGCGGGGGAGGTGTTTGAGACGCGCGCGTGGGACCTCGTGTGGGAAGACCCTCGCAACCCTCTCGCGACTGAGGACGAACGCACTCGCTGGCAGGCAGAGTGGGAAGAGGTCGCAGCAACGAACAGGCAAGCGAACGCCGAGACCGAGGCGACCTGTGTCGATGCCGTGGAGCGATGGCTGTCGACGATCGAGAAGAATGGACTCCTCGAGGTCCAGCCCACCGCGCACGAGCGCACGACGCGCGCACTCGGCGCCCTGCTCCATCGTCGCGTCGTGCGTGCGGGTGACGCGCCGGAAACCGTTGCGGTCGAGCTCGCCAAGTGGATGTACGAGAGCCCATTCATCGAGGAGATCTACGCGACGGATCTGGAGCTGCGCGCGAGGCTCACAGAACTCGCTCATCGTGTCTGAAGGCGATCCGTCTCCGGTCCGATTCCCTTCCTCGAGGCACGACGATTCTCGAAGGAATAGAGCACGCTCAGCCAGCCGTCTGGCCGCCCATGCACAAGATCATCCAAGTTCTGGGCTGCGCCCTCGCCCTCACGGCATGCGCAGCGGACACCCCCTCGAACACGACCGCCGACGCCACGACCGCGCCGAGCGACGACGCGAGCGGAATCGTGGAGGCCGAGCTGGACCGGCTGGTGGAGGAGCGGGGCGCGACCCGCGCCGCCATCGTGATCCTCGACCCCCGAGATGGTCGCATCGTCGCCGCGAGCGGACGGGGACCCGATGGCGACGAAGAAGTACACCGTTCGCTCAGCGTGGGCTCTACCCTCAAGCCCCTCACGGTGGCGGCGGCGCTGGACGCGGGGCTCGACCCGACACGTCAGTTCGACGGGGAGGGAGGCGAGTGGTCCATCGACGGCGCGGTCCTCCACGACTACCGCGTCAGCGAGACGCTGGACGCAACCCAAGTTGTGGTCCGCTCGTCGAACATCGGGGCCGCCAAGCTCGTCGAAGCGGTGGGCGACGACGCGGTCGCGGACCTCTTCGCGCAGATGGGCTTCGAAGAAGAACCGGACCGGAGCTGGCTGGAGCGCGGCGCCGGGATCGGCGTACGGACCCGCCTCCTCGACCTCGCGGCGGCGTACGGGAGCCTCGCGAACGGAGGCGAGCGCATCACGCCCACCGCCGACGGCTCGGGCGCACGCGAGCGCGTGATGCAGCCACAGAGCGCGGACGCGGTCCTCACCATGCTGGGCGAAGCGGTGGGTGACGACGGCACGGGGCGCCGCGCGCAGGTTGCGGGCCACCAGGTCGGCGGAAAAACCGGAACCCACGACGGCGCGGTCCTCTTCGCGGGGGTCGCCCCGCTCGACACGCCTCGGTATGTCATCGTCGTGCGGGCCGAAGTCCCCGGCGACGCCTACGGAGGCAGCGTGGCGGCGCCGGTCTTCTCACGTGTGGCCGCCGCGCTGCTCCGGTGACCGCTCACGCCATGCGCGCGAGCAGCGTGCCGATCGGCAGCGCGTAGTAGTCCGCGAACTCGTCGGGCTCGAGCTCGAGGAGCAGCGGGATCACCGTCTCCTCCTCGAGGTCGAGATGCGCGTCGAGGACCTCGGTGAGGCGTAGAAGCGCGCGGTCCAGCTGGCCTGCCGCGCCGCTCCCTTCGCCTTGAACACGGGCGAACCCATCGAAGACCTCCGCTTTGCACCGGTCGAGCGCTTCGTGCCCCTCGACCAAGCGAGCCATCGACACCCCCCAACGTCGCTCGAGGTAGGGGTACAGCTTCGACTCCTCGTAGTGCTCGTGGCTGCCCATCGCGTACATCCACGCACGAAAGCGACGCCCGGCGGGCTCCGGACGGGACTGCGCGAGACGACGGACATCGCGCGCAAGCAGACGGAAGTTCCGATGCGAACCGAGCAGCAGGGCTTGTGTGCGAAAACGAGGATGGGAGCGCCACTGGGCGCGCGGAAGGTTCGGGACGGTCGACATCCGCGTTCTCTGGAGCACAGGGCAGCGAGCGCAAGCCCGCTGTCCGCTACGCTTCTTCGAGTTCGGAGAGGCGTTCTCGTTGAGCAGTTGGACGGGTCTTCGAGGAGACCCCGCCTCCGAACCGCTATTCGTCCGCCGACGGCGGGATCGTGTTGCCATCGCTGCGAGGCCGCCCGAAGACCTTCGAGCCTGGGGGCACGGAGCGCACCAGCCAGACGTTGCCGCCGACGACCGAGCCCTCGCCGATCACGGTGTCCCCGCCGAGGATCGTCGCTCCTGCGTAGATGGTCACGTTGTCTTCGAGCGTGGGGTGTCGCTTCTTCGGCGCGTCTTTGTCGTGGCGGTTCGGCACGCTCAGCGCGCCGAGGGTCACGCCTTGGTAGAGCTTGACGTTGTCGCCAATGTCGGTGGTCTCGCCGATCACGACGCCGGTGCCGTGGTCGATGAAAAACGCCTCTCCGATGCGGGCGCTCGGGTTGATGTCGATGCCGCTCCGCGCATGCGCGTACTGCGTGATGATGCGCGGAATCATGGGCACGCCGATGTCGCACAACTCGTGCGCGATTCGGTAGGCGGTGATCGCCCGGATCGATGGATAGGAGAAGACGATCTCCTCGATGTTGCGCGCCGCGGGGTCGCCCTCATAGGCCGCGCGCACATCCAAGTTCAGCTTGCGACGCATGTCCGGGATGGCCCGAAAGAGCCGCAGCACCACCTCTTCGCCCGAGCCGGTGGGTAGCACGCGCGCAGTGCGGCCCATCCAGTGGTCGTAGTGGAGCGCCCGCTCGATCTGCTCCACCAGGATCTGGTGTGCCTGATACATGCGCTCCGCAACACCGTGGCGGAGGTTGTCTCGGTTGAGCGATCGGGTGCTGAAGAACCCCATGTAGAGCACGTGCTCGAGGTGCTTGAAGGCCTCGATGACCGCTCTCTTGTTGGGGAGGGCCGCGCTCTCGAGGTTGTCGATCTCGAGGCCCTGGTCATAGCTCGCGACGACACCGTCGATGGTGTCCTCGAGCTCTCGGAAACGCTTCGGGTCGCCACGCATGGGAGTTCGGAATACACCCTTCTCGGGTTGGGAGCCGGCTCCGCTACCGTAGCGGGCCGAAGCGAGCTCGACCAAGGGTTTGGCAGACATGCGAGTCATCGAATCGATCGGGGGGACTCCCCTTTTGGAGCTAGGCACACGTACCGACAAGCCCAACGTTCGGTTACTGGGAAAATTTGAGGGCGCCAATCCAGGCGGTTCGGTCAAGGATCGCCCCGCGCGAGCCATGATCGAGGGCGCCAAGGCGCGCGGCGAAATCGGGCCTGGGATCCGGATGATCGAGCCCACCAGCGGCAACACGGGCATCGCGCTGGCCATGATCGCGGCCGCCGAGGGGCTGGAGATCGAGCTGGTCATGCCCGCAAACGCGACCGCCGAGCGTGTCTCGGTGATGCGCGCGTTTGGCGCGACCGTGACCCTCACACCGGCCGACGGGGGCATGGAGGCGGCCATCGACCACGCTCGCGCGATGGTCGCAAAGGGCGGCTACAAGATGCTCGACCAGTTCGGAAACCCCGACAACCCGCGCGCCCACTACGAGACGACGGGGCCTGAGATCTGGGACGCCACCGACGGCAAGATCACACACTTCGTCAGCGCGATGGGCACGACGGGCACGATCATGGGCGTCTCGCGGTACCTCAAGGAGCAGAACCCCAACGTCCAGATCGTCGGGTGCCAGCCGACCGAGGGTTCCCGCATCCCGGGCATCCGTCGCTGGCCCGAGGCGTACCTGCCGAAGATCTTCGAGCCCGAGCGGGTCGACCGGCTGATCGACGTGGACCAGCAGGTGGCCGAGCACGAGGCCCGCAGCCTGGCCTCGACGGACGGAATCTTCGTCGGCGCGAGCGCGGCGGGGGCGGTGTGGGCGGCGCGCAACGTCTGCGAGGAGATCGACGCCGGCATCGTGGTGTGTGTTCTGTGCGACCGGGGTGACCGCTACCTCTCGTCTCCCCTCTTTGCCCCGCCCGCCTCGGAGGCCGACCGTGGCTGATGCGCTGGTCGCGACGTTGACCCGCGTGGGCACCGCCGCCTTCGAAGCGGAGGCGGGCAGCGGCGGCACGCTGGTCCTCGACGGGACACCGAAGATCGGCGGTGAAGGCAAAGGCATGCGCCCGATGGAGCTGCTCGTCACGGCGCTCGCGGGGTGCGCGGCGATGGACGTGGTGAGCATCCTGGCCAAGCAGAAGGAGCCGCTCGAGGACCTCACCATCGAGGTGGAAGCCGCCCGCAAGGACGCGGTGCCGGCGAAGCTCGAGTCGGCCCATCTCCGCTTCACGGCGACGGGCGACGTGAACCCCAAGAAGCTGGAGCGCGCGGTGCGGCTGAGCGTGGAGAAGTACTGCTCTGTGAAGGACTCGCTCGACCCGAACCTACCCGTCACTTTCGAGACCATCCTGACGTGATCGCGTTTCCGTCAGTCGGCTGCGCAGGCTCGCGTCTGACCGTGCATGGGGCACGACCGGTTGGAGTTGTCACGACGCCTGCGGAGCGTTGACGTGAGCGTGGACCTTCGCCGGATCGAGGCACGGTGCTGGACGCTCGCTGGCGAGCGCATGCGGGAGGAGCTGTTCATCGACGTGGTGGCGCACTGCCCGGACGCGCTGGGATTGGTCGAGTGGCTCGTCGACGAGGACGACCAAACGGTCGCCGAGACGCTCGGGTCGGAGGCGTTCGAGAGCCGGGTCGCGGACCTCGATTTCGAGGAAGGCGAGCTGCTCGTCCGCGCCCTGATGGCGTGGGCCGGTGAGAAGGCCGGACCCGACGTCACCGCGTTCGACGCGCTCGCGGAGACGCCGCCAAAGAAGCGCGCGGACCTGAGGAAGTGGATCCTCCAGCACGGCATCCGTGAGCGGCTGGCCGACCCCCTGCAGCGCGCGGCCCCGCTCGCGTGGTCACCACGGGATCGCTACGGGATGATGGTCAGCTTCACCATCGGGCACGTGATCGACGGCCGAGCGGGCAAGCTCGGGGTGAGCGTCGACGACGCGGTCGCCGCCTACCTGGGCTGGGCCGCGGGGCGGCGCGCGTTGGCGCATGCCCGCGCCGAAACATGGGAGAAGACCGCGCGAAGTGAACCGGTGGCGGCGGCCGCGCGGCGTGTGCGTGCGCTGGTGGACGCCTTGGACGACGCGGCGGCCCCGGTGATCCGCAAAGAACGGGTGAGGATGGGCCCGACGGAGGACGCGCTCGGCTTTGCGCTCCGGACGGACGGTGGATCGGTGTGGCTGTCCTTCGCGGAGCGCTCACTGGCGGGGGACCGAGCGGCGAGCGCACTCGACGAAGGGCGCTTCCATCACGCACCGCTCTTGAAGCTCGCGGCCGAGCACGCGCTCGACGCCCTCCTGGACCCGAGCTCCCCGCATCACGAGGCGGTGTGCGAGGCGGTGGAGAAGCCGCGCTGGACGTACCTCGTCGCCGACCTCGAGCAGCGGCTCAAGAGCGCCGAGCCAGCACGCGCGTTGAGCGCCGACGAGCGACTGAGCTGGCGAATCGATGTGAAGCGCGACGCGGGGGCCTTCGGTGCGCTCTTTCCCGCCGTGCAGAAGCGGGGCAAGCGCGGCTGGTCGGCGGGGCGGCAGGTCAGGGTCAGCTGGCTGCTCTCTCGCCCCGGGCCGCTGAATCGCGAAGACCGTCCGGTCGTCGAGGCCCTGCAGCCCGTCTCGTACGCGCGCGGGCCCAGCTTCGGGGAGGCGCTCGACGCCCTCGTGGGCCACCCGCATGTCGTGCGCAGCGACCAGCCGAAGGTGGGCGTCCAGGTCCGTCGTGGCGAGGTCGAAGTGGTCCTGGAGGAGGCGGCCGGAACGCGCAGCACCCTACTCCGTTTTCGCATCGCGGGGGCCCGCGCGCGATCGCCGATGTGGTCCGCAGAAGAGCTTCTCTCGCGTTCGGTCTCCCCGAGCGCCACGCACGTGATGACGCACCGCGCCGCGCCCGAGGGGGTGGAGCAAGTCGTGGTGGCTCCGCTTCCGCACGCCGTTCGGGAGCTCGCCCTGGCGGTGTTGAGGTGGGACACGGCCGTGCCGCCAGAAGCCGACGAAGCGCTGCTCGCGCTGATGCGACGGCTCCCTGGGGAGGTCACCGTCGAGCTGCCACCGCGCCTTCGGGGGGAACAAGTCGCGGGTGAGCCCCGGCCCGTGGTGCGCCTCGAGCCCACCATCGGGCGGGGGCTTCGCGTGGGCCTACGCGTCCGACCGCTCGCGACGGGACCAGCCCATCTCCCCGGTCACGGCCCGCGGCACCTCGTCGGTGCGCTCGAGGGGCGGCGCGTGCATGTGCGTCGCGACCTGGACGACGAGCGCGCGCGCGCCACGGCGGTCGCCAACCTGCTCGGGCTCTCCATGGGTGCCGGCGTGGCGCAGGCAGGGGATTGGAAGGGCGCGTGGGAGTACCGCATCGAGGACGCAGACGACGCCCTCGATGTGGTCCGCGCCTTGGCCGATCACCCGACCGAGCTGACGGCCGAGTGGCCGACGGACGTCTGGTCGATGCTCGGAACCGCGGGCGCCGGGAGCGTGCGTGTGAGGGCCAGGCAAGCCAACGCGTGGTTCGAGATTGGCGGGGGCGCCCAGATCGACGAGACCCGCGTCTCGCTCGTTCAGATGGTTCGCGCGCTGCGAGACGGGCGACGCTACGTCGAGCTGAAGGGGGGCCGCTTCGTGGCGCTCGAGGCAGAGCTCCGAGAGGCCCTCGGCGTCGTCAGCGACGTGCTCGTCGACGACGGGAAGCGCTTGCTCGCCGCGCCTGAGGCCGGGCTGACGCTGGAGCGCGAGTTCCCCGGCATCGAGGCGGACGCCGCGTTTCGTACGCTGAGCGAGCGCATGCTGGCCGCGCGCTCAGCGACGGGGAGCGAGGAGAACGCCCTGCCCCCGCTGCCGGAGCTCCAGGCGGAGCTGCGTCACTACCAAGAGGAGGGCGTGGCCTGGCTGCGCGGGCTGGCGCGCTGGTCCAGCGGGGCATGCTTGGCCGACGACATGGGGCTGGGAAAAACGCTCCAGTCGATCGCCCTTCTGCTGGACCGGGCGGGCGAAGCCCCTGCGCTCGTCGTGGCGCCCACCTCGGTGGCGGACAACTGGCGCCGTGAGATGGAGCGGTTCGCTCCGACGCTTCGGCCACGCCTCTACCGAGGGCCGAAGCGCAAACAGGTGCTCGGTGCGCTGAGCCCAGGCGACGTGCTGATCACCAGCTACGGCCTACTCACACGGGACATCGAGACCCTGGCGGAGCTCACCTTCAGCACCCTGGTGCTCGACGAAGCGCATGCCCTGAAAAACCTCCGTGCGCATCGCACCAAGGCAGCGCGAAGAATCGATGCGGGGTTCACCCTCGGACTGACGGGGACCCCCATCGAGAATCACCTCGGGGAGCTGTTCAGCCTGTTCGACGTGCTGGTGCCCGGGCTCTTGGGGACATGGGAGCACTTTCGAGCGCGCTTCGCAGCCCCGATCGAGCGTGACGGTGATCTCACTCGGCGCGACGCCCTGAGCCGCGTCATCCGGCCGTTCTTGTTGCGCCGCCAGAAATCGGAGGTCGCCCCCGAGCTCCCTCCGAGGACCGAGGTGGTGCGCATGGTGGAACTCACGGCGGACGAGCGCGCCCGCTACGAGACCGAACGGCGCGCGGCGAAGCAAGCGCTGGAAGAGAGCCAGGCGAAAGGGGAGAAGGCGCGCTTCCAGGTCTTGGCGGCGCTCACCCGCATGCGGCGCCTGGTCTGCCATCCGTCGCTGGTCGATGCGCACTACACGGGCCGGTCTGCCAAGCTCGAGGCCACCCTGAGCCTGGCGAAGGACCTGGCGCGCGAGGGACATCGCGCGCTGCTCTTCAGCCAGTTCACCGGTCACCTCAGCTTGGTGCGGCGAGGTCTCGCAGAGCTCGGCTTCGACCCGCTCTACCTCGACGGGGCCACGCCCGCGGCGAGGCGCGGAGAACTGGTCGACACATTCCAGCAAGGGGATACGCCGTTCTTCCTCATCTCCCTCAAGGCGGGCGGCACCGGCCTCAACCTCACGGCCGCGGACACCGTCATCCACCTCGACCCCTGGTGGAACCCCGCCGCTGAGGACCAGGCGAGCGACCGCGCCCACCGCATCGGCCAGGACCGACCCGTGACCGTCGTCCGTCTGGTCGCCGAACAGACGCTGGAGGAGTCGGTGCTCGCGCTTCACGCGCAGAAGCGCGAACTCGCGCGCGGCGTACTCGAGGGCAGCAACCGCCCCGCGCCGCTGGACGTCGCGGCCCTGCTGAGCTTGCTGAGCGAATGAGCTTGCTGAGCGAATTGGCCTGCCGCCCCGGATGAGCCTGCAGCCCCGGATGAGCCTGCAGCCCCGGGTGAGCCTGCAGCCCCGGATGAGCCTGCAGCCCCGGATGCGCTTGCCGCGCGGAAGCATGCTCCGCGCGCTTACTCCATCTGCATGGCAGACGCGAAGCGGATCGAGAGAGTCCCGCCTTCCGGCCAGGTGGTCAGCACCATGGCCGTCGTCAACTCGCTGCGCTGCCCCGCATTGGCGCGGAGGTCCGCCCCGGAGAAGCGGTCTTCGTCCACGATCTCCATCCCGTCGGAGGTGTGCATGACGAAGCGCGGAGCCGATACGGCCGCGCCGCCCGTCCCCCCCACGAGTGCGACGCCGGTCAGGCGCATCCCCGAGGCGATGGAGGTTGCGTTGAACTCGATCGACGAACCGGGGAGTCCGATCGAGTCCAGCGGGATCTGGTTGACCCCGCCGTCATCGATGGTGATCTGCATGCTCTGAAGGGAGCCCGCGTCCGGCGGATCAACCGGGGGAGATTCGCCTTCGGCCTCGATCCACGCCTCGATGGTGGCCTCCTCGCTCGGAGACCATGCGGGACCGTCATGACCGCCCTTGGTCAGCAGCTCGCTGATCCCGGGGTTGCCCGCGATGACGAGCCCCGGATACGCGAGAACGCTGTCGTAGTACGCCCCCGGCCCGAGAAACAGGGGCGCCGTGGCTTCGTCGGTGTGGCAGCTCGAGCAGCGCGCGCTGAGAAGTTGCTCGACGGTGGCCTCGAACAGCTCCTCCGGCGTCTCCGGAGCCGGGCCGCCGCCGTCGCTCCCGACCACGCCGGGACCGTTGATGGTCCCGACCTGGCAACCGCCGATCAGCACCGGTCCGACACCGATCAGCGCCAGTCCGAGCACGAGCGCGATGCGGTCAGGAGAGCAAAAACCCATAGTCTCAGGTACTATATCACCATCCATGCCAGGCGAAATCAGAGCATGACTCCGCCTTTTTTCAGCCGGGGGACCGCCCCCAGGAACCACGCAGGTTCCGTGGAACACCGGAGGGGCCATCCGCGCCGCTGCGAGGCAGGGCACGGACCTTCGAACCAAGCCGGTTCAACCTCCTTGGCGCGGCGGCCCGGAGCGTGCTTGCGTACGCTCCAGAGCATGTCGCCATCGCTACGTACTGCTGCGGTCATCGCCGTCATCGCCGGCCCGGCGCTGGTCGGCTGCGCGCTCGACCCCGCTGCGACGCCGCCCAACCCCGTGCGCTCGTCATTCGAAACCAGTGTGTATCCTGTGCTGCTGCGCGACTGCGGCTTCCCTGCCTGCCACGGTAACGAAGACCGGTTCTTCCGTGTGTACGGGCCCGGTCGGACCCGACTCGACCCGACGGCGCCCGGCGACATGCCGCTCGACGCGGAGATCGACGCCAGCTACGAGCGCGCGCGCTCGATGCTCTCCGGTGTGGACCAGGCTTCCGACTCCCTCCTGCTGCGCAAACCGCTGGAGGTCGATCGAGGCGGAGCACCGCACCTCGGCATCGACGACTCAGGACGTGACGTCTACGGCAGCCCCGACGATCCGGGCTACGCGGCGATCCTCACCTGGAGCGAGACCGGGTTTTGACGTGAGCGCCCCCATCCACCCCCCCCCCACCCACCGGGCCCAGAGCCGCGCGTGGCAGCCCAGCCGCCGGCTCTCCGTCGGTCTGCGCGTCACATTGGTGACCTGCGCGCTCGCCCTCGTTGGACTCCCGGCCCGGCCGGCGGCCGCCTTCACCGCGTACGAGTCGTTTGCCGCGGAGTCGATGGGGGGTGGTGGCGGAGGCCGCTTCTTCTCCGGCTCACCGCGCGACGGGTTCACGTGCGCCGTGTGCCACACGAGCAACGTGGAGGTGGGCACGCCTGTCTTCTCCGAGGAGACGCTGGAGCTCTTCGAGATGGGCTACGTCCCCGGTCAGACGTACGACATCATCCTGGAGCTGGACACGGTCGGCGACGCGCATGCGGGTGTGATCGAGGTCACCGATCGCGAGGGCAACCCGGTGGGCACGCTCGCCGTGCCCGAGGCGCGTGACAACGAGCTCGACGAGTGCCTCATCGACGGCGTGGTGGAGCCCGCCGTACACATTCAAGGCGAGGAGCAAGGCCGTCAGGTGGCCGTGTCCGACTCGTGCGGCGAGGGCCGTGTCTACGTGCAATGGACGGCGCCCGCGATGCCCACATCCGGCCTTTCGCTCTATGCCGCGGCAGTCATCGGCGACGGGGACACCCTCCCGCGTCCAGACCCGAACCCCGACCCCGGCGTGGAACCTGGGGAGGGCGACCTCGTGCAGGTCGGCGTCTTGCAGCTGCCCGTCGCGGGAGACGCTCCTGACGCCGTGCGAGTCGGCAACGCCTGCGCCGTGTCCGGCCCCGGTCGGGCTGGCTTGTTCGGTGTGTTGATGACGACGCTGGCCGGCCTGGCGCTGTCTCTTCGGCGACGCCGCGGCTGACCCTCGAGAAGGCACTCAGCCAACCGAAGGCCACGTCGCGTGAGCGGCCCGTGGTCGACCGCACATTGCCCACCCTCGAACGCGTCGAGGTCGGGCGCCGACTCGCGGCGCGCAACCGCGGCCCCGTCAGCTCGATAGGCCCTCCGTTCCAACGGAGGGACCATGCAGATTGACGTCGCCCGTGCATCCGCCAGGCTGGGCCGCTCGGTCCCTCACGCCGCCACACTCAACCGAGAGGCTCACAGGCCACGGGGGCCGCGGTGCTGGAAGTCGGTCGGATGGGCTCTTGTGTTCGCTGCTCTGCTTGCCGGAGGATGCGCCAGCGACAGCCGCAGGCCGGGCTCGTGCACCAGCGACGGCGTCTGCGCGCCGACCACCCCGTACTGCGTCGCCGGCCGGTGCGTGGCGCCCTGCACCGAGAGCGAGATCGGCGTGTTCGAGTGCAGAGCCAGACGACCGATCGAGTGTGAGCTCTCCCGAAACTGCATGATCTGCCCGCAGATCTGCGGGCAGGCCGAGTGGTGCACCAACGTCGGATGCCAACCGCGGCCGGCTGGGGGCTTCTGTTCCTCCGACGCCGACTGCGCGTCGGGGCGATGCGACGTCGACGCGGGTGAGTGTGCCGCGGGACGCGACCTCGGCGAAGCGTGCCTGGAAGACGAGGAGTGCGGCTCAGACTACTGCCACTTCCTGGATTCGGTGTGCGCGGAGAAGGTCGCCAACGGAGCCCCCTGCCGATTCGACAGCGAGTGCGCCTCGAACAACTGCGGCACCGACGGCTTCCCGGAGCGCGCTGGGGTGTGCAACCTCCGTCTCGGCTCTCCCTGCGCCCAGGGGGAGCCCCTGTGCAGCTACTGCATGGGAGCGTCGTCACTCTTCGGCGGCTTCTGCAACCGCGCGAGCTGCGACCCGGTGAACGCGCCCAGCTGCCCAGACGACTGGGCCTGCATCCCCACCGACGAGGGCGGGCACGGCTGCTTCCAACCTTGCGAGAGCGTGGGCTCGCCGTGCGTTGGGAGCACCCTCTGCCTCAACGGATATTGCCAGTAGGACGTGTGTCTCGCGTTCGGAGGGCGAGGACGCACACGGGTACGTGCATGTGCACGAGGAAGTGGACGACAGGCCCGGCCGCCTCGACGCTCGCTACGTTCCGCGCGACCCGCCACGCTCAGGGTGACCGCGAACCTTCAGTTGCAGCCGCAGCCGCCGCCGGACGCGTCGAAGCCGCCGGCCGATCCCTCGCGGACCTCAGTCGCGTGGCTCTCGGCGGAGTTTAGCTCTTCGGCGCCGCCGAACTGCATGTCGGTCTGGGCGAGGCGTTCGCGCTCCCACGGGTTGACCGTGACGCAGCCTCCCCAGAGCGGGAGCGAGAAGAGAGCCAGGGCGAGGACCGTCCGCGTCATCACAGCTCCAGGGTAAAGGCGAGGGTGCCGTCGAGCGAGAAGACTTCGGAAAGTCCGACGAAGTCGGCGTAGACGAACACGGTGCCTCCGACCGCCAGCGCGACCTTCAGCGACACGTCGTCGGTCAGCTGCGCGCGCCCCTGGTAGGCGATGGCGATCCGGTTGCTCAGCATCGGGCTCAACTCACGGTCGCGTGTGACGTAGCGAACCACCGCGTCGCGGTCGAACTCGTAGGACGACCGATAGAAGCTCGCGGCCTCTTGCGAGTAGAAGCGGTAGCGCAGCGTCAGGACCTGGTCGCGGGCGGGCACGAAGCCGATCTGTACGGCCGCCGTGTGCGAGGTGACGCCCCAGTCGTCGAAGTAGAACCGATAGGCCACGCCTGCCGACGTGTCGCGCGAAAACGCGTATCGGAACCGGCCGACAAAGGCGTTCCGGATACGCACCGACGGATGGCTCTCGGGGATGCAGAGCGTGGAGTCGCCGCTGGCGGTCTCGTCGTCGATCGGCACCTGGCCGCATACGTATCGAAGGTTGACGTCCGGGACCGGCGTGTACGTGATGCCAACGTAGCGATACGGACTCGACTGGAACCCGTTTCGGTACGTGCCCTCCCAGACGAGCTGGCCGATCGCCTCCGGGCTGAAAATCTGCGTCAGCACCGTCCGCACGGTCCCGCTGTTGAGCGAGCGCTCGAGGCTGTCTCCCGCGCGGCCGACCACGTCGTGAACGAAGCGGACGCTCTCGTCGAGCGTGGTCGAGCCCCCGAACAGCTCCTGGGTGGAGCGGAGGGTGAAGCCGTGGGACCAGTAGTCGTTCTCGCCCGAGTAGTAGTAGCTGCCACCGAGCGTGACGTCGTCGAGCTCGTGGTTGAGGGAGAAGTCCAGCTGGTCGCGCTGTTCGGTGATCACCTCGGACGCAGCCGTGCGGATGTCTACGGAAGCCGAGGTCCAGACGTCGACCGAGTAGGCGCCCGTCACCGTGGTGCGGTTCTCGTTGAAGCGCGCCTGCGTGCCGACCCGGGGGGCGACAACAACCGTGCGGTCGGTGTCTCCTCGCACGTGAATCGACGCGCTCGCCTCCCCATCGTCCGCGAGCGCCCCCGACGGGACGAACACGGCGAGCAGCACAGCGAGCGGCACAGCGACCAACACAGCGAGCGCGAGCGGACCACGCCAGTTCCAAGGACGGTGCTCACCAAACGCGTGAACTTGGGGACGGGGTCGCAGCGTGAACTTCCTAGCGGGGGATGCGGAGAGGCCGGAGCGAGGATCGCAAACTCGGGAGAGGGACGCCAGAGCCGAGAGCGGACGGAGCCTTGAATGCCTCAACGCGAGAGGCACGCTACGCGGCGCCGACCGGGTCGAGCGTGCGAGCGTGCCTCAAGGCCGTTGTTCGGGGAGCGGCCTCAGTCGACGAAGTCGTTCGCGTTGCCCTGCGGCTGACCGTCCGCGTCGAACCAGCTGTCGAGCACCACGCCGATGTTCGGGTCGGCGAGAGTCTCGATGGTGTCGACGCCGAGCGGGCCGCTCGTGCGGGAGTTGCTCGCGCCAACGCGCAGGCGCTGAACGTCGGCTCCATCGCGGGCCGGGTGCGAGCTGGAGGTGTTGGAAACGCCGTTCGCTTCGACGAGGCCATCGAGGTTGTAGACCACGTTGTTCGCGTCGAAGTTGTCGGCGGGGGCGCCGTCCGGGCAGTACGCACGGTCGGCGTTGTCGTCGAGCTCATTGACCGGGCAGCCGGTCTCGTCGAAGAGGAACACACCGGAGCCGAGGCCCGCGACCATGTGGACCCAGATGGGCGAGTTGAGCGTGTTGCCCGGGTTCTGACCGATGTGCTGCTGAAGCAGGTTGAAGTCGAGGTCGTCGTAGTCCCGGTTGGCCATCGCCGCGCGGAAGGTGTCGTACTCGGCGCCGAAGTTGTTGATGCCGTCTTCGGTCATGTGGCAGGCGACGCAGTAGCGCGGGCCCTCCGCATTCGCCTCGACGCGGCCACGAACCGAGTGAGGCATCATCGCGTCGTGCGACAGCGCCGGGTGCGCGTCACGGCCGCCCACGTTCGGGTTGTTGCCGTTGCCCTGGCGATCGGTGAACGCGAAGACCTGCGACTCCTCGCCGTTGAGGTCCTGGTACCGGTAGAACAGGCCGATGCCCGTTTGGGTCTGCGTGATCTCGCCGCGGCTGTTGACGCCCAGGTAGAAGGGCACGGGCGTGATGTACGTGAAGTTCGCGTCCGCCTGGAAGTTGACGATGCGTTCCCCGGTCAGGTTGCTGAAGAAGAAGTTGGCCGGGTTGGCGTCGTAGCCGTTCGCGAGGTGGCAGCCCACGCAGTTGTTCGTCCACGCCGCGTGGCAGGACACACAGTTCATGTTGTCGGTGTGGCTGAACCCGTTGGTGTACAGGTTCGGGTCCGCCTGAAGCGGTCCGATGCCGGTGCCGGGGGTGCCATCAGCGCGACCCATCGCGTAGGAGCCGAACGGCGTGTAGAGGAACTCACCCGTAAGCGGGTTCCGCTTGCCGCTGTCGACGACGATGTCCCGTGTCTGCACGACGAAGTGACGCTGCCCGTCGAGGCGGCTGATCAGGTAGAAGTTGTCCTCGCCGTCCCGCGTAACGTGGCGCAGCGGGTTGCCCAGCCGGTCCATCGCGCAGTCCGCGGTGTCGCCCGTGTAGGTGTTGCAGGGCACGGTCGCCGCGTAGGAGCTGAGTCCGCCGTGGCAGCTCTCGCACTCGATGTGCGTCGCCTGATCCATCCGGCTGACGATCTGACCGCTGGTCGCGTCACCCGCGGTGCCGCCGTGAAGGTCCCGGCTGCCGTGGCAGTCGATGCAGCCCATGCCGGCTTCGTGGTGCACGTCCGCCGGCGTGTCGTCGCGCCCGTCGCCGTCGTAGTCCTCGGTGAGGATGTACTGGTCCGCGTTTCGGCCGTTGAAGGTGTTGTTACCCACCCCCGGGTCGAACAAGCGCTCGTCGCCGGCGGTGTTCGCGAAGTTCACCGGGTCTGCGGGGTACTGGTTGTTGTTGGCCACGTCCGCGTTCTGGTCGAGGCGGATGCCCCAGTACTGCATGACCGTCCGGTTCGAGCCCTGGTGGCAACCCGCGCAGGCGTAGTCGCTGATGCCGCGCACAAACGCACCGCCCGGGAGCACCTTGGCGACGTTGCGAATCTGGTGGCTGTCGATGTGGCTGCGCTCCGGCGCCGCGATGGCATCCGGGTCGGCGGGCTCGGTGTGGTCGACGTTCGGGTCCGTGCTGCGGCTCCGGCCGTCCGGGCTGTACTCCATGTGGCAGGCGGTGCAGCCGGAGGAGCGGAAATCGCCGAAGCGGTTGTTCGCCCCCGCGCTGCCGAGGTGGCAGTCGCCGCAGGTGATGCCGATGGCCTCGAGGTAGGTGTGCTCGAGGGGCGTGCCGGGCCGAATCTGGTTGGCCTCACCGCCGTCGCCACCCTCGTAGATGTAGTTGGCGAACTGCGTCGAGTCGTAGATCGGGTTGTCGTAGATGCCGTCGCGGTCGTTGTACACGGCACGCTCAGGGAGCTCGACGGTGGAACCCACGGTCCCGTCGCGGTCGCCGGCGCCGGCCCACTCGGGGTCGGACTGCGGACGCCAGGCGTAGTCGGCCGCGGTGTCCTCCCAGAGCTCGCGGTGCGCCGGGATCTGGTTCTCGATGCCGGCCGTGTAGGCGGCGCCGCTGAACATGCCGGTCGCGAACGCGAACGGGTTGTTGGGTACCCAGTCGGCGTGCTCGCCAGCGTGGCAGCCGGGCGTCCCGCACCCTTCGCCGTTGCCCACCACGCGGAGGTCACCGGGGTTGACGAACTGGAGGTACTCGAGCGCCGTGTACGTCGTGTCGTCCACGGTGTAGTCGGGGAGCTTGTCGATGCCCGAGAGGCTGAGCCGGTTGAAGTACGCCACCGGGTCCGCGATCAGGTTCGCGTCGTCGCCGATTTCCGGGGGCGGCGGCACGTGGCTGCCGAGTCGACCCGCGCCGTTGCCATTGCCGCCGTGGCAGGTCGTGCACGCGATGTTGGGCTGCCCCGGGAACGGGTGTGGGTTGCTCATCCCGTCGCCCGCGTAGTCGTTGTACTCGGAGCCGTTGTGGCAGCTCATGCAGGACTCAGCATCGTCACCCGGGAGCACGCCGCCGCCGTCGGCGCAGTCCGGATCCGGGTTGCAGAGCGCAGGGTCGCACTCACAACACGCCAGACGGTACTGAATGTCCGTCTCGTTGCAGCGGTCGAGCGCGTCGCAGTCGTAGGTCTCCCCACGGAACTCGAACGCGTCGCACATGATGGGGCCGCCGGGCCCTCCATCCCCCATGTCCACAGGTTCGGGACCGCAGCCCATCAAGCCGAAGCCCACCAGGGCCGTCAGCCCAAGGCTGGTGAAGACAGAAGATTGGAAGAATCGGGGCATGTTGCGGTTTCCCTGACTGGCAAGCTGCACGGCGGTTCTCATGACGGCGGTCCTGAAAGCTCGGCGGGTTCTCAAAAGCTCAACGGAGTTCTAAAGAAGCATCAGCCGCGGTCGAAAAGTACAGCACGTGCTGCGTACCCAGCGTACACGAGCGGGTGGTGAGATTACCAGCCGCAGGAATCGTGCCTTTGCTGATCCCCCGCTGGAGTGGCCTCGAGAGGCCGCCAGGAGCGCGGCATGTTCCGGGCACAGGAGCATTAAATGTTCCGCGGGGACCGAGCCGTCCGTCGAGTTTGATGAGATCGCGCGGCCCGTAAATTCGGGGCTCGGAGCCGTTTCCGCGCGGGGTCACTCCGCCGATTCGGACACGGCGTGGCCAGTGCAGACGCCCCCACCCCGGCGTCTGGGATGGTCGCTCGTCGTGAGGCTGTCGCTCCATGGGTGTCATCGTCGCGCGGCCGAACCTCAGGACCGCCGCGGTCTGCGGAACGTCGCTTGCACGGCTGGTCCGGCAAAGCGCCCGCTCCCTGGTGCCGTCCAGATCGGGTGTCGCACGAGGGACAAAGCCAGGTACCCTTTGGCTGCGAGCGCAGGCCCCCCGCCGAGCGCCGCCGGGAAACGAACGGATGCCCCACGCTGTGAGCTCGAAGTGAGAGTCGCCCGCCCGCTGCTGCTGGTCTTGGTGGCTGTGCTCGTCTGGTCCGCCGACACGCCCACTGTGTCCGCGCAAGACACGCGGATTCTCTTTGTGCCGGCCGGATCCGTCCCCGCACGACTTCGCCGTTCGCTGACGACACTGCTGTCGGGTCGCGGTCAGATGGTGTCCTACACCGACTACGCGTCGGCCGCGGGACAGCAGAACCTGCGCCCGAGCAGCCGGGGTGCGCTCCGCCGCGTGGCGCCAAGCCAGGGTGCGACCGTGATCGTGGTCGCCAGCTACGGAGGGCACTACCGACGGCGGACGTTGCGGGTGCGCTTCCTGAACGGCAGTTCGGGCGAGGCCATCTCCGCCGCTTCCTACCCGCTGAGCGGGGGTCAGAACCTGCGGGCCGCCAGCCAGCACGCGATCCTCCGCGCGCTGAGCGAAGCGACCGGCGGCCAGGCGTCGGCCCCCTCCTCGTCCCCCGATCCCGCGCCAAATGAGACGAGCGGAGGCAACGACAACCCCGGAAACGAAGGCGGCGGCTTGCCTCCGCCGCTCGACTGGGAGGCCGAAGAAGCCGCCGCGACCGGCGAGGACGTCCCTCCGCCGCCACCCGAGGGCGGCGAGGAAGGCGAATCCAACGGCGAGGAGGGCGCGTCTGAGTCGGAACTCCCCATCGAAGAGCAGCGGCAGTGGGGTTTTGCGGTCTCGGCGGGCGGCGGCGTGATGAACCGGACCGCTTCGGTACCCGGGGCGGGCGGAGAGACGACGCTGTCGACGCTCCCCTTCCCCGCCATCCAAGCGGAGGTCGTCGGCTCGGTGCGGCCGGATCTCTCGAGCCGCTTCCGGCTGGAGCTCGCAGCCCGGTACACGACCTCGGTCGGCCTCGTCGCGGAGGATGAGCTCTCCGATGGGCGCACGCGCAGCACCGACATGCGCTCACACCACTTCCGGCTGGGCTTGCGCACGCAGATCCCGCTCGCCCCGGGAGCGCGCCCGACCGTGCTCCTGCTGGAGGCCGGCATGCAGCTCCGCATGCTCGACAGCGAGATTGAAGTGTCGATCCCCGACTACACGCTCGGCGGCTTCGTGTTCCGCGTCGGGCTGTTCTTCACGATCGGCGACAGCCCCATCTCGCTCGGCATCGTCCCGGAGATCGGGCACGCGGGGAACCTGAGCGAGGCGCTCGCCGACCGCGCCCAGGTCTCGGACGGGTTCATCGTCGGCGCGGAGGCGGTCGTCCGCATCCAGCTCATCGACGAGCTCGCGCTGATGTTGATGTACCGCGAGGCCCACGCCTTCCTCGGGAGCGAGCTCGACGAGCAGCTGTCCGACGCGGAGCGGTACGGGATCCTGAGGCTGGAATACCGGTTCTAGGGGGGTCGGGGTTCGTTAGGGCCATCGGCCCGCGGGCGGCAGGGGGGTGGGCGC
>JBGCFC010000033.1:0-27814 GCA_045106715.1 Sandaracinaceae bacterium
GAGAACAGCGTGTTCGAGAACAACGTCATCGGGATGTACCTGCAGTCCGCGACCTCGACCGGTACGGCCACCCTGGAGCACTGCACGGTGGTGCAGAACTCCGACGGTGTGCTCGCGGAGGACGGCACCGCCATCGTCCGCGGCTCCAACGTGACGAGCAACTCGGGCGATGGAGTCGAGCGCGAGGCAGGCGCGGTTGTACAGGTTCGCTCCTCCAACGTCTGGGGCAACGGCACGGACTACGACAACGTCTCCGACATCATGGACTCGATCTCGATCAACCCGTTCTATGTGTCCGGCAGCGACTTCCGCCTGACCTCCAGCTCGCCCTGCATCGACGCGATCGCGGCTTCGGGACCGGCCACCGACTTCGACAACAAGGCGCGGCCGATCAACGGAGATGGGCTCAACGGCGCGGAGTGGGACATCGGCGCGTTCGAGTTCTCGAGCGTGGCCAACTGCGGCGACGGCATCATCGGGACGGGCGAGGCGTGTGACGACGGCTCGGCCAACAACGGCATGTACGGGTTCTGCAACTCGACCTGCACCGCGGAGGGGCCGAACTGCGGGGACGGCACCATGAACGGGCCCGAGGAGTGCGATGACGGAAACGGCGACGACACCGACGCGTGCCTCTCGACCTGCCTGAGCGCGAGCTGCGGCGACAGCGTCGTGTGGGACGGCATGGAGGAGTGCGACGACGGAAACGCCAACGACATGGACGGCTGTGTCTCGTGCGTCACGGCGATCTGCGGGGACGGCGCGGTGTTCACCGGCATGGAGGACTGCGACGACATGAACGACGTCGACACCGACGCCTGCGTGAGCTGCGTCGCGGCGACGTGCGGCGACGGCTTCGTGGAGGCGGGCGAGGAGGAGTGCGACGACGGCAACGACTCCAACGTCGACGCCTGCACCAACGCGTGCACCGACGCGCGCTGCGGCGACGGAATCGTCGGGCCGGGCGAGGCCTGCGACGACGGAAACGACGTCGACGATGACAGCTGCTCCAACACGTGCCGGGACGCGGACTGCGGCGACGGCATCACGCAGGAGGGCGAAGAGTGTGACGACATGAACCTCGTCAACGACGACGCCTGCACCAACAGCTGCATGCTGCCCGCGTGCGGGGATGGCATCATCCAGACGGGTGAGCAGTGCGACGACGGCAACGACGTCGACACCGACGCCTGCTCCAACAGCTGCATGGACGCCGCCTGTGGGGACGGCATCGTGCAGACCGGCGAGGAGTGCGACGACGGGAACAGCAACCCGAACGACAGCTGCACCACCGCCTGCATGACCGCGACGTGCGGGGACGGATTTACGCAGGCCGGCGTCGAGGCGTGCGATGACGGCAACGATCTCAACGACGACGGGTGCGTCGAGGGCTGCGTCGTCGCGACCTGCGGCGACAGCTTCGTGCGCGATGGAGTCGAGGCGTGTGATGACGGCAACGACGAGGACGATGACGGCTGCACCAACATCTGCTCGCTGTCGTCGTGCGGCGACGGGATGCTCCAGACGGGGGAGGACTGCGACGACGGCAACGCGTCCAACGTCGACGATTGCTTGAACACCTGCCTCGACCCGAGCTGCGGTGACGGCTTCATTCGGGTGGGCGTCGAGGCGTGCGACGACGGCAACGACCTCGACACGGACGCGTGCCTCTCGACCTGCCGGAACGCCTCGTGCGGAGACGGCTTCGTGCAGGCGGGCGAAGAGGAGTGCGACGACGGCAACGGCGCCCAGACCGACAGCTGCCTCGTCAGCTGCGAGAACGCGACGTGCGGAGACGGCCAAGTGCAGGACGGCGTCGAGGAATGCGACGACGGCAACGACACGGCCGGCGACGGGTGCAGCCCCTCGTGCTTCGAAGAGGAGATGTCGATGCCGGACGGAGGCATGCCGATGCCCGATGGAGGCGTGGTCGTGGGCGACGACGGCGGGCCGCTCCCGGTGGACGGCGGGCTGGTGGGTCGAGACGATGGCGGCTGCGGCTGCCGCGCGGCGGGGGTCCCCGCGGGCAACGCGTCCTGGCTCGTGGGGCTGCTGGCCCTCGGGTGGTTCATCCGACGCCGCCGCTGAGCGCTGGCATCCGGAGGCCGAAGGCGCATGCTCGGCCGCATGCATGTGCTCTTCGACCTCGACGGGACGCTGATCGACACGCACGCGCTCTACGCGGCGAGCTATCGGGGTGCGATGGCGGAGCTGCTCGAGACGCCGCCCACCTACGAAGAGATGATGGGCCTACGTCCGGCCTCCGAGCGCGAGTTTCTGCTCCGATGGAAGGGCCCGGAGCTCGGTGACCGCCTTCACCGGCGCATGCTCGAAATCTACACGGAGCGTGCCGCCACTCTGCTTGGCGGGTTCTTCGACGGGGTGCCCGAGCTGCTCGTGGCGCTCCGTGACCGAGGCATCCGAACGGGCATCGTGACGGGCAAGAGCCGGGCGGCCTATGACGTGACGGCCACCCAGCTGCCGCTCGAGGGCTTCGAGACGGTCGTCTACGAAGACGACGTCGAACATCCCAAGCCGGACCCCGAAGGCATCCACATCGCGCTCGAGAGAATGGGGCTCGAGCCGAGCCGGACACTTTACCTGGGCGACACGCCGATGGACGCCGAAGCGGCCGCCGCCGCCGGAGTGCAGCCGGTCGCTGCGCTCTGGTGCCGTCCGGAGGCGGACCGGGCCCGTGTGGTCGAGCGGCTGTCGCCCGAAGTCTGGGCGCTTTCGGAGCCCCGAGAGCTGCTCGCACGGCTGTAGTTGGCACTCTCCGTCACAGATCCCGCATCGGGTGTGAACGGTGGTGCGCGGATCGGGCACAGAAGTTGGTGCTTCACCCAACACGCGCTATGGCATGGCTCCTGCTGACCGAGGCAGGCAGACCGATGCCACGGATCTCGACCACTCTTACTACGCTCACGCTGGCGCTGACCTTCCTCGGAGGGTGTGCGGAGTCCGTGCGCTCGTTTGCCTACGACGAGCACGCCATCCGCATCGACCAGTCCTCAGGGGATGCCGACGCGCGGGTGTTCGTCGACGAGTGTGTGGTCGATGGCCTCTACTACGACGAGGGCCACCGGCAGTGGGGCGTCGAAGGCTACACGTACGGTGCGAGCTACTGGACGCTCGAGCAGCTCGCCCAAGACATGGCCAGCTGGGGCGCCGCCGAGTGCGATGCGTCGGCGACACACCCCGACGAGCCGACCCCGACGGCCTCCGGATCCGACGGTTTCGCCGCACGCTGAGTGTGCTCGTGGGTGGCGCCTCTGCGCCACGTGGAGGCCTCGTCGGGTCGTCTCGAGAGACGCGCCCGGGTCAAGTCGCGTCCGCCGCCGCCGTTGATCTCGGGGTGAGCGCCCGACGAGAACTGGCCCCGACCGTGCGACCTCCCCGCCGGAGCATCTCGTCCATCCGGCGATCCCTCCGCCCCGCCGAGTCCGTCCGCCCGGCGGAGCGCGCTACCGACCCGGACGACCTCACCGAGGGCTCCGACGAGGACCTCGCGCGTCTCTCTCGGGGCGGCCGCGAGCCCACTCTCGTGCACGCAGGCGCGCAGATCGGACCGTTCACCCTCCTCGCGCCGCTCGGAGACGGGGGGATGGGCAAGGTCTGGCTCGCCAAGCATCAGGGGTTGCGCCGACGTGTCGCGCTCAAGGTGCTGCACAAGCAGATCCACGAGGTCCCCGACAACCGCCGACGCTTCGAGAGGGAGGCCCTCGCACTCGGGCGACTTCGGCATCCCGGGATCGTGTCGCCGGTCGATTTCGGTGAACTCCCGGACGGCCGCAACTTCCTCGCGCTCGAATACGTCGAGGGCATGACGCTCGACACGGTGGTGCGGACCGAGGGGCCGCTTCCTTGGCGGATGGTGGCCCGAATCGGTGCCGAAGCGGCCGACGCGCTCGACTACGCGCACCGCCACGGGGTGATCCACCGGGACTTGAAACCCGACAATCTGGTCATCGCGCGCGGCGACCTCGAGTGCGGGGAGCTCCGCGTGCTCGATTTGGGCCTCGCGCGCATCGAAGGCCTGGCCGGCGAGAGTCAGCTCACCGACCGCGGCTACGCGCTCGGGACGGCCAGCTACTCGGCCCCGGAGCAGCTGCAGGGGCGGGCCACCGACGCCCGCGCCGACATCTACGGGCTCGGCGCGGTGCTCTACCGCCTCATCACGGGTCACCCCCCGCATCCAGGCGAGAGCTTTGAAGACGTCGTTCAGGGGCGTGTCCGAGGTCCGATCGCGGCGCTCCAGGCCCACCGCCGCGATCGAACTCGCCCGAAGCGCTTCGACGCGCTGATCATGCACATGCTGGCCCACGCGCCTGACGATCGCCCAAGCCACATGGGGGCCGTGGGAACCGAGCTGGCGGTGATGTCCATCCAGCGCACGTCCAGCTGGCGACGACTCGTCGTGCCCGCTGCGCTGTTGACCGCCGGGGTTGTGCTCGGGGTCGGCGGCGCGGCCGCGTTCTTCAGCTGAGGCCGCCGTCCTGCGTCGGCGGGTCGGCGGGCCCCCTCGCCTCCTTCATGCGGAAACCGCGAGGCCGAGCGGTCTACCGGGCGGATGCGCACTGTGCCAGGATGGGCGGCGGACCCATATCGGCGTAGAATCCTACCGCCGTCGGGCGCCCCACATCCATGCCTACCATCGATATCCCCACCCTCGGGACCATCCTCCTGAGCGCCGTCCTCGTCAGCGCGGGCTACACGTTCGCGATGAGCGTCGCGGCCGCTCGCGGACGTCCCCAGCTGCTGCGCTCCGCGCGATTCGGCACGTTCGCGACCGTCGCGTTGGTTGTCTGCGCCGTGTTCCTGCTGGCGTACGCGTTCCAGTCGCACGACTTCCGCATCCGCTACGTAGCTCGCTACAGCGATCGATCCATGAGCCCGCTCTATTTATGGACGGCGCTCTGGGGCGGCCAGGATGGGTCTCTGTTGTGGTGGACGTTCCTCCTGAGCGGCTACATCACCGCCTTCACGTGGTGGATCGGCGACCGCTATCGCGAGCTCCAGCCGGTGATCTGGGCGACGCTGATGAGCATCGTCAGCTTCTTCGTGATCCTCCAGCTCTTCGCCTCCAACCCGTTCGCCATCGCGTTTGGTGCGCCCCCGGCCGACGGCGAGGGCCTGAACCCGCTGCTCCAGAACTACTGGATGGCCATCCACCCGCCGGCTCTCTACATGGGCCTGACCGGCTGGGCGGTGCCGTTCTCGATCGTGTTTGCCGCGCTCGTGACCGGCCGCCTCGGCACCGAGTGGGTGCACGCGGCGCGCCGTTGGGTGCTGCTCGCCTGGGGCTTCTTGAGCCTCGGCAACATGCTGGGCATGTTCTGGAGCTACGAGGAACTCGGCTGGGGCGGCTACTGGGCGTGGGACCCGGTCGAGAACGCGTCGTTCCTGCCGTGGCTGACCGGCACCGCGTACCTGCACTCGGTGATGATCCTCGAGCGCCGCAACAGCATGAAGGTCTGGTCGACGTTCCTGCTCTGCCTCACGTTCATCCTGACGATCTTCGGGACGTTCCTGACGCGGTCCGGCCTCATCGCCAGCGTGCACTCGTTCGCGCGCTCCGACATCGGCAACTACTTCGGGGTCTATCTGATCGGCCTTTGCGCGGTCGTCTTCTTGGTGATGGCCTGGCGCCTGCCGGATCTACGCGGTCGCCGGATCGGCCCGTTCGATTGGTTCCTCGGCACCGCTTTCGGGATCCTCACGGGCATCTACCTGGTCATCGGGGACGTGGTCGACAGCTGGGCGGCCCGCATCGCCATCGTGCTCGTCTTCGACTTCGCCGTCCTGCTGCTCTGGGCGGTCGAGAAGCTCCGCATCGACCTGCTCAACATCCCCTCGGAGGGTGTGAAGCGCCACGCGGTCGAGTCGCTCTTGTCCCGCGAGTTCGCGTTCCTGATGAACAACTGGATCCTGCTCGGCATGGCGGTGTTCGTCTTGATGTCGACGACGCACCCGCTGTTCAGCGAGCTGCTCCGCGACATCACCGTCACGGTGGGACCCGGTTGGTACAACAAGTGGATGGTGCCGTTCGCCATCATCCTGCTCTTCCTGACCGGGGTGGGGCCGCTCATCGCGTGGCGGAAGGCGACGGGCAAGAACCTGATCAAGGCGTTCCGGTTCCCGATGCTGTTCGCGGTGCTCGTCTTCGGCCTGCATCTCGCGGCCGGCGAGTCGGTCGGGTTCGCGCCGTTCGTGCCGTGGGACGAGATGTTCGGCACGTACCTCGACAATGTGCTCGGCCCCATCTACGGCGTCGCTCCGCTGCTCTCGAGCACGGCCTGCGCGTTCGTCTTCGGCACCATCGTTCAGGAGTTCTACCGAGGCGCGAAGGTCCGCCGGAAGAACAAGGGCGAGAACTGGATCGTGGCGCTGTTCGAGCTGGTCTCGCGCGCCCGCCGCCGCTACGGCGGATACGTCGTGCACTTCGGCATCGTCGTCATGTTCCTGGGCTTCACCGGGGCTGCGTACGACGTCGAAGAAGAGACGAGCCTGATGCCCGGCGAGACGATGAGCGTCGACCGCTACACGGTCCGCTACGACACGGTGCGCATGGAGGAAGACCCGAACAAGCGCGCGGTCTACACCGACATGACCATCCTCGTCGACGGCGACGAGGTCGCGCAGGTCGCCCCCGCCAAGTTCATCTACCGCAGTCACCCCGAGATGCCGACGACCGAGGTCGCCATCCACACCACGTGGATCGACGATCTCTACGTCATCATGAGCGTGGTCGACCCGGAGACGCGCCGCGGGACGTTCCGCATCATCCGTCGTCCGCTCGTGCCGTGGATCTGGCTCGGCGGGCTCTTCCTGCTCTTCGGCACGTTCATCGCGATCATGCCGCGGCTCAAGGACGTGGTCGGCGAGGTCCGCGTTCCGACCCGGACCCGCGCGGGCGCGATGGCCACGCTGGCGATCTTCTTCCTCACGGCGACCGCGGTGTTGGCGATGACGGCTCAGGCCTCCGCGCAGTCGGACAGCTCCAGCTCGCTGCACGCGGGCACGGTGGTCATCCAGGACCCGGACGAGCGCCGTCTCTTCGCGAGCCTGCTCTGCGAATGCGGCGATTGCCAGCGGCTGCCTCTCGACACCTGCGGCTGCAGCTTCGCCGAAGGCATGCGCGCGGAGCTCCGCGGGCGCCTCTCGCGCGGGGACGACCACATGGACATCGTCAACGACTACCGTGAGCGCTTCGGCGCGCAGTCGATCGCGGTGCCCGCGGACGAAGGCCTCGACCGTGCTCTGTGGGCCGTGCCGATCGCGGCGTTTGTGCTCGCGGGCATCGGATTGGTGTTTCGCGCGCGCTCGTGGGCGGCGGCCGGTGCGGCGGCGAGTCAGGAACTCGCGAACCAGACCAGCGCAGACGAAGAGTACGACGCGCTGCTCGACGACGAACTGCGCGACCTCGAGGGCGACTGATGACCGAGGCAGATGCGCGTACGTTCGGACCGCTGGTTCGGGCGGGTTTGATGGTGGGCATGTTCCCACTCGTGATCGGGGGCCTGGCGGCGGCCGGCGGCGGTTTCTCGTTGCCTTCGATGTTCGTCGGCTTTGCGCTCATCGCGCTCATGCTCGCGCTTGGCGCGGTGTGGCAGAGCCTGCGGACCGCGTTCGGTGGCGGGCCGGATGTCGGGGTGGGCCTGGACGCCGGCATGGCAGAGCGTGAAGCGCTGCTGGCGGAAAAAGAGACGCTGCTCACGACGATCAAGGACATCACGTTCGACCACGAGGTCGGCAAGATCGACGAGGAGGACTTCAAGCGCATGAACCGGGTCTACCGGGGCCGCGCCAAAGAGGTGCTTCGCCAGCTCGATCAAGATCTCGGTCCGTACCTCGACGAGGCGTCGAAGCTCGTGGACGGGGCGACCGGCACCAAGGGTCGACGCGTCGGCAGCAAGCGGAAGGGCAGCGCACCGCGGAAGCGCGCCCATAAGCGTGACGTCCTGGAGTGCGGGTCCTGCGGCGCGGACAACGACCACGACGCCCTTCACTGCGACCAGTGCGGAGGACGCCTGGGTGTCGCCGTCTGCCCGAGCTGTGGCACGGAGAACGATCCCGACGCGAAGTTCTGCAAGCAGTGCGCGACCGCGCTGGGTGCCGAGCCGAAGTCGAGCGCGTCGTCGTCCAAGAAGAAGAGCGGCAAGAAGAAATCGAAGAAGAAGCGTCGAGCGCAACAGGCGTCTCCCGTGGCCTCCGCGGACGCGCCGGCGAAGCCGGCCGATGCCGGGTCGAGTGACGGGGACGAGGCGGAGCCCGAGGACGCGGCGGACGAGCCCCGGGCGGGCGATGCGGCGGACGAGCCCCGGACAGGCGATGCCCCGGACGATGCCCCGGACGACGACGAAGTGAACGCCGACGACACGAACGGGGATGCCGCGGATGCGAGTGCGGCAGACGACATGGAACACGATGACGACGGCGCGGACGACGCGCAGCAGGAGGCCCGGACATGAGCGTGCGTGAGACCGCGGGCCTCGTGGCCATCCTGATGTTGCTCTGTGCCCCGGCCGCCGCCCAGGACACCCCCGACCTTCCGGCCGGGCACCCCGAGGCTGCCGAGCCGGCCGCTGCTGAGCCGGCCGCTGGTGAGCCGACTGCCGCCGCTGCCGAGCCGACCGCCGCCCCTGCTGCCGAGCCGGCTGCTGCCGAGCCGACCGCCGCCCCTGTTGCCGAGCCGGCTTCTGCCGCCGAGCCTGCTGCCAATGCGCCACCGGCTGCTGTGCCCGGCACGGGACTCCCTCCCGGACACCCTCCCTCTCCGTCGCAGCCCGCCGCGATGGGCACGGCGCAACGCGTTCCGCAGGTGCTTCAGGCGCCTTCGTTGTCGAGCGCGGAGGCCAGCGCGAGTGTTCCCGCCGGCACCATCCGCGTGACTGTGGTCGATCCGGCTGGCCAACCCATCCCCGACTCCGCCGTCGACGTGGGGGTGATGGCTTCCGGCGACCGAAGCCGGCACAACTCAAGGACAAACGCCGAGGGCGTCGCCACTTTCTCGGACCTGCCCACGGGAAGCGACCAGGCCTACCGCGTGAACGTCCCGCATGCGGGTGCGAAGTACAGCAGCACACCGTTTCAGCTGCCGCCCAACGAGGGTTACGAGGTCCGCATCACCCGCTTGCCGGTGACCCGCGAGACGAACTTCGTCTTCTTTCACGTGTTCCGCACGATCATCGAGCAGCGCGGCGAGCGCATGCACGTCATCCACCAGACCGAGCTCACCAACGCCGGTGAAGAGACGTTCGTCTTCCCGGCGCAGGGGCAGCGTGTCGAGCTCCCCGAGAACTCCCTCAACTTCCAGTTCCAGCGGGTCATGACCGACCAGCGGATCGAGGAGGTCAACGGAGAGGATGAGCACGCCTACCGGCTGGCTGGCTCGCTGCCGCCCGGCACGGTCCGGCTTGCGTGGGCGTACGACCTCGAGGTGGACGGAGAAGAGCTCGACATTCCCATCGAGATCCCGCTGCCGTTCTTTGGCCTCCAGGTCATCGCCGAGGCCCTGCCGGAGCTCGACCTCTCGGTCCGCGGAATGCCGGCTGCGCGCCGTCTCGATCAGCAGGGCCAGCCCTGCGAGGACAGCCTCCAGACGCCGAACTGCGCGTGGGTCACCCAGACTCGCCGCGGGCCGGACGATGCGCGCCTCGACCGCATCGTCGTGCGGGTCAGCGGCATTCCCGGTCCGGGCCCCGCGCGTTGGTACGGCGTGGCTGGAGCCTGCGCGTTCCTGTGTTTGGGCCTCTGGCTCGTCGCGACCCAGCGTCAGTCCTTGAACGACTCGGCGGCCCGCAAGCGCCGCCGCGCCCGGCTCATCGACGAAGCACGCGAGCTCGAGGCAGATTTCGAAGCCGGAGAAATTGGCCCCGAGTTCCGTCAGAAGCGTCGCGCCGCGATCGTCCGGGAGTTGGCGGTATTGCTCCAACAAGACGAAGCGGTGGCCGAGGGCCAGCCCAAGCGCTGACCTTCGCTCGTTCCGCGGCGTGAGGCCGAGCCTGTCGTTCGACAGGTGAGGGCCGGATCAACGTTGATCCGGAGGGGGTGGCCGTCTACGGTAGCGCTCCTTCACGGGGCACAGGTCTCGGGTGGGTTGAACCGGGCTTCCGAGGCGCACGAAAGCGAGGCAGCGAGAGATGGCATCTGAGGGTCTGAACAAGGTCTTGTTGATCGGGAACCTGGGCATGGATCCCGAGCTGAAGTTCGGCCAGAGCGGCGCGGCTGTTCTGCGGATCCGTCTCGCGACGACCGAGCGCTACATGACCAAGGGTGGGGAGCGCCAGGAGCGCACCGAATGGCACACGGTCATCTTTTTCGGCAACCGGGCCGAGGGGCTCAACAAGTACCTGACCAAGGGTCAGACCGTGTACATCGAGGGCCGCATCCAGACGCGCTCGTGGGAGGACCGCGAGGGCAACAAACGCTACACGACCGAGGTCGTGGGCAACCAGCTCCTGTTCCTCGGTGGGCGCCGGGACAGTGAAGGCGGCGGCGGTGGTGGCGGCTACAGCGGCGGGGGCGGCGGATACGGCGGTGGCGGCGGCGGTGGCAACTTCGGCGGCGGCGGCAGCAGTGGTGGTGGCGGCGGCGGCAGCGGCGGGGGCGGCAGCAGCAACTACGGTGGTGGCGGCGGCGGCGGCACGCCGCCCAAGGACGACTTCCCGGCGGACGACTTCGGCGACGACGACATCCCGTTCTGACGGGAGGACGGGTCCACGTCGCGGCGGCTTCGTCGGTGTGTGAGCGCTGGCTTCGACCTGAGAAACCTCTACGCGCCGGTGCTCGGCCCGCGGTGCTTTCGGCTCGCGGTGCTTTCGGCTCGCGGTGCTCTCGGCCCGCGGTGCTCTCGGCCCGCGGTGTGCTCTCGGGAGTGGCCGCGCGCCGCGCTGCAGAGCCCGCTCCGACGCCCATTCGCAGCGCCATCGAGGTGTTCGTGGACAACCTCGAGCAATGCTCGGAGCTGGCCGTCCGGCCGAGGCCGATCCGCACCGTCGGCTTCTACGTGGGCGGCCGCGAACTCGGGCACGTTCACCTCGACGGTCGGATCGACCTCCACCTCCCGCCGCGACTTCACGACTACGTGATCGCCACCGATCGAGCCGAGCACCACCCCTTTCATGACTCCAACGGCTGGGTCACCCACCGGATCGAGAGCGCGGCTGACATCGACGAAGCTGCGTGGTTGATCCGCGCCGCGCTCGTGTCTTGCCATCTCGCGCAGCGCGGCCCCGACCACGAAGCGACCGTGCGGGAGCTGGAAGCGATCGGCGCGGGCGCGGCACTGGTGAAGGTCATGCAGCCCTCCATTCCGCGCGTGGCGTGAGCGCGCGCTTCGCCGTCGCTCGGTCGACGCCTCTTGCCGGGCCCTCACCCAGCGTGCGGATCGGCCATCGGTTTGATCTCACCGCCATACACCTCCTGAAACGCCGGGCGCTCCTGCAGCCGCGTCAGGTACCCGCTCAATACGGGGTCGACCACCACGTCGGCCACCGTAAAGCTGTCACCCAGCAGATACGGGCCGGACTCCAGCGCGCTTCGGATCCGTTCCGCGCGTGAGTTCAGATGCGCCTCGGCCTGTGCGCGGACCTCCGGGTTGCGCTGGCCGGGCGGGAGAAAGAGACGCTGCTGGTTGAGCACCACGAGCGCATGGTCAAGCTCCGCGGGGCCAAATACGACCCACTGCAGAGCCCGTCTCCAGGCGGCGGACCCCAGCTGGGGGAGAAGGCTCCTCTCCGCGCCCTCCGTTGCCGCGATCAGGGCGAGCGCGGCGGACTCGACTACCGCCTCACCGTCGAGCACGGCCACGGGCACGGTCCCCAGCGGGTTGACGGAGAGGTAGGCCGGCGTGCTGTGCTCGCCCGCCGGCGAAGATGTCGACGACGTGTCCTTCAAACGCAATCTTGGCCTCGAGGAATGCCCACCGCGTGCGGGCGGACCGAGTGGGCTGGGGCGAGAAGTAGAGTTCTGTGGTCATGCGGAGCTCCGATGGACTGGTTACTTGTGATTCGCAAGCAATATTGGTTGCGAAGTGCAAGCTATCTCCGATCCGCTTGCGTCGAGCAAGTAAAATCGCCAGGCTCGTCTTGCGATGAAGCGCCGCTCCAGCTGCCCGATCAGCTTTGCGCTCGACATCTTCGGCGACCGCTGGACGCTGCTCGTGGTGCGAGACCTCGCGCTCAAGGGACGCCACTCCTTCGCCGAGCTGCTCGACGCGGGGGAAGGAATCGCCACCAACGTGCTGAGCGACCGTCTCTCTCGCCTGCAGAAGCAGGAGCTCGTCAAGCGGGAGCGTGATCCGGACGACGGACGCCGCTACCACTATGGGCTGACCGACAAGGGAAAGGACCTCTTGCCGGTGCTCGTTGAGCTCATCGCGTGGAGCGCGAAGCACGACCCGCTCACCGCTGCCCCGGCGTCGTTTGTCCAAGAAGTCAACGACGACCGGGCCGCGCTTCTTCAGCGCTTGCGCGAGGAGATCGATTGACGGGCCCTCCGACGCACGCTCCCGGAATGTGCCTGCGATGACGGCCAAGAAGGAGCGCATCGACGTCCTGCTCGTGGAGCGTGGACTGGTCGAGAGCCGTACCCGTGCGCGCGCGATCGTGCTCGCGGGCAAAGTGTTCTCCGGGGACCGGCGCCTCGACAAGGCCGGGCACCGCATCTCGACGGAGGCGCCACTCGAGGTGCGCGGACGCGACCATCCATACGTCTCGCGCGGCGGCGTCAAGCTGGAGCGCGCGATGGCGGATCTCGCGCAAGATCCAGCGGGCTGGGTGGTGGCGGATTTTGGTGCTTCCACCGGGGGCTTCACAGACTGCCTGCTTCAGCAGGGGGCCACCCGCGTCTACGCCATCGACGTCGGGTACGGGCAGCTCGCCCATCGCCTGCGCCAAGATCCGCGCGTGATCGTGATGGAGCGCACCAACGCCCGGCACCTCGAGGCGAGCTCCCTTCCCGAGCCGGTGGACGCGGTCGTCATCGACGCGTCGTTCATCTCGATCACCAAGCTGATGCCCGCCGCGCACGCGGTTCTTCGTCCTGGGGGACGCCTGCTCGGCATGGTGAAGCCGCAGTTCGAGGTGGGGCGCTTCGCCAGCGACCGGGGGGTCGTCAAGGACCCTACGGTGCGCAGCCAAGCGATCGAGGACGCCATCGCGGCCGCCGTCTCCCTCGGCTTCGTGCTCCGCGGACGGTGCGACTCCCGGCTCGCGGGACCGCAGGGCAACGTCGAGGCGTTCGTCTGGCTGGAGCGGTCATGACGCGGGCTTCTGAATACCGACGACCGATCGACCGCCAGCACCGGAGACCCATGCGAACCGCGCGCCCTTCGAGAACGCCCACCTTCCTATCCCTCGCGCTGGCCTTGGCCGGACTCCTGATGGGGGCCGGATGCGAAAGCTCTCCGTGGGACGAGCACGACGCCCATCGCTGGTGCCGGCCTGCGCTGCGGGACGCGCCGGGCGCGCCCGAGCTGACGTGCGACGGCCTTCACATGTGCGCCAACGAGGTGACCCTCAACGAACGGGACACCGCGCGTTTCGACGCCGCGATGGAGCGCCTGGGCTGCGAACCTCCCTGACACGGAGCGAACCAGGTTC
This sequence comes from Sandaracinaceae bacterium, assembly GCA_045106715.1. Taxonomy (GTDB): domain Bacteria; phylum Myxococcota_A; class Polyangia; order Polyangiales; family Sandaracinaceae. The sequence goes on from JBGCFC010000033.1 coordinate 13,605, forward strand.
ATCGATCCGATTGCGCGCCCCGCGCCTGCAGGCCCACTGCGGTCCGGGGTTTCAGGCCAGCCGAGACGCGAGCCACACGAGAAAGGCCGAGAAGCCGATCACCACGACCACGGCGAGCGCGGCCACTCGCTTCGCCGTCGCGTGCGCCCCGCGCGTGTGGAGCAGCGCCGCCACCGCCGCGAGACCGCCGGCGAGCAGCGCGGCCCATGCGCTTTGGCTGACGAGGCGGCCGGGAGCGGACGGGCGCGAGACCGCGGTCGCGAGCGCGGCGAGCAGAATCGGCGCGGCGGCCAACACCCCCCACCCTAGCGAGCGCAGGGCGGGGGGCAGGCCGGGCTCCGCGGAGCTGCGCTCGTCCTCATGCATCGGAGCGGGGAAGCGAACGCGATTCCGGTGGCTGGATTCGAACCAACGTAAGCGGCTCCAAAGGCCGCGGTCCTACCATTAGACGACACCGGAAGAAGATGGCGGCAAATATAGCGGACGAAGCGCACCTCGCCACCCTTCAGTCTTCGAGTGTGTGGCCGCGTTGCGCGCAACCGTTCTGCACCGTGGGGGCGACTCTTGCCGCCGGGTGCAGAGAGCGCGCCGCAAGACAGCGGTGAACCACCGCCGCGAAAAAAACACGCTCGCTGGGCCAGGCGAACCTGACCGGGTGGCGAGCGCGACGCGATCGGGGCCCGCCGTGAACGGGCGATCGCGCTGGAGCGCATGGGAGTCGAACCCATCACACCGTCCGTGCAAAGGACAGCTCCACCCCGGTGGGCACCCCGTGAGAGGGAGAGCGACCGGTCGGAGTCGAACCGACACGCGAGGTGTGGCGCACCCCGTTCCTGCCGTTGGATCACGGTCGCGAGAGAACTGAAACGAGCCCCACGTACGGGGATCGAACCCGTCTACGCTCGGGAGACAACCGAGCAGCATCCCCAGACGCTCGACGTGGGAGGGGGCACCAGCATGGCTGGCGCGAGCGGAGAGCGGAGGAATCGAACCCCTCGCCAAAAGTGGTCGCGCACCGGTTAGCAACCGGGCTCGGTCCCGAGACCGACTCACTCTCCGGAACGGAAGGAGGAGGTCACGCTCCCCACGCCCAAGCTGGGCGCGCACCGCGTTCGAAGCGGTCCCGGTCCTCGACCGGTTCTCCTTCCAGAAGATGGGTGTCCGGACCGGAAGGTGGAGGTCTCGATCCCCACTCGCGAACGAGCGCGTCGGCTTCCAACCGAGCCCGGTCCCCGACCGGTTCACCTTCCTGGGTATCGTGGTGGCTGTCGCACCGAGCGGGCACCCGCGGACGAACGGCGTCGTCCGCGGGGACCTCGGTTGCAGGCAGGCGCCTCACGCCTCCGCCGTCTCCCACCAGACCCAGTTCTTCCACGCGTCGGGCACGCGATGGTCGACCCGGATCTGCTTGAAGGCGAACGGCAGGCTGCTCGGACGCACCGGGGTCTGCAGCAGCTTCATGCCGGCTTGCTTGGGCGTCCGGTTCCGCTTCTCGGAGTTGCAGTCCCGGCACGCGGTCGCGATGTTCTTCCACGACGTCCGCCCGCCTTGGGCACGCGGCACGACGTGGTCCAGCGTCAACGACTTGGCCGGCAGCTTCGTACGGCAGTACTGGCAGGTGTGGGCGTCGCGCAGGAACACGTTCTTCCGCGAGAACCGCACCCGCGGCCGGGGATGGCGGATGGCCCGCGTCAACCGGGCAACGGCCGGCATCGGTGTCTCGAGACTCGGCGAACGCACGACGGCGTCGTACGTCTCGACGACCTCGACCTTGCCGATGAACGACATGGTGATGGCCTTCTGCCAGCCGACGACGCGGTGGGGCATGTAGGAGTGGGTCAAGATCAGCGTGTCCATGGGCTCACCTCTTTCTGTGCGGTGATGCGGAGGGCGCGATTCGAACGCGCATCACTCGAGGTTTGAGCTCGCTGCCTCTGCCAGTTGGGCTACCTCCGCGGAGTGGGTTGGGGTGGGTGGTCCCGTTCCCCGCACTCGGGAAACGGAGCCGAAGGGGATGCGGAAGGAGGGATTCGAACCCTCACTCGCCGGTGCCTGAGACCGGTGCCTCTGCCGTTGGGCTACCTCCGCGTGGATTGCAGCGTTCCAGGTCGCTCGGCCTGAATACGGAAGGAGGGACTCGAACCCTCACTGGACGACGCCTCGGGTCGTTGCCTCTGCCGTTGGGCTACTTCCGTGTGAATCTCTGGGAGCCGGTCGACCGCCCGCGTGGGCGGCCGACCGGCGTGTCGGGTCAACACGAGGCGCCGACCTCGTGCGCGCAGGAGACCCACCTCACCGGTTGAGCCGATGGTCGCCGAGGTACGCTCTCGGCTCCGCCCTCCTGTGGAAGGCGCGGCGCTCCCCTCCAAAGGCCCCCGGGGGAGCAGTCCCAGGAGTCGAGGAGCAGCACGCTCTTGCCTGGACTTGAACCAGGATCTCGGGCTTCGGACACCCGCGTGATGTTCCGTTTCACTACAAGAGCATTGTCTCCGACGTCCGTACGTGCGTCGGGTGGACCCAGCGAACGCGCCGGCCGAAGCAAGCACATCGCCCCTTGTGGATCGGCCGCAACGAGAGACACGAAGCAGCACTCACCCGCGGCCTTCCGGTCCGGCGGAGATCGGCACGAGAGGAATCGAACCTCTGTGATCTGGTACCCGAAACCAGTGCGTCGCCACTACGCTACGCGCCGTTCTATCGGTCCCCGGGGAGCGGGAACACGAGCACTCTCGGCAGGACTCGAACCTGCATCCCCCTGGTTCGCACCCAGGTGCTCCTCCGTTGAGCTTCGAGAGTAAGGAACCCGTGCCTCCTCGCCGGGCTTCGTAGTGCGACGTGCCGCTTGAGCGGCCGCCGCACCGAGGCGAGGGGCACACGAACATGATCGAGGCGGGGGACGATCCCGCGGCCTCCGGGGTGTCATCCCGACGCTCTACCGGCTGAGCTACTCGATCCGTTCCCCCGCGCCGCGGGAGAAGACAAAGGTGGGCCGACGGGACTTGCACCCGCTTCACCCTGGGTCACAGCCAGGGGCCTCGGCTCTTCGGCATCGGTCCACATGATCCTGCGCATCGAGGGCGACCTCGAGCCCAGACGCTCCGAGCTGGATTCGAACCAGCACTTCGCAGATTTCACCTGCGCACTCGACCATCGAGTTGTCGGAGCCGAACTCCCTGTCGGGAGTCACTACGCCGCCGGGAGGAATCGAACCCCCACTCCCCTGGTTAACAACCAGGCGCTCTCCCGTTGAGCTACAGCGGCAATCGGATCCGGGGCGATGCCATGCGCCCCGGAGAAACCTGGTTGTCAAAGAGCGACGCCCGCTGGGCGCACGTCTCCCTCAACGCGAGCCAGAGGGCTGCGCCTGCGGGGATACCGAGCCGGGGAATTGCACCCCGATCATCCGGCTGAGAACCGGGCGTCCTACTCTTAGACGAGCTCGGCGTCATGAAGCGCCAGGGGATCGAACCCTGATCGACCGGGTAAGAACCGGCTGCTCTGCCCTTGAGCTAGCGCATCAGAAAAGAAAAAGGCCAACTGATCATGCAGCCGGCCTCGTGAGAACACACTCGAGTGTGTTCATCGCCTGCTTGGAGCATGAATGATGTTGCAAAGAAGATGTTCAGAGCCTGGGTTGAAGTCGACTCGTATGCGTCCCGTCGTCATCGACGCGAAGCGCTTCGATGGACCGCTCGTCATGGGCACGAACGCGAGGACGGGTGACAGAAACCAGGACATGGAGAAGGGAACGACCTCAGGTGAGCAGGGAGTCTTGGGGAGAAGAAGAAGAGCCCGTGTTGGGTAGGGCCGCGGGCTGCGGAGCAAAGGGAGCGCCGCTTCCATGCGGTTCGACACGTCTCGGTGACGCGCACCACCCACGAACGCGCCGTGCTTTCGAACGAGCTCGAACGCGAAAAAGGCCGCCTGGACTTCCCAGACGGCCTCACGCAAGCTTGAAACTGCGAGAAACGCTGGGTTAGACGCCACCTCCGAAGAGGCCACGACGATCCGAACCATGCAAGGAGATGCCCCCCTGCTCAGCCGAAGGCGGCTGCGAGCTGAACGATCCGGCTGTGTCTTCTGGCCGCGCGCCGCCATTGGAAAGGCAGACGAACGTAACCAGATCACACGCACCCTTCGCGTCGCGGACGGGGGCTTGCCTGGGGCAATCCACGCCGACTCGGCTGGGGTGGCTCCCGAAGGAGCGCTGCATCGACCAGTTCATGGTTCAACGTTCTTAGCCTTCGATTCGGCGGCTGTCAAACGAAAAGAAGGGTGCTCTGTCGATTTAATCGTTTCGCTCAATCCGTGTTCATTCGGAACAGTCGGAAATGGCGTTGGCGAAGACACGCGCTTTGAGGTCTGTTTCGTCGACCTCGCGATCGATCTGGCTCGCCTCGACGAGCCCGCCGCCCGCGAAGTAGAGCGCCTGCTCGTCCTGCACGACGGCCGTTCGAATGGCCACGGCCAGCGCCAGCCCGCCGCCTCGGTCGACGTATCCAATGGCCCCGGTGTAGATGCCGCGGGCCCGTCCCTCGAGCGCTTCGATGGTCTGCATCGCTTCGAGCTTCGGAGCGCCCGTGATGCTGCCTGGGGGGAAGGTCGCTTCGAGCAGCGTCTCAAGGGTCGTGTCTGGGCGGGCGCGGCACTGGACCGTCGACACGAGGTGACTGAGCCCGGCGAACGGCTCCACCGACAGGGGATCGATGACCTCGACCGTGCCCGTGACCGCCACGCGAGAGAGGTCGTTGCGCATGAGGTCAACGATCATCGTGTGCTCGGCGCGCTCCTTGTCGTCGCCCTTGAGCCGCGCCGCTTCCCCCGCGTCGTCCTGACCGGAGCGCGCGATGGTCCCCTTGATCGGCCGCGTCCACACGCGTCCGTCGCTCGGGTCCCATCCCAGGAAGCGCTCCATGGTGCGCGCCGCGACGGCCGCAGGAGCTCGGCTGTGTTCCGCCGTGTCGATGAAGGCGCCGAGCGGCACCGGGCTCGCGCGGCGCATCGCGGTGAACAGGGAGAGAGGGTCTCCACGGAAGGCGGACTCGTACGGGCGCGCCAGGTTCACTTGGTAGAGGTCTCCCCGGGCGATCGCCTCCAGCGCGGCTTGGATGCGCACGCGGTGAGCGTCAGGAGGTTCCACCGAGGGGGCACCGACCCGGACCGCGGTCAGGCTCGGGCGCGACCCAAGGCGCCGCATCCACGCGCTCGCCGTCGCTTTGTCCTCGGCCAGCAGGTACGTGCTGCCATTGGCACCGTCCACCGCGACCATCCATGCGTACCGGCCCCACCACACCACCGGAATCTCGCCGCGGGCGTGCCGCGTCGGTGTGCGCAGGCCCAAGCGCTCGGCCGCGGCCCACCCCGCGTCGTACGCGATCCAGCCGACCCATTCCGGGATTGGCACGTCGATCCCCGACGCCTTTCCGCTCGTGTCGAGACGGAGCGCAAACGGGTCGCCTTCGTCGAAGCCGCGCTCCACCACCTCGACCGGACCCGCGCCCAGGAACGACCAGCGGCCCTCCGCGTGACCCTCGACGCCATCGAGCCAGAACCGTCCGCGGTGCGGCAGGGCCCACGCGATCTGCTCCACTTCGGGAGCGTCCTTCCAGCGAAACGCGCGCACGGCCGGCATGTACCAGCGACAACGCGCGCGGTCACCTGCGGTAGCCCCGTTCGGCGCGGATGCTACGTCTTCTGCGTGCGCCGTCTCCTTCTACTGACGCTCCTCGTGCTCATGGGCTGCGAGTCCGGGTCTTCGGGCAGCGAGCTTCGGTTCGAGATGATCCGCGCGGACGGACAGAACGCGGCTCGCGGGCTGAGCGGTCACCTCGTGGTGGAGGTCGAACAGGGCGGCGTGCCCATCGACTGCCCCAACGGCGCGTGCGCGACGCCCATCATGGGCGGCGACTTCGACTTGGTGCTGCCCATCCGCAGCCTGACCGACGACACGCTCGTCCGGGCCTGGCTTTGCAACAACACCAACGACGCGGCGGAGTGCACGCTCGACCGAGCGGACCGTGTGAGCGCGCTCCCCAGGTTCGCGGTGTTCGGCGAGGGCTTCGAGACGGGCGAGCTGCCGGCGCGCTTGGTCATGGAGCCCCACGACAGCTGCGCGGTGTTGCAAGCGGAGTCGGTGAGTACGTCCGGCGACGATGTCTTGCTGTCGGTCGCCCGCCGGGACGCGGCGGTGTTCGTCCGAAGGAACGCCGCGCTCATCGTGGGCGGCGTGGCGGGATCGGAGCAGCCTTCGGGCGCCGTCGACTTCTACGACCAGGTGGTTGCCGAACTGCGCCCGCCTCTCCCCACCCTCTCTCCTGTCCTCGGTCGCGCGCGCGGCGTCATGCTCAGCGACGATCTCAGCCTGGTCGCGGGCGGTCGGAGCTTCTTCTACATCCGGAACCCGGTGCCGGGCCCGCCCGTGCTGGGCGGCGTCGATCTCCACGACGGCGCGGGCCTGGAGTCCGCGGTGGTGGAACGCCCCGGGGGCGCGGCGGTGCTCGGCGGCGGCGGCGGGGCGACGGCCAGCTGGGTCGCGACCGATGGCGCGGTGGAGATATCCTCGCTTGCTACCGCAAGGGTGAACGCCGCTGCGGGCGCGATGGCGAGCGGGGTCCTGGTCGTCGGCGGCGGGGTGGGCGCGGAGATCGCCCGAGCCAGCGGGAGCACCGCGCTGGAGGTGGAGGAACGTCTCCTCCCCGACGACGCCGAGGGAGGCTTCGTGGCGGTCTCCCCGGACGGCGACGCCGCGCTCTACTTCGGCTTCGTGACCGGGGGGGCCGTCAGCACCGAGAGCGTGCTCTTCACCGGGTGCTCGGACTGCGCCGCCGCCGAAGGGCCCGAGTGGACCCGGGCGCGTGCCGAGGCCTCGTTTGTCACCACCGACGCGGGCACCAGCTGGGTCATCGGGGGCGACGCGAGCAACCTGACCGATCGGGTGCGCTGGGAGGGCGCCGTGCCCCGATTCGAAGACGGGCCCGAGCTGACCCACGCGCGCGCGGGCGCGTCCGTCATCGAGCAGGCCTCGGGCATCATCGTCGTGTTGGGCGGCGAGGGTCCTGACCGCATGCGCGGCGACGTGGAGCTCTGTTACCCGTCCCGGCTCGACCCGCTGTGAGCGACGCATCCTGTATGCTCCGGCTCGCCGTCCTCGGCGTGGGGCAGGGCGCGGTCTGACGGATGCTGCGGAAGCTCGAGAAATACGAGATCCAGGAAGAGATCGGTCACGGCGGCATGGCCACCGTCTACCGCGCGCGGGACTCCGTGCTCGACCGCAATGTCGCGCTCAAGGTGATGCACCCGCACCTTCGTGGCGCCGAGGAAGCACGCCGCCGATTCCACCGTGAGGCGCAGAGCGTCGCCCGGCTTCGTCACCCCAAGGTGATGGAGATCTATGACTTTTCGGGCGAAGGGTCCGAAGAGGCGTACATCGCGGCGGAGCTGCTCACCGGACCGACCCTGAAGCGCTGGCGCGAAGACGCGGGGCAGGTCCCCGCCGAGGTCGCGGCGTGTGTGGTGATCGAGGTCTGCCGTGCGCTCGCGGCCGCGCACGAGGCGGGCATCGTGCACCGCGACGTCAAGCCCGAGAACGTGCTGCTCCACGAAGACAGGACGCTCAAACTCACGGACTTCGGCATCGCCGACATGATGGACGCGCACTCCATGACGGCGACAGGCCAGATCCTCGGATCGCCCGGGCACATGGCGCCCGAGCAGATCGAGGGCAAGCCCACCGACCCGCGCACGGACCTCTTCTCCCTCGGCACGGTGCTCTACTACCTCTCCACCGGCCGGCTCCCCTTCACGGGGCGCAATCCGCATCAGATCCTCAAGCGCATCATGGACGGGGAGTACGCCGACCCGCTGCGCGTGAACCCGACGCTCGGCGGGGAGCTGCGCGGCATCATCGTCAAGTCCCTCGAGCGCGACCCGGACGCACGGTTTCAGACGGCCGACGAGCTGCGCGAGACGCTCGAAGCGTTTGTGGCGAAGGTCGGCATCGACGACCCCGAGGCGCTGCTCGGGCGTTATCTGGTCGATCCGAAGAAGGTCGGCGACGAGGTCCGTGCGGACGTGGTCGAGGCCCTGACGCGACAGGGCAAGGCGGCCTCCGACGAGAGCAACGTCCCGCTGGCGCTCGATTGCTACAACCGCGTGCTCGCCATCGACGATGGCAACGAGCGCGTGCTTCGGCTGATCGAGCAGGTCGGCGTGGACCGTCGCCGTCGCGCCGCGTTTCTTCTCGGGGGCGTGCTGCTCGCGATCGGAGCCACTTCCGGGGCTGCCGCGTGGGCGTTCTGGCCCGACTCGCGCGACGGGGACGGGGATCCGGTCTTGACGGCTCTGGACGCAGGCACGCGGGACGCCAGCGTCCCTGACGCGGAGGCAACCCTGGATTCTGGGCCGCTCGACGCGGCGGATGCCGATCTCGCGGACGCCGCCCAGGCCGCGGCTGGCCCAGATGCAGCTCCGCCGGATGCGTTCGTCGCCGTGAGGCGGCCTCGGCGGGACGCAGGTCGAAGGGGGCGCCCGAACCCCGTGGCGCGGGTCCGCACGGTGATCTTCACCGGGGACCACAGCAGCGTGAAGATCGGCGTCGACGGGTCCCAGCCGCGCTCCGTGGTCAATTTCCGCACCACCGAGCTCACCGTTGGCCCCCATCAGCTTCGGCTGGTGCCCGAAGGGCAGGCCCGTACGAGCTACCGGGAATCGACCGTTCGCATTGTGGTACCGCCCGGCACCGGCGAGCACCCGATCCCCATCCAGATGGAGTTCCAGCCGGGCTCGCTCTTCGTCTCCACGAACGTGCCGGCCACGGTGACGGTGGGGCGCGCTCGCGGGCCCGCCAACGACATGCTCTCCGTGCCCATGCAGCGCATCCAGCAGGCCTTTCCCGTTCGCGTGTCCGCGCCGGGTTACGAGCAGGCGGGCGCTCCCCCCACGGTGCGACTCGATGCCGGCGGCGGTACCCGGGAGGTCCGCATCGAGCTCGTTCCCGCCCCCGAGTAACCGGTCGTGGCCCCAAGCGGCCCCCTCGTGGTATGGGGACGAGAGGCACGAAACCCCCTGATTTCGTGACGTTCAATCGAATGTCGGGGGCACTTCGCGCGACTCACGGGGGGATCCGGGTCGGATGTTCGCGACGAGGGACCGCATTGCAGAGCTCACGCGCAGCGCCTGGCTGTTTGTGCCCCTGTGCGCCCTGTCTCTTGTGCTCCCCGGGCGGGTGGCCGCACAAACCGCGGAGCGCGAGGCGTTTCAGCACGCCCGCGAGGCCTACAACCGGGGCGCCTACCACGAGGTCGTCGACCTTCTCGAGCCGCTCGTGGGCGCCGCCCTCCCAGTGAGCGCGATGCGCAGCGACCCCGTGCTCGTCCGTGAGTCACGAAAGTACCTCGGCGCGGCGTACGTGTTGACGTCCCAGGAAGGGGCGGCCGAACGCCAGTTCGAGGCGCTCCTCCGCGCCGAGGGCGAAGACCTCGCCCGCTACCGGCTGAACGCGGCCGTCTTCCCCTCCTCTGTGCAGGCGGCCTTCCAAGCGGTGCAGACGCGGCTCGTGGAGGAACAGCGGGCGCGCGAGGCGGCCCTCGAGGCGGAGACGGCGACGCGGGAGCGGGAACGGCGCGAGGCGCTCATGTCCCTCTACCTGCTGGCCCAGGAAGACGTCATCGAAGTGGAGAACAGCCCATACATGCCGCTGCTGCCCTTCGGCGGCGGCCAATTCCAGATGGGAAACGAGGAGTTGGGCTGGTTCTTTGCGCTCTCTGAGGCCCTCACCTCGTCCGTGGCGACGATCTCGCTCTTTTCCTACTTCAACTTGCTCACCGAGCGTGACCGGATCCTCCTGGGAGAGATCTCTGGCGATCTCACCGGCCTGAGCAACGCGCTGACCACCCTGATCGCCGTCAATTGGGTGAGTGTGGGTGTCACGGCGGTGCTGATGATCGCGGGCCTCATCGAAGGCTACGCCTCGTACCGACCGACGACCACGGAGCGCCGCCGCCGCGAGGTGCCCCTCGAGACCCAGGACCGCCTGCAATTGGTCGCGGGACCCGGCGGCGTGGGTCTGCGTTTCTAGGGATCGGCGCCCATGGTCGCGTATGTGATCCCAAAATCCACCCCAACGGCTTGACAGGTCGACGGCCGCCAGTAATCTTCCGCCTCCCCGAAGCCAGGGGCGCCCTCAGGGGTGCGCTCGGTGCCGTGCGAAACGCTGTGCTCATGGCAGGCGGATTGCCAAGGGATTCGGTCTGAAACGCTCCTCGAGCGACTCGGATCGAGGGTCGCCCTCACCCTTGAGGCGACACACACGACTGACGCTTTTCTAAGCCATCCAAGGCCCACGAGACCTGAATGCCCACGATCAACCAGCTCGTCCGCAAGGGACGCAAGCAGCAGAAGCAGAAGACCGCTTCTCCGGCGCTGCAGAACTGCCCGCAGAAGCGCGGCGTCTGCGTCCGCGTCTACACGACCACCCCGAAGAAGCCGAACTCGGCGCTCCGGAAGGTCGCGCGTGTCCGTCTCTCGAACGGCATCGAGGTCACCACCTACATCCCCGGTGAGGGTCACAACCTTCAGGAGCACAGCGTTGTGCTCATCCGTGGCGGTCGTGTGAAGGACCTCCCCGGTGTCCGCTACCACGTGGTCCGCGGCGCGCTCGACGCGTCCGGCGCGGCGGGTCCCTCCAACACCAACAAGGCCAGCCGCACGCAGGGCCGGTCCAAGTACGGCGTCAAGCGCCCGAAGAGCTGAAGAGGTAGACGATGCCCCGCCGTCGCGAAGTACCGAAGCGCAAGATTCTCCCCGATCCCAAGTACCACGATCGGATGGTCACGAAGTTCTGCAACATCCTGATGGTGGATGGGAAGCGGTCGACTTCGGAAAAGATCCTGTACGGAGCGCTCGACGTGATCGAGTCCCGCTACAAGGAGGACCCGCTCGAGGTCTTCCGCAAGGCCCTCGATACGGTCAAGCCCAAGGTGGAGGTCAAGAGCCGCCGCGTGGGTGGTGCGACCTACCAGGTTCCCGTCGAGGTTCGCGCCGAGCGTCGCATGGCGCTGGCGATGCGCTGGCTCGTGAACTACAGCCGCGCCCGCGGCGAGAACACGATGGTCGAGCGCCTCGCCGCCGAGCTCAAGGAAGCTTCGGAGGGCCGCGGCAACGCGGTCAAGAAGCGCGAAGACGTGCACAAGATGGCCGACGCCAACAAGGCGTTCGCGCACTACCGCTGGTAGGAAAGAACATTCCGGCCCCTCGTTTCGCGAGCGGTCGGCGGCCCATGACTTCGGAAGGTCCGCCCCTCGGTTGCTGAGACGCAGTTTGAGGAAATGGCGCGAAACCCCCGGGGAGAGGAAGCTCCACGATTCGATGACGACGAGCCCATAGACGAGTGTGACACCGGGTGCGCGGCCATGAGCCACGCGAAGAAACGACCCGCAAGATCCAAGGCCAGGCTGAATGCAGCCACGAGGGCCAGGACGGTGAAACTCACTCGAGACCCTCTCCGGGAAACGCGATCCGAGGGTGATCGCTCAGGCCGGGGGGGGCCTTTTTCCGTCTAGGGCCCGCTTCTGACTGCCATCGATTCAGAGCAACACCGCCATGGCCAAGCCCACTCCCCGCGACTACCCGCTCGAGCGCACCCGAAACATCGGGATCATGGCGCACATCGACGCGGGCAAGACCACCACAACGGAGCGGATCCTCTACTACACGGGGATCAACTACAAGATCGGGGAAGTCCACGACGGCGCCGCGACCATGGACTACATGGAGCAGGAGCAGGAGCGCGGCATCACGATCACGAGTGCAGCGACCACCTGCTTCTGGGAGCCGAAGGCCGGCCCGTTCGAGGGTCAGCAGACCCGCATCAACATCATCGACACGCCCGGACACGTCGACTTCACCATCGAGGTGGAGCGCTCGCTTCGTGTGCTCGATGGCGCGGTGGCGGTGTTCGACGGCAAGGAAGGCGTTGAGCCCCAGTCCGAGACGGTCTGGCGCCAGGCCGACAAGTACGGCGTCCCGCGGATCTGCTTCGTCAACAAGATGGACAAGATCGGCGCGGACTTCCCGAGCGCGCTGTCATCCATCCGCGAGCGCCTCGGCGCCCCGGCCGTCGCCGTGCAGCTGCCGCTCGGCAGCGAAGACGAGCTGGCCGGCGTCATCGATCTGGTTACGATGAAGGCGCTGCGCTTTCAGACGGAGGACCTCGGCGCCAAGTGGGAGGTCGAAGCCATCCCGGCCGAGTTCCAGGACGCAGCCGAGCTGGCCCGTCAGGAGTTGATCGAGGCGGTGTCCGAGGTCGACGAGGAGCTCATGGAGCGCTTCCTCTCGGACGACACGGACTTCTCGGTGAACGACATCCGGATCGCCATCCGCAAGGCCACGCTGGCCCGCACGATGGTGCCTGTGCTCTGCGGCTCCGCGTTCAAGAACAAGGGGGTTCAACAGCTGCTCGACGCGGTCATCGATTTCCTCCCGACGCCCGTCGACGTACCGCCCACGGTGGGCACCGCCATCGACGACAAGGAGAAGGAGCTCACCCGAGCGCCCTCCGACGACGAGCCCTTCGCGGCGCTCGCGTTCAAGATCATCAACGACTCGTTCGTCGGACCCCTCACGTTCATGCGCGTCTACTCGGGCACGATTCAGACCGGCAAGACCGTGCTGAACACCCGAACGGGCAAGCGCCAGCGGATCGGGCGTCTGCTGCAGATGCACGCCAACAACCGCGAAGACCTCACCCAGGCGCACGCGGGCAACATCGTCGCGGCGGTCGGGCTGGACGTGCACACCGGCGACACGCTCTGCGACCAGAAGAAGCCGATCGTGCTCGAGCGCCTCGAGTTCCCAGCGCCGGTCATTTCGATCGCCATCGAGCCGCGCACGACCGCCGACACCAAGAAGTTGGGCGAGGCGCTCGCCAAGCTGCAGCGCGAAGACCCGAGCTTCCACGCCTACACCGACGACGAGACGGGCCAATCCCTCATCGCCGGCATGGGTGAGCTGCACCTCGAGATCCTCGTCGATCGCCTCAAGCGCGAGTTCAAGGTCGAGTGCCGGGTGGGCACACCGCAGGTCGCGTACCGCGAGTCGATCGGCGAGTGGGCCAAGGCCGAAGGCAAGCTCGAGAAGCAGACCGGCGGCAAAGGCATGTATGGCCACTGTGTCATCGAGCTCGGCCCCGCCGAAGAGGGCCGCGACGACGCGCAGCCGCTCGTGTTCGAAGATCACGTCAAGGGCGGCGCGATTCCGAAGGAATTCATCCCGTCGGTCGAGAAAGGCATCGCTGCGGCGATGACTCGCGGCATTCTGGCGGGCTTCCCCGTAATCCGTGCTACGGTGCGCCTCCTCGACGGCAGTTTTCATGACGTCGACTCGAGCCCCGCGGCCTTCGAGATCGCGGGATCATTCGCTTTTCAGGCTGCTTCGAAGGAAGCCAGCCCCCATCTCCTCGAGCCCATCATGAGCGTCGAGGTTCGTACCCCCGAGGACTACATGGGGGAGGTCATCGGTGACCTCAACTCCCGTCGGGGCAATGTCGAGTCGATGACCGAGCTCGGCAACGTGAAGATCATCACGGCCGCAGTACCGCTCGAGCGGATGTTCGGCTACGCAACGGACCTGCGAAGCCGAACGCAAGGCCGAGCCGTGCATTCGATGCAGTTCGACCGCTACGAAGCCGTCCCGCCCAACGTGGCAGAGGCGATCGTCGCCAAACAACGGGGCTACTGAAAAGCAGCCCACTGAGCTCCTAGAGCGCAGAGAGCAAGAAGAGCCTCCTCCACGAAGGCTCCTTCACCGTCCGGAGACAAGAGACATGGCCAAGGAAAAGTTCGTCCGCAACAAGCCCCACGTGAACGTGGGAACGATCGGTCACATCGACCATGGCAAGACCACGCTGACGGCGGCCATCACGAAGGTGATGAGCGACAAGCATGGTGGAGACGTCATCTCGTACGCGGACATCGCCAAGGGCGGCACTGTGCGTGACGACACGAAGATCGTGACGATCGCGACCAGCCACGTGGAGTACGAGTCGGACACGCGCCACTACGCGCACGTCGATGGCCCCGGGCACGCCGATTACGTGAAGAACATGATCACGGGCGCGGCGCAGATGTACGGTGCCATCCTCGTGGTGAGCGCGATCGACGGCCCGATGCCGCAGACGAAGGAGCACGTGCTGCTCGCGCGCCAGGTCGGCGTGC
>JBGCFC010000034.1:0-11588 GCA_045106715.1 Sandaracinaceae bacterium
GCCCGCCGCGCCGGGCTCGAGGCGGACGGCGTGGCCGTGGTGCTCGGTTGGTTCGAGCGCGAAGAGCAGGCCCGTCGGTGGTCGACGTCACGGCGCCGCGGGCATACCCCCAACCTCGTGCGTGTGCTCCCCGTCCGGCAGGCGCTGTCGCGTCTGCCGCCCTCGTACGTCGAGGACGGAGCGTCCGAGCCCCGGCAGGTCGTGTGGGTCCCGCGCGGCGCGACGGCGTACCGATTCAGTGACGAGACCGATGAGCGCGGCAGCGTTGTGCGCAGCACTCGCACGGTGGCGTGTGAGGTGCCCAAAGAGAGCGTGTTTGAGTTCGCCGCGCGGCAGTGGCGCTCTCACGAGCCCTTCGCCTGGATGCCCGTTCGTTGCGGGGCTGACGTCGCCTGGGTGGAGCGCGCTGCGACGTCGCAGGAGTCGGTCAGCTACGTCGACTCCGAGGGGCGCATTCGGGTCACTCAAGTCACCGAGGTGGAGTGCGATTCTCCGAGCTACACGACCTGGGAGGTCGACGAGACCGGGCGCCGGCTCAACCCCCAGACCGAAGCCGGGTCCTGCGGGGAGCCCTGAGGAGACACGATGCGCTACCAACTCCGGACACCTCGCACCCATCGGCCTCTGGCAGATCTTTCGGCGAGGGCGCCAGGTGACGGTGCGTTTCGGCCCGTGGGCCGGGACAACGCAGAAGCGAGTCCGTGGCTTCAACTCCGCGGCTGACGCGTCCGCGTTTGTTCGACGCACGACCCGCCAGAAGGAGCGCCAAGGCGGAAGGCGATTGAGGCCCATGCGCACTGGAGTCAGCTGAAGCCTCACTCTGATGCAACCCTGTCTGACCTCGAGCGTCGTCTTGGCCGTGGTGTGCCAGCCGACGCGCGTGCCTTCTTGCGTCGAGGGCTTCGCTACGTGTCCGGTTCCGTCGATGACGGTGTGTCCGTGGGACTCGAAATGAGCCGCGCCGCGGCCGTTCCGGGCCCCACCGTGAGGGTGGGGCGCTCCTCCTCCAACGTCGTCGGCACCGCCAGCGGGATGGAGTGCGTCTGCCCGTCTCTCAGGACTTCGAGCGTGATCGTCTCACCGGCGGCGTGCCCAACCACCCACGCGAGCTGCGTGAGCGAGCGGACCCGGGCATCCGCGATGCGCTCGAGGCGGTCTCCCACGTGGAGGGAGGATCCATCACGCACTCGCTCGACGGTCATCGTGTCGGTGTCGATGCCGGTCGCGCCGAGCAGCTCCACCACCAGCGTGCGCATCGACGGCACGGTCACGACGGCCTCCTCGGCGGCTACACCCAGCTGGCGAAGGCACGCTCCGAGCGGGATCGCGCCGGCCAGCCAAACAGGCAGCTGCGTTTCGAGGCTCGGCTCTTCGGCGACGAGCGCCTCCAAGAACGCTTCCGTGGGCAGCGGCGCGCCGTGCGCTTCGCGGACCGCGCGATGGACTTCGAGAATGCTGCTCCCGCCGGGGCGCAGCGCGGACTCGGCGCACACCAACAGCGCAAACCCACCCTCGTATGGCCAGGCGCCCGTGGGATCGACCAAGGGGCGATGACCGTCCGTCATGGAGAGGTATGCGTTCACCCGTTCCTGCAGCAGCGCGCTCGCCTGGTCCGCGTCGAGCTCCGCCAGCAGCACGCCGCCGGTGAACTCCAAGAGACGCGCAAGCCCCTCGTTCAACCAGGGCGTGTCGGCGCGCGCCCAGAGGTGCATCAGCTCGTGCACGACGATGCGGCCGGGCATCGCGAACGCGGGCAACTCACCGAGCGACGGGCCGCTCAAGACGATGCCGCGCGGGCCGACGAGCCCGCCCTCATGCCGATCACCGACGCGGTCGACGACGACCGTGATCGCCCCGGGAGGCGCCGGCCCGAGCAGCGCGCTCCCAAGCGCAAGCGTGCGCCGGATCAAGTCCGCGAGCGGGGCGAGCTCGGCTTCGTCGTAGTCGGAGGTGAGCA
Organism: Sandaracinaceae bacterium; assembly: GCA_045106715.1. GTDB lineage: Bacteria > Myxococcota_A > Polyangia > Polyangiales > Sandaracinaceae. Next base: position 1,958 of record JBGCFC010000034.1, read on the forward strand.
GCCGCACCGCGCTCGCGTCCTGCTCGAGCCGAACCGCCCGGTAGTCGCCGAACGTGTGCACCGCATCGCTCATCATGCGCATCTCCGGGACGAGATCACTGTCCTCGGCGCTCAGGCCTGCGCTGTCGTGATGCGGCAGCGGTCCCCCGTAGGTCAGGCGCGTGGGACCATCAATCGAGCGGCCGTCGTCGATCCGCGCGAGCGCCGGGAACAGGGCGCGGCCCGGCACCGTCCAGCCTCCCGCCGTCGGGTGCGGCACGTTGTCCACGCCGCGCACGGCGCCGAAGCGCGCGTGGTCGAGCCGCGCCCGGTAGTGTCCCGTCGCGACTCCGTCGACCACTGGCCACGTGAACGTGCCGGCCTCCTCGTCGACGACGGCGCGCGCATCTGCATCGAAGAACCGGACCCCGCTGGGCGAGCCTTGCTCCAACTCGAGCGGCACGAAGAAGAGCGTGACCGACGACGGCGCGGGGGTGACGAAGTCCACGTCGACCTCGAACGTCACATCCGCGGTGGGGGTTGCGTCCAGCGTCTCCGCTGGGTTCCAGGTCAGCTCGTACCGCACAAGGTCGGGGTCTGCCGGCCGCGGCGACGCCGGCGGCTCCGCGATCGAAGCGGGTCGGCCGGCACACGCGGTCAGAAAGAGGCACAGGAAGCCGAGTCGAAGGCTGCGCATGACCGGAAGACCCTGCCACATCCGGAAGAAACCCACCCTCGCGGCGTACACCGGTCATGCTCTTGCTCGGCGCCTTTGCCTTGTTGGCCTGCGCTCCGGAGACGACCGACTCAGATTCGCTGCGCGTCCTCCGGAAGGCGACCGTGAGCTGAACTGCCCGCATCCGGACGCCGCCCTCGTGGAACGCGTCTACCGGGACGAGAATGACCGCATCTGCGATGGGAGCGCTCTTGTGCGCCCCGAGCTGGGGTGCTGCCACGGTCACGCGCCTCAGCTCATCTGGGGAGCGCTACGCCGAGCCATGGGCATCGGGATGGGCGCTGCTCCTCGTCGGCGCTCTGGCAGTTGCGGTCGTCGTTTGGGTGGGTACCCAAGAACGGGTGAGTCGCCTCGAGGGAGCGCTCGTCCTATTCGCCGTGGTGACGGTGCTGTCGGCCGGGCAGCTCGTGGCGGTCATGGGGACCGACCAGCTGTTGCAGGATGGCGAGTCGGGGCCGTTCCTGCTCAGCCTCCGAGGATGCATCCCCGCGAACCCCACCGTTGGCGGCGGGGTCACGGCCGTCGATATCGCTTCCGTCGTGGCGGCCAGCGCAGCCGTCGCGGTGTTCCCCTTCCGGAGCCTGGCAGGCGCAGTTGCCGTGGCCCTTGCCAGCGCGATGGGGCTTCTCGCTAGGGCGCTTCATGCCGATGTTGGAGGGGTTGACGCGGCAGCGGTCGCGGGAACGCTCGTCCTCCTTCCGGTCTGGCTCGCCTCGCATCGCATGGGCGGCGCCAGCCCTTTTCGCCTCCGTCTCGCCCGACTGATGGCCGCGCTCGCGGTCGGGTTTGCGTTCTTGCTCCGACCCCTGACGGCCTTTACCGCGCTCCGCGGAGGGGCCATGAACGTCGAGATGCGCGACAGGCTGCGCGTGTTTTGGACCGGTTGGAGGGACGTCGACGCCGAGCTGCTGGGCGCCGGCGTGGTGTGTGGGCTGCTCGTGCTGGTCGCGCTCCTCCCGGCGCTGCGCTCGAGCCCGCGGCCAGACGCGGAGCGAGACTCTCCTGGGACGACGCTTTGGCTTGTCCTGGGACTGGCCGCGGTGGGCATGCTCACCCTCGGGTTCGGGCTTGCGCTGCACCGTGACGCGAACGCGGTCGTGGAGCGCGGGTCACGCTGGGAAACGGAGCAGATTGTGGCCATGCGACCGCCACAGGTGCTGGGTGAGCCGTTCGGGTTGGCCCACATTCAGGTCGAGGTCGTGCCAACCATCGGGACGGCCGACGCTTGTCAGGTGGCGCTGGGTTCGGAGGCGACCGCACAGGACGCCGCCTGGGCCCTGCGTGCGTGCCCGCCCGGCCAGAGGCGCCTGTTGGTGCTCCGGGCCGGTCCCTGACGGAAACGAAAACGCGGCGCAGAGGAGGCCTCCGCGCCGCGTCGTCGAGTCACCGAGAGCACCCGGCTCTGGAGCTCAGCTACGCTCGAACAGACCCGCCGCGCCCATGCCGCCGCCGATGCACATCGTGACGATGGCGCGCTTGCCGCCGCGCCGCTTCAGCTCGTGAAGCACGGTGGCCGTGAGCTTCGCGCCGGTGCACCCGAGGGGGTGGCCGAGCGCGATGGCGCCGCCGTAGACGTTGAGCTTCTCGTCGGGGATGCCGAGCTCACGCTTGCAGTAGATCGACTGGCTGGCGAACGCCTCGTTCATCTCGATGAGGTCGATGTCATCGATGGTCAGGCCTTCCTTCGCGAGCAGCTTCTGCACCGCGGGCAGCGGACCGATGCCCATGATGGCCGGGTCGACGCCGACGGTGACGAAGCGCTTGAGGGTGGCGAGCGGGGTCAGGCCCAGCTCGCTGGCCTTCTCGGCGCTCATGACCAACGACGCGGCCGCGCCGTCGCTGAGCGGCGACGCGTTGCCGGCCGTCACGCTGCCCTTGGCGTTGAACACCGGGCGCAGCTTGCCGAGGCCTTCGAGGGTCGTCTCGAAGCGCGGGAGCTCGTCGACGGTGAAGTCCCGCGTGACGCGCTCGCCGTCCTTGTAGGAGATGGCGTTGACCGGGACGATCTCGTCGGCGAAGACGCCGGCCTCGATGCCCGCCTTGGCCTTCTGCTGGCTGGCGAACGCAAACGCGTCCTGGTCCTCACGGCTGATCTCGAAGCGGTTGGCGACGTTCTCGGCTGTGATGCCCATCGGAGTGTAGACGCTGGCGTACTTCTCCTGCGCCTCGGGCGAAGCGCTGAGCTTGTTGCCCGTCATGGGCACCATCGTCATGGACTCGACCCCACCGGCGACCGCTACGTCGTAGCTGCCGATGGCAATCTGGCCCGCCGCGAGCGCGATGGCCTGGAGGCCACTCGAGCAGAAGCGGTTGATCGTCAAGGCGGAGGTCGTCTCCGGCAGTCCGCCGAGGAAGCCCGAGACCCGCGCGATGTTGAGGCCCTGTTCGCCCTCCGGCATCGCGCAGCCGAGGACGACGTCCTCCACCAGCTCCGAGCTTACGCCCGGGTTGCGCTCCATCAGGCCACGGATGACCTGCCCGGCCATCTCGTCGGGGCGCGTGTTCTTGAGGGATCCCTTGTGCGCACGGCCCACGGCGGACCGGACGGCATCTACGATTACGACATTGCTCATCGTTGTTTCCTTCGTCCGTCTCAGTTCCGGAGGGGCTTGTTCTTCATGAGCATGTGCTGCATGCGTTCGATGGACTTGGGCTCACCGCAGAGGCTCAGGAAGACCTCTTTCTCGAGCTCCAAGATCGCGTTCTCGCTGACGGGGCCCGTCGAGCCGCCGCGTCCGCCGCACAGGACCACCGCGAGCTTCTTCGCGATGAGGCCGTCGTGCTCGGTCGCGTAGCCACCGGCCGTCAGGGTGTCGACCATCATCTCGAGGGTCGCGATGCCGCTGTCGCCGGGAAGCGTGAACGCCTTGGGCGCCGGCGCGTGGTAGCCGCTCCGGGCCAGGCCGATGGCCTTCTGCTTCGCCTCGTGCAGCTGACGCGCGCGGTCGAAGGAGATGCCGTCGCTCCAGCGGAAGTAGCCCTTGTGCTGGGCCTCGATGCCGCTGGTGGCGACCGACGCCATCGCGATGTTCTTGAAGACCTGCGTGACGATGTCGTAGGTGTTGACCGTCGCGCCTTCGGGGAAGTTCTCGAGGCCACGCCAGAGCATGTTCATCGTGCCGGCGCCGCCGGGGATGAGTCCGACACCGACCTCCACGAGGCCTGCGTAGGTCTCCGCTGCGGCCTGGACCGCGTCGCACCCGAAGCAGAGCTCGAGCCCGCCGCCGAGCGTCATGCCGAAGGGGGCACCGACGACCGGGACGTGCGCGTACTTGAGCCGCTGCGTCGCCTGCTGGTAGCGGTCGACGAGCTCGCCGATGGCGTCGAACTGGTTGTTCATCGCCGCCATCACGACCGCGCCGAGGTTCGCGCCGACGCAGAAGTTCGGGCCGGTGTTCCAGATGACGATGGACTCGAAGTTCTTCTCCGCCTCCTCCGCCGCTTCCCAGAGGATGTTCACGGAGCCCGTGTCGATCGTGTTGTGCGGCGTGGTGAAGGTGACGCCGAGCACGCCGTCGCCCATGTCGAACGCCTTGCCGCCGTCCGTCTGCAGCACGGTGGACTTCGACTCGGTGATGACCGCCCAGTCGAGCTCGCGGGGGTCCGCGGCCTGGGTGACGTAGTCGCCCTTCGTCAGGTCGTAGACCGCGCCGTCTTCACGGTAGAAGCCGGGCGCGCCCGCCTCCTTCATCTTGAGGACCGAATCGGGCAGGGCGATGCCGTCCTTCAGCATGCGGTCGGTCGTCTCGGCGAAGCCGAGCGCGTCCCAGGTCTCGAACGGGCCGAGCTCCCAGTTGTAGCCCCACTTCATGGCGTTATCGACGGCGACGACGTCGTCCGTGATCTCGCCGATGCGGCGCGCGGCGTAGGCGAGCGACTTGCTCAGGACCTTCCAGGCGAAGTCACCGACGGTGCCCTCGGTCGCGACGAGCTTCTTCACGCGCTCGGCGGGCGAGCCCTTGATGCCCTTGCAGGTCTTCTTGATGTCCGCGTCGCCGCCCTTGGGGCGGTACTCGAGGGTCTCGAGGTCGAGCGTCTGGATGCCGGTCTTGCGGTCCTTCTTGTAGAAGCCGCCCTTGGTCTTGTTTCCGAGGATGCCCTTCTCGACCATCTTCGTGGCGAAGTCAGGCACCTGGAAGACGTTGCGCTCCTCGTCGTCGGGCAGCGCGTCGTAGCAGTTCTTCGCGACGTGCACGAAGGTGTCGAGGCCGACCATGTCCGCGGTCCGGAAGGACGCGCTCTTCGGGTGGCCCATCGGCGGGCCCGTGATGGCGTCGACGTCCTCGGGCAACAGCCCGTCCGCGATCATCGTGTGGATGGTCGTCATCATGGAGTGGATGCCGATTCGGTTGCCCACGAAGTTCGGCGTGTCCTTGCCCTCGACGATGCCCTTGCCGAGCACGTCGCGACCGAAGTCCGCGACGCGCTTGAGCACGGCCGGGTCGGTCTCCGGTCCGACCACGAGCTCCAGGAGCTTCATGTAACGGACGGGGTTGAAGAAGTGCATCACGAGGAAGTTCTTCCGGAAGTTCGCGTCCCGGTCCTCGACCATGTCCTTGATGCGCAGGCCGCTCGTGTTCGACGCCACGATGGTGTCGTCGTCGATGACCTTGTCGAGCTTCTCGAAGAAGCTCTTCTTGATGTCGAGTCGCTCGATGATGGCCTCGACGACGAGGTCGCAGCCCTCGAGCTTGGCGAGGTCGTCGTCGATGTTGCCGATCGAAATCCGCGACGCGTTGGACGGGTGGAAGAAGAGCGCCGGCTTGGCCTTTTTGAGCGTCTTGAGGCTGGCCGCCGCGATCTTGTTACGGGCTCGCGGGTCGTTCTTCTCGTCTTCGGACAGGTCCCTCGGGACGATGTCGAGCATGATCACTTCGAGTCCAGCGTTGGCCATGTGGGCGGCGATGCCGCTCCCCATGACGCCGGACCCGACGACCCCTACGCGCCGAATCGGCTTGGTCATCGAGTTCGTTCCTTCTGAATGTGGATTCATTTGGCGGGACCTAGGCCCGCCGGGCCGACACCTTCGGTCGAGAGGCGCCCCGGCGCAAGCCCCACGGACCGTGGCGTGACGGGACTCACACCCGGCAGAACGTCGAAACCCGCCGCCTTCGTGAGAAGGGGCGGGTGCGTGCGAGCAGGGAGGAGCGGCTACTCGGCCGCGGGCGCGTCCTCTTCGGCGACTTCGGCCTCCGCGTCTTCATCCGCAGCGTCGCCGTCCTCGGCGACCTCGATCGTCTCGTCGACTTCGGCCTCTGCCTGCACCGACTGGTAGATGACCCCAACGGCGGCGAAGACGAGCAGCGCGAGGCCGAGCACCGGCAGCCACATGGGCGTGTCGGCCGCCTCGTCGCGAATCTCGGGGGGCTCACCGGGGCGGTGGTTCTCAGCGTCAGCCATGGCGCGCCGACGGTAGTCAGAAGCGGGGCGCCGGTCCAGGCGAAACGGTGCCTGCATCGCGACCGCCCCAAAAACGGCTCAATCGGGACGGTGGAGGATGTCGAGCGCCATCGGCGTGCCGGGCAGGTGAGGGTACTCGGCCGCGAGCGCCTCCAGCTGCGACGCGCGCATCATGCCGAGGGTGACGAGCGCCGCGTCGCGGATGGCGGGCTCGTTTCGAGCGAGCGTGCTCACCGCGCTCGCGCAGCGGTCCCCGAGCAGGGTGAGGACGAAGAGCGCGTCCTGGGCTGCATCGAGATGTTCGGGCGCGTGTTCGGTGACCGCCTCGCACACGCCGCGCGCGTCTCGATGGCGCGCCAGGTGGTGCGTCGCACGCTGGTGCAAGGCGGGGTTCAGCAACGCCTCGGCCCATCGGCCGTCGTCGCCGAGCGCTTCGACCGCGCGGTCCAGTCGGTCGATGTCGTCTCCTCTCCGGAGCGCCAGGAGGATCGGGCCGTCCGCGCCGTCCGCGCCGAGCGCGAGCCGCTGCAGCACCGCCTCCGCCGCCCCGGGCCCCTCGCCCTCCGCCATCGTGGCCAGCGCCGCTGCGGCCGCGCCGTCCTCGAGCCGAACGAGCGTCGCGTAGTGGCGGGCGAGCAGGGCCGGGTCGTGATGGTCGCCGCCTTCGTAGGCCCGTGCTTCGCTGATCCCGGAGAGCGCCGCTCGGAGGTTCGCTCGCGGATCGGGAATCTCTTCGGCTTGTTCGGTCTCTTCGTGGGCGGGCGAGGGGGGAAGCAACGGGGCCAGGCGGTCGAGCGCGTCGTAGGCGGCGGTGCCGACGGGTGCCGGCCGGCCGGCCAAACGCACCAGAAGCGGGCCGTCCTCGACGTGCGCGCCGAGCCCCGCGACGAAGATCTCCTCGTGCTCGGACGGCGGCGACGTGAGCCATCCGGCTCTCTCCGGGTCCCCGAGCCGGAGCCGCGCGGACTGGACGACCGCGAGGAAGCGCCCGGCGGCGGGCTGCTCGCGGTGGGGCGCGACCTGCTCGGTCCAGGCGACGAGACGCGCTAGATCGCTCGTGTTGCCGAGCGAGCGCATGTGCTCGACCGCCCAGCTCGCGCGCCGGAGCTGCTCGGCGTTGGTGAGCTGCTCGTTTCGGCTGGCCCAGTCCCGCGCGTACCGGAGCGCCATCGACGGGTCGAGCCGGTCGAGGCCCGCGAGGCACTGCTGCCAGCGGTCCGCCTCGTCGGCGCCCTCGAGCTGGGTGCAGAAGGGGGCGAGCGGGGCGTCGGTGGCGCCGAGGTCCACCAGCGCCATCGCGGCCGCGAACCGGGTGTCCATCCCGACCCCAGGGCGCATGAGCTCACGCAGCATCGGCTCCGAAGCCTGGTCGTTCCAGAGGCCGAGCGTCGCGATCGCCTCGGGGCTGCCCTCCTCCGCGCGGGCTCGGAGCGTCGGCAGCACGCGGGTGGCGCCGAGGCACTCCTGCGTCTCGGCGTGCGCGCAGTCGGTCGAGAGGCGGGCCGCGCCCGGCGGGGTGGAGCCCCCGCAGCCGAGGGCGAGGACAAACAGCGTGATGAATACGGCGCGCACGGCGGCCGAGCATGCCCGGAGGAGAGGCGGGGTGCCAGCTTGGCGGGCGACGGCGACGTTCGTCGACAGGGTGTCTGAAGGTCCGGCAACAATTGCCGGACCCCACGCGACGGCGAAGCCGGCGCCATGGACATCGTCAGTCTTCGTTTGTGCTGCCCGGCGCGCGCAGCGCGACCGCACAAACGAAGACTGAGTCGAGGCGGTGAGGGCCCTCGGCTGCGCGGTCGTCCGGGTTGGCCCGAAGCTTGATGAGGTCACGGAGCCATGAGCTACCGCGACCTCGACACGGAGACGTTACGCCGACGCATCGACGCGCTGGTCGAGGCGAGAGACGAACTGGACGCCCGGCTCGAGGTGCTCACGGGAGTGCGACGCGGGCGCTGGGTGAAGTGGCTGCCCAAGCTGGTGTTCCTCGTCTGCCTGGCGGTGGTGACGCTGATGATGGCGGGGATCGCCCTGCTGCCGACCATCGGCAGCGACGAGGTCACAGAGACGTACCGCACGGCGCAGACCCTCCGCAGCGGCGCGTGGCTCTACCGTGCGGACCAACCCGCGGAGAGCACAGCGTTGTGTCCGACGGTCCAAGACCTGAACGACGGCGGGTACCTGCCCCTCGGCGCTCCGTTTCGCGACGGGTGGGGGCGGCGCTTTCGCATCGAATGTGGACCCGACCCCGCCACGGTCCGGGTCGTCTCCGCCGGCCCCGATGGGGTCTTCGGCACGGCGGACGACATCGGATGACCTACCGAACCCTCGACCCTGAGCTCCGCGCCGCGCGCACCGCGTCTCTGCAGTCTCGGCGCGCGGAGAACGCATCCACCCTTCGTCGCCTTGCTGGACGCTGCGCAAGCGATGGGCAGGCCGGTGGGGACCTGCGCTGCTCGTCGTGACGGGGCTGGACGGCATCTTCCACACCGTGGACGACCGCTGATGGCCTACCGAAGGCTGGACGCGGAGACGTGCGCGAGACGAGCGGTGACGTTGCGTGACCGGCGTCGCGGCCTTCGCCACGAGCTCTTTCGGCTGCGCGCCCTCCTTTGGGCGCGGCGCCTGGTGCCGCGGTCGACGTCCGCGTGCCCCTACGCGTTCGCGCCGTTCCTGGTCATCCCCCTGGTGGCCTACGGGGTGGTCGCCGGCGGTCGGGTCGAGCGCCTGCGCGAGGCTCGGATCGAACGGACCCGCTCTGACACCGAGGCCCTCACCGTCGCCGCCCAGCGGTACGTCGCGTCTCCCGGGCCCCGTGTGCCCCGTCCCGGCTGACCTCGTTCACGCCGGCATGATCCGCGTCGACGGCGGGCTGATGGACGCCTGGCACCAGGACTTCCGCGTCGTCTGCAAAGGCGACGGGGCCTACGCCATGTCCGCGGGCCCGGACGGACGCTTCCACTCCGAGGACGACATCCGATGACCTACCGCCGACTCGACTCGGAGACGCGGGACCAGCGTGTGCGGTCGCTGCTCGAGGCCCGTCGGGAGCTGAGCCTGCATCTGCGGGCGATCCGGTGGGTGCTCCTGGGCCGGCGCGCGTGGGTTTGGCTGCGACGCGCGATGGTCGGGAGTGTGGTCCTGGCGGTCCTTCTCCTTCTGCTGCTGGTGGGCTCGACCGTGTGCCCTCCTGGCTGCCACAGCGATCTTAGGGACACGGTGGCGGGCGCCGCGAGCGTCCGGAGCGCCGTCGAGATGTACGTCGCCGACAACCCCGGCGCGGACTGCCCCGCGATGGAGGACCTGCTCGATGGCTACATCAACTCCAGCACGCGGCGCACCGCCGACGCGTGGGACCAGGACTACGTCATCGAGTGCGAGGGCGACGACATCGGCGTGTCCTCCGTGGGCCGGGACGGCCAATGCGGCACCGAGGACGACATCACGACCGGTGGAACGCGACCCCGGTGCGGCCAGTGAGCTACCGCGAGCTCGACCCGGAGACCCGGGCCCGTCGGG
>JBGCFC010000035.1:0-76592 GCA_045106715.1 Sandaracinaceae bacterium
CTCCGTCGCGGACATGCGGTCCGACTCCACCACCACGAGGCCCTCGCTCATGGGTCCCTCGGGAACAGCTTGCCGGGGTTCATGATGCCCGCCGGGTCCACGGAGCGCTTCGCCGCTTCGAGCATGCCGACCCCCAGTGCGCCCAGCTCATCGCCGACCCACGGCGTGTGGTCGACCCCGACTCCGTGGTGGTGGCTAATGGTCCCGCCATGCTCGCGGATCGCGTCGGACGCGGCGTTCTTGAGTGCGCGCCACTGACCGACTGCGTCGTCGAGATCACGCGGAAAGAGGAAGGTGAAGTACAGGCTCGTGCCGGCCGCGTAGGTGTGGCTCAGGTGCGCCAGCACGATCCCCGTGTGCCCGCGGCTCGCCATGGTCCGCCGGAGGGCACCGGTGACCCCGGCATACAGCCTCGGCACGTTGGACCAGACGGTCGCCGTCTCGAGCGTGTCGATGCCGACGCCGTGATCCATCAACGGATCGCGCAGGTACGGCATCTCGAACCGGTTCTCGTACCAGCTGTTGCCCGGTCCTCGACCGACGAACACCCCACCCGCCTTGGTCGCCGTCGCAAACGCCTGGCGCCAGGAGAGGCGCACCTGCGCGGTGGCCCCTTCGAAGCCGACCATCAGCACACACGGTTGGTCGAAGCCGGCTACCCCGAGCGCCTTCTGCCCGAGTTCCTGCGCTCGGGAAGGCTTGAGCACCTGCTTGAAGCTGCCGTAGAACCGCGTCTCGTCGACGTCCGAGAGCCGCAGCGTGGAGACCGGCAGCTCGGCGTGGGTGATCCGGCGAACCGCCTCGACTCCGTCCTCCCAGCTGCGGAACAGGAACGAGATGAAGTCACGGGCTTCGGCGTGCGGGTGAATCTTCACCGTCGCTTCGGTGATGACGCCCAGCGTGCCCTCGGAGCCGGCGATCACATGGTTGAGGTCCGGACCGGCGGCGGACGCGGGGTGGGCTTGGGTGCGCCAATCGCCTGCGGGGGTCGCCACGCGTGCGCCCACGAGCAGTTTCGCGGCGCCGCCGTAGCGGTTGGACTGCTGGCCCGCGCCGCGCGCCGCGATCCAGCCCCCGAGGGTCGAGAACTCGAACGACTGCGGGAAGTGCCCCATCGTGAAGCCGCGTCGGTCCAACACGGACTCGAGCTCCGGCCCGTAGATCCCCGACTCGAACGTGGCCGTGTGGCTGACCTCGTCGAGATCCAAGAGGCGCGTCATGCGGGTCGTGTCGAGCGTGACGAGGCCGCGCTCACCGCCGCTGGCCTCGACGCCCCCGACCACGCTCGATCCACCGCCAAACGGCACGACCGCCAGGCCGTGGTCTGCGCAGCACGCCAACACCGCCGCCACCTCGTCGTGGCTCGCCGGGTACACCACCGCGTCGGGTGCGCCCGAGAGGTGGCCCGACCGGATGCGCAGCAGGTCGAAGTAGCTTCGGCCGACCGCGTGAAAGGCCCGCTCATAGGGCGTCTCGAAGCAGCCATCCGGCGAGACCGAACCGGCCAACGCCGTCCGCGCGACGGCGCTGAGTCGGGAGTCCGGCAACCGCACTCCGTCGAGGTCCACCGGCGGAGTGCTGGGGAGCTCCGGCATCTCGAGCGCCTCGCGGACAAACGCCCAGACCTCGGCGTCACGCCCACGGAGGTCGAAGGACTTGTCCCGCAGCCCCCATCCATTGAAACGAAGCTCGTCGCGCCGGTATGCCATCGCACGCGAGCCTGCACCCTGCCTGGAGCGACTGCAACGGTGCGCGGCCCCTCGCTTGACGAAGCGAGGCCGCCTCGTATGGTGAGGGCGCTCGCGGGACGCGCATTCGATGGTCGACGCGGGCGGGCACCGGCCCCAAGACAGGGCCATGCAAGCGATGGTTGTAGAGATGAACGGATCGGCTTCTCAATCGCTCCTCGAGCGCTACGCGGAAGCGGACATCCCGACCGAGTATGGGCCGCTGAAAGTCATCGTTTATCGGGAGAGCGGCTCCGAGCGAGAGCATCTCGCGGTGGTCAAGGGCGACCCGCGCGGAGCCACGCATGTGCACGTCCGTGTGCATTCGGAGTGCCTCACCGGAGAAGTGCTCCACTCGAGCAAGTGCGATTGCCGAGAGCAGCTCGACTACGCGCTGCGCCACATCTCAACCGAGGACGCAGGCGTGGTGTTCTACCTCCGGCAGGAGGGCCGCGGCATCGGGCTCGGCAACAAGATCCGCGCATACGCACTCCAGCAGCGCGGCGCCGACACCGTCGACGCCAACCGAATGCTCGGCTTCGAGGACGATCTGCGGCGCTACAGCATCGCGACGGAGATGATTCACGACCTCGGCATCGAGTCGATCGAGCTGCTGACCAACAACCCGGCCAAGGTCGAGGCGCTCCGCGCCGACGGCGTGAAGGTCGAGGCCCGGCTGCCGGTGCACATCCAGCCGAACGAGCACAACCGCGACTACCTGCTCACCAAGCGCGCGCGGATGGGCCACATGCTCGACAACCTGAGCGAGCTGCTCGACGCCGAGTAGGCGGAGAGGCTCAGAACGGTCCGTCGGAAAAGTTCGGGCAGGTCGACCCGAGGGCGGTGCAGCTGGCCGCGGTGCCGAGGGGCTCCTGCGCGGCCTGAAGCGCCGAGAGGTCACCGGCAATGGTGCAGTCGAGCGTGACGAAGCGGTCCTCGATGCGCAGGACCTGGTCGGTGATGCACACCTCGACGTCGCCGATGTCGGCATTGCAGGTGGGGTCGACGCCCGGGTTCGAGCAGTTCAGGCGGGCGAGCTCGAACGTCGGGTCGTCGGGCCCCGTGATCAGGCAGGAGTCGAAGGCGGCCTGGCAGGCCACTTCGTCGATGGTGGACGACAGCGCCTCGACATAGCAGTTCACGCGGAGCTGATTGTCGCCGCCGATGGTGTCCTGCAGGTAGGCGTCGAGGTTCTCGCAAGCCAAGATAGCCTCTTCTGCGGTGACCGCCGAGTACGGGGTGTTCCCGTCCACGCCGGACGAGTAGCCGGACGAGCAGCCGACCAGGGTCACGAGAGAGCACACGGCAAACGAGCGGGTCATGCGAGGCATGGTGCCGGCGATCGCCTCAGCTGGCGAGTTTGCGCGCGGCTCCGCTCGTACCGCGGCTCATCAATGAAGCGCGCCGCCGTGCCCCTGACCACGCAAGTGCGCGAGCAGCTCGACCAGCTCGTCCACCAGGTGCGCGAGCCGGACCTTGACGTCCTGCGCCTCGAGCAGCCGCCTCCGAGCGCTCGTCTCGGTCACCAGCCGGTCGGCGATGCGGTCGGCCAGCAACCCCGGAGAGGGGTCATCGTCGAGGCCCAGCGTGAAGTCGGGGTACGTTTCCCGGACCAGGGCGGCGACGGACGCCGCGGTGGCCATGACGGAGGGGAGCAGCTGCTGCACCGCTGGGGACGAGCGGTCCTCGAGCAACGTGGCGTCGGCGCGGCGAAAACGAAGCGGCTCCGTCATGGGGAGCTCGGCGAGGCGCACCCGGTGCACCCCGGCGAGCACCAGATCGAATCGGCCATCGGGTCGCCTCTGATGCTCCACGATGCGTCCGGCACAGGCGATGTCGTGAATGGGCGGGTTGCCCTCGTAGTCGTCTTCCCAACCGTCGGCCAACGTCGCGATGGCCATTGCGCGATGGCCGTCGGCCGAGACGCAGTGCTCCATCATGTCGCGGTAGCGCGGCTCGAAGACATGCAGCGGCAGGACCGATCCGGGGAAGAAGACGACCCGGGGGAGAGGGAACACCGGGAGCGCTCGCAATGCCTCGGAGGCGAGCGGCCGATGTTCGTTCTCCGTCACTTCGACGACCTAGGCTTTACAGGAACCACGCGCCAGCCAAACCACGCGGAAGGCCCTCCCAACGCCTCGCGTCAGGACCCGTCGCAGCTGCTCCAGAGCAAACGCACTGCGCGCGGGAGGTCCTCGCGGGTCAACACATCACAGTCTCCGCACGCGGACGGGAAGTCGCGTGCATCGCAGTTCTGACACTCATCGAGGACCGCGATCGTGGACGCCAGCTCCTCCCGCAGACGTCGCAACACGGCGATCTTTCGCTGCATCGCGTCGATCTGGGTGTTGAGTGCGGCGCTCATCCGGACACTGGCTTCGTTCGGCGAAGTGCACGCTGCCTTGAGCGCGAAGAGCGCCTTGATCTCGTTGAGGGAGAGCCCTGCCTCGCGCAGATCCATGATGAGCTGCAGCTTCTGCAGGTTGGCCGCGCCAAACATGCGGTGGCCTCCCTCGGAGCGCTGCTCAGGGCACAGAACACCGGCCTCCTCGTAGAAGCGAACGGTGCGAACCGTGGTCTCGCACGCGCGAGCGAGATCGCCGGTCGTCAGTGAGCAGCCGGGCTTGGAGTCGTCCTGGGGCAAGTGGTTCTCTCGGTGCGACTGGAGAAAAGCGCCAGAAATCATATAGGTACCGCGTTCGGGGAGTGTCAAGCGCCCCTCGACGCGCCGCCGCGGGAAACCTCCGGGGGTCCGACCGCGATAAGCCGCGTACCCGGTCCTTGCGACGGCCGAGCCCCGTTGGCTACTCTCCCGAGAGGTTCCCCCCATGAGCACCCCCATCAAGCCGCCTGGCGGCCCGACTTCGGGTCCCGGTTCGATCGAGTCTTCCGCCACCGACGCGACGTCTGCCCCCGGCGCGTTCCAGGAGGCCCTCTCCACTGAGGGTGCGGCGTCGAGCGCGGCCACCGCGGTTGAACAGACTGCGGCCGAACCGACGGCGACCTCCGAAGCGAGCGCGCCCGTTCAGGCGCTCGTGGACGACGTGCGCGCGGGGCGTCTCGACGTGGATGGGGCCATCGACCAGCTGGTGGATCGCGCTCTCTCGACCACCACCGGCTTACCGTCCGAACACCGCCAGGCACTCGAAGCGCAACTGCGCGAAGCCCTGGGGGAGGACCCGACCTTATTGGCCCTCCGAAGGGAGCTCGAACGTGTTTCGACGAGCTAGACCAGATCTCCTGCCCGTGCACGTTCCGATCGTGCGCGTTCCGATCGTGCGCGTTCTGACCACCCTGCTGCTGACCACCCTGGTGCTCGCACCCGCGCTGCCGATGGCGTCGCACGCATCTGCGCAGGACGGCGAGCGGCCGCGCGTCTACATCATCTCCGTCCCGATGAACGATGGGCTGGAGTCGGTGGCGACGCGCTCCGGGGCCGCCGCCCGCGCGGCGCTGCGCAACATCGACGGCGTGGACTGGCAGCACGCCGACCAGCGCTTCCTGGGCTACGACGACTCGGCGCTCAGCGTAATCGATTCCGCCCGCGAGCAGCTGAATGCGGGCCGCGACGCCTACCTCGAGCTGGATCTGGACACGGCGATCGCGACGCTCTCCAGCTCCGTGGAGTCGTTTGACGCCGCCGCCGCGGCGCTCGAGGATCCAGACGACCTGGGTCAGGCACTCCTGCTGCTTGGGGCGAGCTACGGCTTCAATCAGCAGAACCGCGAAGCGCGCGCGGTGTTCGGTCGGCTGCACCGGCAGATGCCGCACATTCAGCCGGACCCGGACACGTTCCCACCGGAGGTCGTCCAGCTCTACGAAGCCTCCCGTCCGCGCGACGCGCGCCGGCCCCCGGGCAGCATCTCCATCGACTCGAACCCGCAGGGCGCGATCGCCTACGTCGACTTCCTCGCGCGCGGGCGGACGCCGCTCGTCGTCGACCAGCTGACCACCGGCGAACATGTCGTCCGGGTCACTCGCCCCGGAGCCATCCCGTTCGTCGAGACGGTAAACGTCCCCCGCCGAGGTCGGCCCGAGTCCAGCGCATATCTGGTGGATGACCCGGATCTGGAGGGCCTGTCGGACCTGCTCGCCGAGGTCCCCTCCGCGGGCGTCGAATCGATCGAGGACGGCAACCCCATCCACACGATCGCGACCCGCCTGGAGCTGGACAAGATCGGCGTCATCCGCGTCTCGGACGCGGGCGGAGACCAAGTGGCGCTCGAGCTGTTGCTCTTCGATGTGCAATCCGGACGGCGACTCGTGCGGGGTGAAGGCGGCGCGCCGACCGACATTGGCCAGCTCGAGAGCCGCGTGTCCTCTGCCGTCACCGGCGCCTTCGAAGCCGCGATTCGGCCTACGCAGGTCGAAGACACGGAGAGCATCCCGGCGGTGAGCGGAGATCGGCCCACGGCCAACAACAGCAACAACGACGACAGCGGACCCGGCGCCCCGTTCTACGAAGAATGGTGGTTCTGGACGATCATCGGCGGCGTGGTCGTCGGCGGCATCGTGGCCGGCGTCGTGGCGGGCGTCGTCACCCAGGGTCCGCCGCTGGGTGAAGATCCCGGCGGCCAAGTGGTCTTCACGTTCTGATGCGGACGCGAATGCTCGCGGTCGCGGTGCTCCTGGGAGCGACCGTCGGAACGGCAGGGGCCCAAGCACAGGCGCCCGACACGCTCGAGCCGCTCGACGCGGTGGACGTCGAGACGACGGCGCTGCTCATCCCCGTAGGGGAGGCATCGACGGCAGACATCTCCCTCGTGAACATCGGCCTCCGCCGCGGGATCCGTTCGGTGGAGGGCGTCTCGTTCGTGCACCCCGTGGACCGGCTCGAACAAGGGCACAGCGACGAAGTCTATATGTGGGTCGACCAGCTCGACGCCATCGCCGACATGGTCCGAACGGGCGACGCGAGGGACGCGTACCAGCGCGCTGACGAAGCGATCGACGTCTTCGAGAACAACCTCCGATTCGTGCGTCGGTCGGCGCTCGTCGACGCCTACATGCTGGCGGCCGTCGGGCGCTGCGCGGCAGGACGCGCCCGCGAATGCAGGACCGGCTTCCGCCGCATCATCGCGTTCCGCGAGAACCACGAGTTCGACGTGGAGCGGTACGGGCCGGAGCACGAGCCCGTGTTCGAGCGAGAGAAGCTGGCCGCGCTCAGCGGAGCACGCGGCACTCTCTTCGTGGAGACGGAGCCGGAGGGCGCCGAGGTCTACATCGATGGACGCAGCTACGGTCCCTCGCCCGTGACGGCGGTCGGGCTCCTGGCGGGCTCCCACTACATCACCGTCAAGGAGCTCGGCTACGACAAGCTGGCGGTGCGCGCGGACGTCCGCGGGGCGCGCGAGACGGCCGAGCGGTACGTTCTCGAGGAGGCGCTGGAAGCGCGCCGCGTGCTCAACCTGCAAGGCCCGATCATGGACGAGCTCGGCCAGGCGCGGTCCGGCGAGCGGATCCGGCAGCTGGGCGACAGCCTCGGCACCGGGCAGACCATCGTGGGCACGGTGACACCCAACGAGGAGGGCCAGCTGCACGTCCAGCTGTATCTCTATCACGTGCATACCCGCCTGCTTCAGAACCAGGTTGAGGCCACGGTGAGTCCCGACGAGGTCGGCATGGATACGGTGCGCGAGATCGCCATCGCGCTCTACGAAGGCGTCGACTTGGGCGGCGGCATCGACGCCCCCGAGGACGACACCAACATCCCGGGGCGCCAGCCCGAGCTGTACGAGCAGTGGTGGTTCTGGGTGACCGTGATCGGCGGCGCCGCGGTGGTCGCCGGCGCGATCGGCGCAGGCGTCGCACTGAGCGACGGCGAGCAAGTCCCCGGCGGGTTCCTCCGCATCCAGGGCACCCTGCCCTGACCGCACTCCCCTCGACCCGCGACCTTCCGTGACGCCCGCGCGATCGTGCTCCGTGGCGCTTCTGTTGGTGCTGCTCGCCGGCTGCCGACGCACGCCGCCGATGCCCGACGACGAGCCCTACCAAGACGAGGAACAGAGCGCCTACATCGAAGAGGAAGGCGAGCCGCCACAAGACCCACCCCCGCCGGCCATCGCGCACGAGCGAGGAGCGCGCCGGGGGGACGACGAAGCGCCCGAACACGTTGTAGTGCCCGCATCGCACGGCGACGAGCAGTGGCTCACGGACACGATGGAGACGGCGCGACGCTATGTCTACCGCGTCCGCATGATGGTCCCAACCGGGCTGAGCACGGGGGACGACCGCATCTCCACCCCGGCCGCCGAACTGTTCATCGACGTCGCGCATGAACGGCTGCGCGCGCGATTCGGGACGGGGTGGCCGGTGCCGGCGGGCTCGGAGGTCCGGCTTCGGCGCGACCGTCCGGGGGTTTATCTCTACGATGGTCGCGGCGGTCGGCCGCTCGAGCCGGGCGCGCTCTCGGCTTGGTTCGATGGCGGCGCGGTGAGTCGTCGTGGGCCTCCGCTTCGGATCTTCGGCAGCTATGGGTTCTCCCGCCACGAGCCGGTCCGGCCGGACGTGGAAGCTCCCGGGGAGCTGGTTTGCGCATTCCTGGCCGAATGGGGGGCGGAGGATCCCGAAGCGCAGATGCGACGTTGTGAGCGCGGCGCGCCCCGCCTCTGGCGCATCGGGTTTTGGCGGGCAGACCAGACCGCCGCCGTGCCGATGAACCGGCCGCGCGTGGCGTTCCGAGCCGACGAGCGCGACCCGCCGCCAAGGATCCAACACGCCAGCCGCGGCGCCTTTCTCGAGGGCGACGCGCTCAGCCGCATCGAACCGAACCGCGGCCCCACTCCGGAGCCCGGGCCTGACGCCCCCGAGCGTGGTCTTCGCGTGGAAAACGAGAGCACCAACCGCGTCGTCGTGGCGGTGCAAGGGGTGGCCTTGGGCTGGGTCGACTCCGGTCGCAGCATCACCTTCGAGGGCCTGTCCGCCGGGACGTATGAGCTCGGCACGGTCCGCCCGATGGGCGCAGTGGTTCAGCGCGCACGTGACGTTGCGGTCCCCGGAGTGCACCGCGTCTGCGACGGACGCTGCCCCCGCCGGGCCGTGGCCGCCGTGGCCGACCCCACCCCGACCGAGAACAGCACAGCCGACGCGCCGGAGCCCTGATCAGGCGTCGGTCGAGCCGGGCGTGCCATCGAGCAGCGACGCGTACGCCTCCGCGGAGAACTGCCGTGACGCACCGCGCTCGAGCTCCTCCAAGCGCGTCACGGTCTGCACGAGCACCTCGTGTCGGACGGCGAGCCGATGGTAGTCCTCGGCGCGCACCGGGCCGGACACCTCGAGGGCCTGTTCGATGATCTCCTGTTGCTCGTTGAGCAGCGCAAAGTGCGCCCCCCATCCCGCGATCGGGTCCCCGTAAATCGCCTCGAGCACCACCCCGATCGGGTTGAAGGCGAGAAAGAACGGGACGCCCTCGAGGCGCCAGCGAGGGTAATCGTCCTCCGGCAAGTGCCACCGAAACCCAGGCAGGCTTCGCCGCACGACCTCCCCGAAGTAGGCACCCAGGCAGGGCCCCACCAGCTGGAGCGCCTTCTCGTCGATCTTCCCGTCCCCGCGGAACTCACGGAGGTAGTGATCGGCGACGGGCAACGTCTCGGGTGTGAAATCGAGCTCGAAGTCGAGGCTCTCTTTGACCAGCCGAAAGCCCCCGAGGGCGAGATCTTGCACTACATCTTCGCTCATGGCGGACATCTAAGCGGCCGAGTCGGATGTCACAAGCGGACGTCGAGGACAGACCGCAAACAGCCCGGTGAAGAATCGACGTTGATGGATCCGGCACGCGACGCTCCATCCTGGCTGCATGGCGTGACGACGAAATCCCCCAGGATGTTGGAGGAGCGACAGGCGGCCGGGGCGGTGGGTCCCGGGTTCGAGGCGCGGCGCAACGGTTCTTCAACGGGCTGCTAACCCGGGGCGATCATCTGTGGTACTGAAAACGCGAAATGGCGAATGGGCAGCCGAGAGGGCCGCGGGCAACGGCTCGCAAAGATGATGAACCCGCCTACGAAGGCGCTCCGGGGCAGACGCGGCGAGAGCCGATTCATGTGCCTCTGGACACGGGGTTCGTCCGGACGATTCAGGTGTATCGCACGGTGAACGTGGGCACCGATCCGCAGCTCCGCGAGCCGGCGCTGGCGGACACGCTGCACCGGTTCGACAGCGGCGAGCGCCTGGCAGTGCCGTTTGTCTACCACGACCCCGGCGAGCAGAAGATGGCGCTGGTGGTCCCGGACGTTCGCCGTCACGAGGAGCTGACGCTGCGCGCGAAGTTCCTTCAGGACATCGCGGAGCATGCTGGGGTGGCGGTTCCGTCGTACGTCGCGGAGGCCACCTCGGTGCTCGGGGTCGACGGTCTGCGCGCCTACCTATCGCGCCCGAACGGCCCGCGTGCCACGGCGGCGATGGTCGAACAGCAGCAGGCGGCGGAGAAGCAGCTTCTCGAGCGGCAGCGGGCCGTGGAGCAGCAGGCCCAAGACGTGGCCATCCAGTCCGACGCCCTCGGGCAGCGTGAAGCGCGGCTGAAGGGGCGCGCGGAAGAGGTCACGCGGCGCGAGGACGAGCTGCGCATGTACGGCGAAGAGCTCGAAATGGGCCGCGCCGACTTGGCGATGCGCGAGAACGAGCTCGAGGCGCGGTTCGAGGCACTGGCGCAGCGAGAGACCGAGCTGGCGAGCCGGAGCGAGTCACTGTCGCTGGCCGCGGTGGACGCCGTCGAAGACGAGGTCGGCTCGGACTCCGGGGTGCTCAAGACCGAGGCGACCCAGATGGTCAACGCGTCGGAGCTGGTGGAAGCCGCGAACCTCGTCGACTCGGCGGAGCTGGTCGAGGAGGCCGAGCTGGTCGAGGAGATCGAAGAGATCGAGCCGATCGAAACGAACCCGGCCGCGATCCCCGCACCATCGCGCCCGCCGAGCTCGGCCGGCGTTCGGATCCCTGGGCCCGGTGCGGGCCTCGGCAAGATGCACCCGTCCTCCCGACCGCCGCCACCCGGTTCGATCCCGCCGCCTTCGGCGCCTCCCTCGCGCCCTCAGCAGCTGAGCGGGGTGGAGGAGATCGCGCCGCTCGACGCCACCGCGCTGGTCGAGGACGACCTCGAAGACGACGTGGAGATGATCGCGGAGGGCTCGTCGCCCAACCTCGTGAACCCCGAAGACGTTGTGCAGGAGATCGAGGACGACGACGTCGAGGAGCTCGAAGAGATCATTCCGATCGGCGACGTGACCGGCGTTCACGCCGAGCCAGAGCCGCCTTCGTCGACCACGCCGGCCACCCCGACCGGCCCCGTTCCGTCGGTGGCCCCGCCACGCGGCTTCCTCGACCCGCAGTCTCCTGAAGCGACGGCCGTCACCGACTCGGGAGGCGTGCGGATGTTCGTCCGGCTCCCCGCCGACCACGACAGCCTGTTCGAGAAGGCCATGCCCGATCTGCTCGTGCAGCTGGTGGTGCTCGACGAGTGCCCGGTTGTGCTGCTGACGCTCGTGGAGGCCGAGTCCAAGCGCCCGAAGGTGATCCGCGCGGCGCTCGATCCCCGGTCGGCCGACGATCGCAGCGTGCTCGAGAACCTTCGCCGCACGTTCGCGGCGCGGATCGGTCTGTTTGCACACAGCGGCGAGTACCTCCGCGCGATCGAGGTCTCGGCCGCGCGCGAGGTGAACGTCGCGCAGATCATGGACCGGGTCGGCAAGATGCCCCGCAAGGGCGGACTGGACATCGACACCGCCATCGAGCGCGTGAGGAGCGCGCCGCCGCCCGTCCAAGCCGACAATCACCCCTTCGTGGAGGCGTCCAGCCTCAAGAAGCCACGCCGCGCCGTTGAGGCGTTCAACCGTCTCGAAGGCCTCGGCGCCTGGCAGGCCGAAGGCAAGATGGATCACGCGTCGCTCGTGCTGTCGATCCCGCACGACCGCATCGAGGCGGCGGCCCGCACCGTACTCGAACACGCCTTGAGCTTCGGCTTGCCGTTCCCCAGCGCCCTGCACGCCCGGGCCCTGTCGCTGGGCCTCGCGGCGGACGGCGCGACCTTGGTGAGCCAGCAGATCGAAGCCTTCAAGGGCACGGTCAAGCCGCTCGGACGGGGCGGGCTCAGCAAGGAGCAGGCGGCCGACGCGTGGGAGCTGCTGCTTCAGCGGGCGACAGAAGAGGAGTTCGCCATCGACACGGACACCCATGAGATCGCCTGGAAGTCGATCCGGGCGGTGCGGGGTGGGGACGAGTCGCTCGAGAACATCGACACGTCGAAGCTCCCCGAGATGGACGACTCCGCTCTGGTGATGCTGCTCGAGCACCCTCGCTTTCGGCGCGACGCGGCCCTCGAGCTGGCCGGTCGTGGCGATCCCGCGCACTCGGACGTGCTCTGCAAGGCCGTCCGGAAGATGCCCCGAGCCGAGGTCGTCCGCGTCGCGCCGCAGCTTCTGAAGCTCGGTGAGGACGCGGGTGACGCGCTCATCGACGGGCTAAACGCCCGCAAGACCTTCGTTCGCCAGGCATTCGCGCTCGTGCTCGCGCAGCTGAAGCTGCGGCGGGCCGTGGTGCCGATGCTGCATTTGCTGACCGACGAGGAGTCCGAGGTGTGGCAGGAGATCGCCCGCGTGCTCGGCAGCTTCGGCACGGCGTCGCTTCGGACCGTCTCGCGGCAGCTGAAGGATCCGAAGGGCAAAGAAGAGCGCTTCATTCTGACGCTGGCGCACCTCGCCAACCAGGGATGCAACAAGCAGGTCGACAAGCTGACGTCGGATGAGCGACCGTCCGTGGCGACGATGGCGATCGAGGCCCTGACGATGCGTGACCGTGCGCGCGTGCTCTCCGAGCAGGTGCGAGGGAAGGTCCCACTTGTCGACAACAGCCCTATAATGAAGTTCTCACACCGGTTCTACGCCGAGCTCGAAGGCAAGGCGCCCGGTGACGATCTGGAAGATGCATAGCGCTGAGACCTGACGTAGCGTCAGATACTGGGATCAAACGAGCGAGTGAAAACGATGGACAGGCCGAAAGCGAGCCCGTATACCCGACCCCTGGGTTTCGGGCGTCTGGGTTGTGGCAAACGTTGTCGCCGCCGTGGTCGTTGCAGTCTCGGTCGTCGCATCAGCAGCGGCGGTAGTCGGGGCCTCTCGAAGCTGTTCGGCCCGGGTGTTGGGAGCCCATGCGTCTAGGTATCTTCAGCGACGTCCACGCGAACATCGAAGCTCTGTCGGCGGTCATGCAGGCCTACCGGCAGGAGAGCATCGACGCGTTCTACTGTCTGGGTGACGTGGTCGGGTACGGGGCGAGCCCCAACCAGTGCGCCGACATCATCCGCCAAAAGGCAGCCGTCACCATCTTGGGCAACCACGATGCCGCGGTGGCCGGTCGGATGGACTACTCGTACTACTACGAGGCCGCCCGCCAGGCTCTGGACCTGCATTCACGCCAGCTGACGGACGAAAACCTCGCCTGGCTGCGCACGCTCCCCTACCGGCACGACCTCGAGGATCACGGCGTGACCCTCTGCCATGGCAGCCCCGTGCGGCTCGAGGAGTTCGAGTACATCTTTGCGCCCGAGCAAGCGCGCGAGTGCCTGCCGATCCTCGAAGACCTGGGCCAGCTGACCCTCATCGGACACAGCCACCTCTGCAAGGTGTTTGCGATGCGGCCCGGCGAGGTCGAGGAGCTCCCGGCCCGCAAGTTCACTTTGCGCGAGGGCTACCAGTACGTGGTGAGCGTCGGTTCCGTGGGCCAGCCGCGCGACTACGACAACCGCGCCAGCTACGTCATCTTCGACACCGACTCACGTGAGTTCGAGTTCAAGCGGGTCGAGTACGACATCGAGGCCGCCGCCATGAAGATCTTCGAGGGCGACCTCGAGCGAAACTTCGGGCACCGGCTCTTCATCGGCGTCTGAGTCGCGGACCGCCACGTGCCGGGCCACGTCACGGCGGCGAGCCGTCTCCCCGAGATCCGGACGGCGGTTCCAGGACCACGCTCAGTCGAAGGAGCCGAACGGCTCGCCAGGACGGAGTGCCCCAGTCTGACGACGCGAAGAGCGCGGCGGGCGGAGCGCACGGGATCGCCGTTCGATCCCATCACATGGGCCGCGGCTACGGGCGTGCACGTCGAGGACGTCGACGGGAACCTCTACGTCGACATGATCGGCGCGTTCTCGGTGGCGGCCGCAGGTCACAGCCACCCGGAGGTGGTCGCCGCTGTGCAAGCCCAGGCCGCGCGTCTCTGCCACGCGCTCGGGGACGTGCACCCGTCCGCGCCCAAGCTGGCGCTGCTCGAACGGCTCGCCGCGTACTCCCCCTACGACGACGCCCGCATCATCCTTGGACTCAACGGCGCGGATGCGCTGGCCGCGGCCCTGAAGACCGCCGTCCTCCGCACCGGACGACCAGGGGTGCTGGCGTTCGAGGGCGGCTACCACGGTCTGATGTACGGACCGCTCGCGCTCTGCGGGTTCGCGCCGCCGTTCCGGGAGCCGTTCGCAGACCAGCTCAATCCACACGCGCGGTTCGCACCGTATCCCCGCTCCCAGGACGGGCTCGACGCGTGCCTTCATGCGGTGGACCAAGCGTTGACCGACGACATCGGGGCCGTGGTCGTGGAGCCCGCGCTCGGGCGTGGTGGGTGCGTCTTCCCACCCGACGCGTTCCTGCCCGCGCTGGCCGAGCTCTGCCGCGCGCGTGGTGCGCTCCTCGTGCTGGATGAGATCTTCACCGGCTTCGGACGCACCGGGGCGCGGTGGGCCCATGGTGACATCGAGCCCGATCTGATCTGCGTCGGCAAGGCGCTCGGCGGCGGGCTCCCGATCAGCGCGTGCATCGGGCCGGAAGCCGTCATGTCGGCGTGGGGAGATCCGGCGGGCGCTCCCATCCACGCGGCCACGTTCGCCGGCAACCCTCTCGCCTGTGCAGCCGCGCTCGCCTCGCTGACGGTCCTGGAACGAGACGGTCTTGCTGCGCGGGCCGCGGAGGTCGGCGAAACATGGTTGGGCGAGCTGCGCCGCGCGCTGCTCCCCGCGGCGCCGGTCGTCGACGTGCGCGGGCGGGGCCTGATGATCGGGGTCGAACTCGACGACGGAGACCACACCCTCCGCGTGGTCCAGCGCCTGCTCGAGCGGGGATGGCTCACGCTTCCCGCAGGCCCGCGCGCCGAAGTACTCCAGCTCACGCCTCCCCTGATCATCGAGCCCGCACTGCTCCAGGCGTTCACCGCCACGCTCTTGGACGTCCTGTGAGGGAAGCGCTCCACGCGCGCATCTGTGCGCTCGTCGACCGGTTCTCCGGCGGCCAACGCGACGACGATGCACGCGACCGTCTGCTGAACGAGGTGCTCGCCTGGCAGCGAACCCGCATCCCTGTGCTGCAGCGGCTCGGGTCCGATCGGGCCGTGCCGACCGACGTCTTCCGACACACTCGCGTGGCCGGCCACGCGCCGAGCGAAGATGTGCGGCGGTTTCTCACGTCGGGCACGACCCACGGCACGCGCGGCACGCACGCCCTCTGTGACCTCTCGCTCTACGATCGCGCCGCCCGCAGCGCCGCCGCGCACGCTCTGTTCCGCGGGCTGATGCGCCCTCGCCTGGTCATGCTCGCACCGCGGCCCGACGACCGGCCGGAGTCGTCGCTGAGCTACATGCTCGGGCGGTTCGAGCGTTGGTTCGGAGGCGACACGCGCTGGGTCATGCCGGGCGACCGCGTCGACATCGACGCGCTGAAGACGGCTCTCGAAGGCGTCGACGCGCCGGTCGTGGTCTTGGGCACGTCGTTCGCGTTTGTGCATGCGGAGGACGCGCTCGGCGACGCCCGGTTCACACTGCCGTCGGGAAGCCGTCTGATGCAGACAGGGGGATTCAAGGGGCGCTCCCGAGAGGTGGCGCCCGACGCGCTCCGTGCCGCACTGGCGGCCCGGTACCGAGTCCCGGAGAGCCACGTGATCGCCGAGTACGGGATGACGGAACTGAGCTCCCAGATGTACGAGGACACCCTGCTCGGGGGCGAAGGCCCGAGACGCCTCTGGGTGCCCGGCTGGGTGCGTACCACGGTGGTCGACCCGGAGCGGCTGCGTCCCCTGGACGACGGGGAGGTGGGGCTGCTGCGCATCGATGACCTGGCCAACCTCGACTCGGTCGCTGCGATCCAGACATCGGACCTCGCGATTCAGCACGGGGACCGCATCGAGCTGCTCGGCAGGGCGCCGGGCGCCGTCCCGAGGGGCTGTTCGCTCGCGATCGAAGAGGCGCTCGCCACGGAGCCTTCGTCATGAGCCGCGAGGGCGCCGAGCGCGCGCTGAGCGAAGCCATCGACCGCCTCCATGCGACCGGGCCGCGGCTAACCAAACGCGCCCCCGAGGATCTGGCGCGCACGCTGGCGGCCGCGTGGAACCGGCTCGCCGACCCGGAACGTGCCCTGGGAAGAGAAGCGCGGGACACGCTGCCAGACAGCACGGGGCTCTCCCTTCAGGGGGTGGTCTGGGCGCTCAACGAGGCGGTCCGCCCGCTCGACGAGGGGTCGCTGTCCGCGTTTGTGGAGCACATGCAGCCTCCGGCCGGATGCATCGCAGCCCCCGCGCGGCTCTCCACGATGTACTTGGCGGGAAACGTGTTCACCGCACCGGCCGCGCCGATCACCCTCGCGCTCCTCGCGCGCACACCAGTCTTGGTCAAGGCTTCCAGCCACGACGACCGACTGCCGCGCCTGTTTGGCCAGGCGCTGGAGGCGGTCGATCCGGTGCTGGCGGCGTCCTACCAAGTCGTGAGCTTCCCCGGCGGAAACGCGCGGCTCGATCGCACCGCGGTGGCCCGCGCCGACGTCGTCAGCGCGTTCGGGAGCGACCGGACCATTCAAGCCCTGCGTCAGCACGTCTCCCCGACCACGGACTTTATCGCGCATGGCCACGGCCTCGGGATGGGGTTCGTGCCGAGCGAAACGCTTTCGTCGGAAGTTCAAACGCGAGAGGCCGCCGAAGCCTTCGCGCTCGACATCGCGGCGTACGATCAGAGGGGCTGCATGTCGCCGCACGGCGTGGTCGTGGAGGGCGCCGGAAAGGCGTTCGCACGGGCGCTGTGCCAGGCGCTCGATGAGGTGGCCATCCGCTTGCCGCGCGGTCCGCTGTCCGCAGACGTGGGAGCGTCACAGATGCAGTGGAGGGGGGTCGCGGTGGCGCGAGGGGAGCTGTTCGAGGGGACGACCCACGCCGTCGCCTACGAGCCTTCGGGGCTGCCCGTCCGGTTGAGCCCAGGCTACCGCAACGTGTCGGTGGTCGAGACCCCGGACCCGGAACCCTTCGTCCGCTGGCTCGCCAGCCTGGGTGCACACCTGAAATGCGTGGGCGTGGCGGGTGACGAGGCGCTCCGCCGGGCGTTCGCAGAGCGCCTGCCCGCGGGCATCGCCCCCCGTGTGTGCGCTGCGGGAGCCATGCAACGTCCGCCGCTCCTGAGCATGTCCGACGGACTCCCGCCTTGGGCGGGCCTCCAGCGCTTCGTTCAGCTGGCCTGAGGCTCACGCTGTCTGGTCGAGCCACTCCTCGGCGCTGTCGCAGGGCACGCTCCCGGACTGAAGCAACGCGAGACCCGACGCGGAGTTGAGTCGACGCTGGATGGAGGGGTCGTCCGGCAAGAACCGCAGCGCGCGGCGGTAGTAGTAGGCCGCCTCCTCGTAGTTCTCGAGCTGCGCGAAGATGTCGCCGATCTCGGTGTAGAGTTCGCCTGTGAGGCCCACGTCCTCCTCGCAGCCATGCAGCGCCATCGTCAGTGAGCGCACTGCGTCGAGCAGCTCCCCCATGCGGCGCTCCACGCGCCCGCAAGCGCGAAACCCCTCCGCCTCGAGCTCGCCTGCGCGGGCGACCTGACGGTACAGACGGCGCGCTTGCACGAGATCGCCCGACGCCTCAGCTCGCTGGGCCTGCGTGAACCGGTCGAAGGCGCTCATCGGCGCCAGGCCGGTCGGTGTGCTGTCGAAGGCGTCGGCCGGCTGGAAGTCAGCGCAGTCACCCTCGCAGGCCCCCGCGCTGTCGAACCCTTCAGCGCGGAACGGATCGGTGGGGAAATCGACCGACGTCGAGTCGGCACCAGGAGCGATCACGTCATCCCTCCGCCTGCGCTCGCTTCGTGTTCGGTCCGACACGTACGGAAGTACTGCACGCAATGTGCCGAGCACGATCCCGGCCCGACAAGCCATTGGATCACCCCCACAGTGTGAACTCGGAACGCGCCAGGTTCCGCCGGTGTCGCTTCGACCGGACTCGGGTGCGTCTGAGCGAACCCGGCTACTTCTTGCGCCATGGGAAGAACACGGTGCCCGTGCCCCTCGCGCTGCGCATGAGCGTGGCGTCGTCGAGCAGGAGAACCTGGAGGCTCGCGCCTTGCGCGTCGCCCGCCTGCCGGAGCGCGCCGATCAGCTCGTTGATGCGCTGCCGAAAGCCGGTGTCGACGCGAAGACCGATCGCGGGGACGGCCGGGCTCGGCCCGCGCGCCGCGTTGACCAAACACGCCCACTCCACCTCGGGATACTCACGGAGCACCGTCGACAGACTGTCGTAGAGCGCATCCGGCACCTCTGCGCTCAGCGGCTCGAGGCGTGCCGCGGTGCCTCCCGCAAAGCGCGCGGCGCTCGCGTCGAAGTCCGTGGAAGACGTCATGCCCGAACCGAGAGCACTCGCCGGGACTCCTCCGGGAAAGGATGCGGCGGCAGGGACGGCCGGAGCTTTTAGCGCCTCACTCGGAACCGGCTCGATGCCAGGCACGCTCGAAGGAGGTGGAGTCGAGCGCACGGCCTGGATCAGCGAGCTGGAGATCCGGCCTGCCCCCGCATACGGACCCGTCGACTCCCGGCGCGACGCGGCGCTCAGAAGCGGCGTGAACTCGTCCGCCGTCACCTCCAGCGCGTGCTCGGCTGCGATGTCGACGACCACGTAGCTCAGGCTCTGCTTGGATGCGTAGCTGAACGCCTTGCGCGCGCCGACCTCGGCGGTGGGCGCCGCGCCGCTGGCGTCCAGCCAGCCGTACCGTCGCGCGGCCTCCTCGAGCTGCCCTCGCTCGGAGAACACAGGCAACGCCGCGACTCCCTCGCTGTTGACCAGCGTACGGTAGCCCTCGATGCCCGCCGGCCATGGCACCACAAACACGGTCCGCTGAGAGAGCGCCAGCAGGGCGTCGACTTTGGCCTGGCCACCCTGGTGGGCGTCGGCGAGCAGCCGCTGGAAGGCTGCGAGTTGAGGGTTGTGCTCCACGAGCCGCCATTGTACCGCCTCAACGGAAGACACCCAGTTTCCTGCGCGCGGCGTGCTACCGATCGCCGATGGCGGATGCCGGTTTTGGGCGCGCGGACC
Organism: Sandaracinaceae bacterium; assembly: GCA_045106715.1. Lineage (GTDB taxonomy): Bacteria > Myxococcota_A > Polyangia > Polyangiales > Sandaracinaceae. Next base: position 19,026 of record JBGCFC010000035.1, read on the forward strand.
TCACCGTGTACGAGCCGCGCATGGCCATGCTCGGGTGGGGACTGCCGGATCAGCGCCCGGAGCGTGTGGGCGTAGAGTTGTTCGCGCGCGCGATGGCCCTGCGGGACGACGGCCGGATCCGAGCGGTCGTCGTGGCCGATCTCTGCTTCATCTCCTCGGCGCTGCGCGCGCGTGTGCTCGATCGGCTGCGGAGGACGGGCATTCGGGACGCAGACCTCATGGTGCTCGGCACGCACACGCACAGCGGGCCCAACGGATTCCACCACGCGCTCTTCTACGATCTCAGCGGGCCCGGGCTCAGTGAGCGGGTCTTGGCGGGCCTGGCCGCCGCGATCGCCGACGCGGTGGAAGAGGCGGTCGCACGGCTCGAGCCGGCGCGGCTGAGCGTCGGCCGGGACACCGTCGAGCCAGGGATCGCGTTCAACCGCGCGCTCGAGGCCCACCGTAGAAACCCCGACGCGCGCGCGGAGCCGGTCGACCGGACCCTGACGGTGGTATGCGCGCGGACCCCCGGCGGTGTTCTGCTGGGCGCGTTGGTGTGCTTTCCGCTGCACGCGACCTCCGTGCACGCAGACCACCGGCAGCTGCACCCGGACCACAAGGGCCTCGCTGCGATGGCGCTGGAGGCCAGATTCTCGGCCCTCGAAGGCAGTCGCTTCGTCGCGCTGTGTGTGCAGGGCGCCGCCGGAGACGTCACCCCGAACCATCGCTTCGACCCTCGACGAGGGGTGACCGTCGGCCGCTTCGACGACGACTTCGCGAGCGCCCGGCACGTGGCGGACGCCGAGGTCCGCGCGGCGCTGCGCGCGTTCGAGCGCACCACCCCCTTGTCGGACAGCCGCCACTCTGCGCTGACCCGCGTGGACTTCGAGCGGCGCCCCGTCTCGAACCTCTACGCGCCACCCGGAGCCCGGACGAGCCAGGCGCGGCTGGGCATCGGCATGGCGCTCGGCACGCGCGAAGGCCCCGGCCCGCTCGCAACGCTCGCCCGGCTCGTGAACGCCGCCCGCCGCGACGAGGGAGACCCGAAGCGCACCCTCCTCACAGTAGGCCCGGTTCGAACGCCAAGCGATCAGTGTCGCCTGCTGCGACGCATCGACCCCCGTCGACTCCCTGTGCCGCACCCCGCGTTCCAGCGCGTCCGCGCGTTGGCTGAGCGCGACGCCCTCGGCGAGCTGGCTTGGATCCCGACGGTGCTCCCCGTTCAGCTGTGGCGGCTCGGCGACCTGGCGTTGCTCGCGCTTCCCAACGAGCCGACGACCATCGCCGGACGTCGCCTCGCCCGGGCCGTCACCGCGTCGTGGGGTCTCGAGCACACGCTCGTGATCGGATACGCCAACGCCTACTCCGGCTATCTCACGACCCCCGAGGAGTACGCCATCCAGCGGTACGAGGGCGCGTACACACTCTTCGGATCGCACACGTTGGGCGCGTATCTCGAAGCGGCGGTCGCGCTGACGACGAGCGAGGACGGAGTCGATGAAGGACCACAGACGCCGCTGTGCACGGCCTCCCAGGCTCGTGCGCGGTCCCTGTGACCAGGCGAACCAAGGTGCCTGCGGCCAACGGCCCGTTACGGACAATCAGTGTGGGAGGCCCTCCGTCGCCACGGGGTCGCCCATCTCCCATTGCATGTCCTCGGGCGGGGGGGGCGGCGCCCCCATCAGGATCGGCGCCGGCTCGGCGACCTTCTGAAGGGCCTTGGCCACGCTGCCGATCACGGGCGTGTCGTCCACGCTCACCCCGATGAACCGAAGGACGCCCAGGCTCGTCACCAGCCCCAGCAAGGCCACGAGCAAGGCGGCGGCCCCCGTCATCGTCCTCCGCGCCGTGCGTCGCAACGCCGCGAACCGGATCGGCGCGCAATCGATCGTGCTCACCGTGCCGTCCTTTCGTCGGTAGAACCGAACACAAAGCCGGCCCTCCTTCTCACGCACCGTCTGTTCGGCCTCGTCGGCCGTCATCGCCGACAGGTTGTAGACGTTCTTCTTGCAGAGGCCACAGAAGCGCACGGGCCCATCGCCCCCCATGCCCTCCCACGACACGGTGCAGGGGTCCTCTACCGTGATGACGTCCAGATGGCGGTGCGTGCTCACTGGACAACCTCGGGCTCGACCGGCGTGTGCACGGGCATGTCGAACTCTGGGTCGAACGCCATCTCCCCCATCATCTCTGGCTCCGGCTCGACGGCCTTCTGCATTGCCTTGGCCACGCTGCCGATCACCGGCGTGTCCGCGAGATCCACCCCCATGAAGCGAAGCAGGCCGAGGCTCGATACGAGACCGAGCAGCGCGACGAGCAGCGCCGCGGCCCCCGTCATCGTGCGCCGCGCCGTCCGGCGGAGGGCCGCGAAGCGCATCGGCGCGCAGTCCACCGTGCTCACGGTGCCATCGGCCCGACGGTAGAAGCGCACGCAGAGGCGGCCCTCCCGCTCCTGGACCGTCTGCTCGGCCTCCTCGGCCGTCATCGCCGACAGGTTGTAGACGTTCTTCTTGCAGAGACCGCAGTGGCGAACCGGCCCGTCGCCGCGCATGCCCTCCCACGACTCGGTGCACGGGTTCGTTACGGTGATCACATCGAGTCGGCGGTTCGTCATGGGTCCCTCCTTCAGCACAGGAGTGTTCAACCCGGCTCCGACCACCGACCTTGGGACTCTCCCAAGGTTTTTTTCGCGGCCCGGTCAGATGACCCATGAGCCCCCTACGACGCATCGCGGAGCTGCCTCTTCTGACCCTTCTCGGCGTGGCCATCGGCGGCCTGCTCGCGATCATCGGAGCGGCCCTGTCCTTCGGCAGCCTCGGCCAGCTCCCGCGTCCCTTGATGCCGCTGGCCTTCTCACCGCTACCGGCAATGGTCGGCGCCTGGCTGGATTGGGCCCGGCTCTGGAACCCGACGCGGAAGGTGCTCGTCAGCAGCGCGGTGCTCATGCTGGGTACGGTGTGTCTGTCCGCGCTGACGGCGGTGATGGCGGGCGGTGCGGTCGAGGCGATGGGCGTGCCCCTCGTGGTCGCCACGCTCGCCCTCATCGCCCTCGTCGCCCGACCGCTGCGGCTCGCACGGTGGGCTGGCTGGCGCACGCTCGAGGGGCGGGTGCGGCGGGACGAGAGCCAGCGGGTGGTCGTCGAGACGAGCGTCGGGGTCGTCGACCTGGGTCGCGATGCGGCGGCGCTGGGATCGCACCGCGAGATCGATCTGTCCATCGGGAGGCCGCTCGCCGTCGTCGCGCGGCTGCGAGAGACCCAGGAGGAAGGCGACCCCTTCCGGTCGGAGCGCCGTCACTTCGCGTCGCGGGTGCTCGCAGTGGCAACGAGCAGGGAGGGCATCCAACGTCGCAGCAGCAGCCGCGCCCTCGCCTGGGGTGGCTACCTGATCGGGCTCGCGTTGTTTGCCACGGCGTTCTCGGCCGCGATCGCCTACGCGCCCGCTCCGGAGCCGGCTGTCCTGGCCTGCGACGCCTGATCGTCCTTCGGCTGAGCCGGCCAGAGCGCCAGGACGACAAACCCGAGCGCCACCACGAAGAACTGGATCGCGTGGGCGAGCAGCGCGATCGACAACGCGCGGGCCTCGGTCGTGCCGAGCACGTCGGCGCTCATCGCGAAGCCGCCCTCGCTCGCGCCAAGCTGGCCGGGCACCGCGACCCCGATGGCCGCGATGACGAGGTAGACCCCGTGCACCGCGAGCGCGCCCAGGACCGACGGAGAGATGCCGACCGCGGCCGCGAGCACCGCGAAGTGCGCGGCCTGAAACCCGCGCCCGACCATCATCGCCGCGACCGGACGGACCGGGTAGAGGCTCGTCTCCCGGGAGGTGGCGTGAAACCCCTCGATCTCCGCCTCGAGCCGGGGGAAGCGCTTGCTCAGCCATGTCCCGAGGCGCTCGTAGCGGGCCAACGCACGCAGGCCGAGGCCGCACGCGTTCATGCTCACAAAGTGGATGAGCAGCGCCCAGGTCAGGATCGAGGGACCGGTCGTCACGTAGGCCGCGCCGGCGCTCAGCAGCGTGAATGTGCCCGAGCTGAGGAGCGTGTTGGCCTGGTTGGCCGTCGCCACGGCCGCCGCCGTCGCGCCTCCGATCCAACGGGCGAGCAGCCCCGCCTTCACCGCCTCGGCCGTCGCGCGTCCCGCTGGCGCCACGCCCATCACCGCGAACGCCACGAGGTGCGCGCCAAACATGGGGCGCCACGGAACGCGGCCGCGCTGACCGAGCGACTCCCGCGTGGACACCGCGTCCATTCCCACCCGAAGCACCTCGAGGAGCGCGGCGAGCGGGAGCCAGGGCAGCGCGGGCACGATGACCTCGAGGAGCGCGTCCACCCCCACGTCGCGCACGAGCCAGACGACCACGGCGATCCCCACGACGCCGAGCAGCAGCCGCACGAACATCCACAGCCGGGCGCGGCCCGAACTCGTGGTGGACAGCTCGGAGGCGGACGACTCCGGAGAAGCCGACTCCGGAGGCGGCAAGCCGCTCACATCCCCTCCGGGTCGACGTCGTTCGGACGCCCGCCTTCGCCCACCTCGACCGCATGCCCGGGGTGCTCGTGAGCGTCATGACCGTGAGCATTCTGAGCTGGGTCGTGGTCATGGCCGTGGTGATGGTGGCCGTGGTGATGGTGACCGTGGTGGTGGTGGCCGTGGTGATGGTGGCCGTGGTCCGAGCCAAGCGCTTCGCCGAGGCTGCCGAGCCACGCGCGGAGCCCCAGATGCCAGATGCTGCGCGCCAGCGCCGCCGTGAGCAGAGCTGCGGCGATCAGGCTGATCGGGCCGTGTTCGTGATCCTCGACCGCAGCGACTTCGATCGTGATCGGCACCTCCACCATGTTGAGTCCGGCCGCCATCAACCACGCCGCCACGACGGTCACCCCGAGGCCGATGAGCGTCGCCCGGGTGCCGTAGCTCTTGCGCAGAAAGCCGACCGTCGCGAGGTTGGTGGCGGGCCCCAGCAACAGACCCACCAGCACCGCCCCGGGGCTCATGCCTTTCAGCAAGAGGACCGCGGCCAACGGGGTCGCGGAGGCGGCGCACACGTAGCTCGGCACGGCGATGAGCGTCACCACCAGCACGTCCAGCCCCAACGGACCGAGGCTCCCGAGCGCGTCCGCTGGCAGGACCGCTTGCACGTAGGCGGCGGCGACGAGCCCGACCAATGTCCAAGGCGCGACGTGGTAGAGCAGCTCGTCGAAGCTGGCGACGAAACGAGGCAGGAAGGGGCCCTCCTCGTTGACGACCTCGGCTTCTTCCTCCTCGAGTTCGGCCGCCCCGCCGCCGAAGAGCCGGTGAAACACCAGCGCCGCGATCACCGCGAGCAGCACGGCCGCGACGAGCCGAACGATGGCGAATGGCCAGCCGACGAAGTGCGCGGTGAGCACGAGGGTCTCGATGCCAAGCTCAGGCGTCGCGAGGAGAAACGCCACGACCAGCGCAGGGCCCGCGCCTCGCCGGCGCAGCGAAGACGCGAGCGGGAGCACGCCGCACGCGCAGATGGGCAGCGGCGCGCCCACGATCGCGCCGCGAAACGCTTGCCATAGGGCTCCTCCGCCTTGGAGCCATGTCGTAGAGAGGCGCCTGCCCAGCGTGGATAGCAGCGCCCCAATGACGAGGCCCAGCAGCAATGCCGGGGCCGTCTCGACCGCCAGCTCCGCCAGCGCCTCGCTCATCTCGTGGCGGACGTGCGAGCCCCCCTCGGCGTGCTCATGACCGCCGAAGAACACGAGCCCCAGGGCGGCGAGCACGGCGAGCGCGTCAATGAGACGGCGGCCCGCGTGGTTCGGGGAGGCCTCCGGCTGCCAGTCGTGCGCGAGCACGTGCAGGAGCAGCCCAGCCACGCCCGCCGTCACCCACGGCTCAGCCTGGTGAAACAGCGCCACCGGCACCAGCGTGGGCAGGACCACTCCGAGCAGGGTCGCCAGGCCAAGACCCAGGGCCCGCAGTACCGCGAGCTTCGGTCCCTGGATGCGACGGAACGCCAGGGTCACCAGCGCGACCATGGGGACCGTGTGCGCGGCGATCGCCAGCAGGACGTCGAAATGCCCATGCCCCGCGTGATGCTCACCGCCGTAGGTGCCCAGCCCGAGGCCGTCACCCACCTTGTGCAACAGCAGGCCCGCGTAGCCGAGCTCGAGGCCGACCCGATGCGCAGCGCCCGCATCGAGGCGCGCCATGGCGAGCTTTTCGATCAGCGTCGGCAGCATCGCGCCGGCGCCAAACACGAGGAGCGCCGCCAGTCCCGCCCCGGCCAGCGCGTCCGGCAAGAGCTGCGACAGGACCACCGCCAGTGCGCTCACCAACGCGAACGTGGCCAGTGACGACGCGTAGCCGCGCCGGCCGACCAAGCCGAGGAACGCGCCGCCGGCCACCGAGGCCGCGGCGATCAGGAGGGGGATCACCATCGGGGCAATTGCAATCGTGTTACCCTTATGCGAGACCTGATTAGCACGCCACTCTCGCATGGGAACGCGATTCCGAGAGAGCGCGCGCCCCACGCTCCGCCCATGCCTACCGCCGACCCCATCGACCTCAAGCAGCTCCTCCGGGACAAGGGTCTGCGCGCGACCTCGGCGCGAGCGGCGGTCCTGCGCTGTCTGATCGAGGCCAGCGCACCACTGACCCACGCGGAAGTGTGCGACGCGCTCGCGACCCTCGGCTATGACCGCGCGACGCTCTACCGCAACCTGGTGGACCTCACCGAGGTCGGTCTCGCGCTCCGCACGGACCTGGGCGACCATCTGTGGCGCTTCGAGCTCGCAGGCCGTGACGACCATGCGCCCGAGCTGCATCCCCACTTCGTGTGCAGCGGCTGCGGCGACGTGAGCTGCCTTCCTGACGACGTCATCGCGGTCCGCACCGGCGAGGGTGTCCCGCAGACCTTGGCCGCGCGTGAGGTCGAGATTCAGGTCCGCGGGCTCTGTAACGCTTGCGTCTGAGGCGACGCTTGCGCCTGAGTGGCAACGCTCGCGTCTGAGGTGGTAGCGCCTGCGTCTGAGGTGCGCAGTTGTGATTGAACGCCCTGACGGCGCCGCCGCATGAGAACAGCCGACCTGACGGCGCCGCCATCCCGTGGCACCTTCGCGCCATGCGGCTTGCCTCATTTGCACCCTGCCTGACCGCGGCCCTCGCACTCTGGCTGGGCGCCTGTACGTGCGGCGAGGCAGCGCCCCGTGCGCTGCCCGAACCGGAGCCCATCCCCGCGCCGGACCCCGACGTCCCACAGACGTCGAGCCCCACGCCGCCCTCCGTGAGGGCCCCGGGGGCGACGGGGATCTCGCATCGGGACCTGCCGCCGCTCGCGCTCACCGAGCCGGACCAGGCGCGGACGAACGAGGTCATCGGCTTGGGCGGGTTCACGCTCGGACAGAGCCGAGACGAAGCCGCCGCGCGCTGCACCGAGGTCGGCGGGGAGCTGACTCACGTCACCCGGACAGTGCATCGTTGCGTGTTCGCCGAACGTGAGGGTCAGCCTCGCACCCACGTCGACGTGGCCCTGACCCCGGGCGACGCGCCGGGCCCCGTGGGACGCATCAGTTTCGTGTACACGAGCGGTGCGGGCGAGCCGCTGATCCCCGCCTTCGCCGCAGTCACGGGCACGTTGTTCGAGCGGGCGGGGCCCCCGCGCTCGCGCTCGGAGCGAGAGGACTGCGCGGTGGCCACCGCCAACTTGCTCGCGGCGTGCCTCGAAGAGAACCTCACCCCCGTAGAACACATGTGGCGCACGGTCCCCACCCCGGTGGGGAACGCGGAGGCCCTCGCGGAGGCAGGCGTGGAGGCGTTGGTCGCCTCGCTTCAGCCGTCGGGCGACGTCTGGAACCTGACCCTGACGCACGAGGCCACCGGGTACACCGAGGCCTTCGTCGCCGCCTACCAAGACGCGGAGGAGTAGGCTGCCCCAGGCGGTCGAGATCCTCGACCACGCCGCCCCGCTGATCGTCATTCGGTTCAACCGCGTGCCGACCGAGGCGGAGTTCGAGACGTATCTGCGGCGTCTGGACGTGCGCCTCGAGGAGCGCTCCGTCTTTGCGTTTCTCTACGACACGCGTGCCTTGCCTTCGATCGATCGCCCCATGCAGAAGATGCAGGCGGAATGGATCCGCCGTCAGCGGCCGCTGCTCTCTGAGCGTTCGCTGGGCTCGGCCATCGTCATCCAGAGCGCGACGATGCGCTTCGTGCTCTCCGCGGTCTTTCTGATCCAACGCCCCCCGAAGGACTACGCCGTCGTCGGCACCTGGGGCGAAGCCATCGCGTGGCTGGAGAAGACGTTCCAGGCGGCAGGGCATCCTCTGCCCGCGAACGCGCCCGGCCTCGACTCGGTGTGATGTTCAGAGGCAAACGGACCAGGGTGGAAGGCCCGAGAGCGGGGTGCACAACTCGGACCCGCAGCTCGGTCCAGTGGCGCTGCATATGCGTGCGCAGGCCCCGGTGAGGCACACGAGGCCGTCCTGGCAATCGTTCACGAGCAGGCATGGTTCGCCCTCGGCGAGAAGCCCGCTCGGGAAACAGGACGCCATGTTCGCGGCCACCGGATAGCAGCTCAGCCCACCCACGCAGCCCGTCCCGCTCACCGGATCGCAGGACTCCTCACACAGCCCGATGGTCTCGCCGGAACCGATGATGCAGTTCTCGGAGGGCCCCGTGCAGTCGAGGGACGCGGAACAGAACGCCGCACACGTGCCCGCCGCCGAGCAGCCGCTTCCCCGCTGACAGTCGTTGGTCCCCACACACGGCTCGCCGATGGACGCGCTCCCTTCGTCGAGGCATGCGGCGACGCTGCCGAGCGCGACGACGTAACAAGCGTCTCCGTCCGGGCAGCCGGTCTGCATCTCGATGCTGCATGTGTCCGGAAAACAGTGCCCGCCAAGCCCGGTCGGGTCGAAGCCGCATGCGGCCCCGGAGACGCTGCAGGTCGCGGGCCCATCGCCGGAGCAACACACCTCCACACAAAGCCCGCCGATGCAGTCCCACCCGGGGGCGCACGCCGCGCTCGTCATGCAGGTCACGTCCGTTCCGGTGCCCGCCGGGACACACCGGGAAGTCGGCGCGCCGCCGAACGAACGCGGGGCACACGACTGGCCCGCCGGACAGTCTTGAAGGGCGTAGTCACACTCCCCTCCGGGCGGTGTGCACAAACGCGGAGGACCAGCGTCGGCGCCCGCATCGGGGCCGCCGTCGACGACATCGGCATCTGCGGCGTCCGGCGCGCCCGCGTCTCTGCCCCCGTCGCGCCCCGCATCCGTCGGCCCGGCATCCATCGGCCCGGCGTCGGCCGGCGCGAGGACGGGCTGACAGCCCCGGTCGGGAATGCACACGTCGACGTCGCGGCACCGGTCGGAGGCCGCGCGGTGCAGACACACCGCCTCCTCACACATCGCGTCGTCGCACTCGCTGAGCGCCGCGCATTCGGCACACAAGTCGACTACGCAGGAGGCCTCGTCCCCGTTGAGACATCGCTCGTCGACGCACTGGCCCCCGATGCACGCCTGCTCCGCAGGGCACACGACGTCGGCGCAGCTGCGTGTCAGGACCACAGAGGTGAGGGTCGTCTGCCGGTGGTCCACCAGCGCAGTGCGTTGGACGACGACGCGCCCCATTCCGTCCCGGGCGCTGACGACCAGTCTCCGCTCGGCGTTTGGCGACAGTGCCGCCCACTCGGCCGCACGAAACGGACCCAGCTCCCCGCTGCGCACGGTCCGGCCGTCCATGAGGTCCTCTCCCGACAGCGCGACCGTCAAGGCCTCGAACTCCACGCCGGCCACGAGGTCGGTCCGCACTTCGACGACGAGGCCCACGTCCCCTCCGTCGCAACCCGCCAGGAGCACGACGAACAACCACATCGACGTGTTGCGGGTTCGCCAAGTTCCCATCGCACACAGCATAGGCCACGAACGCGGACAGACTCGACTCCACCGGCCGGCGCTCGCTACTCTTTCGGCATGCCGCAGCGAACACTCGTGCTCTTTGGTCTTGGTCTGTTGCTGGCGTTGGGGTGCGACGAGACGTCCGATGTGGACGGTGGAATCGACGCGGCGACGACCGACGCGGGGCGTTCCATGCGCGATGCAGGCTCTGACGCAGCACCGGGAGACGCGGGACAAGCCGACGCAGGACAAGCCGACGCTGGACCGACCGACGCTGGACCGACCGACGCGGGACCGGGAGACGCGGGAAGCGACGCCGGGCCCGCCGATGCCGGTCCGAGCGACGCCGGACCCTCCGGTTGCCGCTGCTTCAGCGCCACCCAGCTCGACGCCATCGAAGCCCACAGCGGCTCGCGTCAGTGCTTCACTGGGATGAACCTCGGAACGATCTTCGAAGGCGAGTTCAGCTCGACTCTGGATGCGCAAATGGTGCAAGTCACCGTGCAGGAGATCTCCGGGTTCGCCGGCGTCGACTGGTTCTGCGGCGCCGGCTGTGTCGACACCAACGACGACCTCATCGACGACTGCGCGGACGCGCCGCTCGGCCCGTACAGCACCGTCCTGATCGACGAGGCCGAACACGACCGCTGCGAAGCTCTGATCGACGACCGCTGCGAGTGAGGCTCGCGCCGCGGCGCTCACGTACAATGCGCCGATGGCATATTCGGCTTGGTTTCAGAGCGTCGAGGACCCCGAGGAACGCTACCCCCTCGACCGGGTGATCTACCGGTCCCCGGCGAGCGGCGCACTGCTCGAAGTCGCGCACGACACGGAGGCACTGCGCCGGCGTTCGGGAGCGGCCTGGATGCGCTTGTTCGACGAGCGCTACGGCAAGACGAGCTGGCCCTACGGCAGCGGGGTCTGGAGCAAGCACGAGTGGGTGCAGCCGCACGTGGCGCCGGAGAACGTCGTCTCGCTCTACGAAGGCAACACCAACCTCTTCTGGGCCGAGCGCTACGGCTCGCAGATCGGCGTTCGCGACCTCTGGGTCAAGCAGTGCGGCACGAGCCACACCGGCTCCTTCAAAGACCTCGGGATGACTGTGCTCGTCTCGAGCGTGAAGCAGATGATCGCCAACGGGACCCCCATCCGGGCGCTCGCGTGCGCGTCGACCGGGGACACTTCCGCCGCGCTCGCGGCCTACGGCGCGGCGGCAGGGATCCCGGTCGTCGTGCTCTTGCCGAAGGGGAAGATCAGCGCCGCACAGCTCGTGCAGCCGATGGCCAACGGCGCGCTGGTGTGCAGCCTCGACACCGACTTCGACGGGTGCATGCGCGTCGTCCAACACCTCACGGAGGACGCCGGCATCTACCTGGCGAACTCCATGAACAGCTTGCGGGTCGAGGGGCAGAAGACGATCAGCGTGGAGATCGTTCAACAGTTTGACTGGGAGGTCCCCGACTGGGTGCTCGTGCCCGGTGGCAACCTCGGCAACGTCAGCGCCATCGCCAAGGGGTTCCTCCAGATGCGGGACCTCGGATTGATCGAGCGCCTGCCGCGCCTCGTCTGTTGCCAGGCCGAGCGCGCCAACCCGCTCTACCTCGCCTACCAGCGCGCCGTGGGAGAGGGCCGAGACCTCATCGAGGCGGACTTTGCGCCGGTCGAGGCGGGCGAGACCCTCGCGAGCGCCATCCGCATCGGCCACCCGGTTTCCCTGCCGAAGGCGGTGCGCGCGCTGGTCGAGACACGCGGCATCGTGGAGCAAGCGAGCGAGCAAGAGCTGGCCGACGCCGTCGCCCGCGCCGACCGGACGGGCATGTTCAACTGCCCGCACACCGGGGTGGCGCTCGCGTGCCTCGAGAAGCTCGTCGCCAACAAGACCATCGGACCGCGGGATCGTGTGGTCGTGGTCTCCACCGCGCACGGCCTCAAGTTCACCGAGTTCAAGGCGCGCTACCACGAGCGCGCGCTCGCGGGGATCGACAGCCCGCTCGCCAACGTCCCGCTCGAGATGGGCAGCGCGCCCGGCGAGGTGGCCGACGCCATCCACCGGGCGCTCGATGGGGTCGGCGTCTGACGAGCGGTCCGCCGTCAGGCTGGTACTCTGCCCGGGATGCAGGACTACCTCTTTGGACCGCCCGCCGACGCGCGTGAACGCCGCTGCCGCACCTTGATCGAACGCTGTGGTTACGCGACCGCCGCGCTCACGATCCTGCCTATCCCTGGCAGCGAGATCTTGGGCGTCATGCCCATCCACGTTGGCATGGTGCTCGGCATCGGGGAGGAGCACGGCGCGGAGATGACGAAGGAGTCCGCGATGGAACTCCTAACCAAGATTGGCGCGACCGTGGGCCTGTCTCTGGTCGGCAGCAAGCTCGCCACGACGGCCGGCAAGATCTTGCTGCCGGGGCTCGGCGGGTTGGTGGCGGCGCCCTTCATGTTCGCGTCCACGATGGCGCTGGGCACCGTGGCCCGCCTCTACTTCGAGAGCGGCGGACGCATGACCGACGCGGAGATGCGCGAGGTCTTCGAGCGCGCCAAGAACGAAGCGAAGAAGGTCTTCGACCCACACAAGGCACGGTCGAAAGAGGCGCGCGACATGGCGGAGAACGCGACCGAGGAAGAGTCGCGACCCGCCGCGCGCTCGGGCCCGCGACCTACCGTCGACGACCTCGCGGAGCGTCTGGCCAATCTCGACGAGCTGTTCGAGAAGGGGCTGATCAGCAGCGCAGAGCACACCAAGAAGCGCGAACAGATCCTCGACGAAGTGTAGCCCTCAACCGGCTCGAAGCCGAGCTGCCTGGGGCACCTACAGGTCGATGGCCACCAGGAGCGCGTCTTTGGTCCCGGTGGACTCCCTCACGTGCTCGCCGAACCGGTATCGCCCCTCGAAGATCGGCACGTCCACATACACGCGCCGCCCCTGAATACTGAGTTCGTCCAGGTTGGCGTCGTCGCTCATCTCGGGGAACAACTGCAGGGACGGCACACCGGCTGCGTCGTAGCCCAGGAGAAGCGGGTAGTCACCGGACGAAGGCCTCGCGAGCGAGACGTCCTCTCCGTCCGATGAGGTCAACGTCAGGTCCGCGTTCATCCGGAAGCCGAAGAGCACTCCCCCGTCCGGGGCAACGACCGCCTCCGCCCCGAGGAGGTTGGAATCCGATCGCACCTGCTGCACCCACCGCGTCTCCCCTGCCCGGTCGAGCGCCCACACGAACAGATCGCGCTGAGTGCTGACGAGGCGCTGCCCCCCGAAGTCGACCTCACCGCCAAATTGCCCGACCAGGTACAACCCATCGCCATCGACCACCGCCCCTTTGCAGAGATCCTGCGCGGGGCCGCCAAACGCACGCGTCCATCGGTGTGATCCGCTCGGAGTCCACGAACTGATGAAGCCGTCCGAGGCCTGCGCTTCGACCGGCTCGGGCAACGACCCCTCACCCCTCATCGCCAGCGTCCCGCCGAAGTCCCCGCCCCAGTACAGATTGCTCTCGGAGTCGACGGCCAGGCACTTGGCGCGGACGCCGACCGAGCTCTGAGCCTCGGCGCCCCACTCGAAGGTTCCGTCTTGCGTGTCCATCGCGAGGACGTAGGCGTTCGCGCGCCCGACAGGGGGCTCGAAGTCCACCCCTGGGGACGCGACGAATCGACCGCTCGACTGAGCGAGCACCGCCATCCGTCCGTCAGGCATCGGCTGAAGCTCGTTGCCGCCGTCGCTGCCCTCCCCGCCCGCCGACACCGCCCAGGTGACGCTGCCTTCCCCTCTCGGATCCATCCGGATGACCATCATGTCCAAGTTGTCGACGTCCCCGCTGTCGAGCACCTGACCGCCGAAGTCGATCCGACCGGAGAAGTACCCGCTCAGATAGAGGTTGCCCTCCGCGTCACACGCCGCGTCGAACACATTGTCCTCGCCCGGCCCGCCGAAGCGGTGCAACCACTCCAGGCGGCCGTCGGGGCCGTACTTGGCGACCATGATGTCGGCGCGGCCGGCGCTCTGAAGCGGCGGGCCGTCAAACCCCTCGACCGTCAGCTCCGCTTCGAACTTGCCGGCGATGTAGACGTTGCCCTCCTCATCGGTCGCGACCGCATCGATCTCGTCCTCCATCGACGGCCCGGAGAGCCGCCTCACCCACGCGAAGCACGGCGGCGTGCACTCGGAGACATCAGCGTCGGTGACGTCAGCGTCGGTGACGGCGCCGTCGGTGACACCCCCATCGAGCTCCGCCGGGCCCGAACAGGCAGAGGCGAATACACAGAGACCCAGCAGACCGAAGGTGGCGTAGAGAGGCATGAGCAGAGCTTGCAGGATGGAGCGACCTTCTCCAGGGAACTAAGGTTTCTCAACAGATCGACGACAATGAGCGCTGTACGGTGAGCAGATGATCACCCGTGTACTGCTCGTCGACGACGACCCGCTCTTCCGCGAGGGGCTCGCGACTTACCTCGAGCACGCCGGTTTCGCCGTGGGCCAAGCCGGGGACGGGCTCCAGGCGCTCGAACAGCTCACCCGTTCGCCGCCGGATCTGATCGTTCTCGATGTGATGATGCCTGACCTCAACGGACACGAGACGCTTGAGCGCATCCGCGCCAAGACCCGTGTTCCGGTGCTCTTCCTGACCGCGCGGGGGGACGCCGACGACCGCATTCGAGGGCTGGAGGCAGGGGCGGACGACTACGTGCCCAAGCCGGTGATCCTACGCGAGCTGGTGGCACGGATCAGGGCGATCCTGCGACGCACCGGCCCCCCTGAGGCCGAGTTGCATCGCATCGAAGACGTGACCGTCGACCCAAGCGCGAGGCAGGTTCTCCAAGATGGGCGGCCGGTGCCGCTGACGGCCACCGAGCTCGACCTCTTGCTCGCGCTCCTCGCGGAGCGCGGACGGCCCCTCTCCCGACGGAATCTGCGCGCTGGTGCGGGCCGCGGGGGGACGGTCGTCTCCGACCGCGGGCTCGACGTGCACATCCACCATCTGCGCAGGAAGCTCGGCCCCAGAGCGCGGAAGGCCATTCGTACAGTTCGGGGCGTCGGCTATGTGCTCGCCGCTGGAACAATCCGATGAGGAGCGTCCTCGCTCAGCTCGCCGCGGTTCAGCTCATCTCGCTCCTCGGACTCCTGCTCGTGCACGCCGTGCTCTCCGCCGCGCTGGCTCCGACTGGACACCGCGAAACCCGGGCGCTGCGCAGAGTCAGGCCGGTGCTCCAAGCTGCCTTCCAAGGGGCCGACAGAGAGCGCGACGAAGCGCTTGTGTCGGCGCTCGCGCGGACGAGCCGACAGACGGTCGAGCTTCTCCGCAGCGACCCTCAGGGGCGGTCGACCTCCCTCGCGCAACAAGGCTCCGGACAATGTGAGGTCTGGGACGTGACGCCGCTCGACGAGGGTCGCGAGCTGCGGATATGCAGCGAAGGGTTCCCGTTCCGCGGGGGCCGCTTCAGAGTGACGGTCTTTGTCCTCGCCGGCCTGCTCGCGGCCGGGCTGGCACTCGGGCTCGCGCGCAGCGTCACCGCACCGCTGTCCAGGCTCAGCGAGGCCGCCCACGCCCTGGAGTTCAACGTAGAGCATCCGCTACCCCCGCCGGAGGGCCCCTCCGAAGTGCGCTCGCTCCGAGCGAGCATGGCGTCGATGGTGGGGGCCGTCCGCTCCCGAATGGCCACGCAGCGCGATCTGTTGTCCCTCGCGAGTCACGAGCTGCGGAGCCCGCTCGCGCGGATGCAGGTCTGGTTGGGACTGGCCCAGGAGGGGATCGACCCGGCGGCCCACCTCGCCGCTGTCGAGCGTGAGATCGAGGCGCTCGCGGGTCTCGTCGAGGACGTGCTGGCGACGTCCCGGCTCGAGACGGGCTCCCTGCAGCTCCGAGCGGTTGGGGTGGCCGCGACGGTGCGCGCCATCGACGAAGCCGTGACCGTGGTCGGCGACGCGGAGGTGCTCGCGGACCCGACGTTGTTCACCCGGGTGCTGGGCGTACTGATCGACAACGCAAAGCGGTACGGCCAACCGCCGGTGGAGGTGCGCGTCTCTGAGGAGGCCCCCGACGGACGTGGTGTGCAGGTCTGCGTCGTCGATCACGGCGGGGGCTTCGGTTCCCCCGCGCGGACGGGTGGAGCGGGCGTGGGGCTCGCTTTGGCCGAGCGTATCTGCGCGGCCCATGGGGCCACCTTGGAGGTCCGCTCTGCGCGCGGTGAGGACACCGTCATCGCCCTGCGCTGGCAGACCTCGCCTGCGTGAAGAGCCCAACGCGCCACGAAGGACGGCCCTGCTCTAGTCCACTACACAGCCGACGCGGGGTCACCGTTCGGGAAGACCAATGTGCGGCCTTCGCTGGTCCCACGGGTCGCCGACGTGAAGCGCTCCACGAGCTGCTCGAGGCTGTAGCGGTGCCGGACCGGCATGGCGGCGTGCCCGCGGACCAACGCCTGGGCGTTCCGGGACGCGAGAAGAAGCCTCGGTAGCGACAGGCCGTCCATCCACTCCACCAGCCCGAACGCCCGGACCGTCTGCGAGCGACCCAACAGCAAGGGGAGCGCGTCGAAGGTCATGGGCTGCCGCGAGAGATGACCGATGACGAGCACGGTCGACCCACGGGGCAGGGCCTTCATCATGCCCGCAGACGCGCCACCGCCGAGCGAGTCGATGAGCACGCGTGCGTCGAGCCGGTCCGCGGCCGACTCCAGCTGCTCTGCGAAGTCCGCATCGGTCTGGTTGAGGACGACCTCCGCTGCGCCCGCGGCTTGGAGATCGCGGACCTCTTCATCTTTACGGACGATCGCCACCATCTTCATGCCGACCGCCTTCCGGCGCTCCGCGATCAGCCCCGCAAGATTGCCTCCGGCGGCGTTCACCACAACGCCGGACCCGCGGAGGTCGCGCGCAGTCTCGACGAGGCCGACCGCGGTGAGCGCGTTGCCCAAGCTCACGGCCCGCTCATCATCGAGATCCCCGAGCGGCACCACCGCGTTCGCATCCGCCACCGCGAACTCCGACCACGTTCCGTCACGCTCGTAGCCGGGGGCGAAGAAGACGCGCTTGCCCGTGAGGTAGCGCCCGTAGAGGCCCGCCCGATGGTCGACGATCTCGCCGACGGCAGCGAGCCCCGGCACGAAGGGCGCCTCACGGGGGAAGTAGTAACCTCCCTCCGTGAGCATGTGGTCGGCAGGGCTCACGGTGGAGACGCGAACGCGTACCAAGACCTCGCCGCGAGACAACTCGGGCACGTTCACCTTCTGGATCGCGAGACCCGCTCCGTCAGGAAGCAGAGACGTGTTGACGACGGCTTTCATCGCTTCGCTCATGTCGTTCACCGGGCCCTTCCGTAACGAGACGAGACGAACATGGGTGGACCGAAGATGGAGGTCGACTATCGAAAAAGCCGGTAGGCTGGTCCAGGGATGGACCACGTGATTCGAGGAGAGCAGGACTGATGGGCGACCTCTCGTGGGACGACCTCCGACACGTGCGCGCCGTGGCCGAGGCGGGGTCCGTGCGGCAGGGGGCGGCGACGCTCGGGGTGAGCCACCAGACGGTCGCTCGACACGTCGCACGCATCGAACGCAGCCTCGGCGTGTCGCTCTTCATCAAGAGCCCGGCGGGATACCTGCTGACCCCCGCCGCGGAGGAGATCGTGCGCACCGCGGATGCCGTTGAGGCGATGATCGGCGACACCACCCGACGGGTCGCCGGCACCGACATGCGGGCGGCCGGGACGGTGCGCCTGACGACCATCGGCTGGCTCATTCCTTCGCTGTGTGCGGGGCTGGCGGAGTTCCGACGACAGTATCCCAGCATCGTCATCGAGCTCGACGCCGGCTCGCAGATCGCGAGGCTGGCCCAGCGGGAAGCCGACGTCGCCGTCCGGCTCGCCCGTAAACCGATGGGGGATCTGGTCGGGAGGAAGCTGGCCGTGTCGCGCGCGGCGATCTACGCCGCCCACAGCTATCTTGAGGAGATGCCTCGCCGCGCGGCACTCGAGCAGCACCGCTGGGTCGGGATCGATGGCGCTTGGGCTGCGCTTCGACCCGGTCGCTGGCTCGCGGAACATGTGCCGGCGGAGCGTGTGGTCGCCCGGAGCACGGTCCCCTCGGCCACGCGCGACCTCATCCGCGCCGGGGTGGGAGTGGGTCTCTTGCCTTGTTTCGTAGGGGACGCGGACCCGACGCTCGTGCGCGTTCGGCGTGCCGCGATCCCGGAGCTCGACGTGCCCGTCTGGCTGCTCACCCATCCCGACCTTCGGCGGTCCGCGCGCGTACGCGCGTTGATGGAGTTTCTCCACGGCCACCTCACCGCGCAGAAGGCGCGCTTCTCGGGCCGGCGCTGAAAGACACGCGGCGACGTGAAACCTCGTCGCCGTCTGATACGTTTCTCCCGTGCCCCGCATGCTCCTGGTCGGGAACCCCACCGCGCAGTCGGGCAAGGCTCGCTCGTACCTGGACCGCGCGAAGGCCAGCCTCGAAGCGCGCGGGGTGACGACGCGGCTCATCGCAACCGAACCGGAGGGCCGCACCGTCCCTTTGGTGACCGCGGCCATCGAATCGGACGCGCCGGACGTCGTCGTCTACATGGGCGGGGACGGCACCTTCAACGAGGCCGCGCGCGGCATCCTGCTCTCGAGTCGGCGTCCCCCCCTGGGGATGCTCCCGATGGGCACTGCCAACGACCAGGGCCGCTCCTACGGGCTGCGGCCGGGGGCGAGCGCCATCGAATCGAACCTCGACATCGTCCTCGCGGGACACGTCATGCATCTGGACGCGGGCGTGGTGCAGGCGCTCGAGCCCGACGGAACCGTGCGCGCCGAGACCCATTTCTTCGACTGCGTGGGTTGGGGCATGCAGCCGGAGATCCTGGCGCGGAGAAACCACGACCGTGCGCGCATCGGCAAGATCCCCATCCTGCGTGAGCTGTACCGCGATCAGGCGGTCTACGCGGGCGCGGGCCTCAAGCGCTTCCTCGCGAGCTTCACCGAGCCGACCAAGTTCGACGCCGAGATCCTCTGCGACGGCGAGACCCATCGCTACGAGGGCCTGACCGACCTCGTCATCAACAACACACCCATCTACGCCGGGGAATGGGTGCCCGACCGACGCGCGCGCGGCGACGACGGGAAGATGGAGCTGGTCCCGATGCAGGGGAGGCGCGACGCGATCTCCAAGACGCTGCGGGACCTCAAATGGCTTCCGCTCTTCCAGGAGGACTTGGACGTCATCGGCGTCACGCACTCCGAGGGCTTCGGAGGCGCGTCCTTCGAGCTGGTCTTCGACCGACCGGGGCGGGAGGCACTGCTGACCCAGCTGGACGGCGAGGAGTGGATCCATGGCAGCCGCTTTCGGGTGACCGTGCTGCCGAATGCGCTGCCGCTCTTGGTCCGCCAGGACTTCCGGCCGCCCTGGCGGTTCTGGCGGGAGTGAGCGGCCCGTTCAGCCTGACGCGCCGAATGTGAAGGGGTACGTTACGATGACGATCCCCCCGATCGGCGCCGGGAACTCCCAGCGTTGGATCCGCTGATGGACGCACCGCTCGACGGCCTCGTTCTCGAGCGTGGTGCTCTCCACCAGCACCGACTGCACGTGCCCATCTGCTCCGATGATCCACCGGTAGACGACACGACCGGCCAGCTCGGGGTTCTCCGCCAGCTCGCGCTCATAGCAGTAGCGGACCCCGTTCTGGTCGTCGCGCACCACGTTCTGAATGGCCTCCCTCGGAAGCGATCCCGCGGAGTCGGGATCGGTGGTTGGCTGCGCGACCGCAGAGGCCGCGTCGCCCTCTGGGCTCGCGTCGTCCGTGGCGGAGTTGTCGGCCGGGGCCTCCTGCCCGGCCGAGTCCTCTCCACCGGCCGAGACGTCCGTCTCCTGCTCGGGTGCCGGCTCCCCGCCGCCACACCCCACGAACATCCATCCGGCGGCCATGAGCACCACGAGCTTACGCATGCAGGTGCTTTGTCACCCGTTGGAGGCCCCCGCAATCGGCCGTGTCACCAGACCCATCACTGCCGCGTAGGTGCCGAACCGGGACACTCGATCTATGATCGGCGCCTCCCCTCGGCCGAGAGACACCATGCTTCGAATTCGACTCCTCACCATCGCCCTGACCGCAGTCTGTTCCGTGGCTTGCGCGGCTCCCGACGTCGGCGTTTCGGAAGAACTGATCGTCAACGGCGACCTCGGCGGCATCGACTCGGTGGTGCTGCTGCAGAACTACCGGAGCGGCGGGCTCTGCACGGGCTCGTTCATCGCCGAGCGGGTCGTGTTGACGGCCAAGCACTGCGTGCAGCGGCCGTTTGATGAGGGGCCCGCGCGCCCCCAGGACATCGTCGTCGGGGTGGGCGACAGCGTGCGAAACGTGACGCATGTGCTGCGGCCGCAGAGCATCACCACCACGCCCGGCGTCTACACCGAGACCCGACAGGGCGGCCTCGACCGGAGCCTGATCGGATCGGACGTCGCGGTGATCGTCCTGCAAAACGGCGTGCCCGGAATCGAGCCGCTGCCGCTTCGCCGCGAGACGCACACCACGCTGCGCGGGCAGACCATCACGGCGGTCGGATACGGCCAGACCCCGGCCGGGCGGAGCGGTGTGAAGTACACCACCACCGGCGTCGTCACGGGCACCGACACCGACCTGATCTATGTCGGCGCGATCACCTGCCAGGGCGACAGCGGCGGACCGGCGATCACCGAGGATGGCGAGGTCGCCGGCGTGGTGAGCTTCGGCGCCGGCGACTGCGGGACGGGGTACGGCGCGTACAACGCGATCGAGAACTACTTCGACCTGATCGACGCCGCGCTCCTCGAAGCCGGCAGCTGCCTCAACGATGGCGAAGAACGCTGTGACGGCGCGGACAACGACTGCGACGATCTCGTGGACGAGACCTGCACCGCGCTCGGCGAGTCGTGTGGCGCCGACTCTGAGTGCCTCGGCACGCTCTGCGCAGAGACGAGCGAGGGCCGGATCTGCACGGCCGGGTGCGACCCGCTGCGGCCCGACTTCGGGTGCGGGCCAGGGCTCTACTGCCAGCGTCAGGAGGGCTGCGAAGGGCTGTGCGTGCCGACCGGGGGCACGGAGGCCGGCCTCGCGGTGGACGCCGATTGCACTCGCGACGCCGAGTGCAGCACGCTGTATTGCGCGGACCCGGGCGACGGACGCCAGCGCTGCCTCCCGCCTTGCCGAGGCGACGAAGGGATGTGCCTCGCGGGCGAAGCGTGCGCGGTAGCCGCGGGCGCGTGCGGAGGCTGCGTGGATGCGTCGATCGTGATCGGCGACCGGGGTCTCGGCGAGACGTGCGCGGCAGACACCGACTGCCGGAGCGAGACCTGTCAGGACGACGACGGCCGCCTCTACTGCACCCGCGCCTGCGAAGAGGACCCCGACTGCCCGGACAACTTCCACTGCCGTGACGGCTTCTGCGCGCCCGGTCCGCGCGGGGAGATCGGCGAGTTCTGCGTCGGAAACGACGACTGCGCCGAGGACGCATTCTGCGCGCAGCGCGCGGAGCAGGAGTGGTGTACGCGGATCTGCATGGGCGACGAGTGCCCGGAGGGCTTCGACTGCGTCGAGGCGGGTGGCACGACGATCTGCGCGCCGATCCTCGGGCTTCTCGGCGACGCATGCACGGACGACGCGATGTGCATCTCCGGAAACTGCACCAGCGACGGGACCACCGCGGGCCTCTGCACGCGCCTCTGCAGCAACGACGTTCCGTGCGGCGGCGGCCTCGAGTGCCGTCGTGACGGGGAGAACTCGCTCTGCGCGCGCCCGGAGCCGGCGGAGGAAGAGTCCGGCGGGTGCAGCGTGGGCGCCGGCCGCCGGCCGTCGGCGGGCTGGCTCTGGATCGGCGCACTCGGGCTGCTGTTCGCCCGGCGCCGGTCCCGCGCGGTCTGAGCCGACCCTTGCTCCGGCTGTCCGGGGAGGGTACGAGAGCGGCCAACCGTGCATCCGGACCTCGCGTTCTCCCGCCTCTCGTACCGTGCCCAACGCGCGCAGATCGAGGCGCGGGTATCCTCCGGCCAGGACCTCGCGGAGCTGCTCGCCCTGACAGCCGGGCTCGCCGACCCCGCGCCCCTCGCGCACGCCGTGGAGACGTTGGCCGCCGAGGGTGCGTTCGGAAGTAGAGACCTCCGCGAAGCGCTGGCGGAGGCGCTCGCCGCGCTGCCCGATCCCACGCTCTCGCACCTGCTCTCGCTCCGAGGTGCCGCGGAGCCCGTGATGGCCGACGCGGTGTGTGAGGCGGCGCGCACGTGGCCGGTCTCCCGCGCGAGCGCGCTGGCCCTGATCGCACGGTGGTTGCGTCGCCGCGCCCCCGCGAGACTCGCCGCGCTGGCCGACGAAGCATCGCAGGTCACCGATGCGTCGGCCCCCAGCGAGGATGCCGGGCGATGGCTCTTCTTCGTGGACGGCCGACGACTGTCCCGATTGGCGGACCGGCCGGCGTGGAGCGCATGCGTCGAGCACACGGTCGACGCCGTGGTCGAGGCGCTCGCGCGCGCCCCGAAGTCCGTCTCCCAGGCCAACGCGGAGCGCTTGCTCGCGCGGGCGGTCTACGCCGACCCGGGACACTTCCTGTTCGAGCTGCTGCAGAACGCCGACGACGCGGGTGCCTCGGCGTGGAGCGCGCGCTTCGAGGGGCGCGACGTCATCGTCGACAATGACGGGGCGCCGCTCTCCGTGCTGGACTTGGTCGGCCTGTTGTCCATCGGGCAGACCACCAAACGCGCCGACCAGATCGGCTTCTTCGGCGTCGGGTTCAAGAGCGTCTACGAGGTGTGTGAGAGGCCGCGCGTGCACTCCGGCCCGTTCGACGTCGAGATCGCGCACGTGTCCATCCCACGCCGCGTCGCAGCGGAGCGCCCGGCCGGCGCAACCCGTTTGGTGCTTCCCGTGCGGGACGACGTGGACCTCGACGCGCTCGTGTCGCGGGCGCGGGCCATCCCCCCGGAGACGCTGCTGACGCTGCCCAATGTGGCGCGCCTGACGGTGACACAGAGCGAGATGAGCCGCTGGGAGGAGCGCGGCGGCGACGGCGAGGTCGAGCTCGTGGCCAACGACGGACGGCGTCGACGGTACGCGTCCGCCGAGGGCGCCCTCCGTTGGGACGGGGAGCGGGCGGAGGGCCGATCCCGGACGAGCGCCGTGAAGGTCTTTCTATCCATGGACGAAGCCGGCCACGTGGTGCCCGCACGCGGCCCGACCCTGTTTGCGTTCCTCCCCACGGCGGAGCGAACCGGGTTGTCGGTGAAGGTGCACGCGCGCTTCGACGTCACGCTCGACCGGGAGCGGCTCGAACTGGGCTCTGCCTGGAACGACGCGCTGCTCGGCGAAGCCGGCCGCGTGTTGGCCGCGGCGGTGGCCCGACTCTCGCGGGAGGGCCGCCCCGCGCTCCCCGCCCTCGCACCGCGGAGCGCGCTCGATGCGTCCGTGCGGCCGCTGTTCGAGACGCTCTCTACCGCGCTCCGCGAGATCCCCTGCGTTCCCCTCGACGGCGGCTGGGTGACGCCCCTGCAGGCCCGACTGACGACCCCAGCGCGTGCGGCCGCCCTCGCGGGGGAAGACCTGGGTGGAGGGGCCAGAGCGGTGGCCTCGGACGCCGCGGAGGTGCTCCGAGACGTGGGCGCCCGCGACCTGGACGGGGAGACCATGGTCCGCTTCTTGGAAGCGCGGCTCGCGCCCGGGGCGACACCCCCGACGTGGCTCCCGGCAGTACACGATCTGTTGGCGGAGGCCAACGTCAGCACGGCCCGCCTCCGGGCGCTGCCCCTCCTCGCGACCCCGGACGGACTGGTGCGAGCCGAAGACGCGACCTGGGCGCCCGCCCCGTGGCCTGCGCTGTACGCCGGGGTCCGTCCTGTCGTGCCGGCGGCGCAGCTCAATGCGCTTCCAAGACGGCTCCGGGAAAGACTGGACGTCCCCGCGCTGTCTCCGGCGGTCCTCGTCGACGACCTTCAGGGGCCGAGATTGGAGACGCTGCGCGCGCGCCCGCAGCTGCTGCAGGGGCTGGCCGAGCTCTCCGACACGCAGCGTGCAGACCTCCGTGGCACTGCCCTGCTCGTCGACGACACCGGCGTGCATCGCGCGATCGACGACGGACTGCACCGCCTGGACCCCCGGTTGGAGGGGCTGCGACCGACACTCCGCGCGCGGCTGCCGCTACTCCCGAAGGAGACGATTCGAGACCACCCGAGGCTCGAGACATGGGTGCCGCTCGCGTCCTTCACCACGCTCGCCGGTCTCCTGGAGAGCGCCCCCCTCGACGACATGTCGGGCGTCGCCCCCGCGCTCGAGACCCACGGGCGATCGCTGTCCGCGCCGCTTCTCCGGCGCTTCCTGTCCCTTCCGATCTTCGACGACGTGCACGGAGAGCGCCGTCCCCTCGTCGGTCCAGGGCGCGTGTGGATGACGGCCGACGCGGCACTTCAAGAGGCCACGCCCGAGTGGCCGTGGCTCGCGCCGACGATCGACGTCTCTTCCTTTGCGCTCCAACCGGATGGGGCTCCTGAGGTCGCCCTCGCCCTCGTGCAGGCGACGCTCCCTCTTTCTGCGGCGTCCCGGATCGTCCTGCTCCGTTGGTGCGCTTCACGCGTCGACATGCTGACCCGATCTCAGAGTGCCGCTCTGGTCGAGGCGCCGATCTGGCCGGACACCCACGGAACGCCGTTTGCGCTCGCCGCGCTCCGGCCCGGGGGTGGCGCGCCGGCCATCGACGCCTACTACGCCGAGACCGGCTCCCGCCACGTCGCCCACCCCGTGACGCGCCGCCTCCTCCGAGCGCTCGGCCACGACGACCGGCTCGCTTCCTCAGACCACGCGCTGTTCATCGAGGATCAGCTCGCGGAACCCGGCGTCCGGACCGATGCCTGGATCGCCGCGCTGCAGGAGGCCGCGCGATCGCTCCCGCCGGACGAGCTCGCCCCGGTCCTCAGCGCCGCGGTGTACTTCGACATGTCGGGAACCGCGCGCCGCATGGGCTCGTGGGGGCAGGACGACCTCGACGCCTGCCATCGCGCGGGGCCCTACCGAGCGGTTCTGCTCGCCTCGGGACGGCCCCTGTTGGCCGAGAACGAGGAGGCCCAGTTCGAGGATCTCTTCGAGGTGGTGGGCCCGCCGCCCGCCTCGGCGCGCGACCTGGTCAGGCACGCCGGAGCGCTCGCTGCACACGACCCCGACGGCTTGCTCGCGCACCTCCTCGAGAGCCGCGACGCGCTCGACCAGGCGGCTCGCGAGGCCCTCGCTGCCCTGCCCCTGTTCAAGGCACGCGACGGCACGCACGCTCCGATCAGCGAGCTCGCCGACGCGGCCCCGTTCTCCCGATTCGAGGGCCGTCTCGAGACCCTGGCCCCACTCGAGACATGGGCGAGCGAAGGGACGGTCGCCAACGCCGCTCAGCTGGGTCTCTCCGTCGCGCATCACGCCGATCGCCTCACGCAGATCGTATCGCAGCTTCAGGTCGGCCGACCCCTGTCGGAGCAGCCCGCCTTCGCACGCGACCCTGACGATGTGCGCGCGCTCGGAACCCTCGCCGAGGCGGCCGGCATCGCCATCGTCGGCGCCCCTTTGGCCATCGACGGCGCCGGACGCATTGCGGCGGCGCCGCTTCAGCACGCCTCCCCGTCGAGCCGCGCGCTGCTCGGCGGCACGGCGCTGCTGGATGCCCTCGCGGATCCGGAGTGGGCGGCCGCGGTCGGTGAAGCCTGGTGCGGGCCGGTGTCGATCGGACGCGTGACCGCCGCGCTCCGGGAGGCGCACGCCGAGGAGACGCCGCCTCCCGACGGTTGGCTGGGACGTTTGGTCGACTTCGTGCGAGAGCACGCCGACGCGCTGGCCGCCGATCCGGACGCGCTCGCATCGCTCGGCGGCGCCGCCCTCTGGCCGTCGCAGCGCGGTCCCCGCAAGGCCGCCCGTTCCCTGGTCCTCGACGCGACGCTGCCCGACGTGGGGCTCGACTGGGGCCTTGCCCGCGCGGTGCCGGATGACGTCGCCGCCTGGCTCGCGGACCGATTCGAGCTCGACCGCCGCACCCGCCGCACCGTGGTCGAACATCTGCTCGACGGAATGGACCGCGCGCGTGAGGCCGACGACCGAGGCCGCGCCCACGAACTGATCCGGGTGCTGGCGAGCGTGCTGGAGGCGCCGGGTGACGACCTCGAAGCCCGGTGCCGACGACTCAAGGTGCGCAGCCGCCTTCAGGTCCCGCTCCGAGGCGGCGGCTGGGAGAAGCCGCGGTTCGCCTGGGCCCCCGCCGACGCGACCGCCGACGCGGTGCCCGTGTTTGCCATCGAGGTGCCGCCGCAATTGGATCTCCGCGCCCTCGACCCCGCCAGCCGGGCGCTCTTGGCGGCGTGCGGCGCGAGCTCGGACCTGGACGACGCCGCCGTGGACGCGCTGCTGATGGGCGAAGGGCGGCGGTCCGGCCCGCGCGCGGACATCGCATTCGCCGCCTACCTCGCGGCGCGCGCGTTCGACGAGCCCGCACGCCGCGAGGGCTGGTCGCTCGCCTCCCGCGCGTGGTTGCCGACCACCGGAGGCGAACTCCACGAGCCGGGACAGGTGCTCGCGCCGACGCCGCTGGCCCGCGCGTTCTTCGGCGACGCGCACAGCGCGTTTCCTCATCCCGACGTGTTCGCGGGGCTCCCCTTGGAATCGGCGCTCCGGCTTGGATGCCGGGACGCAGCCGCCTTGGCGCTCGGAGACGTGGCGTCCGCGCTCGTCGACCAAGAGGCGCGGCCCGCGTTGCTCGACTGGCTCGAGACCGGCCTCGTGCAGGGTCGCCTGCAGGCCGGGGCGGTGCGCGCCGCCCTGCGAGACACGCTGCTGCTTCGCGATGACGAAGGCACGCTGCGTCGCCCGTGGGCCCTGGCCGAGTCCGGCGCCCGCGCGCTGTTCGGCGATCGGCGTGGTGACCGCACAGCGGCGGGCCACCATCCGAAGCTCACCCGCGCGCTCGGGATCCCGCGGGAGCCAGACGCGGCCATGATGCTCGCGTTCCTGGAGGAGCTCGGCCGCGATCGGCCCGAGCCGTCGAACCGGCTCACGGCGGCAACCGAGACCTGCCTCGTGGAGCTCGCCAAGAGCGACACCGCGCGTCTTCCCGCAGGCGCGGGCGTCGCGTGCGTGCGGGATGGCGTCGTCGGTTGGGGACGGGTGGGCGAACCCTCGCTTCGCATGCTTGCGCCCGCCGAGGCGGCCGAGCTCGCCCGCTTCGAGGGGTTCGCCGATCCGCTACCCGCGGCCGGCCGGCCCGCGTCCGTTCGGCGCCTGCTGCTCGCCTCCGGGGTCCCCGATCTGTTGGTCGGGCTGCGCGTCGTGTCGCTCGACCTGGGCCCCGACCGCACGGACCTCGACGACACGCAACGCGCACTCACGACCGAGCTGAGTCCGGTGCTGGCGGGCGCCGCGGTCCGCATCGTCGAGGGCATCGTCGTCGTCGGCACGCTCGAGGGCATGGACGGGCCGGTCCGGCTCGAGCGGGAAGCGGTCTCGTTCGAGGGCGTGCTTCATCTGACCCCCGCCGCCGTGGACAGGCCCGAGCGCTTGGCGGAGGCGCTCGCGCTGAGTCAGCCAAAGCGACGGATCGCCATCGAGCGCTGGCTCGCGGACCGCGACCTCCCGGTTCCCTCCCGAGGCAAGAAGCCACGGGCCGCCTCTCGGCCGGGGCGGTCCGGCTGGCTGGGCCGGATGAAGCGTTGGTGGGGCGGCGAAGACGACCCGGACGATGCCCCCGCCCCCGTCCCCCCTGCCAGCACGCCCCCGCCTCGCCGACGCCGGGACGACAAGCGCTTCTTCGCATTGGGAGACGACGTGCTGCGCGGCCAGCTCGACCGCACCGACGGCTGGATGGAAGACCGTCGTGAACCGCCCTCGCTGGGCTTCGCGTTCAGTCCGCCCCGTCTCGAGGCGCCGTGGGTCTACGCCCCGAAGCTCGTGGTGACCGAGTTCGATGCGCGCGCCCAGTCGTGGAGACCCGCGCCGATGCCCGCGCCGCTCCCTCACGGTCAGGCCGGAATGGTCGCGCTCCGCGGGCGGCTCCCGGCCGGAGAGGTCGTGCTCCCTGTGCCGCACTACGGCCGCGTGCTCGAGGTCCGGCTGGACCGTGGAGACGCGAACGCGCGGACCGATCCCGCTGGCCGCACGCGCCTCACCCTCGATGAAGCCACCGACGTGCGCCTCCGGATCCAGCTGGGACACGTGCCCGACCTCGACCGCGCCAACGCGGCCGACCACCCCTCGGCGCTGCGCGCGTTTGTCCCCGACCGCGAGCTGCCCGATGAAGTGCTCGACCGGATCGCAGACCTGCGGGACGAGCCGTCACCACTCCGTCGCGCGATCGCGGTCCGGGATTTCATCCGTCGGCGGTACCGCTACGATCCCACGTACCTCGAAGACGCCTCGGTCGGGCGCTGGCTCGCGCGTCGCACGCGCGGACACGCTCAGCAGCACCTGGCGGCCCTGCACGCGGCCAGCGATCGAGACCACCTCGGCGCGGGCGTTTGTTACGAGCTCAACGTGCTGGCCTGCGCGATGATGCGCGCGGTCGGTGTTCCCGCGGCCGTCGCGACCGGATGGGTGTACGACGGCGGTTCGCTCAGCGAACCGGACCACCTCTGGGCGCTCGCGCTGCTCGAAGACCACCGCGGCCGCCCTGCGTGGGTGCCGATCGACGCGAGCACCACGCGCGAAGGGCGCCCCTTGCGCGTCCCGCGCCGGCCACCGGGTCGTTTCCTCCCGCCGAAGGACCGAGAGGCGCGAGCACCCGCACCGACACGCTGGGATCTGGGGCGGGACGGTGCACGCACCGACACCCGAAGAGCCAAGAAGAAGAAACGACGCGTCCCTCGGGCTGAGCTCCGCCGCGTGCTGGTGCATCTCGAGCGGGTGTCGAAGCGCACGCTCGACGCCGAGGAGCGGCGCCGCGTGGAAGAGGCGCTGTCCGATCCGGCGCAGGCCGCCGCGCTGCTCGAACGCTTCCGCTCATGATGCGCCGACAGCTGCCGTTTCCCGAGGCATGGAGTGCAGACCGGATGTCAGCGCGGTTGCACGCGGGCGCCCGTCGCGGCGACGTGAGGTATCCTGGGTGCGTGCACGGCCCCCCGAGCACACCTTGAAGCGGTGACCATGCGCGCGCCCATCCACACCTCCGGCCTCCCGCCGGGGCACCCGCTCGGACGGTTCGAGATCGTTCGTGAGGTCGCCTCGGGCGGCTTCGGCACGGTGTACGAGGGCGTACACAAACACACGCGGCGACGCGTCGCGCTCAAGGTCCTTCACGCCCACATCGCCGACGACGACGCAAACCGGGAGCGGTTCCTCCGTGAAGTGCGCGCGCCGGCGCGGGTCGAGCACGACGCGATGGTCGAGGTCTACGATGCCGACGTCGACCCGCGCGGACTGCCGTGGGTCGCGATGGAGTGGCTCGAAGGCCAGACGTTGCGCGATGCGCCAGCCACGCTGGGCGAGCTCCTCGGCTACTACGACCAGCTGCTCGACGGGCTCGCGGCGGCCCACGCAGCGGGCGTCATCCATCGCGATCTCAAGCCGGAGAACGTCTTTCTCGAGCGGCGGCCCGACGGCGCGCGCCGGGTGCGCTTGCTCGACTTCGGACTGGCGCGCGAGAAAGGCTCGAAGACCGTCACGAAGGAGGGCATTTCGCTCGGTACCCCGCGGTACATGAGCCCCGAACAGCTCATGAACGCACGAAGCGCGGGTCCCCCCTCGGACGTGTGGGCGGTCGGCGTGATGCTGTACGAAGCGGTCGGCGGCCGTCCCCCGTTCGACGCGCGCGTGCAGAACGCCCTCGTCGTGCAAATCCTGACGGAGGACCACAAACCTCTGCGCGCTCCGACCGCGCTGGCGACATTGGTGGGCGACTGCCTGGCCAAGGAGCCGACGGAACGGCTGCCCAACGCGACCGCACTGCGCGAGCGCTTGATGGTCGCCCACCGGGCCCTCGCGCCCGCGCTGTTGATGACGCCCGTCCCGCTCCCAGACCCGACGGAACACGCGACCCGACCGGCTCGGCCCCAGCGCGACGCGACCGCCTCGCCGACAAACGTCGCGACCGTTCGAGAGTCGCACCCGTTCGGCGCCTCGCCGCAGGCACACGTTCCGCGCGCCTCCCCCGCTGCGCCGGCTCGGTCCCGCGCATGGGTGATTGTTCTCGCCGCGGGGCTCGCATTGCTGGGGCTGGGCGCGCTGAGCGCAGCAGCCGCCTATGTGCTCCTCGGTGAACGCGACGAGGCCAGCGACGCGCCCCCGTCCGGACCCGCGCCCGGGCCGCTGGCCCCGAGCTACACGCCGCTTCCGAACGTGCCGGAAGAGGCGGTCGCTCCGATGCGCCCTTCAATCCGCCATCCGGAGCCCGTCCACCCCGCCCCGCAGGTGCCCTCCACCGAGGTCGCCGAGCGCCCGGAACCCCGCCCGGATGCACCGAACGAGACGGATCCTGACGAGACGGATCCTGACGACGACGCGCCCCCGCCGCCTCCGGAGGGTGTCAGCCCCCTCGACCCGCTGCGCAATCTGCTCCCGATCTGAGGCGTATCAGCCGCGCTCGAGATACCCCTCGAGCGCAAACGCCACCGCTCGCGCGCTGCCGAAGCGATTCGCCGGATCCAGCCGGGTACAGGCAACGCAGATGGCGTCGAGGCCCTCGTCGATCCCAGGGACGACGCGGCTTGGCCGCGCGCCGTCGGTCTGCAGCACCGACAGGAGCTTCTGCTGCATCGTGCCCGTGCCGTGCAGCGGCGTCAGCGTGAGCGCTTCGAACAGGAGCGTGCCGATCGAGTACACGTCCGACCGCGCCTCGACCTGGTCGACGTTTCCCCGGAGCTGCTCGGGGGCCATGTAGCCGGGGGTACCGAGCACCGCGCCCTCTCCGGTGCGCTTCGCGCCGGACGCATCGATGAGCGGCTTGATCGGACCATCGCCAGGCGCACGCGCCGAGGTCGCCTCGAGCAGCTTCGCCAGGCCCCAGTCCAGCACGTAGACCTCACCGTAGCGACCGAGCATGACGTTGTCCGGCTTGAGGTCGCGGTGCACCACGCCGCGCGCGTGAATGTAGTCGAGCGCCAGGCACACCCGCGCGAGCCAGCCCAACAGCCGCCGCGGAGTGGCCCGCTCCCGGGCGGCGGTGTCCCCCGCGCGGAGGGCATCGAACAGCTCGCCGAGGCTCTCGCCCTCGACCCGCTTCATCGTGAACCAGAGCCGGCCGTCGGGCGCGACGCCGAGATCGTAGAGCGGCACGATCGCCGGGTGCTCGAGCTGCCCCTGAATTCGCGCCTCGCGCACGAAACGCCAGCGCGAGCCCGGCGCGACCGACTCGCGGCGGATCAACTTCATCGCCACTTCGCGGCCGATGGCGCGGTCGAAACACAGCCGCACCTCCCCCATCGCGCCCTTGCCGATCACCTTGCGCGTCTCGTAGCGGTCCTCGAAGTCAGTCGCCCCTCCGGGGGCGCGCGCGACCTCCTCGAGGATCACGTCGATCAGGGAGGGATCATCGGGGTCCACCGAGCGGGGACCGAGCTCGTCGATCAGCGTGTCTGTCCGGCTCACGCGCGCGATTGTCGCACGGCCGGACGCGGCTCACGAACGGGTTCTCAATCCAGACGCACGGTCGTCCCCGGCAGGAGGAGAAACCGCGTGGCGCCTCCGCCCTCAGCGCGCTCGAGCAACAAGCCCCCGTCGAGACCGGCGCGGTTGAAGTCTTTGCGCACACGGTGCAGGAGCACATTCAAGTGGGTGCGGTCGGAGTGGCTCTTGGCTCCCCAGACGCGCGTGATGATCTGCGCGTCGTCGACGAAGTCCCCTGCCGACCACGGGTCCGGCGGCTGCAGCAGGACCGCGATCAGATCGCAGCGGCGATCGCTCAGGTAGACCGTGTGGCTCGCCCCGTCGTGGCTCACGTGCAAGCGCCCGCCGCGCGGCAGGAACTCGAGCCGCACCTCGATCGCGCCGCCGATCTCCGCGCCGATCGTGCTGCCCGCGCCGAGCTCGCCGCCCGTCGCGACGACCACGCTCGCGTCGTTGAGGACCAAGCGCGACCCCACCCGAAGCCCGCGGGTTTCGCCCGCGGGAAGCGCCACGTCGTCGATCTCCATTTCCTGGTCGGCGGTCGCCTCGAGCGCCCCGTTGCGCGCCGAGAGCCTCAGGACTCCGTCGGGCCAGCCCTCGACGCGCACGTCGTCCTCGAGCGCGCCGCCCACTCTGAACGGGTCTCGGTTCACCGCGAAGAGCGCGCCGCTCGGCCCCTCGAGCAGCCAGATCGACGTGTCCTCCTGCGGGACTTCATCGCCGCGCATCACCGCGACCTCGAGCTCCGGCAGGCCGATCCGGTCTCCGTCGGACAACGCCGTCGAGCCCTCGATGGCCTTCCCGTTCAGCTCCGCCTTGGCGCCGAGCAGCTCGAGCTGGGGGCCGTCTTCGCCGAGGTACACCAGCGCGTGCCGCCGGCTCGCCTTCTCGCTGCGCAGCACGAGATCACAGTGCGGGGAACGCCCGACGAGGAGCCCACCCGCGGTCACGCGGGACGCGAGCCCGTCGTCCACTTTCAGCCACCAACTGCTGTCCACGGCCGAGAGCGTAACCGGTGTTGAAACCTGGCTGATACCGCGATCCGCCTTCGGGATGCGTATTCATCTTCACGAGCCCGCCGGGGGGCGGCTCCAACCCACGCATCACCGGAGGATCTCATGACCGTTTCCAACACCCGCACCCAGCCCAAGCACACCCTTCGCGTCGTCGCCGCGGTCCTCGCCGTCGGCCTCGCCCTCGGCGGCGGCACGGCCATCGCGCAGCAGGGTCTCGCCATCGGCGGCGCCCAGTCGAACTTCGGCGCACGCACACTGAGCGGCGGCTTCATGCCTGATCCGTCGACCGTCAGCATCGTCTCCGGCGGCAACCTCGACGCCCGCTCCATGGGCCTCGGCCCGAGCTGCGTCGGCAACGTGACCCGCCAGCCGGACTTCATCCTCAACTATCAAAACGCAGCGGGCTTCCTGCGCTTCTTCGCAGAGTCCAGCGGGGACGTCACGCTCATCGTCAATGACGCCCAGGGCAACTGGCACTGCAACGACGACTCGAACGGCGGCCTCAACCCGATGGTCGACATCCGCAATCCTCCGTCCGGCCAGTACGACGTCTGGGTGGGCAGCTACTCGGCCAACGAGAACCTCCGCAGCACCCTCAGCATCACCGAGCTCCGCAGCCAGCACCCCTAGATGGCTGAGGCGGAAGTCCTGGATGCGGATCGACGACTGGGAATGGGTTCACCTGGGGTGCGGCGTGACGAGTCGATGCGGTGCATCGGCGAGGAGCGACGCGCTGCGGGGGACCCGCTCCCGCCGCCGAGGCGCGTCGCGACTTTCGCCGAGGACATCGAGTGTCCTGAATCTGGGATTCGCCAGAGGTGCGAAGCGAGTTGGCGGCCGTGCTCTTCGAGCAAGGCCGCTTTTCTCGTTCACGGGACCCAGGACGTTTGGCAGGCTGCCCTCCATGAGCATGCAAGGACCGATCGCCGTGGTGGACGCGGACGCGGCGCTCGCCGCCACCGAGGGAGACCACGCCGACCGGGCGATCGTAGTGGAGCGCTGCGTCCCCGCGCCGGCCGCGCAGCTGTTTCGCCTCTGGACGACGAGCGACGGATTGAGCGGCTGGTTGTCTCCCGGAGCGCGCGTCGAGCTTCAGCTGGGCGGCGCCTTCGAGGTCTTGTTCGACAAGAGCCAGCCCATCGGCTCCCAGGGCTCGGAAGGATGCCGGGTGCTCGCCTTCCTCGAGCCGCGGATGCTGGCTTTCACCTGGAACGCACCGCCACACCTCGACCGGACCCGCGCGCAGCGGACCCATGTCGTGGTCGAGTTTGTGCCCGAGGGAGACAGCACGCTCGTCCGCCTCACCCACGCCGGATGGCCCGATGCCGCCTGGACGACGGAGCCAGAGTGGCCCGAGACGTTCTCCTATTTCGAGGCCGCGTGGCCGCGTGTGCTCGCCGCGCTCGCGGAGCACATCTCGGGCTGAGGCTCTGTTCTGGTCGTGCTTGCGCGCCGCGTCGAGGGCCGAGTCCCTCGAGCTGCCCGTGTTTGATTGATCGACCGTCTCTCAGGAGGGCACGTACTCGGCCACGCTCTCGGTCGGGTGAAGCGTCTCGTAGATGCGCGCCGACAAGACCGTGACGCGCTCGTCCGCGAGGTGCTCGTCCGCCACGTGGTAGAGCCACTCCGCCAGGCGCTCGGAGGTGGGCGCGAACGGAAACACCGACACCTTCATGTCCCCGGGCATCTCGTTCCGCGCGCCGCCGAGCGGCGCCGTCAGGTGAACCTGGAGCTCACCGCGGTCGCCCATCGTGTGTTGACGGGAATCGACGAGGGTGTTGCCGAGCGCCGCGAGCGCGTCTTTGGTCTCTGCCCACGTCGCTTCGCCGACGGCGAGCGAGTGGTCCAGCAGACGGTGGCAGGGCTGCAGCACGTCGGTCTTGATGGCCCCGAAGTCGCGGACGAAGCCCTCGTCGTCGAGCGTCTCCGCCGCGATCGTGACCTCGAGCCGCCACGTGTGACCGTGCACGGAAATGCAGGCGCCGCGGTGGCCGCGCACGTGGTGCGCGAAGTGCGCGTAGATGCTCTTGGTGATCCGGTACATCGCGAAGAAGGGGTCTTAGCGCGCCGCGCCCGGAGGGCCAGTCGGGGATTGCGGCGGCGCAACGCGCGCCCTACGAGAGGGGCCATGCGCCACCCCCTCGAGACCGTGATCCGCAGCGCCCAGCCCTTTTTGTTGATCGGCGACTCCGAGCAGGGGCGCTTCCCAGCGCAGTCGTTTCACAACTACGCAGCGACGGGCACGCGGTTCTACTGCCTCGACATGGGCGGGCTGACCGAGTCACGCGGTGGAACGTCAGGCAGGCGGGTCTACTCGACGGTGGAGGAGGTGCCGGACGACCGGACCGACCTGGCCATCGTCTGGGTCAAACCGCGGAGCGCCAGGTCCGCCGTGGACGTGGCTCATGCGGCGGGGGCGAAGCGCATCTGGTTCAGCTTCAAGACAGGGCACAAAGACGCCGTCGCCCACGCCCGGGAGCTGGGCCTGGAGGTGGTCGAAATCGGGCGCTGCCCGGTCCACTACATGGAGCACCAGGTCCCCGCGTGCCGCGCACACACGACGCTGCTGAAGATTAGCGGGAGCTACACGTTGGCGCCTCAGCTCGATCCCGAAGCGAAGCGGCGCGAGCTGTTCTGATCCGCACCCCCGTCGGGGTAGCCTGCCGGAGCACGCCGTGACCCAGACCTCCTCGCTGATCTTGCCGCTCCAGCTCCTCGAGACGTTTCGCGTCTCCACGCCGACGGTGTTCGAGGCGCTCATGGGCAAGGATCTGCCGCGCGACGTGGCCGACGCGCGCCTCCGTGGGTGGGCCGAGAACGCGGTTCGACTCGCGCGGTGCCAGCTCATCGTCGAGGGCCTCGAGCACGTCGACGGCGGCTCGCACATCCTCATGAGCAACCATCAGTCGGCCTACGATGTCTTCACCCTGTTCGTCGCCTACCCGCGCTCCATGCGCATGATCGCCAAGAAGGCGATGTTCGCCCTGCCAATCATGGGGCGGAGCATGAAGATCGCGGGCTTCGTGGAGATCGACCGGAGCAACCACGAGCGCGCGCTGCTGGCGCTCGAGCGCGCCAAGGAGATCATGGCCACCGGGATCAACATCTGGATCGCGCCCGAAGGCACACGCAGCGACGACGGAGTGCTGCTGCCGTTCAAGCGCGGCGGCTTCATGATGGCCCAGCAGATGGACTGCCCGATCCTGCCGGTGAGCATCGAGGGCAGCCGCGAGGTGCTGCCGGCGAAGGACTACCGTGTGCGCAAGGGACAGACGGTGAAGATCACGTTCCACCCGCCCGTGCACCCCGCTGACTTCGGCACCGACGGCCGAGACGCGCTGATGGCGGACGTCAAGAAGACGATCGCATCGGCGCTTCCATATCGCTGACGGTCAAGAGTGGCAGAGACCCGCGAGGGGGCACGGTGTCGGTGCGGTGGCCCACGTGTAGGCCTTGTCTGCCTGGCTGAGGCCAACCAGCCCGAGCGCCACCGGCACGGCGGGGATCGCGAACGACAACGAGAGGAGCGAGGTCGCGATGAACGCCACGACGTCGCGCGACTGGACGAGCAGCGCGGTGCCGCGCGCCGGGACACCGAGACCACGGCGCACGGACGCCAGCGGTTGCTCGAGCACGTCGCCGAGAGCGCGCGCTCGGAAGAGATTGTCGCTCTTGCGTCCCCGCAAGAAGGCGCGCCATGTCGCGCCCGGTTGGGTCACGAGCCCGGTGAAGAGCCCAAAGAGCGCGATGATCCAGGCGTAGGGGTAGCGCCCCCAACCCGAGCCGAGCTCCCACGCGCTGATCTCCGATTCGCCACGCCAGTCGGTCGCGTAGCCAGTCACGAGGTGATGGAGGTCGTGCACGCGGAGCGCGGCCGCCCTCGCGCGCAGGTTCGGCACGCGGTAGCGCACGGGCCCGAACTCGGCCTCCGCCCAGGACGCGTCGTAGCCACCGTCGAGACCGAACTCGTTTTCGCGGAAGAACCGGTCCCTCGCATCGCGCACGGTCGGCTCGGCTTCGCTGGCGTCGGGCATGGGATCAGCGTGCGGCCGGCTTCGCCGAGGTCAACGGCCCGTTGTGTGAAGAAGCGTGAGGTATGCTCGCCGCCATGAGTCCCGCCCCGCGGCCCGGCAGCTGGCACATCACCTCGCGTGTCGAGGAGCTCTCCGGCGAGCGTCGCGCCAACGCGCTCCGTGTGCTCGGCCTCGTCGTCTTCTACAGCATCGAGGTCTTGAACTACCGGGGCCTGTCTTTCGGCGGCCTCGAGATCCCGCAGGTAGAAGGCGTCGACCAAACCTTCCATGCGATGGCGACCGCGCTGACGGTGGCGTGGATCGCGCTCTCGGCCGGCGTTCTGATCGCGCTCCGGAACCAGTTCTTCCCGCCCGCGCTCAAGTACATCTCGACGGGGTTCGACCTGGCCCTGCTCACCTCGGTGCTCACGCTCGCCGACGGTCCACGCTCGCCCGTGTTGCTGCTCTACTTTCTCCTGATCCCGCTCGCCGCGCTTCGGCTGAGCCCGCGCCTGGTTGGGTTCGCGACGCTCGGTACGCTCGTCGGGTACGGATGTGTGCTCGGCGACGTGGCCCTCCGCCGCCCGGAGCTCGCGGTCC
Source organism: Sandaracinaceae bacterium (assembly GCA_045106715.1). Taxonomy (GTDB): domain Bacteria; phylum Myxococcota_A; class Polyangia; order Polyangiales; family Sandaracinaceae. Next base: position 56,052 of record JBGCFC010000035.1, read on the forward strand.
CGGCGCACTGGGCGATCACCACATTCGCGGCGCTCCTCTTGTGTGGGGTCGTGGCGCACCAGCTCGTCTCCACCGCGCGGCGCGCGGCGACCCGCTTTCATGAGCTGGAGCAGCGCGGAGGGCCGTCATGAACGCGCCCGCCGCCCCGGGCAAGATGTGCACCTGGTGCCATCGCCCCAACGACCCGCGGGCGAGCCACTGCTGGGTCTGCCAGAGCGAGCTGCCCGCCGAAGCCGCCGCCCCCGCCACTGAACCCGCCGAGCGCTCCGGCACGGACGGACTGTTGCGCGCGTTCGGCTGGCTCGGTCTGCTGTTTGGCCTCGGCTTCGTCTCTCTCTTGGTGGGCATCGAGCTCGGCTCGAACTGGCCCGGCTTGCTGGTGCCGTTCGCGCTGGTGATGCTCGTGGTGTTCGGCGGCCTGGGTGTCACCGCGTACGTGCACATCCGAAAGAGCCGGGCCGTCGAGGGCGAGCGCTCCGCGGGCGAGACCCTGTTCGCCGGCGTGGCCCTGGCCGTGTCCCTCGTCTTCGTCCTGCTCGCACTCCTGTTCCTGCTGATGATCGCCGCGATGGTGATCTTCTTCCTCGTCTGCCTCGCCATGATCGGCGGGGCCGGCGGCTTTCATTGATGTCTTCTCTGGGGACTCGGCATGCTCGCACTCCGTGACCACACCTTCCTGGGGCTGACCCAGAGCTTGTGCCCCGACTGCCTACGGGTGGTGCCGGCCAAGATCCTCGAGCGGGACGGCCGGGTGTACTTCCGCAAGCGCTGCCCCGAGCACGGCGAGCGCGACGACTTCGTGTGCAGCGATGTGTCGATGTACGACCAGATGCAGTACTCGGTGCCGGGCAAGATCCCACAGACGTTTGGCTCCGGTCCGCCCGACAAGGGCTGCCCGCTCGACTGCGGCCTGTGTGAAGACCACGAGCAGCACACCTGCCTCGGGCTCGTTGAGCTCACCTCGAGCTGCAACCTGAGCTGCCCCATGTGCTACGCGTCGAGCGGTCCGGGCGGCACCGACATGGCGCTCGACCAGGTCAAGAAGACGATCGACCGGCTCGTCGAAGTGGAAGGCCGCCCCGAGGTGTTGCAGCTCTCCGGGGGCGAGCCGACGGTGCATCCCGATTTCCCGGAGATCCTGCGCTACGCGGTCGCGCAGCCCATCGACGTCGTGATGGTGAACACCAACGGGCTGACCATCGCGCGGGACGACGCGATGCTCGACCTGCTCACCGAGCACCGGCTGCGGATCGAGGTCTACCTCCAACTCGACGGGTTCGGCGACGAGGTCAACCAGGCGCTTCGCGGCGCCGACCTCGAGGAGATCAAACAGCTGGCCGTGACCCGCCTCGGTGAACGCGGCGTGCGCGTCACGTTGGTGAGCACGTTGCAGCCGGGGGTCAACGACCATCAGATCGGGGAGCTGGTCGCCTTTGGGGTCGAACGCCCGTGGGTGACGGGCATCTCGTTTCAGCCCGCGACCTATTCCGGCCGGAACGTCGAGCCCGAGGACCTCGAGCGGCGCATCACATTCCCGGACGTGGTCCAGGCGATCGAAGCGCAGACCGATGGCATGTTCCTCGCGGACGACTTCATGCCGCTGCCGTGCGCGCACCCCAACTGCCACACGCTGACCTACGCGTACCGCAAGGACGGTGAGGTGTTCCCGCTGCTCCGCTTCATGGACGCCAAGGAACACCTCGACTTGCTGGCCAACGGCATCGCGCTCAACCGGCCGCGCGGGCGTCAGCTCATCGAGGGCTACCTCAAAGCCACGGGCTGCGCCGACGACGGATGCTCCGGGCTCGATGCGTGGATCGGCGCGCTGTCCAAACTGCCCGTCTTGCCCGACGTGGCGCGGGAGTTCTTCGAGCGCGCGCTGCGCGAGGAGATCGCGCCCGAGGATGTCTTTCGCATCACCATCACCAGCTTCCTCGACGCGTACAACTTCGATGTCCGGCGCGTCATGAAATGCTGCATCCATCACGTGCTGCCGAGCGGCCACGTCATCCCGTTTTGCGCCTACAACGTGCTCTACCGTGAGGGGCACGCGGCGCTGCCTCCGCTGGTCGACGCGGGCATCGCCACCGCGCCCCCAGACGTGGCCACCATTCGCCGCGAGCGCTGACCCCCGTGCAGATCGACGTCGGCTACGTCGCGATCATGCTCAGCGCCGTCGTCGCGGGTATCCTCGTGCGTCGGCACGTGGCCGAGCCCACGCCGCTGAGCCGCCCGCAGCGCCTCGCGTTGCTGCTCGGCGCCGTGATCGGAGGCACCCTCGGCGCGAAGCTGCCGTACGTGCTGTCCGATCCCGAGGGCGCGATCAGCGGGATGGCGTGGTTCCGCGACGGCCGCACGCTCACGTGGGGACTCGTCGGCGGCTACTTCGGGGTGGAGCTCGCCAAGCTGCTCGCCCAGGTGCGCGGCAAGACGGGCGATGGCTTCGCCGTGCCGGTCGCCGTGTCGGTCGCCTTCGGCCGCCTCGGGTGTTTCTACGCCGGCTGCTGCTTTGGGCAGCCGACGTCACTGCCGTGGGGGGTGGACTTCGGCGACGGGCAGCACCGCCACCCCAACCAGCTCTACGAGGTCGCGTTTCATCTCGGGATGGCCACGCTGCTCTATGCGCTCGGCAAGCGGGGCAAGTTCAAAAGCCAGCGCATCAAGCTCTACTTGATCACGTACATGGCGTTTCGACTCATCTCGGAGACATGGCGCCCCGAGCCACGGCTGGCGCTCGGGCTGACGTTCTACCAGTGGTCGGCGCTGGCCTTCCTGATCCTGTTCGTCGGGCTTTGGATCTGGGACGCGAAGCGCCTGCCTGCAACGACGGGTCCGCGGACCGCTACCTCCGAATGACCTCGCCCGAGCCGTCTTCGCTGACGACGAGCTCGCCCACCTCGCCGGCGACGATGTCTCCGGAGCCGTCTCCCACCGTGGCGGTACCTTCGATGAGGTCGAGCTCGATGTCGCCTGAGGCGTCCTCGATCGTCACGTCTCCGGTCACCCGCTGAACCCGGATTTCGCCGGAGTCGTCCCGGATGTCGACACTCGCGGCGCCGTCAACGACGAGGTCACCGGAGCCGTCTTCGATCCGCACGGCGCCGGCGACGCGTTCGACCTGGATCTCGCCGCTGCCATCGTTGAGCGTGAGCGACGCCACGTCGCGCACGTCGAGGTCCCCCGAGCCGTCGAGCGCGTCGATCGCCATCGCCATCGGGACGCGCACGCGCACATCCGCGTAGTATCCGGGGGGGCCATCGTCGATCTGCACCACGAGACGCAGGGTGTCGTCGTCTCGCGCATCGAGCTCGAAGGTCAGGCTGTCGCTCGCCCGATCGTCCTCGGCGAGCACGTGGCGCGCGGTCATCAAGTCGACCTCCACCTCGACGGTGTCGAGGTCGGCCACCCCTTCCACGAACAGGTCGCCCGCGCCGACGTCGAGCTCGAGCCCGCTTCGCCCATCAACGACGGCCTCGGTCTGACGGCTCTCCACGATGCGGGCATCCCCTGCACAGCCCACGAGGGTCAGCACGACGAGGCCCATGACTACACACGACACGATTCCACGCTTGGTCATCTTCACTCCTTCGGGTACCTCGCTCGGTGCCCAGTGGAGGAGTCGCCGTTCACGGCTTTCGTGCGGGAGACAGACGGACGAAAACACGCCCGCTCCCCTGACAGGAGGCGGGCGCGTCAGACGCCGACGGCGCCAACAGCGGGAGCGCTGGATTCAGCCGTGGATCTGCTCAGCCAGGTAGCGCTCGTTGCCGATCTCCTCGATCTGGTGCAGCTGCGCCTCGAGCCACTCGATGCCGTCTTCCTCGTCGATCAGGATCCGCTCGAGCAGGTCGCGGGTGCCGTTGTCGTGCTTCTCACGCGTCTTGCTGATCGCCTTGTTCAGGCGGGCGACGGCTTCGATCTCGAGCTCCAAGTCGACCTGATGCATCTCGTGCACCGTCTCCCCGACCTTCACCGGGAACATGCGCTGCATGTTCGGCACGCCGTCGAGGAAGAGGATCCGAGCGATGACCGCCTCGGCATGCTTCATCTCTTCGATCGACTCGCTGCGCTTCTTCTGCGAGATGCGCTCGTAGCCCCAATCCTCGGCCATCTTGTGATGGATGAAGTACTGGTTGATCGCGGTGAGCTCGGAGGTGAGGACCTCGTTGAGCAGGTCGATGACTTCTTGGTCGCCCTTCATGCCCGGACGCTAGGCCCTCCACCTGCCGCGCACAAGTGAGAACAGCTCGCGAGAACCGTTGTCGCCGCGAACGCGCCCTCGCCGCTGTCAATCTGAGTCGGAGCCCTCGCGATGAGAGTCTCCGGCCGGAGATCGTGCGGACTCAGGTGCCCGGTTCGGGCGCGCAGATCATCGGAAGGCTGGCGCCGCCCTCGGCCGCTCGGGCCGTGACGAGCACCCCCTCGATGGCGGGCTTGCAGCCGCCGCACGCCGTTCCCGCGCCGCAGGCCTTGCCCACGTCTTCACAGGTGCGCGCCCCGGCCTCGGCGGCGGAGCGAATGACCCGGTCGTTTACCCGGTGGCAGTGACAGATCAGCACGACGGCCTACAATGTACGCCCGCGTAACTGAAAGTCAATCTCATTCTCATCGCCCAGCCTCCGTCGCTCTTCCATGAGAGACGGCGGGGAACCGTTCTCATTCAACCCCCAGCGAGGCAGAAACCACCGTGAAACCGGCTGCGCGCTCGCGCGAGCAGGTGATGTCGCACGATCACTGTTGGCGCTGGAGACGCCCGAGTGGGTCGCAGTCGGCAAACGGACCGGGTGCCGCTTGCGTCAGTCGGCCCGTAGGAGCCTGGCACTTGCGTCTCGAGCCGCCGTCGCTCGGTGAACTGGGAGCAGGTGGAGATCGAAGGCAGGGCCGCGAGGGCTCTCAGAACTGCGCCAGCGCGTCCAAGTCCGTGGCGCTGGACCCGGATTCGAACGGAATCACTCGCGCACCCGAGTCCTCTTCGTCGAAGTCGAAGTCGCGCATGTCCGCTGGCGCCATCTGACCGCTGGCCGCCATGCTCAGCTGGAAGTCGCGAAGCATCTGACGCAGCCCCTCAGCCTGACTGGACAGCTCTTGCGTGGCGCTCGCCGACTCCTCGGTCGTGGCCGCGTTCTGCTGGGTCGACATCGACATCGCATCGATGGCGCCGTTGATCGCGGTGACGCCGTCCGACTGCTTCTTCGAAGCCTGGCTGATCTCCGTCATGACACCGGAGACGTTGGCCACCCGGCTTCGGATGTCCTGCAGGCTGCTGAGCACGTCGCCATTCATCTCCACCCCGGTGGTGGTCTTCTCGAGAGAAGACTGAATCAACGTGGAGGTGTCGCGAGCCGCCTCCGCGGATCGTCGTGCGAGGCTGCGCACTTCTTCAGCGACCACGGCGAACCCCTTCCCGGCATCTCCGGCACGCGCAGCCTCGACCGCCGCGTTGAGCGCGAGCAAGTTGGTCTGGAACGCGATCTCGTCGATGGTTCGAACGATCTCGGCGGTCTCCTCCGCCGACTTCCGGATGTCGTCCATGGCGGCTGACAAGCGTCCCATCCGGTCGACTCCGCGGGTCGCTGCCTCAGAGGTCGAAGACGCCATCTCGCGGGCCTCATCCGAGCGTCCCGAGTTGTCCCTTCCCATCTGCGTGATCTCGGCGAGCGACGCCGTAATCTGCTCCAGCGACCCTGCGCTGTCCGACGCTGACTCGGCGATGGTCTGGTTTCCCAAGTTGATCTCCGCGGCCGCCGTCGAGACCTGGTCCACGGCGGAGGCGACCTGTGAGAGCGCCTCATCCAGGTTCTTGGTCGCCTGGTTGAACGCGACCGAGACATCGCGGAATCGGCCCTGGAAGCGCTCAGCGCTCATTCGAGCGGTCAGGTCCCGCTCGGAGGTCTTGCTGAGGCAGTCCGCCAACTCATCGATCGGCTCCTCCACCGCACGCACGGTCCGATTGAGGCAATCGAGGAGCTCGCGGTAGGCCCCGGAAAGCGAAGCCCCCTGGCACCGACGACCGAGGTCTCCAGCCTCGACGGCTTCGATGACGCCGAGCATCTGCGTGATGACCTCACTGAGAGAATCGCGCATCGCGTTCACGTTGTGGCTGAGGTAGTCCTCGTCCGAGCGCGGATGGAGTTCCATCTTGAGGTCACCGGCGCCCAACTGCTGCGTGGCCGCGGCCACGTCTTGCACATAGCTTTGTAGGTCACGGAACGCGTCGGCCAGGGTCCCGATCTCGTCGCTACTCTGGTGCGTGATGCTCGTGTCGAAGCGCCCGCTCGACATCTCCGTCGCGACCTTCGCCATGACCGACACAGGCCGGACAGCGAAACGGGCGAGCAGCGAGCCCAATACGAGGATGAGGAGGCAGGAGATTCCGGTGGTCCACAGGAGGATCGACTTGATCTCCGAGGTGGTCGCCGTCGCATCTTCGTAGGGCATCCGGGCAATGACGGACCACTCCATGCCAGGAAAACCGAGTGCACCTTGCAGCGGGATTGAGCCAACGAGCTCGTCGTCACCCCGTCCACTTACAAAGGTCGAAGGTTCGCCCTGCAGAATCGCGGCGGACTCGGCCCCAAAACCCAGCTCTTGAAGGGTGCTGCTGCCGGACTCCGGCTCATGGATCTGCCCGTCCTTCCACATGGTGAGCACGCCCCCGCGGCTGTCGACGAGGACCAACTCGAGGTTCTCGAGGCCAGCGGCCGCCTGTTCCTCGTACGTGCTCTGGACGATCTCGTTGACCACCGAGAAGCTGGCGCGGTTGCTCCAGTAGGCGATGACCTCGCCGTTCGGCCCCCTCACCGGCGCAGAGAAGCCAATCGTGAGTCCCGCATCGCTTCCAAGCGCGCGCTGGACATCCGGGTCGACGTGCGCGTCCTCGATGAAGGTCCCCGTCGAGCCCCGGTTCTCCTCACTGCTGTAGCGGGTCGACGTCGTGTAGTTCTCCGACGCGAGCGCACGGAACCAGTCTGTGTCCCGGTAGCTGCGACGGTACATCTGAGCGGTGTCGACCGCAGCGCCGGCCGCATTGCGGTCGTTGACGGCGATGACCCGTCCATCGGTGTCCACCAGCAGAGTCAGGTCGTAGATCCCGTACGTAGCGACGTACTGGTTCATGGCGGTCACGATCGGGGAGCTCGGCTGGTACCAAGACTCTCGGTCCTGAACGACCTGGTTGAGCGCGAACGCCTGCACGTCTCCGTATCGCTCGAACAGGTTGCGGTCTACGCGATCCGCAACGACGGACGCGATCGCCTGGTACTGAGCACCGGCTTGCTGCTCGAGCGGGAGGAGGGCTCTCATCGCGAGAAGCGTGACCACCACAAGCGGAACAGTCGCAAACACGAGCAGAGCAACAGCTGCCTTGACGGCGAGAGATGGTTTCATTGTCATCATGTTCATCGCTTTGCTTTTTTTCTCAGCCGTCGGTACGAACGACTGCACCCAGCACGGCTCTTAGAGCATGCCCATGTATGCCCGCGTTTCCGAATGAGAATACGGGTTGATTCGCGAAGTCTGCGCGCGCATCGAGACGAATCGTGACTCGCGGGTCGGGGGAGGCCTCCAGCGTCGCCGTCGCGGTACCGAGCAAGAGGTTCTCGTACCCGGTGAAGTTCCCCTCGGGGTCCGCGAGGATTTCACCGCGAATCGCGACTGCGAACGGCGCGAACGCATATCGCGCCGCAGCCATCGCGCCGTAGGTCAATGCGTAGATCTCACCGTCCGCGGTGAGGACGTTCTCGGCCACGAAGTCGCCGTTGAGTGAAAGTGAGAAGTCATCCGCCGTGAGAGACACGACCAGGTCGGCGAGGTGCCTCCATCGCTCGCTCGCGCCGGCGACCGCGTTCCCGTCGGCATCCATGCCGTCCTGTTCGGGCCCACCGAGGTAGCCCGCGCTGACCGAGAGACCCGGGATGCCGGTCCAGACGACTTGACCCCCGAGCGACTTGCCCGAGTTGTTGTCCAGCACCGTGTTCCACCCTTGCACCGCAAGAACGCGAAACTCGAGAGGCTCTCCCTCGGGCGCGACGGTCGTCCGCAACCCAGTGTGGAAGAACGGCTGAGCGATAAAGTAGAGGGCACCCCGCGTGTACGTCGGGTTGAGCCAGGACTCGCTCACCTCTGCACCGTAGACGGTGTCGAACTGCCCGAGGTCGATGGAGAGCCACTCGGCCGGCCGCATCGTCACGTAGGCCTGCTTGAGACCCGCCATCCCGAGCAGCACGTGGTCGCTGCCCAAGAGGGCGGGGACCGCGCTGCCGATGCGGACATCCAACCTGGCGCCCAGCCAGTCGTCGCGAAACTCCAGGTCCAACCCGGTGAAGGCCAAGCCCGCCCCGTCCTCCGGGGCGAACGCGAAGCTGGGGCCTCGGTCACGGCCGACGGCGGGGAGGTTCGCCCCCACCCCGAGATACGCGTCGGCGAAGAAGCGCCAGTGCAATCCGGACGTCGGCTGTGCAGTCGGGGTGTCCGCACTCGGGACGGCCTCGGCTGTCGAGTCCCCCGTTGATTCACGCGTCGTCTCGAGCGCCGGCGGAACCGGGCGGGCCTCCTCCGCGATCGCCGCTTCCCGCACGCGCGATGCGTCCGCTTCGACCTCGTCAGACTGCGCCGAAGCAGGCCTGCTTGCGAGAAGGATGGCCGCCGAGGTGAGAACCAGGAAGGCGGAGTGGCGTGCGCTGAACGGGGTCACCCTCGCGGTATCGGCGGGCGAACGTGATCTCTTGAGGAGCATCGTTCGTGCAGCGTCAATTCTTCCCCGCCCTGCGTCAGAGAACTGGCAGCCGGCGCCTCTATGTCCGCCCCTTCCCACCCCGAGACCAACGTCGACAAAGATCTAAAGTTCGCGTCCCTTCAGTCGATGATCCCCCCGTGCAGTCGAGGCGCGACACAGCAATGATGCGGGGAGCGTGCGGGGGATGGCTCCTCACCGCGCCGCATGCCCGTGTCGACGACGTCCGCATGACCCGAGGAGCAATCGGACTCTTCGAACTCCTTGGAATGGGGGGATGAACCATGGGCTACCCACGTCATGATCTCGGTGCGCTTTCGGACATCGCTTCCGGGACGCGCGACAATAGCCACTCGGACCCGAGCGCGTCCCACACAAGGCAGCGACGTCCGAACGCGCACGCGGGTCAGCCCGACATCCATGCGACTGAGGGGTGGTGCGATCCCAGTCCGACCATCCCGTGTCCTGCGACGGTCGCGCCGCCCACCGACTTCGCGGACTACCTGCATCGGACGGGACGCATCACGACGCATCAGCTGAGAGCGGTTCGGACCGTGCGAGCGGAGAACTGGGTGCCGATCGGTCTCCTGGCGCTCCGACGCCGCGCCCTGAGTGCCCGTCAAGTTCGGGCCATCCTCCACGCCCAAGCGGACCGCCCAGACCTCCGATTCGGTGAGATGGCCTGCTTGCTCGACTATCTCCCCTGCGACCAAGTCAGGGACCTGCTCCTCGAGCAGAAGAAGTCGGGCACGAGCACGGAAGAAGCCGTCCTGAAGCTCGCGCTGATGACGGCGGAGGAGATCTCCGAGGCCCGCGAAGAATTTCGCCGGCTGGCGGGCCCTGCGTGAGTCAGGAACTTCATTCGTTCGCGCGCAGCCTCGTGCTCGCCGAGCCGGAGGACCTCGAGGAACTCGCCCGGATCGCCGAAGCGGCGCGCACTCTGGCGAATGCGGGGGACCTCCCTCTTCTCCAGTCGAAAACGCTGCTGCAGATCAGCGAGCGCGTGGAGACATGCATCGCCGGGGACCTGAGTCCGGAGCAGGCCCTCAAGGCCGCGAGCCGACTCGTCTCGGCCATCGTGGATACGCCCACGGGCGACGGACCGTCCGACGGGGCGTCGGAAAACGCTGGCGAAGAGCCGCTCGCGCCCGAGGACGGAACCTGGGCCGAGGAGAGCTCGGGCCCTGCGCCGTCGTGCGCCCCCCCAACCGCGGCCGAGGAAGACGACGCGGTGACCGTGGTCGTCAACGAAGACGCGGAGATCGTGGCGGAGTGCCTCTCCGAGACTCGGAGCGACCTCGACGAGGCCGAACTCGCCCTGTTGGCTCTGGAAGAGACCCCAGGCGACACCACTCATGTGGACAACGCGTTCCGTCACTTCCACACGATCAAGGGCATCGCCGGCTTTCTGCAGCTGACTCCCATCACCAAGCTGGCACACGCGGCCGAGGCCCTGCTCAGCCGGGTCCGAGACGGTGAGCTGGCGTTTCAGCCCGAGCACGCGACGCTGACGCTGGAAGCGGTCGACATCCTCAGGGGGTTGAACGACGGGCTCGCCGAGTCGGCGGCTTCGGGCACCCCCACTCTCATCGCTCCCACCGGCTGGTCTCGCATCGTGGATCAGCTCAGGACGGTCGCGGCTGCCGAGCGGGCGCCGACGAACGCGGTACCGACGAGCGCGGTACCGACGAGCCCGGAGCCGACGGGCGAAGCATCGAGCGCCGAGGCGCGCCCCGTTGCAATGCCCCCCTCTCCGACAGAAGGCGCCGCGTCGGACGAAGCCGGCCCCGTGGACGTGCATGCAGACTCGGCAGCCGTGTCCGAGGCCCCCGCAGACTCCTCGAACGCGGCTCCCGTCAAGGCGGCGCCAACCAAGAACAACGCCGAACACCGGGTCGAGACCTTCGTTCGGGTCCGGACGGACCGACTCGATGGTTTGCTCGACTCGGTCGGCGAGCTGGTGATTTCGCACGCCATGCTGGCGGACGACCCGACGCTGAGCGCGACCATGAACCCCGAGCTCGCTCGCCGCATCAGCCACGCGGGCAAGATCGTTCGCGAGCTGCAAGACCTGAGCATGTCGCTGCGCATGGTTCCCCTCCGCGGCATGTTCCAGAAGATGGGCCGGGTCGTGCGCGACGTGGCGCAGAAGCGCGGAAAGCGCGTCAAGCTCGTCACGGCCGGCGAGGACACCGAGCTCGATCGGAGCCTGGTGGACATCCTCTCGGAGCCGCTCATCCACATGGTGCGCAACGCCGTCGACCACGGGGTGGAGTCACCTGAAGAGCGCGCCGAGTCGGGCAAGGACGAGGTGGGCACGATCACCCTGTCTGCTTCCCAGCAGGGCGGATATGTCATCGTCGAGCTGAGTGACGACGGCAAGGGGCTCGACCGAGACCGGATCCTCCAGAAGGCGATCAAGCAGGGCGTGGTGTCTCCGGACCGCCAGCTCAGCGATCAAGAAGTCATGCAGTTGATCTTCTCCGCCGGGCTGTCGACCGTCGACAAGGTGACGGACATCTCCGGCCGGGGCGTGGGCATGGATGTGGTGCGTCAGAGCATCGAAGCGCTCAAAGGGCAGATCACCATCAAGTCCGAGGTGGGCACGGGTACGCGCTTCATCATCTCGCTTCCTCTCACGCTGGCGATCACCGATGGGATGGTGGTTCGAGTCGGCTCCGAGCGGTTCATCGTCCCCACCCTGAGCATCTCGGTCATCTTCCAGCCTTCCCGCAACGCGTTGACGCGCATCGGGCAGTGCGGCGAGGTCGTCCGACTTCGTGGCCAGAGTCTTCCTCTGGTACGCCTGCACGAGCTCTTCCGCATCCAAGGCGCACAGGTCGATCCGGCTCAGGCGCTGATCGTCGCGCTCGATGACGGAAACGATGCCTACGCGCTGCTCGTCGATGAGCTGCTCGGGAAGCAGCAGGTCGTCAACAAGGGACTCGGCGACGGCATTGGACATGTCCCGGGTGTGAGCGGGGGAGCGATCCTCGCGGACGGACGTGTCGGTCTCATTCTGGATCCGTCCGGAATCGTCAGACACTCGATCGCGAGCGCGTCATCTGGGTTTGGAGGACTAAGTGGGCACTGTTAGCGGCAAATATCTCACGCTCTTTATCGGCGATGAGGAGTACGGTATCGAGATCCATAAGGTCCAGGAGATCATCGCGATGATGCCGATCACAAACGTGCCCAACACGTCGGTCGACGTGTGCGGCGTGGTCAACCTACGAGGCAAGATCATCCCGGTTGTATCGCTCCGCGCGAAGCTGGGAATGATGATGGTGGAGCACAGCCGAGAGACCTGCATCGTCTTCGTCGAAGGCTCCCGCGGCACCACCGGCGTGATCGTGGACCGCGTCAGCGAAGTCGTCGACGTGGAGGAGTCGGACCTCGAGCCTCCACCCGATTTCGGCGACATGGAGTCCACCAAGTTCCTGCGCGGTCTCGGGAGGAACGAGGAGAGCGTGCGAATGCTGCTCGACATCGACCACATTCTGAGGGGCGGAGATGAATTCAGTCGCTTCGAGGACCTCTCCATGGCCTCGGATGGGATGCTCTGATGGCGGCGCACGCGTTGGGCGCGCCAGCCCACCTTGCAGCCACCGGCGCTACCGCCGGCGCGAGCGTGGCCGCCACCGTCCTCACGGGAAGCCCATTGTGGGGAGCGGTGTGCGGGGCGGCTGCGGCTGTGGTGGCAGCGCTCGCCCTCGGCTTCCTCCAGCGCAGCGTCGCCCCGCTGGAAGCGGACGACTCGGTCGGAGAGAGTTCGGCGCGACGGCACGAGGAGTTGGTCGAGGTGCTCACGTCGTGGAGCGCGGGCCGCCCTCCCCCATCGACGAGCCACCCCGCCGTGCGCGCCTTGCTGCGTGACGCGAACGTGCTCGCCGCCGCAACCCAGCAGGTTGCCGACGGCGCCCTCAAGGGCGGCACGTCTCCGGTGGTCGTGCCCAAAGAAACGGCATTCGGCGAGCTTTGGAAGCTCGTGAGCGACTTGTCCTCATCGCTGAAGCAACAGCGCGACGGGCTCCTCGAGCTGGCGGATGGGATTGGGCGACGCGGACCGCTGAAGCGGCAATCCCACGTGCCGTCGGACGTGCATGACTCGGTCGCCCGCGCTCGGCAGCGTCTGACACGGCGCACGCAGGAGCTGAACACGCGCCTTCAGTCGTCCGAGCAGCGCTACGCAGACGTCGAGTCGGATCTGCGGTCTCGGTGTGCCGAGGTGGAAGAGTTGCGCCGGTCGATGGCGTCGCTCGCGGAAGTCGCAAAGGGGCACACCGAGCGACGCGCACGGCTCGAGGAGGGCCAGTCTCTGACCGAACTGGCGGTGAGCAGCACCGACCGTGGCGTCGAGAGCATCCAGCGGCTGTCGGAGGCCATGGCCGGCATTCAGGACTCCGCCGAGCAGACGGCGAAGATCGTCAAGACCATCGACGAGATCGCCTTCCAGACCAACCTCCTGGCGCTCAACGCCGCCGTCGAAGCGGCGAGCGCGGGGGAAGCGGGACGGGGCTTCGCGGTCGTCGCCGAGGAGGTTCGCACGCTCGCCCAAAGAAGCGCCGAGGCGGCGAAGAGCACAGCACAGATGATTCAGGAGTCGGTGGCTCGTGCACGCAGCGGCATGTCGATGAACGGCGAGGTGCTCGAACGCCTCGAGGAGATTCGGACGCACGTGGGAGCGGTGACCAGTCTGGTCAGCGACTTCGCCGTTGGCGTGGATACCGAGGAAGTGAAGGTGAAGGATGTTCTTCAGCGGGACGGTTCAAGGCAGCCTGCTCCACGACCGAAGTCCCCCGAGAAGCCATCGATGTCCGTGCGGCCGATGCCCGGGTACGACAACGTCACGGAGATCTCGCCCAGTGTTCCCCCCGGGCCGGACGGGGCGATGCCGTTCGATTTCGAAGAGACGGACCTTGAGTCTCTGGCGAGGTTCTGATGGCGGTGCGAGTTCTCATCGTCGACGACTCGAAGATCGCGCGTCGATACATCCGCAGAGAGCTGGAGGCTCACCCCGACCTCGAAGTCGTGGGAGAGGCGGAAGACTCTTACCGGGCACGCGAGAAGATCGTCGAGCTCAACCCGGATGTCCTGACTCTGGATCTCGAGATGCCGGGAGTGAACGGGCTCGACTTCCTCCGCGCCGTCATGAGCCACCGCCCGATGCCCGTCGTGGTCGTCAGTTCCATCGCCCCCGAGAGCGGGCGCGTGGCGCTCGAGGCGCTCGCTCGCGGTGCCGTCGACGTGGTGTTCAAGTCGGGCGGAAGCGGGGGCCGTGCGCTCGTCGACCTCGCTCAGACCGTGCTTCGCGCAAGCCGAGCCAATCTCGCGGCGCTCAAGCATCCCGCATCCCGCTCCTCAGGACGCAAGACGCGACGACTCGCGCGCTGCGAAATCATCGGAATCGGCTCGTCCACAGGGGGGCCGGTGGCGCTGGACCGACTCTTCGGCGCGCTGCCCAAGACCCTCCCGCCGATCGTGATCGTCCAGCATCTCCCCGTGGGCTTCTCGGCCCTGATGGCTGCGCGACTCAGTACGCGCGGCGCCGTAGAAGTGCGGGAGGTTCGAGACGGTGAGCCGCTCGCGCCGGGTTCTGCCTACCTCGCCCCAGGCGACACCCACCTGTTGGTGAGGCGCCAAGGGGCCCAACTTGTCGCGCGACTGAAGAAGGGGCCCAAGGTGCACTATCAGATTCCGGCCGTAGACGTCCTGTTCGCCAGCATCGCCCGAGCCGTGGGCGGGGCTTCGGTCGGCGTGGTCCTGACGGGCATGGGCGCCGACGGGGCCGATGGCCTCCTCGCGATGCGAAAGGCCGGTGCGGTCACCATCGCCCAGGACCGGGACACTTCGGTGGTCTACGGCATGCCGCGGGCAGCCTTTCAGAAAGGGGGCGTCGAGCACGTTCGACCCCTGGATCAGGTCGCGGCCACCATTGTCGGTAGCGTGTCGAGTGAACGAAGGGTGGTGGGCCGATGAACGCCCATGCCTTCAGGAAGCCGGCTCTGATGACGGTTGCCCAGCTGAGGAAGGTCGCGGAGATCCTGTACCGCGAATCCGCGATTACCCTCTCGGACAGCAAACAACAGATGGCTTCGACGCGCCTTCGCAAGCGTCTCGCGGCCACCGGATGCGAGGGATACGACGAGTACATTCGACTCGTCGAGTCCGACGCCGCGGAGCGCCAGACCTTCGTCGACCAGATGACGACGAACGAAACCCGCTTTCATCGCGAACCTGCTCATTACGGTGTCTTCGCAGAACTACTCAAGCGATGGCGGCGCCCCGTCGATGTCTGGTGCGGGGCGGCGTCGACCGGTCAGGAGCCGTACCAACTCGCGATGACGATGCGCGAAGCCCTCGCTTCGGACAGTTTCCGACGCAGCCGTGTGCTCGCCACCGACCTCGACCGGCAAGTGCTGAAGGTGTGTCGCAAGGGCGAATACCCCGAGTCGGCCGTGGCGGCCTTGCCCTCGGGGATGGCGAGCCGGCACTTCGTGCGCACCCCGGAGGGGGCGTTCAGCGTGGCTCCAGAGGTCCGGAAGGTCGTTACGTTTGCCAGGCTCAATCTGGTGCGCGACTGGCCCATGAAAGGACCCTTCGACGTGATCTTTCTGCGCAACGTGATGATCTACTTTGACCAAGAAACGCGGGCTCGACTCGTGCAGCGGCTGCGAGGAATGCTCCGCACGGGCGGAGTGCTCTTCATCAGCCATGCGGAGACGATCGGATCGCAGAAGAAGGGGCTGAAGATGATTCGGCCTTCTGCCTACGAGCGGGTCGAATGAACCAGTCAGCACACTCCAGTGCCCGGCGGGCAAGCACGATCACCGTGGGCATCGCCGACATGCAGGTCTCTTCGGGTGCGTCGACCTCGCTGATCACCCACGCGCTTGGCAGCTGCCTCGGGATCGTGGTGCACGACCCTCGCGCGCGCGTGAGCGGGATGCTGCACGTCATGCTTCCCACTTCGCGCATCGATCCGGAGAGGGCCAAGGCGTCCCCGATGATGTACGTCGACACCGGACTTCCACGACTGTTTCGCAAGGCCTACATGCTCGGCGCCAAGAAGCAAAACATCGAGGTGACGGTTGCCGGCGGCGCCTCGAGCTTGCCCGGAATGAGCGGACGACTTCGCATCGGCGCGAGAAACTTCTCTGCGGTTCGTCGGTGTCTTTTTCAGAACGGCGTACTGATCCGTGCGCACGACGTTGGCGGAACGGCGCCTCGCACGATGGTGATGCGAGTCGACACGGGAGCCGTTTTGATCCGTTCGAACGGCAGGGAGTATTCACTGTGAGTATTTCGAGATGAGTCTACGTGTAGTTGTGGCGGATGACAGCATGTCAATGCGAAAAATGATCTCGCGCGTACTGTCCATGACTGGCCTGTCCATTCAATCGGTCGTGGAAGTAGCTAATGGCAAGGAAGCACTCGACGTGCTGGGTTCCGGCGAGGTCGACCTTCTCCTTCTTGATGTGAACATGCCGGTGATGAACGGCGTGGAGTGCCTCCGCCGGATGCGAGAGTCGAGCGAGTTGACCGACCTCCCAACTGTGGTCGTGTCCTCCGACAGCAGCCGTGCTCGACGCAATGACATGGCCGCAATGGGAGCGGCGTTCGTTCAGAAGCCTTTCACCGCCGAAGTCCTCGCGGACGCGGTGATCTCAGCGCTAGGGGGTATCCGTGGACATTGATAGCTCGATGTGGGCAACGTCGGTGGAGACGTTCGAGATGATGTGTTTCCTCGTGGCGGATCCAGCGACCGACGAGGCCGCCCAGGATTCGACGTTCGAGCGCCACGCAGGCGTGCGCTTCGATGGGCCGAGCGGACAGGGGCCCTACGCGGGGGCTCAACTCGTGGTGGAAGCATCGGGATTCTCCCTCACCGAAGCGCTCGAGTTGATGGTCGACCGTGAAGGCGACGAAGAGGCGATGGCGGAGGCGATGGCAGAGCTGGCGAACATCATCGGAGGGCGCCTGATGGGCGACATCGACCCCGACACGGCGTACGACATCACCCCGATCCGGTACGACGCCACCCCGGAAGACCGCGGTCACCGGTGTTTGGGGGAGGCCACTCTGTGCTTCGACGAGGGCTCGGTGCGGGTCAGCCTGCTTCGAGCCGCGTAGCTCCGGGACTCCCACGACGCGACGCTCACTCGCCCGATGCGAGTCCGTTCCGGAATGCCGGCGAGCCATCGGCTTCGAGGTCGACCTCTGACGTGACGAGGCGATGCAGCGCATCGTCGAGAAGCGGCGGGGTTCGAGATCTGAGTCGAGGGCCGGCGCAAACCCGGAACGAATTTGCGGTCGGGGGTACTAGCTCGTCGTGCGCGCCTCGCTTTCGATGACTTCCCCGCGGTCGTCGAGGACGACCTCCCCGAAGTCCGTGACCAACTCAACGAGGTGTTCGAGGGCGTAGTGGAAGCGAGCGTGGGGGCGCGCTAGGGCTCGCCCCTCTATCGCAGCATCAAGCGACACTCGCTGACCCGAGGTCCGACGCCATGCCTCACGCAGTTTTCGCATGCTGCGCGAGATGTCCTGTCGCGAAGTTCGCCCCGCGCAGCACCAAGCACGAGCCAGCCGAGCACATTGGTCCGATCGACGGTGACGGAACGCTGGGCCAACGCCGACGCCTGAGCATTGTCCCGCCGGTTCAGCGCGGTGAGGGCCTGCCGCGACAGTCTTTCGGCACTGGCGACAGTCCTGAGTCCCCGCCACGCAGCCATCTCGCGGCCCAGGTATCGGTCCACGACGACGAGATGGCTGAGGCGGAGGTCGCGATGCGGATCGCGGAGAACCACGCGCACAGAGACATGACGTCGTGATCCTGGACCTGCCCTGCTACGGTGCGGAGCGCTTCGCCGAAAGGCCTCGGGACGCGTTTACACGGCTCGGGCTGCACGCCCCTCCGGAGGCGACTCACGCCCGTGAACCACCGATTCGAAAGACCCGCCGTCGTACTTCCCGCGCTCGTCCTGCTCGCGGCGAGCGCGGCGTTGGTCGGTGTCGTGGTGGGCCCGGGGAGCCTGGACGACCCGGCGCTGCGGGACGTCTACCTGAGCCTGCGCGCCGCCCGAGTCGCGGGCGCGTTGCTCGCGGGGGCCGCGCTCTCGGTGGGCGGCGTGGTGGTGCAGGGCCTGTTCCGCAATCCGCTCGCCAGCCCGTCGATCCTCGGGACGACGGCTGGCGCGAGCCTCGGAGGCCAGTCGGTGTTGCTCGGGCACGGCGCGCTCGCGTCGGCGGGGTTGCTGCCCTGGGTCCCGAGCGAGTTGCTGCTGCCACTCGGGTGTCTGCTCGGTGCGCTTGGCAGCCTGCTCGTTCTGCTCATCTTCGTGCGGCGGGGCGCAGACCTGTTTGTGCTTCTCCTCACCGGCTTCGCGCTGACGTCGCTCTTCCTCGCCATCGGCAGCTTCCTCACCACGCTGGCGCAGGAGCAGCACGAGCTCGGGCGCGCGGTGGTCTCGTTCACACTCGGCGGCCTGGGCGGGGTGGGGTGGGTGCACGTGCGTCTGGCGCTTCCCTTGGTGGTGATCGGGACGGGGGCGGCCTATCTGTTCGGCCGACCGCTCGACGTCTTGCTGTCCGGCGAAGAAGAGGCCGCCAGCCTCGGCGTCGACGTGGCGCAGACGCGGCGTTGGACGGTCGTGTGGGTCGCCGTGCTCACGAGCGCCGCGGTCGCGTTGGGCGGCAACCTCGCGTTCGTCGGACTCGTCATTCCACACGCGCTCCGGCCGCTGGTCGGCCATACGCACCGGCGCCTCGTGCCCGCATCGGCGATCGCCGGCGGCGCCTTCCTGACGTTCTGCGATGTGCTCGCCCGGGTGCTGCCGACGCGCGCAGAGGTGCCTCTCGGGGTGGTCACAGGGCTCATCGGCGCGCCCCTGTTCATGCTGCTGCTCGTGCGGGGCTACCGGAGTGACGATGGCCGGTGAGCTCTCTGCACGGGCAGTCTCAGTGCAGCGCGGCGCCCGGACGGTGTTGTCGTCGGTGGACTTCGACGCCTCGCCCGCGTCGGTCACGGCGATCCTCGGCCCGAACGGCGCGGGCAAGTCCACGCTGCTGAAGGCGCTCGCCGGTGTGCTCGCGTTCGATGGGCAAGTCACCCTCGACGGCGCACCGCTCGCCGCGATGTCAGCCCGGGAGCGCGCGCACCGGGTCAGCTATGTTCCGCAGCAGACGCGCCTCTCGGTGGGGCTCGACGTCGCCGCGGTGGTCGCGCAGGGCCGCTATGCGCACACGGGCGGGCTGTCACGCCGCTCGGGCGCCGACCGTGCCGCGTTGGCCTCCGCGATGCGACGCACAGACGTCGAGGCGCTGGCCAGCCGCCGCTTCGACCGCCTGAGCGCGGGAGAGCAGCGGAGGGTTCTCGTCGCGCGCGCGCTCGCCACCGAGGCGCGGGTCGTCTTGCTGGATGAGCCGACGGCCGCCCTCGACGTCCGGCAGGCGCTCTCGCTGCACGCGCTGCTCCGGGAGCTGGCGGCTGACGGGTACACGGTGGTGGTCGTGCTGCACGAGCTTGACGCGGCGCGCTCGACGGACCGCGCGGTGATGCTGGTGGAGGGCAGGGTCGAGGCGGCGGGACCCAGCGAGGAAGTGGTGTCGGCGGCTCGGATCGAGCGGGTGTACGGGGTGGCGCTGGTCGAAGGCGGCGCGCTGGGGTTCCGCCTGCCGGAGCGAGGGTCATGAACCGGGTCACGGTGGCCAACGTGGCCGCGCTCGGCATGGCGCTCATCCTCTCCGCCCTCTGGGCCTACGAGGGGCGCGCGGCTCCGTCCGCCACGGAGCACGCGGCCCGGACGGAGTACCGTCGCATCGTCTCCGCGAGCACGGTCGCGGACCGTCTCCTGCTCGAACTCTGCGCGCGTGAGGACATCGTGGCCGTGACGGGCCAGAGCGCCGAGGGCTCGTTCGCCGCGCGTTTCGTCGGGTTCGAGACCATCGACTCTCTCGACCGGCTGGAGCGCATCGTCGCGCTCTCGCCCGACCTCGTGTTGACGCACAACGTCGGCGATCCACGCCGCGTCGCCCGGCTCGAGGAGGCCGGGCTGACGGTGGTCGATCTCGGCACGCTCGACGGCCGCGCCAGCTTGTTCGAGGACATCCGACAGGTCGCGGCCCTCTGCGGCGCGGAGGCCGAGGGCGCGGTCTACGCACGACGGCTGAGGCGCCGGCTCGACGCGGTCGCGCTCGGATTGCCGTACGATGAGCGTCTCGGCGCGCTCTATGTGTCGGTCTACGCAGACCGCTTCTACGGCGGCGCGCGCGGCACGTCATATCGGGACATCCTCGAAGCGGCGGGGCTGCGTGACGTCTCCGGCGAGCGCACCGGCTGGCCGCAGTACGGCGCGGAGGAGCTCCTGCAGATCGACCCACCCCGCATCGTCACGCGGGAGGGAGGCCGACACGCGCTCTGCGATCACGCGGTCCTCCGGCGTCTGTCCGCGTGCCCCGACGGAGTGCTGGAGCTGCCGGGGGATCTCCTGGACTCACCCGGCCCCGGAATGCTCGACGCCGCCGAAGCCCTGCACGACCTCGCGTACCCGGCGGCTGAGATCCCGTGAACGCGATCTGCGCCGACCTGAAGACGCATCCGTGAGTCCGCTCGGCAACGGCGCTATCCTGGACCGCCGCATCTTCGGGGTTTGAAGAAACGCGCTCTCGAACGAACAAACTATGGTCAAGTACATCGTCGGCGGCGTGATCGTGGTGCTCTCGTGGATCTTCGCGATCCTGATGGAGCTCCAGCTCATCATCCCCACCCTCATCACGCTCCTCGTGGTGCTGGTGATCCTGCTGATGGTCGG